>NZ_JAOS01000019.1:0-562098 GCF_000523975.1 Mycobacterium sp. MAC_080597_8934 | reverse complement strand
TCGCGTGAGTCTCTGTGGTGAAACGACCAAGAATCACTACCGAGAGGAACATCGCGATGGCCCTGGACCAGTCTGCCTTGCTGGAGGTGCTCGACGCACTGCGCACCGCCGATGCCGGTGAGCGGATCACTCAAGCCGCCGAAACGATCTACCAAGCCTTGATCGACGCGGAGTTGACCGCGTTCATCGGGGCTTCTCCCCATGAGCGCACCGAGACCCGCTCCAATCAGCGCAACGGCTCGCGTCCGCGCACGCTGTCCACGGTCGCAGGGGACCTGGAACTGCGGATTCCCAAGCTGCGCACCGGGTCATTTTTCCCGGCGTTGTTGGAGCGGCGTCGCCGGGTCGATCAGTGCTTGTTCGCGGTGGTGATGGAGGCCTACCTGCACGGCACCTCCACCCGCAAGGTCGACGATCTGGTCAAGGCACTGGGTACCGATACCGGGATCTCCAAAAGCGAGGTCAGCCGGATCTGCAAAGACCTCGACACCGAGGTCGCGGCCTTCCGGGACCGGCCGTTGGGTGATCAGCGCTTTCCGTATGTCTTCCTCGACGCCACCTACTGCAAGGCCCGGGTGAATCATCGGGTGGTGTCGCAGGCGGTGGTCATCGCCACCGGGGTGGCCGCTGACGGGCGCCGCGAGGTACTGGGCTTTGAGGTCGGAGACTCCGAGGACGGGGCGTTCTGGACCGCGTTTTTGCGGTCGTTGAAATCCCGCGGTCTGGCCGGAGTCCAACTGGTCATCTCCGATGCCCATGCCGGACTGCGCAGTGCCATTGACGCCGTGCTGATCGGGGCCGCCTGGCAGCGGTGTCGAGTGCACTTCCTGCGCAACGTGCTCGCCCAAGTGCCCAAGGGCTCCGCAGAGATGGTCGCCGCCGCGATCCGCACCGTCTTCGCCCAGCCAGACGCCGAGCACGTGCGCGAACAACTCGACACCATCGCCGGCATGCTCGGCCGCCAGTTCCCCAAGGTCGAAACCATGTTGCGCGAGGCCGCCGCCGACATCACCGCCTTCGCCGACTTCCCGGTGGCCCACTGGAAAAAGATCTGGTCAACCAACCCACTATCCGTTAACCGGCTCTCCGGGGACACGGTTCGGGCTGCAGCGTGAGGTTCACGCACAAGCGCTGAGCACGGATGGATGCTGTCTGCATCTCGGTGGGGGAAGGCGGAGCGGCGATGCGGGTACTCAAGAGCGACAGCGGATATGTCCTGGAGGGCGACTGGGACGGGCAGGACGCGGTGAACGCGTTTCTCAACCATTTGGCGGGACGGGGGTTCAGCGCGGCCACGGTGCGGGCCTACGCATTCGACGTCGCCAATTTGAGCCGGTTCCTCGTCCAGCAAGCGGTCGGGCTCGCCGCGGTCGATGCGCCGTTGGTGTTCGACTGGATCGACTGGCAAGGCGTCCGCCGAACGGACCAGCCCACCGGCGGTCACCGCTCGTCGACCCGCCGGCAGCTTCGACGGTGAACCGCCGGGTCGCGGCAGTGCGCGCGTTATTCGAGTATCTGGTGATGACCGGTGTCTGCACCGACAATCCGGTGCCGTCGCCGCGGCGGGGACAGGGCTGCGCCAGTCGCAGCGGGGGTTGCTCGGTCATCTGGGTCCCGGGCGTGCACGCAGTGGCGGTAGGTTGGTGCGTCAGCCGCAGCGTCTTCCGGAATCGTTGTCCACCAACGATGTCGACGCGTTCCTGGCGACACTGGCAACGCACGGGACCGGGCGATGGTGCTGGTGATGCTACTCGGAGGGCTGCGTTCGGCCGAGGCGCGTGGCCTGCTGCTCGCCGACGTCGATATGGGCCGGCGCCGGCTTCGGGTGATCGGCAAGGGCGGCAAGGAACGTCATGTCCGGTCGATGCGGCGTTCTTCACCGAGCTCGCCGCCTACCTGCGATGGGAGCGGCCGCCGGGGTTGGCGACGCCGCAGTGCTTCGTAGTGCTGCGCGGCCCGACGACCGGTGCACCGGTCAGCGAGGCCGGGCTGCGCAGCCTGTTCCGTCGGCACCGGGAGACCTCTGGCGCCACAAGAGTCCGCCCGCACCGTTTACGGCATACCTACGGCACCGAATTGTCGGCGGCCGGAATCGATCTGCTGGCGTTGCGGGCGTTGATGGGGCATGTCTCGCCGGAGACCACGGCCCGCTACGTGCATTTGTCGATCGAGCAGCTCGCCGCCGAATACGGTGCTGCTCGTGCGACGTTGGCCGGAGCCCGGCAGTGACCACGGTGTTGGTCGGCCAACCCGTAGGCGCCGACGAGGTGGTGGCGGATTATCTCGACCACGTCGCCACCCTGGGTTTGAGCGGGCGGGCGGTACGCGACCGGATTCGGATCGCTCGCGACTTCACCGCACGCCACCGCGACCTGCACGCCTGGATGACGCTGCCGGCAGCCGAGCGGATCGCCGAGATACGGGACACCGGGGCGTGGCCGCTGATCTGTCACACGATCGGCACCGGCCGGTTACGGCTGGACGTCGAGCTGGCCGCGGTCAAACAGTTGACCGGGCTGGGCCGCGCAGTGGAGGACCGGGATCCGAGCGGATTCGCCGCGTTGCGGAATGCGGGAATTCGGTTGGGCTGGAGGAGTTCCTGGGTCGAGACGGTCCTCGGCGAATGTCTGGCGGTAGTGCTGGCACACCACGGCGGAATGGTCGCCGACCTGACCGGCGACGCGCTCGACGACTTCGACGCCGCGCTGTCACGTACCGTGGTGCCGCCATCGTCGCGGCGGGCATACAGGGGGCGGCTGGCCAGCCTGCGGCAGCTGTTGTTCGAGACCGCGGTCATCGACACCGCGCCGAAACGCCGGCGGTGGGCCCGTAGCCTCGAGCAGCGCTTCACCGAGGTGGAGATGCCCGACCCGATCCGTCAGACGTTGCTGCGCTACATCGGCGTGCGCGCGGCGGTGCTGCGGCCCAAATCGGTCGAGTCGCTGATCAACGACCTGCTGCCCTTCGCCGAATACCTCACCGCTCACCATCCCGACGTCATCAGCCTGCGTGAACTCGACCGGAGCTGCATCGAGGGCTACCTGAAATGGAATCGCACCCGGGGCTGGCGTGGTCAGCGCGCCGCCGCGGGCGCCGGGCGCACCGTCTCGGCCGCGGTGGCCCAGTCGGCAGTGCTCAGTCTGCGCAACCTGCTCGACGACATCACCGCCTGGGGCTGGGCGCAGGCCCCACCACGGCGGTTGGTATTCGCCGCCGACGTCCCCAAACTCGACCAGCCGTTGCCACGCGCGCTAGCACCCGATGTGGACGCGGCAGTGATGAACGCCGTTGCCCACCTGCAGGATCCGTTCGCCCGCATCGGCCTGACCGTGCTGCGTGGTGCCGGCCTGCGGGCGGGGGAACTGCTCGACCTCGAACTGGGCAGCATCATCGACTACGGACCGGCCGGAACCTGGCTGAAGGTGCCACTGGGCAAGCTCGCCACCGAACGCATGGTCCCGCTCTCCGCCGCGACCCTCGCCGC
The DNA here is from genome assembly GCF_000523975.1 of Mycobacterium sp. MAC_080597_8934. Classification (NCBI taxonomy): domain Bacteria; kingdom Bacillati; phylum Actinomycetota; class Actinomycetes; order Mycobacteriales; family Mycobacteriaceae; genus Mycobacterium; species Mycobacterium sp. MAC_080597_8934. The sequence continues at coordinate 558,614 of NZ_JAOS01000019.1, read as the reverse complement.
GCTCGACGAGTGGGTCGCCCTCCGCGGCACGCACCGGCCGCTGCCGCACCCACGCACCGGCGTGCTCACCGACTTTCTGTTCACCCGGCACGGACGCCGCCTGGGCTACACCCGGCTGCGCAACGGGCTGCTCACCGCCGCTGAATCCGCCGGGTTGCACCGTCCCGACGGCGGCGTCCTGATGGTCACTCCACATCAGTTGCGCCACACCTGGGCCACCGAACTCGCCAACGCCGGGATGAGTCTGCAGGCCTTGATGTCCTTACTCGGGCACGTCACTCCACAAATGACGATCCGCTACGCCACCCTGGCCTCGCCCACCCTGCGCGCGGCCTACGACGAAGCGATGGGCAAGATGCGCCGCCAGTTCACCCTCACCCCGGTCGGCAAACCGATCCTGCCCGACAAGGTCGGCTGGCTGCACAGTGAAATGCTGAAAACCCGCGTTGCACACGGATACTGCGCTCGCCACGAATCCGCGGGCGCGTGCCCTTATGCCAACATCTGCGAAACCTGCGACAACTACGTCACCGCCCCCGAATTCCGCGACACGCTCACCGACCAACTCGCCGACGTCCAGGCCCTCAGAACCGACGCCGAGTGCCGCGGCTGGACCGACGAAGCCGCCCGCCACGACCGCGTCGCCCACGCCCTTACCGACCACCTCCAGCGCCTCGATCGATGAACATCCCACCCCGACGGGTTGACCCGCCCCCGAGGGCCGGATAATGGAGCGATTGAACAAGGAAATCAAACGCCGCACCGACGTCGTCGGCGTGTTCCCCAACCCCGCCGCGCTGTTACGGCTGGCCGGCTCGGTACTCGTTGAGGCCCACGACGAATGGCAGGTCGCCGACAAGCGCTACCTCTCCGAGACCAGCCTCGCTCTGCTCGACGTCAGTGACCAAAGTGCCGAAACCATTGCCCCCACAGCCGCTCTCACGGCATAGTGGCTACCACAGAGCCACACGCGGACACGCGACCGCTCTTACACCACTCCACGGACGTGACCGAGCGATTGAACAAGGAAATCAAACGCCGCACCGACGTCGTCGGCGTGTTCCCCAACCCCGCCGCGCTGTTACGGCTGGCCGGCTCGGTACTCGTTGAGGCCCACGACGAATGGCAGGTCGCCGACAAGCGCTACCTCTCCGAGACCAGCCTCGCTCTGCTCGACGTCAGTGACCAAAGTGCCGAAACCATTGCCCCCACAGCCGCTCTCACGGCATAGTGGCTACCACAGAGCCACACGCGGACACGCGACCGCTCTTACACCACTCCACGGGACGTGACCTGGTTCGGCGGCGGACGGAGGGTGAAGCGTAGCGACCGGCGCGGACGGGAGCGCCAGCGGACGGGAGCAGAGGGAGCGAAGCGAAGCCCGCAGGTAGCCGCCACATAGTGGTTGGAGATGGGTGGACGCTCAGTAAGTGCTGCTGCGGTGGAGATACTGCGACGTGATACTGGGGCTCGTAAGCTGGCTGGCATGAGCGGGGCGGTGGCGCAGCGTGCACGGCGGGAGGCCGAGACACGGCTGGCTGAGCAGCCGCGGCGGTTGGCGCATGTGCGGGGTGTGGCCGCTGCGGCGGAACGGCTGAGTCAGCATTTCGCCGGCGAGGCGGCGGATTGTCTGGTGGCGGCGGCGTGGCTGCACGATATCGGGTATGCACCGTCGGTGCGCCGAACCGGTTTTCATCCGCTCGATGGCGCGGTGTTCGTCCGGTCGGCCGGTTTCGGGGAGCTGGTCGCGTCGTTGGTGGCGTTTCATACCGGCGCGCACCTGGAGGCATCCGAGCGTGGCGTCTCCGGTTTAGGGGCTTTCGTCCAACCGCCGCGCGATGTGATGGATGCGTTGACGTTTTGCGATTTGACGACCGGACCTGACGGCACGCCGGTATCAGCTGAGGACCGCCTGCGTGAGGTGTTGGCGCGTTATGGACCGCAGGATCCGGTGCACCGGGCGGTCGATGCTGGCCGCGAGGAGTTGCTGGCGGCGGTGGGTCGGGTGCGCGGCTGGCTGTAACCCCTGCATGGGGTTAGCAGAGGTAGGGGCTGTCGCGGTGTTGCAGGTAGTGCTCGATCCGCAGACGCATCGAGGGATGCATGTCCAGGTCGGCGATGTCGTCGGGATCAGTCCAGGCGATGTCGGTGCTTTCGTGGTCGATGGCCAGCTCACCACCGAGCACCCTGGTGGTGAACAACAAGGAGAATTGTTGGCGGACTTCGCCATCGGTGAATGCCACGACGTGCCGCGGGTTGGTGTAGACACCGACCAGGCCGGTGATTTCGACGTCGAGCCCGGTTTCCTCTTTGACTTCGCGCACAGCGGTTTGTTCGATGGTCTCGCCGATGTCGTGTCCGCCGCCGGGTAGCGCCCACAGGGTGTTGTCGCGGCGTTTGATCAGCAAAATTCGACCGCGTTCGTCAGCGACGATCGCCGAAGCCGAGGGGACGACACTGTTAGGCCGTGGGGCGTTGGGGTCGTTGTAGTAGTCGGTGCGCATCGGCGGGTCAGCCTTTCGTCGTTAGGGGTGTGGCGTGGTCCCACACCTGGGTGAAGGCCTCTTCGAGGGTGGCCCAGAGCCGGGGTTCGTGGTGACGGGACAGTACGAGTACGGGGTTGTTGCGTCCGGGTGAGCCGTAGATGTGGAAGTTGACGATCATGGCGTCATCGACCCGAAAGATGGATGTGTAGAGCGTGGTGTCGTGGGTGCGGATGTCCAGTCCCGGGGTGCCGGCGTGTGGGGCGAGCAGCTCGACTGAGGTGCGGCAGCGGGCGATGACGGCTTCACCGATCCCTTCCTCCACGCCGCGCAGGATCATGGTGGCGGTGTCGGGGTCGCCGACGAGGAATCGCACCGCCACGCCGCGGGCGGCGGCGTCGAGCAGGGTGTCGAGGAATCCGTCGAGGGTGTCGAACAGGAACGTGGCGGCCAGCACGAGGATGTCGATGCTGGTGGTGGCGTCGGCGAAATGCTGCTGCCACGCGCTGATCGGTAGCTGGGTGCGGCTGGCATACAGGGTCGCGGTGAACGGGCCACTTGGTGACATGGTCGCCAATGCGCTCGCCATAGTAGGCGAGTACTGATTGGGCCACAGATCGTGCGGCGTGCAGCCCAGCAGCGTGGCTGCGCGCCGCGCGTTGTCCTCGCGGATGTTGTAGTTGGTGTTGGACAGCCAGCGGCGCACCGTCTTGACATCCACGCTCATCGCGGTGGCAAAGCGCTGCGGGGACAGTCCCTTGGCCTGCAGCCGCTGCATGAGGCGATTGTTGGGGATCGCGGCCGCCTTGCCGTCGTGATCGTCCATCGTCTCAGCGCACATCTTTCCGTGTCGTCTCCGTGTATCGCCAGCGCGTGGCGTCTAGTTTGCCATGCGCGTGGTGCCACCCCGCGGCGGTGATGCCCACGTGATGTCCACGGGTATGTCCCGGTGGTGTCCGGAATGTCGCCGGCGATGTCGGCAATGCCGCTAGATGTCCCTGGCTACGTCGGTGGTGTCCACGTGAACTGAGTTCAGCGCCGCAAGGGCGCATACGGTTCACGAAAGGAACTACAGGACAATGCGTTTGAGAATCGATACGTCAGGGACACGGTTCATCGTCACCCGTGCGGCTGAGCCGCGGCTGAACTTTGAGACCGGCAGCCCCAAAATCGACACTGCCACCGGGCTGCCGCAGCATTCGGTGCAGTTGCTGGCGTTGGATGACACTGGCGGCGAAGTGCTCAATGTGACGGTGGCCGGTGACCCGAACGTCGGGGTCACCCAACCGGTCTCGGTGACCAGCCTGGTGGCCATCCCGTGGGCGCAAGGCGATCGCAGTGGTGTGGCCTTCCGCGCTGATGCCATCACCGGCGCCACAGCCGGCGCCCCGGCGGGTGAGCCGGGGTCGCGCACCCAGAAATAGCACCCGCTGCCGAGGCGCGACACCAGCACGTGCCGCGCCTCGGCCCGGGTCCGCCGTCGACCACTGGCTCGTCCACGCACACACGGAGAACACACCGTCATGGCATCAAACAATAAGAACACCAACAACACTCAATCGGACAATGACGACTGGTTCGGCGATCTGGTCATATCACTGTTGACCGCCGCGGGATATCTGCTGTGGTGGGCCGTGCTGTTCCCAGCGATCAGTGTCCCGATCATCGCCAGCCTCACTCTCGGCATCACCCACGGACCCCGCGCCGGGATCGTCGGTGCCATCGCGTTCGGCGCCGGATATATGGGGTGGGCTTGGCTAGACCCAGGCTCGTTTTGCTCGTGGGTGACCGAACCTGTACGGCGCCGCTGGTTGACCTGGTCGCGCTACACCCGCACCTGGGAATCGACGTGCACCCTGCACGGCCTGACCGCCAAACTTGGTGAGCGCACCCTGACTCCGACCCTGCGCACCGTCACGATCGGTAGAACCACCGATGTGTTGGCGGTGCGGATCGTCACCGGCCAATCCCTAACTAACTGGCACCAACAATCCGAGGCGCTGGCCGCGGCCTGGCGCGCCGACCGGATCACCATCACCGCCACCACACCCGGGGAACTACGCATCGCGCTGATGCGCGGGGACGTGCTGGCCGAACCGATCGCGCTGCCCATGCCTACATCGTCGACTCCGGTGGATCTGGGATCGGTGCGGGTCGGGATCACCGAAACCCGCCACCACTGGCAGATGCCGCTGCTCGGGCATCACCTCCTGGTCGCCGGGGCCACCGGCGCGGGCAAAGGCAGCGTGCTGTGGTCCCTGATCGCCGGGATCGCCCCCGCGATCAAGACCGGGCTGGTCCGGCTGTGTGTCATCGACCCCAAAGGCGGCATGGAACTGGGCGCCGGCGCACCCATGTTCACCGTGTTCAGCCACGACGCCACCGACACCACCCTCCAACTCCTGCGCCAGCTCGTGAACGTGATGCACGCCCGCGCAAATCGTCTGCGCGGCCACACCCGCCTGCACACCCCGACACCGGCCGACCCGCTGTTTGTGGTCCTGATCGATGAGATCGCCGCGCTCACCGCGTATGTGACCGACCGCAAGATCCGCACCGAAATCGAACAACTGCTCGGGCTACTGCTCTCCCAAGGCCGCGCGGTGGGGATCTCGGTGGTGGCCGCAGTGCAAGACCCCGCCAAAGACACCCTGCCGGTCCGGCAACTGTTCACCGTGCGGATCGGGTTGCGGCTGACCGAAGCCACCCAAACCACCATGGTGCTGGGACAAGGAGCACGTGATGCCGGGGCGGAATGCGACCGCATCCCCGATGCCACCCCCGGTGTGGGCTACATGCTCATCGACGGCAGCACCCAATCCGTGCGGGTACGCGCCTTCCACGTCACCGACCACGACATCACCACCCTCGCGGCCCGATTCCGCCGCCCCGCGCGCCGGCCCAGTGGCGACCAGGCCTCAACGACGGGCGACAGTGACACCAACAGAGGTGCCAGCGGTGAATAGCTCCACACCACCGGCCCAGCTCGCCCTGCCAGGCATTCCGGACACGGTCGACACCACCCGGGTGGTCGATGAGATGGTGCGCCGCGCCTCCTCGATGGGATACGAATCCTGGTGGCGACGCGCGGAATCCGTCGGGTTCTGTGCCCATCCCATCCAACTCACGGGCACCGAAGACTACGGACGCCAGCAGGTGGTGTGGACCCGGTGCAACAACCGCCGCGCCCACATCTGCCCCTCCTGCTCAGACCTCTACGCCCGCGACACGTGGCAACTCGTGCACGCCGGCGCCGCGGGCGGCCACCACGACATGCCCGCCGCCGTCGCTGATCGTCCGCAAGTGTTTCTCACGCTGACCGCCCCCAGCTTCGGGGCCGTCCACACCACCACACCCACAGACCCCAGCGGATCCCGACACGGTGTGTGCCGCGATCATGACCGCATCGGTGGCTACCGGCGCTGTTCACATAGAAATCCATTGTGGTGCAGCACTATCCACGACCACACCGATCCACAGGTTGGCCAGCCGCTCTGCCGGGAATGCTACGACTATTTCGGGCATGTGCTGTTCACCTGGCATCTGCCTGAGCTGTGGCGACGATTCACCATCACCCTGCGGCGAGCACTCCGCAGGCATCTGAAAGCCGCCGGGGCCGATCCGGATGACGTGCGGGTCAGCTTTCTCAAAGTCGTCGAAATGCAAGCCCGCGCCATCCCGCACATCCACGCCCTGATCCGCCTCGACCCCTACGAGGATCCCGATCAGACCGGTTGGGAATCACCAATCAGTGCAACCGAACTCGCGATGATCATCCAGCACGCCGCCCGTACCGTCACCCTCACCGTCCACGACCCCACCACCGAGGGCGGCGTGCGGGTGATCGCCTTCGGTCCCCAAATCGATACCCAACCCATCACCGCACCCACTAACTCGACGAATGCGCTGACAGCAGAACATTGTTCACCGGATAGCCGGGCACTGTCGGGCCGGCGGGTTGCTCGCTATCTGGCCAAATACGTGACTAAATCTTTGGCCGATCTCGGGATCAGCGTCCGCCGGCTGTCCACCGAATCGATACCCGACCTGGATGTATCCGAGCATGTGCGGGCCATCCTGACCACCATCAGCGACCTCGCTGACAACGGAGTGTCGGGTATTCGGCGGTGGCTGCACACCCTCGGGTTCCGCGGGCACATCACCAGCAAGTCCCGCCGCTACTCGACCACCATGACCGCACTACGGCAACGCCGTGCCACTTGGACCCGCGAACGCTACGCGAAATCTACTGAACACAAGCATAATCCGGATCGTCGACACGGCGATGATGGCAATGATCTGGTGGCGTGGGAGTTCGACCGCGCCGGTCACGCCAGCCTCGGTGAGCGCACCCTCATCGTCAGCGCGGCGCTACGTCGGATCGACCGGCGCCGCACTGCCCGCGAAGCACTATTGCACCAGCGTGGTGATCTTCCTGTCGAGGTACCCGATGGCTAGCCGGGAGGTGCGATCCGCGGATAGGCAGACTGGAAAGTCTTACAGTCGTCAAGAATTCACCGCCTGGCTTGTCGAATCCTGTGAACGCCAGCACGTCGCGGTCACCATCACCAACCCGGCTGTCCTCGCTGACATCGCCACCCTGCTGCGGTAAGGCGCGGCACAGCGTCAGCTCAGTGCGACCAGGCCGTCACATTCTGACGCTGTTTCCTCGCCTGGTCACAGCGGTCCAATGCTGTTGGCTGGCAATTGATGTCAGGGCCGGCGCCGCAGGCGGGCGAACCCCCGGTTCGAGCCTTGACATCAACTGCCAGTCAACGAATAGTCGAAGGTGACCAGTGAAAATTGCACAACCGTGCACGCAGACGGCGTTCTCTGGAAGTAGGATGCGGATCCCGCGAATACTCCTGCACCAGGAGATTGCTCGGTCAGTCCGTTGAGCCCTTCGTCGATACCCAAAGGGATCGTCGACCGTTCCTATCAGGGTTCGCAAGTGAACATTGCTAGATTTGGTAATGCGCGGAATACAGCGGCATAAAAGCTTGGCTAGGTTTGGATTTCGACGGTTGTGCTGATCTGTTGGGCGACGGGAGCCCATAGGTCAACGTCGACGTGTGGGGATTCGATGCTGACGATGAGTGAGTAGTCAACGCCGTGGTTGCTTTGGTCGTATTTGCGTTGGTTTTTCCACCATCCCGCGACCGGGTACACGGCGATGGCTCCCTTGCTGGCGAGGTTGGCGGCTGGACCTGTCCAGATGTCGGTGTGTAGTGAGCCGGGGGCCTGCTGCAGGTTGCTGCCGAAGAACCAGCCTTTCTCGGTGTCGAGTGCAGGTGGGCGTTGCCCGTCGATACGTGCGCGGGTGTTGATGCGCTGGCGGAACGATTCGATGTTGTCCTCCGGGCGTCGGGTGGCGAACCGTAGGCCATGGGAGGGATAGATATAGCGGCCCGTCCAGCCGCGGCTGGAAGGGTTGGGTTCAACGAAGTAGGACAGGGTCACGCGCATGCGTACTTCGGTTTCGCCTAGCCCTTCGAGTATTTCGGTCGGCCATGGCAGTTGGTGGAGATTCATCTCCCGCACTTTGCCTGAGTTGCTGTCGCGGTCGCGCTCGTAGGGATGGATTCGGGCCTCTGCGATGAGGGTGAGCGCATCGGTGGCGCTACGCAGTGCGCGGGCCGCGTCGGGTACACCCATCCCGTAGCGGCGCAGCAGGCTGGCGAGGCGAGTCTTGTTCGATTCGGTGTTGAAGCGGTTGCGCATGGCGTCGGTCCACTGAGCCGAGTGCACGATCAACCCGCGGATGGTCTCGGGGCGCAGCTGCGGGTAGGCCTGGGAGAGATTGCCGGCGATGGCTGCGACCTGAGCGGTGGCGGCCGAGGTGTCTCGCGTCGCGGTGAAGAAACCGTGTCCCGGGCGTTGGAGGCGGGTTGTGAGCAGAGCGAGATTGGGCGGCGTATCAACGTCTGTGCGGTCCGGTGATACTGCGACGTTGCCGCCATCAGCGACCACATCGGGTTTGAACGGCCATTTCGTGCGGTCAAAGACTACCGACGTGCGGCTGACCGGGGATAGTTCACCCCTCTTGGCTACCGGCACGTAGCCGGCGAAATCAGCTGGTGCGCCGGACATGTCGTCACGATTGGAGTAAGCGCCAACCGTGAGCGCGTTCCACGACTGGGCGGGGTCTTCGACCGGCTCGACATCACTTCGAGCGAGGTGATCATCGGTGCCACGAAGGTCGCGGATGTTGCCGGCCGAGACGAGGAACAGGCGCGGGCGCCGCGGCTCGTCACGGTCGAGGTAGGTGAGCTTGGGATCGCTGTCATCGATGGCCCGGCCGAAGGCCAGAGCGTCGATCGCCGCCGACCACGACGTGGGTCTGCCGGTGTCGATTCGTGTGGTCGGTTCGGTGTCAGTTCCGTCGACGGAGGGGCGGCGCGCAGTGACCGCGAGCATGAACACGCGGCGCCGGGCGGCGGCTTGGATCTCTGGGCGGTCGACCGCGCGAGCAGTGATAGCACCGTAGAGATCACGATCGTTGTGGGCGTTATCGGGCAAGAACTTCACCGACTCCAGGCGGTGAGTCAATTGGACCGGCTGGGTGTCGACGAGTGCGGCGTGCAGGTCTCCGTAGAGGGCCAGGCCTGCCATCTCAGTTCCGTGCGATTGGACGGGCGTGGTCTGCCAGCGCGGGTCTGCGACGTGCAGGTCCGCGGCTCCAATCGAGTCGGTGAGCAGAGGGTGCGTGTCCTGCACGCCAGTGTCGAGGATGCACACCACCGCAGCATCCTTGTCGGCCATCCGTAGACGCGCGCGCAGATCGTCCACCCACTCGGTCTGCTCGGCGGCGGGCAGTTCTGTCAACAAAGTGGCAACGTCGTGCGGTCGGCGCAACTCGGCGATGTCGTCAACTGATTGAAACGTCTGCGCCAGTTGGTCTGCCGAAGCGTATAGCAACACTACGGTGCGGTCACCGAAACCCAGATAGTGCTCACTGGTGCGCAGTTCGTGTTGGACAACAAAGTCGCTGAATCTTGCTTGTTCGCGGCGGTCACGGTTAAGCAGCCACACCTCCCACCAACGGACTTCGGTGGGGTCGTCGGGAAACAATTCATCGGGATCGGTCCATAGTTCGCGGATCGTCGCTCGACGGATCGACTGGATACTCTCAATTAGTGCGGCATTGTCAGCCTTGGTCCGGTCTGCAGACGACACGTAGGCGTCCAACCGTTTGAGGAAGTACTCTTTCTTGCCCCGCGGGATGTACACGGTCGCCATCTGAACGATCCCGTCGGTGGTCTGCGTCTCCCGGACGGCGACCAACTCGGGCTGCTCACCAGAGCGCTGCGGGTCCAGACTTTGCAACGCCAGTTCCAAATCTGGAAACGACACAAACGTGACGTAGGTTCCTGCAGGCTCGATCTCATCGTCGGCTGTAGGCGCGACTGCGGCGTTGAATTCGTCAGTGAGGCGTCGGCCATGCCCCTTGCGATCGCCGGTGAACTCGTGCTTGTCGCCACCGCCACCAGCGCTGGCGAGCGTAAAGGACTCCGATACTGGCGCTACCGACACGACAAGGTGAGGACGATCTCGCTCTGCCATGACGTCTAGATCGCCGACTCGCCGTGGTGATTGGCACGCGGCCGTTCGTGCAGGGCGGCCACCAGGTCGTCGGTGCGCACCCGGGCCCGGCCAGCCAGAACTGTTCGCTTCGCCGCATTCTCTGCTGCAGTCGCGATCTCTCCGTGACTGAGCCCGCGCGCGGCAGCGACGACCCTCGGCCAACTCAGGTTGCCGATTTGGAACCGAGCGAGTCGGTTGCGGATGACGGCCTCGGTGGCCGCGTCGTCGGGCAGTGCGAAGTCCATCACTGTGTCAAATCGGCGATAGAGGGCGTTGTCGAGCAACTTGGGGTGATTGGTGGCCGCGATGATGATGCTGTCCGAGGAATCCTCTTCGAGGAATTGAAGAAAGGAGTTGAGGACTCGGCGGATCTCGCCGACGTCGTTGGGTGCGGCCCGATCTCCGGCAAGCGCATCGACCTCGTCGAACAAGTAGACCCCCCGCGTGTCGATGAGCGCATCGAAAATCAAGCGCAGTTTCGCTGCCGTCTCACCCATGTATTTGGTGATGATTGTGTCCAGCCGCACCGAAAACAGTGGAAGCCCCAACTCGCCGGCAATAACTCGCGCGGTTGAAGTCTTGCCGGTCCCTGGCGGGCCGGTGAGCAGCAACCGGCCCGCGGCCCGAAGACCGTGGCGGGCAAGCATGTCTCGTTGACGCTGCTCAAGCAATACATGCCGCAGGTGCTCGGCAAGACCCGGGGATAACACGAGGTCTGCCAGTCGAGACTCCGGATAGCTGACAGCGAGCAGAGAGCCCAGTTCACCCCGGGGCTGCGCCACCGGCACCACCGAGGCCACCCGCGACTTCACTGCACCACGCTTACGCAACTCGTCAACCAGGTCGCGCAGTTCTTGGGCGAACTTTGCGTGCCCAGCTCGTGCAGCTTTTGCAGCCACCTGCATCGCCACGGCGTAGAACTGGGGGTCGTCGCCCTCGGCGTGGCTCATGACGAGAGCCTTCAACTGGTCATTTGTCGCCACCGCTGACCTCCCTTCGGGTCAAACAACCGTCCTGACCAGCACGGCAGGCCCCGTGAGCTGAGTCTAACGGGCGTGATGACTGCTTCCCGACACCACGCCTGACGCAAGTACACCAACCTGGCCCGACGAGGAATGCCCGAATGCAGCGAATGCCGGGCGCCACACGCAAAGTCGTACGTGTTCTAAAGGCAAAGTTTCGGCATGTACCGACGGACGAGACGTTTACCCAACGGACGAGACGTTCTAAATCCGCCAATGCGGCTGTACCCGGTTGATATCCAACTTGCGCGACCCGGGCGTGCCGGGTGCGATGACGGCGTGATCGAGCACTGATTTGATGATGGCTTGTTGGCGGTCGATGTCAAGGTCATCCCACTGACCGCGCAGCACCTCGCCGCAGCCCACCAGATCCATCACCGCACTGGTGTCGGTGGCCTTGGCGATGTCGCGGCGGGCGCGGGCGATGCGGTCGGTGATGGGGTCGCGGGCAGCGATCCATTCCCGCGCCGACACCGCCCCCTCTGCATACAGCCCGGCCAATTCATCCAAGCGGGCCTGGTCGGCCTCCAACTGGGCGGCCAACGCGGCGACGTCGGCGTCCACACTGGACCTACCTGCTAATGCTCCTGCCAGCTGGGGTGAGTCCAGTCGGGTCAGCACCGCATCGGTGAGCAATTCCTCGACCGGCAGCGCCACCACGGTCAGTCGCCCGCAGCCACCGTGATCGGGACCTTTCAAACACACGTAGCGCCGCACCCGGTTAGTCGGATTGTTATGGCGGGCTTGGGAAAACAACCGATTCCCACACCGCCCGCACCGCAACATCCCCGACAGCAGGTAGGTGCGCGGGGCGCGAGTTTTCGTGACGCTGCGAGCAGTCATCCGGGCAAGGATGCGGTCGCGCTCGCCCGCGGTGATGATCGCCGGCCACGCCGCGGCGCCGATCACCTCACCATGATGCTCCCGGAGCCCGGCGATCCGTCCGGAGGCCAAAATGTTGCGCACCGTGGTGGTCTGCCACGACTTCGACGCGGGCGGGGCCACACCGGTGTCGCTGAGCCAGATGGTCAACGACCGGATCGACGCACCCGCGAGATACCGGTCGACCATCTCCCGCACGATCTTGGCTTCCTCAGGGCGCAGGGTAATTTTGTCGGGCTCGTATCCGAAAGGGCGCGCCGGGCCGTGCGGCAGGCCTTTTTCGGCGTTCTGCAACATCTTGCGGCGGATACGCGCGGATTTGCGGCCAGATTCTTTGGCGGCGAACGCGGCGAAAATCCGGGCCATGAACAACCCGTCATCGTTACCCAAATCGATGTCGGCGGTCACGGTAGCGACATCACGCACCCCGACCGACTCACACAGCGTCACGAAGTCTTCCAACTCGACCGGACGGCGATGTAGCCGGTCGAGGTTGTAGACGATCACCGCATCCCGCGCACCGGATTTCAGGTCATCCAGCATGCGGGCGTACTCGCGGCGCGGCTTTCCCGAATACGCTGAGACATCATTGTCGACGTACTCGTCACCGATCGGCCAGCCTCGCTCCGCGGCGAGCTTGCGGCAGTCTTCGAGTTGACGGGCGACCCCCAGGCCGGTGCCCTCCACATCGGCTGAGATGCGGGCGTAGATCGCCGCGGACCGCGCCCCGACACGCTGAGCTGGAGTTTTCGCTTTCCCCATGAGGGTAGTTTAGCGATATTTCAGCTTGGACAGTTCGGTGGGGCCGCCGTCTTCCCAGTGCCGCAGGTGGTGGGCGTGCAGTCCGCGGGTGGCGCCACAGCCGGGGATCGCGCAGCCGCGGTGGCGGTGTTCGAGGGCGCGGCGTAGCCGCCGGTTGATCACCCGGGTCGAGCGGCCCGCACCGATGGGTTGGCCGTCGCGTTCGACCCACACCTCGCAGGTGGCATCACAGGTCAGATAGCGGCGCTCGGCGTCGGACAGCAGCGGGCCCAAATGCAGGCCGGCGACGCGTTGGGCGGCGTCGAGGTGTACCACCACGGTGGTGTGGTGGCCGTGGGGGCGGCGGTGCGCCTCGGCGTCCCAGCCGGTTTCGATCAGGCGGATAAACGCCTCGAGCGTGCCCGGCAACGGCGGCACCGACTCGCCGGCCCGGTGGTTGTGGTCGCGTTTCCATTCGGCGATCAGCGCTTCGCGGTGCGCGGCCAGGGCGGCGTCGAATGTGGCGGCATCGAGGCGGTCGAGCGTGATCCGCCAGCAGCTGAGCTCCTCGTCGGAGGTCTTGGTGAGGCCGGGCTGCGGTGCCGGCTTGGCCTCGGGTTGGGGCCGCGGTTCCAGCTTGACCGCGGTGCGCAGCTGGTTGACCGTGGCCACCCCGGCCAGCTGGGGCGTGTCTCATTGACTGTGTAAGTGGTTGGGCCTGAATGGTGGTCAGGCATGCTGGCCACCGGACAGGAGTGAATCGCTTTGTCTCGATCGGATTCATCGCGTGATGAGGCTGCCAAGCAGTTAGCGCAGGTGCTGCCCCCGGCGGCACTTGATGCCTTGCTTGCCGACGCCGAGGCCTCCGGCACCCCTATCGACGGCCCTGATGGACTGCTGGCCCAGATCACCAAGAGCGTGCTCGAACGTGCCCTCGATGTCGAGATCGCCGATCACCTTGGCTATGAGCACGGCGATCCGGCCGGCAATGGCTCGGGCAATTCGCGCAACGGCCACGGACGCAAGACCGTGCTGACCACCGCCGGCCCGGTTGATCTTGAGGTGCCTCGCGACCGCAATGGCACCTTCGATCCGGTCATCGTGCCCAAGCGCAAACGCCGACTCGGCCAGGTCGAGGACATGATCTTGTCGCTCTACGCCCGCGGCATGAGCACCCGTGACATCACCGAGCACCTGGCCGAGGTCTATGGCGCCAGCGTGTCGGCGGCCACGGTCTCGCGGGTCACCGAGGTGGTGGCCGACGAGATCGCCGCCTGGCAGTCCCGCCCGGTCGACCCGGTCTATCCGATCCTCTACATCGACGCGATCCGGCTCAAGATCCGCGACGGCGGCGTGGTCTCCAATAAGGCCGCCCACGTGGTCATCGGGGTCGATGTCGAGGGGATCAAGCAGGTCCTGGGGGTATGGATTCAGCAGACCGAAGGGGCGAAGTTCTGGCATGGCGTGCTCACCGAGCTGCGCAACCGGGGGTGCCGGGATGCGTTGTTCGTTTGCTGTGACGGCCTGGCTGGGCTGCCGGAATCGATCGCCGCCGTTTGGCCCCAGGCGGTCATCCAAACCTGTGTCGTGCACTTGTTGCGGGCCAGCATGCGCTACGCCTCCTACACCGACCGCAAAAAGATGGCCGCCGCGTTGCGCCCGATCTACACCGCAGCCACCGAACAGGCCGCTGCGGTCGCCCTTGAGCAGTTTCGGACCGAGTGGAAGGCCAAATCGCCTGGGGCGGTCGCGGTCTGGGACCGATCCTGGGCTGAGTTCGTGCCGTTTTTGGCCTTCCCCGTCGAGATCCGCAAGATCATTTACACCACCAACGCCATCGAATCGCTGAACTACCAGCTGCGCAAGGTCACCAAGGCCCGCGGCTCGTTCCCGTCGGACGCCGCGGCGATGAAACTGCTGTATCTGGCCATCCGCAACATCAACCAGAAACGAGGATCAGCCCAAGGACAAGGAACCTACCGCTGGACCGAAGCACTCAATGCCTTCGCGATCCAATTCCCCGACCGCCTCCCACTATGACAACCCACTAAACACCAACGGCCACAACTACTTACACAGTTATCTTGACAAGCCCGCCAGCTGCGCGTAATGCTCATCGGATCCCTCCCCGGCACGCTGCGCGATGACTCCGAGCTGGTCCAGCGACAACCGGCCCTCCCGCAGACCCGCCGCGCAGCGGGGAAACGAGTCCAGCCGGCGGGCCACGGCCGCGATCGTCTCGGCATTGCCCGGTGAGCAGCCCGTCTTCCAGGCCACCAGCGCGCCAAGAGACCGCGCCCCGGTAGCTCCCCACAGCTGCTCGCGCTCGATCTGCGCGACGATCTCCACGATGCGCCCATCAATCGCATTACGCTGCCCGGTCAACTCCGCCAACTCGTCAAACAGCACCGCCAACCGATCATAAGGACGCACCTCCACCTCAGCTGCCAGCACGCTCGAGGACATGACAACATCATGACAGCGGGGTCCGACAAGTTTCGGCCGTCAAACCGCGGCGGTGCCCGACCGCCCCGCGAAAGCCCGCCATCCAACATCGAAACCGTTAAGCGGCAAGCTCCTTGACATGGCAACCACCGTATGGAGTAGCCGGCCGCTGCCGGGGTACCCGTTGGCTTCGACCCCGCACCGCCGAGCCCCGTCGAAAAAGGATCAACAACGCCGACGCGGAACGTATCTTGAAGATCTCATCCGAGACACGAGGGGGATTTGCGAGGTCGGCGACGTCGATAGGAGAACGGCAGCCATGACGCTAGACAATCCACTCGACGGACCCGAGGCGGCGGCGGACCTGATCGCGCTCCTGGCCGACGAGGGAGTCGCGGACTTCTTCATCAACCCCGGAACCGACTCGGCGCCCATCCAGGAAGCGCTCGCGGCGGCGCGCGCCGCCGGTACGCCCAGCCCGCGGGCGGTGCTGTGCGTGCACGAAAGCGTCGCCCTGGCGGCAGCCATCGGCCACCACATGGCCAGCGCCCGGCCGCAGGCGGTCATGGTGCACGTCGACGCCGGGACGCTGAACCTGGGCTGCCAGCTGCACAACGCGCAGCGCAACGGAACCCCGGTGGTGGTATTCGCCGGGCGCACCCCCTACAGCTCGGCGCCCGACGTCCGCGGCCACCGCGACACCCACATCCATTGGCAGCAGGAACAACTCGACCAGCCCGCCGTGATGCGCAATTACGCCAAGTGGCACATGGAGGTTCCGCGCGGGCGTGAGCTGGCCCCCATCGTCCGCCGGGCATTCCAGGTCGCCCAGTCCAGCCCGCCCGGACCGGCCTACGTCATGCTGCCGCGCGAAGCCCTGATGGAGCCCGGCGGCCGGGCGTTGCAGCGACGGCTGCCGCCGGCCGTTCCGCCCGGCCCCGACCCCGCCGCGCTGGGCCGGCTGGCCGGGATCCTGGTCGCCGGGCAGCGGGTGGTCATCGTCACCGCCCGCACCGCCGCCGACCCCGCCGCCGCGACCGTGCTGGCCCGCATCGCCGAGATCCTCGGAGCGCCGGTGATCGACCAGGGCGACCGCGCCAACCTGCCGCCCGGGCATCCGCTGCACGTCACCGGCGACGCGGCCCCGCTGCAGGACGCCGACACGGTGCTGCTGCTGGACAGCGAAGTGCCGTGGGTGCCCGCACAGTTGGCCCCGCCCGCGACGGCCCGGGTGGTGCAGATCGACGCCGACCCGGTCAAGCCGAGCATGCCGCTGTGGTCCTACCCGGTCGAAATCGCGTTGACCGCCGACACCCGGGTCGCGCTGCTGCTGCTCGAGCAGACCCTGCTGCGGCTGGCCAACGACGAGCTGCGCGAAAAGTGGAGCACCCGCCGCGGCGCGGTGGAATCCCAAGTGGCGCAACGCCGCCGGGAAGCGGCGCGCCGGGCCGAGTCCGACAGCGACGCCGATGCCCCCGACGCGATGCTGGCCGCGCTCGGCGGCGCGCTGCCCGACGACGCTGTCGTCGTCCAGGAGGCCGTGACCAACCGGCCCGCGGTGGCCCGCCAGGTGCGGCGGCCGCCCGGGCAGCTCTTCGACACCGGCGCACCGGCTTTGGGCTGGGCGCTGGGCGGCGCCTTCGGGATCAAACTGGCCCGGCCGCACGCACCCGTCGTCGCGATCTGCGGCGACGGTTCGTTCAACTTCGGAGTGCCCACCGCTGCGCTGTGGTCCGCGCATCGCTACGGCGCGCCGTTCGTGACCGTCGTGTTGAACAACCACTCCTACCTGGCCTCCAAGACACCGGTGACGGAGCTGTACCCGCAGGGAATCTCCGTGCGCGACAATGACTTTCCCGAAACTCGGCTGACCCCGGAGACCGACTATGCCGTGCTGGCCCGGGCCTGCGGGGGCAGCGGACGCGACGTGCACACCCCGGCGCAGATGCGCGAGGCCATCGGGTGGGCGCTGGACGAGGCGGGCCAGGGCCGGTGCGCGGTGCTCGACGTACGGCTGCCGCAAACCTAGGGACGCCCGGCCCGGGAAGCGGCCCGGCACGGCTGAAGCACTCAGTGCCGATGCTCGGCGGGGTCGGGGGAGCCGCCCATCATCCGCACCATCGCCAGCCCGTTCGTGCGGACGAACCGAACGATCAGGACCAGCGCGAGCACCAGGAAGGCCACGTTGAGCCAGGTGGTGTAATTCCACGAGACGGACGCCTCGGCCACCGTCGCGGCGCGCTCGGCCGGAATGAGACCGCTTGTGCCGAAGATCAATTCGACGAGATACCCGGCGGCGACCATCGCGGCGTAGAACGTGCCCAGCAGGGTCAGCATCATCCGGGTGCCGTAGTACTTGCGGTAGATGTTCAGGATCGGCAGGATCAGCAGGTCGGCGTAGATAAACGCGATCACGCCGCCGAAGCTGATGCCGCCGTTCCACAACACCGCGGCCAGCGGCACATTGCCGATCGAGCACACGAACGACACGATCGCCACCAGCGGGCCCACGATCGGTCCCCACAGCACCGACCAGCCGGGGTGGTCCACCAAAAAGAAGCTCTGCCAAAACTTTTCGGGCACCCACGCCGCGACCGCGCCGGCGATCAGCAAGCCCAGCACCAGGTCGCGCAGGATCGCCAGCCACTCCATCACGAACACGTGCGACACCGCGGTGAAGCCGGCGGGGGAGAGCAGCCGTCGCCAGAACGGGCCGTCGCCGGCCACCGACATGTCCATGGCGGCATGGCCTTCCATCGACCCGGCGATGCCGCGCTGCGCCTGCGCGCGGGCGGCGTCGACCAGCCGCGGGCGCACGAACAGCCGGAACAGCAGCGCCAGCACTACGATCATCAACGGCCCGCCGACGAACTCGGCGGCGGTGAACTGCCATCCCATCAGCAGCGCCAGGATGATGCCCAACTCCACCACCAGGTTGGTGGAACCGATCTCGAAGGCCATCGCGGCGGTGAAGTCGGCGCCCTTGCGGAACAGCGCACGGGCCAACGCCACCGCGGCGTACGAGCACGACGACGAGGCCGCGCCCAGTCCCGCCGACACCGCAAGCGTGCGCGGGCGCGCGTCGCCCATCAGGGCCACGATGGTGGTCCGGCGCACCACCGCCTGCACCACCGCCGACAGGGCGAACCCCAGAATCAGCGCCCACAGGATTTCCCAGGTCATCGACCCGGCGACGGCCAGGGCGTGCCCGACCGCCGACAGTACCGTCGTCATGGCGATTCCTCCTGCGCTGACCCTCCCGGCGTAGTATACCCCGGGAGGGTATAAGTGAGGGGCGGATCGGCGACGCGTTTGTCAGACTCCACCCCGTGTGGATCCGACTTCTCGGGGCGCCGCGGTGGCAGCGGTGGCTGGTGCACTGCTGCGTCGCCGCCGTCACGTTCGGGCTGTTGGCCCCTCTTCTCATGCCTGACCTGATGGCCGGGATAGCCTGGCCGTGGCGGCTGGTCTTCCTGGTGGGCGTCAGCGCCCTGTTCGCCCAGCAGGCGGTAATCGTCGGCCGGCGGGCGTCACACGAGTACGTGGCCGCGACGCGCGGCCTCGACCGCGCCGAGCGGGCGCAGGCGATCGCGGCGAGCGTGCGCGGCGACGTCCCCGCGTCGGCGGCCGTTCTGGTGGCGGCGATCCGCATCGCCCACCTCCGGCTCGGCTTCGGCCGGTCGACTCCGAACCGCATCGCCGTCAGCTACGGCCTGCTGACGGTCAGCTGGCTGGCGCTGACAGCCACCAACGCCGACGGTCCCGGGCGCATGGCGCTGAAAGGCGTGGTCGCCGCGTTCCTCGCGGTTACCGGGGTTCGCGGCTGGCTCGTTGCCCGGCGAGTCGAACGGCGAATCATCCTGTTGCAGGACGCCTCACAGCGCTTGCCGGGCGCGGCGGCAGCCCTGCGCGCGGCGCCGCGCACCGAACCCGCCTCACCGCGCTGGCGCCCGACGGTGGCGTTATTGACCGCCGTGGTGCTGGTGACGACCGGGGCGCTGGCGGCGGTCTACCTGGCTCACCGGCGGTCGCCGGACTGCCGCACCGCCAACGACATGGCGCGCTTCGTTGCCTCGCATCCCGATATGCTCGACCCCGCGTTCATTCCGGCGAACAGCGGCGGACCGACCCTGGCCGACTACCAGTTGTGGAGCGAGCAACTCGACCGTTACGCGGCATTGTCGGGCGGCGACGTCGCTCCGGGCCTCCGCAGCGCCGCCGCCCTGTCGGCTCGGGCTACAGCGGTGGTCCGGGAGGCAAGGGCCGATCCGGCCGACTGGCAGGATCCGCGGCAGCAACGGCGCCGAAACGACTACGCCACCATCGCCGGCCAGCTAGTGACCGAAGTGAGGGCTCTCGAGAGCCACTGCCCGCCGCGGAGTTCACTCCTGACCCGCCGAACATAGAATCGCCGGCAAAGAAGCGGGTGCGTTCCGGCGTTTAACGGGTGCCGAACGGGCAAATCCCCGACACACCGGCGTCGCCACCGCTGTCACAGAGACAACACCAGGCACACTGGTAACAACAGGATCTTTGCAGACGCCAGGAGGGTACGGCCGTGTATCGAGTGTTTGAAGCGCTGGACGAATTGAGCGCGATCGTCGAAGAAGCCCGTGGCGTCCCGATGACGGCCGGTTGCGTGGTGCCCCGCGGCGACGTGCTGGAGCTGATCGACGACATCAAGGACGCCATCCCGGGCGAGCTGGACGACGCCCAGGACGTGCTGGACGCGCGGGACTCGATGCTGTCCGACGCCAAGACGCACGCCGAATCCATGGTGTCCTCGGCGACCACCGAGTCCGAGTCGATGCTCAACCACGCCCGCGCCGAGGCCGACCGGGTGCTCTCCGACGCCAAGGCCCAGGCCGACCGGATGGTCAGCGAAGCGCGTCAGCACAGCGAGCGGATGGTCGCCGAGGCCCGGGAGGAGGCGGTCCGCATCGCCACCGCCGCCAAGCGCGAGTACGAGGCCAGCGTCAGCCGGGCCCAGGCCGAGGCCGACCGGCTGCTGGAGAACGGCAACATCTCCTACGAGAAGGCCGTCCAGGAGGGCATCAAGGAACAGCAACGCCTGGTGTCGCAGAACAGCGTGGTGGAGGCCGCCCACGCCGAGGCCACCCGGCTCATCGACTCGGCGCACGCCGAGGCCGACCGGCTGCGCGGCGAATGCGATATCTACGTCGACAACAAGCTCGCCGAGTTCGAGGAATTCCTCAACGGCACGCTGCGCTCGGTGGGCCGCGGCCGTCACCAGCTGCGGACGGCGGCCGGCACGCACGACTACGCGGTGCGGTAGCACCACCCTGGCGGGGCGGACGCGCCCTGGAATTGTGCGGTCGGCGCCGTAGGATTTCTGATATGACGCGGCAGCACAGCACATCGTCGGTCCGCGGCGCAGCGCCCCGGCCAGCCTCCCCGATGACGTTCGACATCACCCGGCTGGGGCGGCGGCCCGGGGCGATGGTCACCCTGCGCACGACCGTGCCCAGCCCGGCGCGCATCGGGCTGGACATGATCGCGATCGAGGCGGGAGCCCCGCTGGATCTGGACCTGCAGGTCCAGTCGGTGTCCGAGGGCGTCCTGGTGACCGGCTCGGTGACCGGGCCCACCGTCGGCGAATGCGCGCGCTGCCTGACCGCCCTGGACGGCGAGGTGCGGGTGCGGCTGACCGAACTGTTCGCCTACCCGGACAGCACCACCGAAGCGACCACCGAGGAGGACGAGGTCGGCCACATCGTCGACGACACCGTCGACCTCGAGCAGTCCATCATCGACGCGGTGGGCCTCGAGCTGCCCTTCTCGCCCGTGTGCCGGCCGGACTGCCCGGGGCTGTGCCCGGAATGCGGCGTGTCGCTGGCTGCCGAGCCCGGCCATCAGCACGACCGCATCGACCCGCGCTGGGCGAAGCTGGCGGGCATGTTCGCCTCCGACGAAGCCCGGGACGAGCGGTGAGCTCACGGCAGCCGCTGCTCGACGCCCTCGGGGTCGAGCTGCCCGACGAGCTGCTGTCGTTGGCCCTGACGCATCGCAGCTACGCCTACGAACACGGCGGGCTGCCCACCAACGAGCGGCTGGAATTCCTGGGCGACGCCGTGCTGGGCCTGACCATCACCGACGCGCTCTACCACCGCCACCCCGACCGCACCGAGGGAGACCTGGCCAAGCTGCGGGCCAGCGTGGTCAACACCCAGGCGCTGGCCGACGTCGCCCGCAAGCTGTGCGACGGCGGCCTGGGGGCGCATCTGCTGCTGGGGCGCGGGGAGGCCAACACCGGCGGCGCGGACAAGTCGAGCATCCTGGCCGACGGCATGGAGTCGCTGCTGGGCGCGATCTACCTGCAGCACGGCATCGACACCGCGCGCGAGGTGATCCTCCGGTTGTTCGGCGCGCTGCTCGACGCCGCGCCCACGCTGGGGGCCGGGCTGGACTGGAAGACCAGCCTGCAGGAGCTGACCGCGGCGCGCGGCATGGGCGCCCCGTCCTACCTGGTCACCTCCACCGGCCCCGATCACGACAAGGAGTTCACCGCGGTCGTCGTCGTCGCCGACACCGAATACGGGACCGGGGTGGGCCGCTCCAAGAAGGAGGCCGAGCAGAAGGCCGCGGCGGCGACCTGGAAGGCGCTCGACGTGCTCGACCCCGCCGCGCAGACGTCCGCCTAGCCGGCGCCCGCCCCGGATCGATGCCCGAACTGCCCGAAGTCGAGGTGGTGCGCCGCGGCCTGCACTCGCACGTGGTGGGCAAGACGATCGGCGCGGTGCGGGTGCACCACCCCCGCGCGGTGCGCCGCCACGAAGCCGGCCCCGCCGACCTCACCGCCCGGCTGCTGGGCGCGCGGATCACCGGCACCGACCGGCGCGGCAAGTACCTGTGGCTGCTGCTGGACGGCCGCGATACCGCGCTGGTGGTGCACCTGGGCATGAGCGGGCAGATGCTGCTCGGCGCGGTGCCGCGCGCCGAGCACGTCCGCATCTCGGCACTGCTCGACGACGGCACCGTGCTCAGCTTCGCCGACCAACGCACCTTCGGCGGCTGGATGCTCGCCGACCTTCTCGAGGTGGACGGCAGCGTGGTGCCCGAACCCGTCGCGCACCTGGCGCGCGACCCGCTCGATCCCCGCTTCGACGCCGACGCCGTCGTAAAAGTCTTGCGGCGCAAGCACTCCGAAATCAAGCGCCAACTGCTCGATCAGCAGGTGGTGTCGGGCATCGGCAACATCTATGCCGACGAGGCGCTGTGGCGGGCCAAGGTGCACGGGGCGCGGATCGCCGACGCGCTGACCCGCAAGCAGTTGACCGCCGTGCTCGACGCGGCCGCCGACGTGATGCGTGACGCGCTGGCCAAGGGCGGGACCTCGTTCGATTCGCTGTACGTCAACGTCAACGGCGAATCCGGGTACTTCGACCGATCGCTGGACGCCTACGGCCGGGAGGGCGAAAGCTGCCGGCGCTGCGGCGCGGTGATGCGCCGGGAGAAGTTCATGAACCGCTCGTCGTTCTACTGCCCGAAATGCCAACCGCGCCCGCGGCTTTGAGGACGATCAGTCGAAGATATCGCGGCGCACGGTGCCCGTCGGCAACGCCGGGTCCACGAACCATTCGTGGCTGAACAGCGCGCCGAACACCTGCGGCGGCAGTCGCAGCAGCAGCCCGAACAGCCGGGCGGCCGGGCCGGAACGCCCGATCTGGGATCGGTGCGCGGCGAAGGCATCCCGCTTCTGGCGGGCGAAGCGAAAGACGTTGATGCGATGGGTGATCGCGGCCCGCGGGGCGTACGCGCTGCCGACGATGTCGGCTTCGTACGGCCCGGGAAGCCGCAGCAGGTGCGCCAGATCGCTGATGCGCAACAGCATTTCGCGCGGCATCGTCACCTCGAGCACCCGCGGGACGGCGGCGAGTTCGGCGGCCCGCTTGCCGACGTGATGCACCCGGACGTGATCGCGGTGGCCGTAACCGCCGTTGGCCTGGTAGCTGAGCAGCAGGTCGGCATGCTCGTCGCGGAGGATGCCGGCCAGCTTTCCGGCCGCCTCGTCGAGGTCGGCCCGCCCGAACCGGGTGCGCCCCGGCGGGTCCGGGTAGAACAGCGGGCCGTAGCCGCTGTCGGCGTAGCCGAGGCATTCCACCCGCTGTGCACCGAGAATCCTTGCGCTCGAACGTAATTCGTCGAGCCGGTGGTCGGTGTCCTCGTTGTGCACCCGCCCGTCGGTGGCCGTCACCACGACGACGCGGTGTCCGGCCGCCACCGCCCGCGCGATGGTGCCGCCGGTGAGCACGACCTCGTCGTCCGGGTGGGCGTGGAACGCGACGACGGTGGCCATGCACAGCAGTATGCCCGTGCGTGGCCGGGCGGGTGCCCGGTAGAAAAGAGCCATGGCCGAACTTTGGGTGGAGCGCACCGGAACTCGCCGCTACACGGGACACAGCTCGCGCGGAGCCCGGGTGCTGATCGGCTCCGAGGACGTCGACGGCGTGTTCACCCCCGGCGAGCTGCTCAAGATCGCGCTGGCGGCCTGCAGCGGGATGGCCAGCGATGCCCCGCTGGCCCGTCGGCTGGGCGACGACTACCGGGCGGTCATCCGGGTCTCCGGCGCCGCCGACCGCGAGCAGGAGCGCTATCCACTGCTCGAGGAGACGCTGGAGCTGGACCTGTCGGGGTTGAGCGACGAGGACAGGCAGCGCCTGCTGCTGGTGGTCCACCGGGCCGTCGACCAGGTGTGCACGGTCGGGCGCACGCTCACCTCGGGCACCACGGTCAACTTCGAGATCGCCGCCGGGGCCGGCCATGCCGGAGCCTGACGCCCGGCTCACCGCCTGGGTGCACGGGCACGTCCAGGGCGTGGGTTTTCGCTGGTGGACGCGGTGCCGGGCGCTGGAATTGGGGCTGACCGGCTACGCGGCCAACCAGCCCGACGGGCGGGTGCTGGTGGTCGCCCAGGGGCCGCGGCCGGCCGGCGAGAAGTTGCTGGAGCTGCTGCGGGGCGGCACGACGTGGCCGTCGCGGCCCGGGCGGGTGGACAAGGTGGTCGCCGACTGGTCGGCGCCGCAGGAGCGGTTCGAGGGATTCGTCGAGCGCTGAGGCTCCGCGCCCGGCCGAGTTCGAAACCCTGCTAGCGCCGGCACCAGCGCGTTTCGGAGGGCGAGCGTGCACCCAAGCGGTGGCTGATGTGACCATTGTGACCAGTGCGTCGAATGTGCGGAACGCCGCCCGATTTCGAGCCGGCCGACACCCCGCGCTGCGGCGGTGCGGGCCGATTTGAGCGGTAGTCTGGCTGGCCGTGTACCTCAAGAGTCTGACGCTGAAGGGCTTCAAGTCCTTTGCCTCGCCGACGACTCTGCGTTTCGAGCCGGGCATCACCGCGGTCGTCGGGCCCAACGGCTCGGGCAAGTCCAACGTCGTCGACGCGCTGGCCTGGGTGATGGGCGAGCAGGGGGCCAAGACGCTGCGCGGCGGCAAGATGGAAGACGTCATCTTCGCCGGGACCAGCTCGCGCGCGCCGCTGGGCCGCGCCGAGGTCACCGTCACCATCGACAACTCCGACAACGCGTTGCCCATCGAGTACTCCGAGGTGTCGATCACCCGGCGGATGTTCCGCGACGGCGCCAGCGAGTACGAAATCAACGGCAGCAGTTGCCGTTTGATGGACGTGCAGGAGCTGCTCAGCGACTCCGGGATCGGCCGGGAGATGCACGTCATCGTCGGGCAGGGCAAGCTCGACGAGATCCTGCAGTCGCGGCCCGAGGACCGTCGCGCGTTCATCGAGGAAGCCGCGGGGGTGCTCAAGCACCGCAAGCGCAAGGAAAAGGCGCTGCGCAAACTCGACGCGATGTCGGCCAACCTGGCCCGGCTCACCGACCTGACCACCGAGCTGCGCCGCCAGCTCAAACCGCTGGGCCGTCAGGCCGAGGTGGCCCGTCGCGCGCAGACCATCCAGGCCGATCTGCGCGACGCCCGGCTGCGGCTGGCCGCCGACGACCTGGTCAACCGGCGGGGCGAGCGCGAGGCCATCTTCGAGGCCGAGGCCGCCATGCGCCGCGAGCACGACGAGGCCTCGGCGCGGCTGGCGGTGGCCTCCGAGGAGCTCGCCGCGCACGAGAAGGCGCTCGGCGAGCTGTCCGGCCGGGCCGAGTCGGTCCAGCAGACCTGGTTCGCGCTGTCCGCCCTGGCCGAACGGGTGGCGGCGACGGTCCGCATCGCCAGCGAGCGGGCCCAGCACCTCGACCTGGGGCCGGTGACTGCCGGCGACACCGACCCCGACGCGCTGGACGCCGAGGCCGAGCGGGTCGCGGCCGCCGAGCAGCAGCTGCTGGCCGAGCTGGCCGCGGCGCGCAGCCGGCTGGAAACCGCGCGCGCCGAACTCGCCGAGCGGGAACGCGAAGCCGCCGAGGCCGATCGGGCGCACATGGCGGCGGTGCGGGCCGAGGCCGACCGGCGCGAGGGACTGGCCCGGCTGGCCGGTCAGGTCGAGACGATGCGCGCCCGCGTCGAGTCGATCGACGACAGCGTGGCGCGGCTGTCCGAGCGCATCGAGGCGGCCGCCGCCCGCGCGCAGCAGGCCAAGGCGGAGTTCGAAACCGTGCAGGGCCGGGTCGGCGAGCTCGACCAGGGCGAGGTGGGCCTCGACGAGCACCACGAGCGCACCGTCGCCGCGCTGCGTCTGGCCGACGAGCGGGTGGCCGAACTGCAGGCCGCCGAGCGTGACGCCGAACGCAAGGTGGCCTCGCTGCGGGCCCGCATCGACGCGCTGGCGGTGGGGCTCGAGCGCAAGGACGGCACCGCCTGGCTGACCGAAAACCATTCCGGCGCAGGGATTTTGGGACCGATGGCCAAGCTGGTCAAGGTCCGCTCCGGCTACGAAGCCGCGGTGGCCGCGGTGCTGGGCTCGGCGGCCGACGCGCTGGCCGCCGACGGGCTGGGCGCGGCCCGCTCGGCGCTGGGTGCGCTCAAGCAGGCCGACGGTGGACGGGCCGCGCTGGTGCTGGGCGACTGGCCCGCCGATCCGCCCGCACCGCAGCCGGCCCCGGCGGGCGCGCTGTGGGCGCTCGACCTCATCGACGCGCCCGAGCGGCTGCGCGGGGCGATCACGGCCATGCTCTCCGGCGTCGCGGTGGTCGACGACCTGGACCGGGCGCTGGCGCTGGTGGCGGAGCACCCCCGGTTGCGAGCGGTCACGCTCGACGGCGACCTGGTGGGCGCCGGCTGGGTGAGCGGCGGCTCCGACCGAAAACTGTCCACGCTGGAGGTGACCTCGGAGATCGACAAGGCCAGCGCGGAGCTGGCCGCGGCCGAGGCCCAGGTGGCCCAGCTCAGTGCGGCGCTGTCCGGCGCGCTGGCCGAACAGGCCGCCCGGCAGGATTCGGCCGAGCAGGCGCTGGCCGCGCTGAACGAGTCCGACAGCGCGATCTCCGGGATGTACGAGCAGCTGGGCCGGCTGGGGCAGGAAGCCCGGACCTCCGAGGACGAGTGGAGCCGGTTGCTGCGCCAGCGCGAGGAGCTCGAGGCGGGCCGCACCCAGACCGTCGCCGAGGTCACCGAGCTGGAAAACCGGCTGCGCAACGCGCAGGAAACCCCGCAGGAGCCGGCCGCGGAACCGGTGAACCGCCAGCAGATCGCCGCGGCCACCGACGCCGCGCGCAGCGCCGAGGTGGAGGCCCGGCTCGCGGTGCGCACCGCCGAAGAGCGGGCCAACGCGGTGCGCGGGCGGGCGGATTCGCTGCGCCGGGCCGCCGCCGCCGAACGGGAGGCCCGGTGCGCGCCCAGCAGGCCGCGAGGCGCGGCTGCGCGCCGCGGCGGTCGCGGCGGCGGTGGCCGATTCGGGGCGGTTGCTAGCAACGCGGTTGAACGCGGTGGTGGCCGCCGCGTCGCGGATCCGCGACGCGCTGGCCGCCGAACGCCAGCAGCGCGCCACGGCGATGACGGCGGTGCGCGACGAGGTGAACGCGCTGAGCGCCCGGGTGGCCGCCCTGACCGACTCGCTGCACCGCGACGAGGTGGCCAACGCCCAGGCGGCGCTGCGCATCGAGCAGCTCGAGCAGATGGTGCTCGAGCAGTTCGGCATGGCGCCGGCCGATCTGATCGCCGAGTACGGCCCGCACATCGCGCTGCCGCCCAGCGAGCTGGAGATGGCCGAATACGAGCAGGCCAAGGAGCGCGGCGAACAGGTCTTCGCGCCCGCACCGATTCCTTTCGACCGGCCCACCCAGGAGCGGCGGGCCAAGCGGGCCGAGCGGGAGCTGGCCGAGCTGGGTCGGGTCAACCCGCTGGCGCTGGAGGAGTTCGCGGCGCTCGAGGAGCGCTACAACTTCCTGTCCACCCAGCTCGAGGACGTCAAGGCCGCCCGCAAGGACCTGCTCGGCGTGGTGGACGAGGTCGACGCCCGCATCCTGCAGGTGTTCAGTGAGGCCTACACCGACGTCGAACGGGAATTCTCCGACGTGTTCGGCGTGCTGTTCCCCGGCGGCGAGGGCCGGCTGCGGCTGACCGATCCGAGCAACATGCTGACCACGGGCATCGAGGTGGAGGCCCGCCCGCCGGGCAAGAAGATCACCCGGCTCTCGCTGCTGTCCGGCGGCGAGAAGGCGCTGACCGCGGTGGCCATGCTGGTGGCCATCTTCCGGGCCCGCCCGTCGCCGTTCTACATCATGGACGAGGTCGAGGCCGCCCTCGACGACACCAACCTGCGGCGGCTGATCAGCCTGTTCGAGCTGCTGCGGGCGCGCTCGCAGCTGATCATCATCACGCACCAGAAGCCGACCATGGAGGTCGCCGACGCACTCTACGGCGTCACCATGCAGGGCGACGGCATCACCGCGGTGATCTCGCAGCGGATGCGCGGTCAGCAGGTGGACCAGCTGGTCACCACCTGAGCAGCGCGGATGGCGGGCGGTCGAGGCCCGGTGGCCGGGCGGCACGGGTCCGCTTGAAACAATGTCAGCGTGTCCCAAGGTCTTTGGATCGCCGTCGCGGTCCTCGTCGTCATCGCCGTCCTGGTCGTCATCGCCGCACTGGTCCTGGGCCTGGCGCGGTACCGCCGGCGCCGGATCAGCTTCTCGACCCGCCCCGAACCCGGGGCGATCGACCGGTCCGGCGGATACACCGCGTCCTCGGGCATCACGTTCAGCCAGGCACCGACCGCCCAGCCGGCTGAGCGGCTCGACACCACCGGCTTGCCGGCGGTAGGCGACGACGCCACCGTCCCCCGGGACGCGCCGCGACGCACCATCTCCGAGGTCGAGCTTCCCGAACCCGAGACGCCGGCGGCGCCGGCTCCGGAGGCCCCCGCTCCCGAGATCGAGGAGATCGCGCCCACCGAGGGCCGGCTGGAGCGGCTGCGCGGCCGGCTGGCCCGCTCCCAGAACGCGCTCGGCCGCAGCCTGCTGGGCCTGATCGGCGGCGGCGACCTGGACGAAGACGCCTGGCAGGACGTCGAGGACACCCTGCTGGTCGCCGACCTGGGCCCGGTGGTCACCGAATCGGTCATCGCCCAGCTGCGCGGCCGGCTGGCCAGCAGCGACGTGCGCACCGAGGCGGACGCCAAGGCCGTGCTGCGCGACGTGCTGATCAACGAGCTGCGGCCCGACCTGGACCGCTCGATCCGGGCGCTGCCGCACGCCGACCACCCGTCGGTGCTGCTGATCGTCGGCGTCAACGGCACCGGAAAGACCACCACCGTCGGCAAACTGGCCCGGGTGCTGGTCGCCGACGGGCGGCGCGTCGTGCTGGGCGCGGCCGACACCTTCCGCGCCGCCGCGGCCGACCAGCTGCAGACCTGGGCGTCGCGGGTGGGCGCGGAGGTGGTGCGCGGCGCCGAGGGCGCCGACCCGGCCTCGGTGGCGTTCGACGCCGTCGACCAGGGCATCGCCGCCGGCGCCGACGTGGTGCTCATCGACACCGCGGGCCGGCTGCACACCAAGGTCGGGCTGATGGACGAGCTCGACAAGGTCAAGCGGGTTGTCACCCGCCGCGCCGCCGTCGACGAGGTGCTGCTGGTGCTCGACGCCACCATCGGGCAGAACGGGCTGGCCCAGGCCCGGGTGTTCGCCGAGGTCGTCGAGATCACCGGCGCCGTGCTGACCAAACTGGACGGAACGGCCAAGGGCGGCATCGTCTTCCGCGTTCAGCAGGAACTCGGGGTGCCGGTGAAACTGGTCGGCCTCGGCGAGGGCCCCGACGATCTGGCGCCGTTCGAGCCGGCCGCCTTCGTCGACGCGCTGCTCGGCTGAAAACCCCTCCGCGGCCCCGGCGGGACGTTAATCCCGCCGAAACACAGCGGCACTATCGCCGAAACAACCATTGCGCAATGTTCTGGATCAGGTCATCGGACGCATGTCTGATGGCCAGAAGCGGGCCGACCGGAGGAGATTGCGAGTGACATACCCGATACTGGGCCAGCCCAATACCGGCGATACCGCCTGGATGCTGGCCAGTTCCGCGCTGGTGCTGTTGATGACGCCGGGTCTGGCGTTTTTCTACGGCGGGATGGTGCGCGCCAGAAGCGTGCTGAACATGCTCATGATGAGCATCAGCGCGATGGGCGTGGTCACCGTGCTGTGGGTGCTTTACGGCTATTCGGTCGCCTTCGGCGACGACGTCGGCAACTTCATGGGCAAGCCGACGTCCTACTGGGGCCTCAAGGGTCTCATCGGCGTCAACGCGGTGGCCGCCGACCCGAGCAAAGGCACTGCGGCAACGGACATTCCGCTGGCCGGTACGCTGCCGGCCACCGTGTTCGTGGCCTTCCAGCTGATGTTCGCGATCATCACCGTCGCTCTGATCTCCGGCGCGGTGTCCGACCGGCTGAAGTTCGCCGCCTGGCTGGTGTTCGCCGGCCTGTGGGCGACGTTCGTCTATTTCCCGGTGGCGCACTGGGTGTTCGCATTCGACGGCTTCGCCTCCGAGCACGGCGGCTGGATCGCCAACAAGCTGCACGCGATCGACTTCGCCGGCGGGACGGCGGTGCACATCAATTCCGGTGTGGCGGGCCTGATGCTGGCGATCGTGCTGGGCAAGCGCCGCGGCTGGCCCACCACGTTGTTCCGGCCGCACAACCTGCCGTTCGTGATGCTGGGCGCCGGGCTGCTGTGGTTCGGCTGGTACGGGTTCAACGCCGGATCGGCCACCAGCTCCAACGGCGCGGCGGGGTCGACGTTCATGACGACGACGATCGCGACCGCCACCGCGATGCTGGCCTGGATGCTCACCGAACGCATCCGCGACGGCAAGGCCACCACGTTGGGCGCGGCGTCCGGGATCGTCGCCGGGCTGGTCGCCATCACCCCGTCCTGCTCGTCGGTCAACGTGCTGGGCGCGCTGGTGGTGGGCCTGGTGGCCGGCGTGGTGTGCGCGCTGGCGGTCGGCCTGAAATTCAAGCTGGGCTTTGACGACTCGCTCGACGTGGTCGGGGTGCACCTGGTCGGCGGGCTGGCCGGCACCCTGCTGGTGGGCCTGCTGGCCGCCCCGGAGAGCCCGGCCATCAGCGGCGTCACCGGCGTCTCCAAGGGACTGTTCTACGGTGGCGGCTGGGCGCAGCTGGAACGGCAGGCGGTCGGCGCGTTCAGCGTCCTCATCTACTCTGGTGTGGTTACGCTGATCCTGGCGTTGATCCTGAAGTACACGATGGGGCTTCGTCTCAACCCGGAGGCCGAAGCCTCGGGTATCGACGAGGCTGAGCACGCCGAGAGTGGTTACGATTTCGCCGTGGCTACCGGCTCGGTTCTCCCGCCCCGGGTCGCTGTGGCGGATACCCGCAACGGCCTGGAGGAGCAGCGAGTGGGCGACAAAGTGGAGGCAGAGCAGTCATGAAGTTGATCACCGCGATCGTAAAGCCGTTCACGCTCGATGACGTGAAGACCAGCCTCGAGGACGCGGGCGTCCTGGGTATGACGGTCAGCGAAATCCAGGGCTACGGACGGCAGAAGGGTCACACCGAGGTCTACCGCGGTGCCGAGTACTCGGTCGACTTCGTGCCCAAGGTGCGCATCGAGGTCGTCGTCGACGACTCGATCGTCGACAAGGTGGTGGACAGCATCGTCCGGGCGGCGCGCACCGGCAAGATCGGTGACGGCAAAGTGTGGGTGAGTCCGGTGGAAACCATCGTGCGGGTGCGCACCGGCGAGCGCGGAACCGATGCGCTGTGACGCCTTTCGCCAATTGCTGATACACCCCGGGCGGGCGCCGGCGGCATGACCCCGACCGGCCCCGATCCGTCCGGGCACCAAAACGCTTGCGGGGCAGTCGATTTGGCTGCCTCGCGGCGTCAGCTTCTCTCCGAGGGCGGCAAGCTGCACGCCGCCGAACTGCGGCACGCCTGGCTGGATCTGCACGAATCGTGGTTGGCCGCCAAGGCGGCCCAGATCGGTATCGCCGACGACAGCGGCTTCGCCCTGGTGGGCATCGGCGGCCTGGGCCGCCACGAGCTGCTGCCGTATTCCGATCTGGACCTGATGCTGTTGCACGACAACAAGTCCGACGAGGTGCTGCAGCGGGTCGCCGACGCGCTGTGGTATCCGTTGTGGGACGCCAACGTTCGGCTCGACCACAGCGTGCGAACCGTGTCCGGGGCGCTCGGTGTCGCCAACGGCGACATGATCGCGGCGCTGGGCATGCTGGACGCCCGGCACGTCGCCGGCGACGCGCGGTTGAGCGACGAGTTGATCGCCGGCGCAAGACGCCAGTGGCGCAGCGCAATTCGCTCCCGGATGGACGAGCTGGTGGAGATGACCCAGGCCCGCTGGGACCGGTGCGGCCGGATCGCGCAGCGCGCCGAGCCGGATCTGAAGTCGGGCCGCGGCGGCCTGCGCGATGTGCAGCTGCTGGACGCGCTGGGCGTGGCGCAGCTGATCGACCGGCACGGCATGGCTCGGCCCGAGTCGCCGGGGGGCTCGCTGGACGACGCGCATCTGACGTTGCTCGACGTGCGCACCGAGCTGCACCGGGTGTCCGGCCGCGGGCTGGACCAGCTGCTGGCCCAGTACGGCGACGAACTGAGCGCGGCCCTGCACATCGGTGACCGATTCGACTTGGCCCGCAAGCTGTCCGACGCCAGCCGCACCATCGCCTATCACGCCGAGACCGGGCTGCGCACCGCGGAGAACGCGCTGCCGCGCCGCGGGGTGTCGGCCCTGGTGCGCCGGCCCAAGCGCCGTCCCCTGGACGAGGGCGTGGTGGAGTACGCCGGCGAGATCGTGCTGGCCCGCGACGCCCGCCCGGACACCGACGTGGGCCTGGTGCTGCGGGTGGCCGCCGCGTCGGCCAGCACCGGTTTACCGATCGGCGCGGCCACGCTGAGCCGGCTGGCCGCCGCCGCGCCCGAGATGCCGGAGCCCTGGCCGCGGGAGGCGCTGGACGACCTGCTGGTGCTGCTGTCGGCGGGGCCGACCACGGTGGCGACCATCGAGGCGCTCGACCGCACCGGGCTGTGGGGCCGGCTGTTGCCGGAGTGGGACGCCATCCGCGACCTGCCACCCCGCGACGTCGCGCACAAGTGGACGGTGGACCGCCACGTCATCGAGACCACGGTCAACGCCGCGCCGCTGGCCACCCGGGTGGCCCGGCCCGACCTGCTCGCGCTGGGGGCCCTGCTGCACGACATCGGCAAGGGCCGCGGTGTGGACCACAGCGTGCTCGGGGCCGGGCTGGCCCTCGAGATCGGGCCGCGGCTGGGGATGGCGCCCGCCGATGTCGAGCTGCTCGCGCAGCTGGTCCGCCACCACCTGCTGCTGCCGGTGGCCGCCACCAGAAGCGACCTCAACGACCCGAAAACCATTGAGCGGGTGTCGAAAACCCTCGGTGAGGACCCGCTGCTGCTGGAAGTGCTGCACGCGCTGACCGAGGCGGACTCCAAGGCCACCGGGCCCGGCGTGTGGAGCGACTGGAAGGCGTCGCTGATCGACGATCTGGTTCGGCGCTGCCGGATGGTGATGGCGGGGGAGCCGCTTCCGAAGGTCGAACCTGCTGCGCCCCAATACCTTTCGCTCGCCGCCGACCGCGGCGTGCATGTGCAGATCAAGCCCGGCGGCGGCGAGCGGCTGGACGTGGTGATGGCCGCGCCGGATCAACGCGGACTGGTGTCCAAGGCCGCCGCGGTGCTGGCGCTGAACTCGCTGCGGATCCACTCGGCCTCGGCCAGCACGCACGAGGGATTCGCGGTCGTCGAATTCGTGGTGTCGCCGCTGTTCGGTTCGCCGCCGGAGGCGGGCCTGCTGCGCCAGCAGTTCACCGGCGCGCTGGGTGGCGACGTCGACGTGCTGGGCACGCTGGAGAAGCGGGACAGCGACGCCGTCGGCGCGGCCACCAGGCGGGCCGGCGAGGTCCAGGTCGGGGTGCCCGTCACCCGCTCGACCGCGCCGCCGCGCATCCTGTGGGTCGACACCGCCGCGGCCGACCAGCTGATCGTCGAAGTCCGCGCCATGGACCGACTCGGGCTGCTCGCCCTGCTGACCCGGGCGCTGGAGCGGGCCGGCACCGACATCGTCTGGGCGAAGGTCAACACCTTCGGCTCGACCGCGGCCGACGCCTTCTGCGTCACGGCCGGCGACGCCGGCGCCCGCGACGCCGTCGAGCAAAGCCTGCTCACGGTGCTGGGCGGTCCGGCCGTGGAAGTGCTCGAGGAACCGGTCGGCGACTAGCGGCCGTGATGGGCCGTCAGGAGTGCTCGGCGTTGAGCCGGCGCACCGCGTCGATGCGGGCCCGCAACTGTTCGCGGCTGGCCGCGGCGATCGGCGGTCCGCCGCAGCGGCGCCGCAGCTCGTTGTGAATCCAGCCGTGCGGCTTGCCCGTTCGATGATGAGCGATCGACACCAGCGTGTTGAGCTCGCGGCGCAGCTCGCGCAGCTGGCCGTGCACCGTGGCCGGCGGGGCGTCGCCCGCCGACGGCTGCCCGGCCCGCCGCTGCAGCTGCTGGTCCTGGCGCTGGTGCAGCAGGGCGCGCATCTGCTCGGCGTCCAGCAAACCCGGGATGCCGAGGTAGTCGGCCTCCTCCTCGCTGCCGGCCGGGGCGGCGGTACCGAACGACGAGCCGTCGAAGATGACCTGATCGAGTTCCGCGTCGGCCCCCAGCGAGGTGAAGCCGTTGTCGAGTTCGCTCTTCTCGTTCTGCGTGCGGGTGGCCGGGTCGCCGTCGAGGGGGTCGCCCTCGGAGACGCGGTGCGGCTCGCCCAGCACGTGGTTGCGCTGGGCCTCCAGCTCGCTGGCCAGTCGCAGCAGGTTGGGCACCGACGGCAGGAAGATGCTCGCGGTCTCGCCCGGGCGGCGCGACCGCACGAACCGGCCGACCGCCTGGGCGAAGAACAGCGGCGTGGAGGCGCTGGTGGCGTAGATGCCGACCGACAGCCGCGGCACGTCGACGCCCTCGGAGACCATCCGCACCGCCACCAGCCACCGGCTGGTGCTCGCCGCGAATTCGCTGATGCGCGCCGAGGATCCGGGGTCGTCGGAGAGCACCACGGTCGGCGTCTCCGAGGTGATCTTGGTCAGCAGGGTCGCGTAGGCGCGGGCCGCGACCCGGTCGGAGGCGATGATCATGCCGCCGGCGTCGGGGATGTGGGCACGCAGCTGGCGCAGCCGTTGATCGGCGGCCGCGATGACCGCGGGCATCCATTCCCCGGCCGGGTCCAGCGCGGTGCGCCAGGCCCGGGCGGTCTGCTCGGCCGACAGCGGCTCGCCCAGCCGCGCCGCGTGCTCCTCGCCGGCGCTGTCGCGCCAGCGTGCCTCCCCGGAGTAGGCCAGAAAGACCACCGGCCGGACCACACCGTCGGCCAACGCCTCGGGATAGCCGTAGGTGTGGTCGGCCTGCGAGCGGCGCACCCCGTCGGGTCCGGCCTCGTAGCGCACGAACGGGATGGGGCTGTCGTCGCTGCGAAACGGCGTGCCCGTCAACGCGAGCCGGCGGGTGGCGTCGCCGAACGCCTCGCGGATGGCATCGCCCCACGTCTTGGCGTCGCCGCCGTGATGGATCTCGTCGAAGATGACCAGCGTCCTGCGCTGCTCGGTGCGCACCCGGTGCAGCGTGGGGTGCGCGGCGACCTGAGCGTAGGTCACCATCACGCCGTGGTACTCCGGCGCGATCCGCGGGTTGCTGTTGGAGAACCGCGGGTCCAGCGCCAGGCCGTGCCGCGCCGCGGCCTGCGCCCACTGCACCTTGAGGTGCTCGGTGGGCACCACGACGGTGACCTGCTCGACGGCGCGCTGGCCGAGCAGTTCGGCGGCCACCCGCAGCGCGAACGTCGTCTTGCCCGAGCCCGGGGTCGCCACCGCCAGGAAATCGCGGGGCTGCCCGGCGAGATATTTCACCAGCGCCCGGCGCTGCCAGCCGCGCAGCGCACCGGAGCGGTCGCTGTGGTCGTTGCCGGCGCGCGGATCCAAGCTGCTGACCGGCACCGACACAGGCCCCCCAATCGTTGCTCCTCGACGCGGCCAGCTCGATTGAGCGGCGGCTGTGAAATCTAGCACGCCAACGGTTTTCGGTGCGGGAGCGACTCGACCGGCTAGCGGTGACGGGCCGCCGTCGGGGCCTGCAGCCAGTCGCGGATGCGTTCGGCGACCGCGACCCATCCCGGTTCCAGCATCATGTTGTGGCCCATGTCGAAGAACTCCGGATCGGTGCGGTAGGCCCGCGCGGTGGCGCACACGTCCGCGGCGCTGACGAAGCCGTCGTGCGTCGCGCCCAGCACCAGGATCGGCGTGCTGACCCGTCGGGTTCTGACCCGGCGCAGCATCGGATCGGTCATGGCGGCGCGCACGCTTTCGGCTCCGGCGCGTTGGCGGCAGGATTCGACGATCGCCTCGGGGGTGGCGGCGCAGAACAGGTACTCGCGGGCCAGCGCCGGGGTGGCGAGGAATTTCAGCAGGGTGGGGTCGTTCCAGGCTTCCATGGTCATCGACGGCCGGCGGCGCCAGACCCGCAGCGCCAGCCTGAGCACGCCCTGCGGCGGCACCGACCCCACCAGCACCGCGGCGGGAACGCGGTGGGTTTCCAGGTAGCGCTGGATGACGAAGCCGCCCAGCGAATGGCCGATGAGGATCGGCGCGCCGCCGAGCTCGTCGGCCACCGCGGCGACGTCGTCCAGGTAGTCGGCGATGGAGACCCTGTGCAGCGGCTTGGACGTGGGGCTGGCGCCGTGCCCGCGCAGGCTGAGCGCGACCGCGCGGTAGCCGGCGTCGGCGAAGAAGTCCAGGAAGTTCTCCCAGCACCACGCGGCGTGCCAGCCGCCGTGCACGAAGAGCAGCGGCGTCGGGTGCTCGGCGCTGCCGGACCCCTTCTCGATCACCTCGAGCATGAGCTGACTTTTCTGTGCCGGCGTCGCGCCGTCAACCCCCGTCGAGCGTCACGCCGGCGTGGCGCTCGACGCCGAGGGTCACGCCAGCGTGACGCTCGCGCCGAACGGCACCTGCTGCGCCCCGCTTCGCGGCGCTTGCAGTGCCACTAGGCTGGCGTCGTGTTTGAATCGCTGTCCGACCGATTGACCGGTGCCCTTGCGGGACTGCGCGGCAAGGGTCGACTGACCGACGCCGATATCGAGGCCACCACCCGCGAAATCCGGCTGGCGCTGCTGGAAGCCGACGTGTCGCTGCCCGTCGTGCGCGCGTTCGTCACCCGGATCAAGGAGCGCGCCAAGGGCGCCGAGGTGTCCGGCGCGCTGAACCCGGCGCAGCAGGTCGTCAAGATCGTCAACGAAGAGCTCATCGGCATCCTGGGCGGCGAGACCCGCCAGCTGGCGTTCGCCAAGACTCCACCGACCGTGATCATGCTCGCCGGTCTGCAGGGTTCCGGTAAGACGTCGCTGGCCGGCAAGCTGGCCGCCTGGCTGCGCGGGCAGGGCCACACCCCGCTGCTGGTGGCCTGCGACCTGCAGCGCCCCGCCGCGGTGAACCAGCTGCAGGTCGTCGGCGAGCGCGCCGGCGTCCCGGTGTTCGCGCCGCATCCGGGAGCCTCGCCCGAGTCCGGGCCCGGCGACCCGGTGGCGGTGGCCGCACAGGGCCTCGCCGAGGCCCGGGCCAAGCACCACGACGTCGTCATCGTCGACACCGCCGGCCGGCTGGGCATCGACGACGAGCTGATGGCCCAGGCCGCGGCCATCCGCGACGCCATCGACCCCGACGAGATCCTGTTCGTGCTGGACGCGATGATCGGCCAGGACGCCGTCACCACCGCCGAGGCCTTCCGCGAGGGCGTCGGCTTCACCGGCGTGGTGCTGACCAAACTCGACGGCGACGCCCGTGGCGGCGCGGCGCTGTCGGTGCGCGAGGTCACCGGGGTCCCGATCCTGTTCGCCTCCACCGGCGAGAAGCTGGAGGACTTCGACGTCTTCCACCCCGACCGGATGTCCAGCCGCATCCTGGGCATGGGCGACGTGCTGAGCCTGATCGAGCAGGCCGAGCAGGTCTTCGACGCCGAGCAGGCCGAGGCCGCCGCGGTCAAGATCGGCAGTGGCGAGCTCACCCTCGAGGACTTCCTGGAACAGATGTTGGCCATCCGCAAGATGGGGCCGATCGGCAACCTGCTGGGCATGCTGCCCGGCGCCGGGCAGATGAAGGACGCGCTGGCCGCCGTCGACGACAAGCAGCTCGACCGGCTGCAGGCCATCATCCGCGGCATGACCCCCGAAGAGCGGGCCGACCCGAAGATCATCAACGCGTCGCGGCGGCTGCGCATCGCCAACGGCTCCGGCGTGACGGTGTCGGAGGTCAACCAGCTGGTGGACCGCTTCTTCGAGGCCCGCAAGATGATGTCGTCGATGCTCGGCGGCATGGGGATTCCCGGGCTGGGCCGCAAGTCGGCGACGCGAAAAGCCAAGGGCGCCAAGGGTAAAGCCAAGAAGGGCAAGAAGGGCGCGCGCGGCCCCACCCCGCCGAAGGTGCGCAGCCCGCTGGGGCCCGGGATGCCGGCCGGGTTCCCCGACCTGTCGCAGCTGCCCGAGGGCCTCAACGAGCTGCCACCCGGGCTGGCCGACTTCGACCTGTCCAAGCTGAAGTTCCCGGGCAACAAGTAGCCGCCGTGCGCTGGCACCTACGCGGTCGGAGTCTGCCCGACGAGGGCCCGATCGAACTCTGGGTCGTCGACGGGCGGATCAGCACCGAACCGGTGGCCGGCGCCGACACCGTCTTCGGGGCTTCCGGAGGCGGCTGGATCGTGCCCGGGCTGGTCGACGCCCACTGTCACGTCGGGCTCGGTGAGCACGGTGAGATCCCGCTCGACGAGGCGATCGCCCAGGCCGAGATCGAACGCGACGTCGGCGCGCTGCTGTTGCGCGACTGCGGCTCGCCCACCGACACCCGCAGCCTCGACGATCGCGACGACCTGCCCCGCATCATCCGGGCCGGCAAACACCTGGCCCGGCCCAAGCGGTACGCGGCGGGCTTCTCCCGCGAGCTGGACGACGAGTGGCAGCTGCCCGACGCGGTCGCGCAGGAGGCCAAACGGGGCGACGGCTGGATCAAGCTGGTCGGCGACTGGATCGACCGCAGCGTCGGCGACCTGGCGCCGTTGTGGTCCGATGAGGTGCTCAAGGCCGCCATCGACACCGCCCACGCGCACGGCGCCCGGGTCACCGCGCACGTCTTCAGCGAGGACGCGCTGCCCGGGCTGATCAACGCCGGCATCGACTGCATCGAGCACGGCACCGGGCTGACCGACGACACCATCGAGCTGATGGTGTCCCGCGGCACCGCGCTGGTGCCCACCCTGGTCAACGTCGTCGAGAATTTCCCCGGCATCGCCCAGGCCGCCGCCAAGTACCCGACGTATGCCGCCCACATGCGCGACCTGTACGCGCGCGGCCCGTCCCGGATCGCCGCGGCCCGCGAGGCGGGCGTGCCGATCTACGCCGGCAGCGACGCCGGCACCATGGTCGCCCCCGGGCGCATCGCCGACGAGGTGGAAGCGCTCAAGGGCATCGGGATGACGGCGACGCAGGCGCTGGGGGCGGCGTGCTGGGACGCGCGGCGCTGGCTGGGCCGGCCCGGACTCGAGCACGGCGCGTCGGCCGACCTGTTGTGCTTCGCCGAGGATCCGCGCTCCGGGCCGGCCGTACTTCGAAATCCCGATCTGATCATGTTGCGCGGCAACATCTTTCGTTCACCTGCCTAACCCGGCGCGTCGCACCCGCCGGGGCAGACCGGTCGGCGGCGGGCGGATCTCGGCGCAAAAGATTGCGAGTGCTTGCTATCTATGTTAGCGTTCCGGCAGCCCGCGACTTGGAGGACGCCATGCCCTACGACGTGATCATTCGCGACGGATTGTGGTTCGACGGCACCGGCGGCGCGGCGCTGACCCGCACGCTCGGCATCCGGGACGGCGTGCTGGTGGACGTGGCCGAGTCGCTGGACGAGGCCGGCTGCCCCGAGGTGATCGACGCCGCCGGGAAGTGGGTGCTGCCCGGATTTATCGACGTGCACACCCACTACGACGCCGAGGTGCTGCTCGATCCCGGCCTGCGCGAGTCGGTGCGGCACGGCGTCACCACGGTGCTGCTGGGCAACTGCTCGCTGTCCACCGTCTACGCCGATTCGCAGGACGCCGCCGACCTGTTCAGCCGGGTGGAGGCGGTGCCGCGCGAATACGTTTACGGCGCACTGAGTTCCAACCGGACCTGGTCGACGGCCGCCGACTACGTCAAGGCCGTCGACGCATTACCGCTGGGGCCCAATGTCGGCTCGCTGCTTGGTCATTCGGATCTGCGCGCCGCGGTGCTGGGGCTCGATCGCGCCACCGACGCCACCGTCAGGCCCACCGATGCCGAACTGGAGAAAATGGCGGCGCTGCTGGACGAGGCGCTGGACGCCGGGCTGCTCGGCATGTCCGGGATGGATGCGGCCATCGACAAGCTCGACGGGGAACGCTTCCGGTCCCGCGCGCTGCCGTCCACCTTCGCCACCTGGCGGGAACGGCGCAAGCTGATCGAGGTGCTGCGCCGCCGCGGCCGGATCCTGCAGAGCGCACCGGATCTGGACAACCCCGCGCTGGCGCTGATGTTCTTTCTGACCAGCAGCCGGATCTTCGGTCGCGGCAGGGGAGTCCGGATGAGCATGCTGGTGTCGGCCGACGCCAAGTCCATGCCGCTGGCCGTGCACACCTTCGGGCTGGGCACCCGCATCCTCAACAAACTGCTGCGCTCCAGCGTGCGCTTCCAGCACCTGCCCGTGCCGTTCGAATTGTATTCCGACGGAATCGATCTGCCGGTCTTCGAGGAATTCGGCGCGGGGACCGCCGCGCTGCATCTGCGGGATCAGTTGCAGCGCAACGAACTTCTGGCTGACACCGATTACCGTCGGCGGTTCCGCCGCGAATTCGACCGGGTCAAGCTCGGCCCGTCGCTGTGGCACCGCGATTTTTACGATGCGGTCATCGTCGAATGTCCGGATAAGTCGTTGATAGGAAAGAGCTTTGGCGCGATCGCCGACGAGCGTGGCCTGCACCCGCTGGACGCGTTCCTCGACGTGCTGGTGGAAAACGGTGAGCGCCACGTCCGGTGGACCACCACCGTGGCCAACCACCGGCCCAAGCAGCTGGACAAACTCGCCGCCGACCCCAGCATCCACATGGGCTTCTCCGACGCCGGCGCGCACCTGCGCAACATGGCCTTCTACAACTTCGCGCTGCGCATGCTCAAGCGCACCCGCGACGCGCAGGCCGCCGGCGCGCCCTTCCTGTCGATCGAGCGGGCCGTGCACCGCCTCACCGGCGAACTGGCGGACTGGTTCGGCATCGACGCCGGCACCCTGCGCCCGGGCGACCGGGCCGACTTCGTGGTGATCGACCCGGCCGGCCTCGACGAGTCGGTGGACGCCTACCACGAGGAAGCGGTGCCGTTCTACGGCGGCCTGCGCCGCATGGTCAACCGCAACGACGACGCCGTCGTCGCCACCGGAGTGGGCGGCGTCGTCGTCTTCGGCGGCAGCCACCGCAAGGGCGAATTCCGGGACGGCTACGGGCACACCGTGAAATCGGGCCGCTACCTGCGGGCCGGCCAGCGGGTCCGGGCCAGGGTCGGCGCCCCGAGGGTGACCGCCTGAGATGGCCAGAACCCAGCAACAGCGTCGCGAGGAAACCGTCGCGCGGCTGCTGGACGCGTCCATCGCCACCATCATCGAGGTCGGCTACGCCCGCGCCTCGGCGGCGGTGATCACCAAGCGGGCCGGGGTGTCGGTGGGTGCGCTGTTCCGGCACTTCGACACCATGGGCGACTTCATGGCGGCCACCGCCTCGGAGGTGTTGCGCCGTCAACTGGAGTCCTTCACCAAGCGGGTCGCCGAGATACCCGCCGACCAGCCGGTGCTGGAAGCGGTGCTGGGCATCCTGCGCGACCTCACCAGCGGCCCGGTCAACGCCGTGATCTACGAACTGACGGTTGCGGCGCGCACCGACGAAAAGCTCAGGGAGACTTTGCAACACGAGCTCGCGCAGTACGCCGCGAAGATCGACGAGGTGTCTCGCGCGCTGCCCGGCGTCGAGGGTTTCCCGGCCGACACCTTCCCGGTGCTGGTGGCGCTGATGCGCAACGTGTTCGACGGCGCCGCGGTGGTGGAAGGTGTGCTGCCGCAACCGGAAATCGCGGCGCAGCGGATCCCGGTGTTGACCGCGCTGCTGAACGCCGCGCTGCCGCAGTGAGTCTGGCGAGCAGACGCAAAAGCACGCGACACGCCGGGGAATCGGGCGCTTTTGTGTCTGCTCGCGGCGGGGCGGCGTGGCGCGGGGTGGCGAGCGTCGGTGTTACAGCGAGC
The DNA here is from genome assembly GCF_000523975.1 of Mycobacterium sp. MAC_080597_8934. NCBI lineage: Bacteria > Bacillati > Actinomycetota > Actinomycetes > Mycobacteriales > Mycobacteriaceae > Mycobacterium > Mycobacterium sp. MAC_080597_8934. Next base: position 516,742 of record NZ_JAOS01000019.1, on the reverse strand, counting down.
CGATGCTGGCCTGTGGGCTCTGGGCGAAGCCCCAGTCGAACAACGTCGCCGCCTGATCCCAGTACGACGGCCCGCCCTCCTTGATCAGCCCGTACATCATGGCGATCACCAGCCGCCGGCCCCCGCGCGCGGCGGCGCCGACGAAGGTCTTGCGGGCCGCGTTGGTGAACCCGGTCTTGCCGCCGATCGCGCCGGGGTAGCGCTGCAGCAGCTCGTCCTGGTTGGTGATCGGCTGCAGACCGTTGTCGCCGGGGAACATCGCCGAGGGCTCGGCGGTGATCTGCGCGAACACCGGGTTGGCCATTGCCGCGCGGAAGATGACGGCCAGGTCGTGCGCCGTCGACGACCCCGACCCGTTGGGCCCGTCCAGGCCGGACGGCGTCGACGCGTGCGTGCTGGTGGCGCCGAGCGCGGCCGCCTTGGCGTTCATCTTGGCCACCGTCGCCTCCGGCCCGCCCAGCATGTGCGCCAGCGTGTTGGCGGCGTCGTTGCCCGACACCAGCAGCAGGGCGTCGAGCAGCTGGCGCGCGGTGTAGCTGCGGCCCGGCTTGATGCCGACGCAGTTGCATTCGACCTGGGTGTCGGCGGCGTCGGCCACCACGGTGGCGTCCAGGCTCACCTCGTCCAGCACCACCTGGGCCAGCAGCGTCTTGATGGTGCTGGCCGGCGGATGCGCGACGTTGGGGTCGCGGCCGGCCAGCACCTGACCGCTGTCCAGGTCGGCGATGATCCAGGTCTGCGCCGGGCCGTCGGGAATCGGGATCGAGCCGGCCGGCTGGGTGCTGTCCGCCGCGGCGGTGGGGGCACCGCAGGCGCCGACGAGCAGCAGCGCCGCGGCCGCGGTCCAGAGCTTGCGCATGGCCGCAAAGTCTAACTTCCGGTCCATTTCGGAGGGGATTTTCGTCTACTGTCCGATGCATGTTGAGCCTGGAGGAGATCTCCGACCGCCTGGAGATCCAGCAGCTGCTGGTGGACTACTCGACCGCGATCGACAACCGGCGATTCGACGACCTGGACGACGTCTTCACGCCGGACGCCTACATCGACTACACGGCGCTGGGCGGCATCGAGGGCCGGTACCCGGAGGTGAAGAAGTGGCTGGCCGAGGTGCTGCCCAACTTCCCGGTATACGCGCACATGCTGGGCAACTTCTCGGTGCGCATCGACGGGGACACCGCTTCGTCGCGGGTGATCTGCTTCAACCCGATGGTGTTGGGCGGCGACACCGATCAGGTGCTGTTCTGCGGGCTCTGGTATGACGACGAGTTCGTGCGCACGCCCGGGGGCTGGCGGATGACCAGGCGGGTGGAGACGAAGGTGTTCCAGAAGGTGATGTGACCGCGCGCGATTTCTGATCGCCGCGGCCGTTCTGGCACAATAGGCGGCTGCACGCGAGGCAAAACCGGATCCGGGCAGCCCGCCCCGATTGCTGAATTGCAGCGTGATCCACACAGGAGAATTCGCTTAACCATGGCTGTGAAGATCAAGCTCACCCGGCTTGGCAAAATCCGCAATCCCCAGTACCGCATCGCCGTCGCCGACGCCCGCACCCGGCGCGACGGCCGCTCCATCGAGATCATCGGCCGCTACCACCCCAAGGAAGACCCGAGCCTGATCGAGATCAACTCCGAGCGCGCGCAGTACTGGTTGTCTGTGGGTGCTCAGCCCACCGAGCCCGTCCTCAAGCTGCTGAAGATCACCGGCGACTGGCAGAAGTTCAAGGGTCTGCCGGGCGCCGAGGGCCGCTTGAAGGTCGCCCCGCCCAAGCCCAGCAAGCTGGAGCTGTTCAACGCCGCGCTGGCCGAGGCCGAGGGCGGACCGACCACCGAGGCCGCCAAGCCGAAGAAGAAGGCCGCGACGTCGGGGGTCAAGAAGGCCGCGAAAGCCGCCGAGCCGGAAGCCGCCGCGCCGGAAGCAACCGAGCCTGAGGCCGCCGCGCCGGCCGAGGGTGGCGAGCAGGCCGAGTCGAGCACCGAGAGCTGACCGCGGTCATGAGCACGGTTGTCGTTGACGCTGTTGAGCATCTGGTTCGCGGGATTGTCGACAACCCCGACGACGTCCGGGTGGACATGGTGACCAGCCGCCGCGGGCGGACCGTGGAAGTCCACGTCCACCCCGACGACCTGGGCAAGGTGATCGGCCGCGGCGGTCGCACCGCGACGGCGTTGCGCACGCTGGTCGCCGGCATCGGCGGACGCGGGATCCGCGTCGACGTGGTGGACACCGACCAGTAGGGAACTCCCTTGGAGTTGACCGTCGGGCGCGTGGTCAAAGCGCACGGCATCAGCGGTGAGATCGTCGTCGAGATCCGCACCGACGATCCCGCCGCCCGATTCGCACCGGGTAACACGTTGCGCGCCAAGCCTTCCCGTGGCGGCCCGGAACGCAGCTGCGTCATCGAGAGCGCGCGTGAGCACGGCGGGCGGCTGCTGGTGCGGCTGGCCGGCGTCACCGACCGGGACGCCGCCGACGCGCTGCGCGGCACCCTGTTCGTCGTCGACTCCGCCGAGTTGCCCGAGATCGACGAGCCCGACACCTACTACGACCATCAACTCGAGGGCCTGCAGGTGCGCACCACCGGCGGCCGGCGGGTCGGTGCGGTCGCCGAGGTGCTGCACACCGCCGCCGGCGAGCTGCTGGCGGTGCGTGACGACGCGGACGGTGCGCCGCGAGAAGTGTTGGTGCCGTTCGTCAGTGCGATCGTCACCGCGGTGTCGCTGGACGACGGGCTCATCGAGATCGATCCGCCCGACGGCCTGCTGGACCTGTAGGCCGGCATGAGAATCGACGTCGTCACCATCTTTCCGGCCTACCTGGACCCGCTGCGGCAGTCGTTGCCGGGCAAGGCGATTCAGTCCGGCCTGGTCGATCTGCGGGTGCACGACCTGCGGCGCTGGACGCACGACGTGCACCGCTCGGTCGACGACGCCCCCTATGGCGGCGGCCCCGGCATGGTGATGAAGGCGCCGGTGTGGGGTGAGGCGCTCGACGAAATCGCCTCCGCGGAAACACTTTTGGTGGTTCCCACGCCGGCCGGCGTGCTGTTCGACCAGGCCACCGCCGCCCGCTGGAGCGCCGAGCGGCATCTGGTGTTCGCATGCGGCCGCTACGAGGGCATCGACCAGCGGGTGGTCGAGGACGCCGCCCGGCGGATGCGGGTCGAAGAGGTCTCCATCGGCGACTACGTCTTGCCGGGCGGGGAGTCGGCGGCGGTGGTGATGATCGAGGCCGTGTTGCGGCTGCTCGACGGGGTGCTCGGCAATCCCGCGTCGCGCCACGATGATTCGCACTCGCCGGCACTGGACCGGCGGCTGGAGGGGCCCAGCTACACCCGGCCGCCGAGCTGGCGCGGGCTGGACGTGCCGGAGGTGTTGCTCTCCGGTGACCATGCCCGGATCGCGGCGTGGCGCCGGGAGGTCTCGCTGCAGCGCACCCGCGAGCGCCGACCGGAGCTGCTAGCCGATCCGGTTGGGCCGCAAGACGATCCGGGCCTTTAGAGCCCGTGCGGCGGGGCCTCGATGCGGCCGTCGGGAAAGATCGTTTTGACCGCCCGGGTGATGGTCTCCCGGGCGGTCGCGTCGTCGGCGGGCTGCAGCGACTGGACCACCATGATGTAGCGGCGGTCGGCGCCGATCACGCCGGTGGACAGGTGCATCCAGTCGGCGCCGATGCAGCACATCCAGCCCTGCTTGACCGCGACGGGCTCGGCGTACAGGCCGTCGGGGATGCCGAATCGCTGCGGATAACCGTCCACGCCGTTGGGGGTCGACTGGGCCAGGTCGCTGACGATGATCCTGGCCTGGTCGGCCGGCAGGCCGCCCGACCCGTCCAGCAGCATGTCGTAGTAGCGGATCAGGTCGGTCACCGAGCTCATGGTGTTCCACCAGCGGCCGTCGCCGGGCGGGGTGGTGGACGTCAGGCCGTAGCGGCTCGCCACCTCGGAGATGATGGCCGCGCCCCCGCCCTGGCCCCAGAACCGCTCGGCGGCGCCGTCGTCGGAGGACTGCAGCATGATGTCCAGCGCCTGGCGGTCGTCGGCGCTCAGCGCGGCCTTGCCCTCGGCCTGGTGCAGCAGCAGATCGTCGGCGATGAAGAGTTTGGCCACCGACGCGGTGCCCACGATCTGGCCGTTGCCGTTGGACACCAGCTGGTGGGTGCCGCGGTCGAGGATGGCCACCGACAGCGCGGCGCCGCTGGCCGCGGCCTGGTCGGCGGCCTGCTGGATGCGGGTCGGCAGCTGGGCGAACCCGGCGTTCGGCAGCGCCTGCGGCGGCTGCGGCGGAGTGGCGGCCTCGAGCATCAGGGCGGCCGACTGCGGGGGCGGCGGCTGGGTGAGCACCCGCACCGGCGCGGCGACGGGCAGGTGGTACACCTTGGCCTGGACCAGCGCCTCGGAACCGGCAGCGATCAGCAACGTCACCGCCGCGGTGGCGGTGAACAGCGTCAGCGGCCGTACCCGCATTCGTCTCCTTGCGCGCGACTCGACACAGTGCCTACGGCGGCCCGCTCGCGGCACTCGCACCGGCCATCACGCCGTGGTGCGGGTAGCGCGTTCTGACCCCAGTCATATGTACCATTCACCAGCGCGTTCGGCTCGTTGTGAACCGCCGACGCGCTGTGATTTCCGCGCCAGGGACCCCGTCTGGCACAATTGACCAGTTGTCTCCAGCGGTTGCAGGCCGGCTGGGCCACTTCCCGCCTGCTGCGAGATGCGCCAGAAAGCCCGAAACCATCGGCCGGGCGACCGCCTCACACCCGCGTGTGGGTGGCTGCCGCCGGCCGCGACCTCAAGGAAGTGTCTCTCACATGAACCGGCTGGACTTCGTCGATCAGGCGTCGCTGCGCGACGACATCCCGGTTTTCGGCCCGGGCGACACCGTCAACGTGCACGTCAAGGTCATCGAGGGCGCCAAGGAGCGGATCCAGGTGTTCAAGGGCGTGGTGATCCGCCGCCAGGGCGGCGGCGTGCGCGAGACCTTCACCGTGCGCAAGGAAAGCTACGGCGTCGGCGTCGAGCGGACCTTCCCGGTGCACTCACCCAACATCGACCACATCCAGGTGGTGACCCGCGGAGACGTGCGCCGCGCCAAGCTGTACTACCTGCGTGAACTGCGCGGCAAGAAGGCCAAGATCAAGGAGAAGCGCTGAGCGGCCCGACCGCTCGCCGCTTGCCGGGCCGTAACGTGCGCTGGCTACGCTGATCTCGTGACCGACACCGCGGATTCCTCTAACCCCCAGTCCCACGCTGGCGACGCAGATCCGAAGGTCTCCACCCGCAACCCGGATACCCGCCCCGACGACGACGCCGGCGCGCCCGCACCGGTTCCCGAACCGGGGACCAAGCCCGACGCAGCCGCTCCCAGCGAGGGCTCCAAGCGTTCGACGCTGCGCGAATTCGCCATCCTGGCGGTGATCGCCGTGCTGCTCTACTACGTCATGCTGACCTTCGTGGCGCGGCCGTACCTGATTCCGTCGGAGTCCATGGAGCCCACGCTGCACGGCTGCACCGGCTGTGTGGGCGACCGGATCATGGTCGACAAGGTCAGCTACCGCTTCGGCGCCCCGCGCCCCGGCGACGTCATCGTCTTCAAGGGCCCGCCGTCGTGGAACCTCGGCTACAAGTCGATCCGGTCCAACAACACCGCGCTGCGCTGGGCGCAGAACGCGCTGTCCTTCGTCGGCTTCGTCCCACCGGACGAGAACGACCTGGTCAAAAGGGTGATCGCGGTCGGGGGACAGACCGTGCAGTGCCGGGCCGAGACCGGGCTGACGGTCAACGGCAAGCCGCTGCGCGAGCCCTACCTGGATCGCAACACCATGGCCGCCGACCCGTCGGTGTACCCGTGCCTGGGCAGTGAGTTCGGCCCGGTCACCGTGCCGGCCGGGCGGCTGTGGGTGATGGGCGACAACCGGACCCACTCCGCGGATTCACGCGCGCACTGCACCAGCGTGCCGGCCGAGGCGCTCAAGGGCGTGTTGTGCACCGGGGATCCGGCCTCGGGAACCGTGCCGGTGTCCAACGTGATCGGCAAGGCCAGGTTCATCGTGTGGCCGCCGTCCCGCTGGGGCGGGGTGGGATCGGTGAACCCGCAACAGGGGCAGTAACCATGGCCACGACGTGGCCGCCCCGGACGGTGATTCGTAAATCGTCGGGTCTGCGCACCCTGGAGTCGGCGCTGTACCGCAGCGGTCTGGGGCCGGTGGCCGGCGTGGACGAGGTGGGCCGCGGCGCCTGCGCCGGACCGCTGGTGGTAGCGGCCTGCGTGCTCGGTCCCGGAAAGCTGGAAAGCCTTGCCGCCCTTGATGATTCGAAAAAGCTGACGGAGAGCGTGCGGGAGCGGCTGTTCCCGGTGATCCGCCGCTACGCGCTGGCCTACCACGTGGTTTTCATTCCGCCGGCGGAGGTGGACCGCCGCGGCGTGCACGTCGCCAACATCGAGGGGATGCGCCGTGCCGTGGCCGGGCTGTCGCTGCGGCCCGGCTACGTGCTCAGCGACGGCTTCCGGGTGCCCGGGTTGGCGGTGCCGTCGCTGCCCGTGATCGGGGGCGACGCCGTCGCGGCGTGCATCGCGGCCGCCAGCGTGCTGGCCAAGGTCAGCCGGGACCGGTTGATGGTGGCGATGGACGCCGAGCACCCCGGCTACGGCTTCGCCGACCACAAGGGCTACAGCACGCCGGCGCACAGCGCGGCGCTGGCCCGGCTGGGCCCGTGCCCGCAGCATCGTCATTCGTTCATCAACGTGCGGCGGGTGGCCAACGGCTCGGGCGGCCGGGTGGTGGCCGACTGCAAACCGGACCTACCGCTGCAGCGCGACGAGGGCCGGTGAGGAAAGATGGGATGGCGAGGGCAGTGTCTCCGAAGAAGGACGTCTGAGCAGATGAGTGGCAGATGAGCGCAGAAGATCTCGAAAAGTATGAAACCGAGATGGAGCTCTCGCTGTACCGCGAATACAAGGACATCGTCGGACAGTTCAGCTACGTCGTGGAAACCGAACGGCGCTTCTACCTGGCCAACAGCGTGGAGATGACGCCGCGCAACGCCGACGGCGAGGTCTACTTCGAGCTGCGGCTCTCCGACGCCTGGGTGTGGGACATGTACCGGCCGGCGCGGTTCGTCAAGCAGGTGCGGGTGGTCACCTTCAAGGACGTCAACATCGAAGAGGTCGAAAAGCCCGAGCTGCGGCTGCCCGAATAGCCCGGCCTAGGTGTTGGGCGGCAGCTGGTTCTCGATCTCGGGTGGCAGCTGACCGCGGTTGTCGATCACGGCGCGCGCGACCTCGGCCAGCTTGATGTTGAGCGCCTGGGAGTGGCGGCGCAGCAGGTCGAACGCCTCGTCCTCGGTCATCTCGTGCAACAGCATCAACATGCCGACCGCCTTGCCGATCTCGCGGTTGGACAGCAGCCCGCGGCGCAGGCTCGCGGCGTCCTCGCCCTTGGCGACGGCGTTGATGGCGACGCTGGCGAAGGCGGCCAGCACCGCCGCCCGGCCGGCCGACTCGGCGTCGAACATGTTGGGGGTGTCGCTGAACAGGTTGAGCGCCGCGCCCTTGCGCTTGTCGACCAGCAGCCGAAAGCCCATCGCACCGCGCACCGGGGTCTCGGCGACCAGCACGGAGGCCAGCTTGGGCCACAGCGACGGCGTGGTCAGGTCGGGGTCGATCTGCGGCGTCTCCTCCTCGATCGCGTCGATGCAGGGGCCGTCGCCGGCCCGGCGTTCCAGCTCGTCGATGTGCCGGGCCAGCTGGTCGCTGGCGCCGACGGTGACGTAGCGGTCGTTCTCGCGCACCAACAGGCTGGCGTGATCGCAGCCGCGCACCGTCAGGGTGGCGGCGATGCAGATGGCGGCATACATCTCGTTGGCGTCCGAGCCCTGGTAGATGATCTCGGCCAGCGCCGCGAAAACCGTCGCGGGATCGGCTTTCTCCCCGCCCGCCGCGGACGCCACCGCGCCGGCTTCCGATTGTTCCGCCATGCTGCTGCCTCGTTTCCTGCGGTGCCGGCGGGATGACCCGCTCCCCAACGCCGTAAATTATCTCCTCGCCGACACCAGCCTTACATGCCGTTTGGCCGGGTTGCCGACGGCATCCGCCGTCACCGCCGGTCGTCGACGGGGTGCGATGCCCGCCCGTGGGCGGCAGGCGCGATCGCGCGCGGGTTGGAATGATGGTTCTACCACGCGCCGAGCGGGCGTGCGCGACGTCGGCCTCGCACGGTTTCGGCCGGCCGCCGGGGGGAAGGACGTCTGAATGGGGGTGACCGAGTGGGTGTGACCGTCGCGGTGACCGGACCGACGGGGGAGATCGGCCGCTCCGCGGTGACGGCACTGGAGCGCGAACCGGGCGTGGACGCGATCATCGGGATGGCTCGCCGGCCGTTCTCCCCGTCCTCGCGCGGCTGGCAGAAGACCACCTACCAGCAGGGCGACATCCTGGACCGGGAGGCCGTCGACGCGGTGGTCGCGCAGGCCGACGTGGTGATCCACCTGGCCTTCATCATCATGGGTTCGCGCGACGAGAGCGCCCGCGTCAACCTGCAGGGCACCCGCAACGTCTTCGAGGCGACGGTGGCGGCCGGGCGGCCGCGGCGCCTGGTGTACACGTCGTCGGTGGCGGCCTACGGCTACCACTCCGACAACCCCGTCCCGCTGACCGAGGACGTGCCGGCGCGCGGGTCCGCCGAGCATTACTACTCGGCGCAGAAGGCCGCGTCCGAGGCGATGCTCGCCGAGATCACCAAGGATTCGCCGCTGGAGGTGTTCGTGCTGCGGCCCTGCATCGTGGCCGGGCCGGGCGCGACCGCGCTGGCCGACGCGATGCCGTGGAACCAGCTGCCCGGCCCGCTGCGCGCCATCGTCAAAGCGGTGCAGGCGATCCCGGTGCTCAAGCCGGTGGTGCCGGACCCCGGTTATCCGCTGCAGTTGGTCCACCACGACGACGTGGCGTCGGCCATCGCGCTGGCCGCCACCGCGCCGGCGCCCCCGGGGGCGTACAACATCGCCGGCGACGGGGTGGTGACGGTGGCCGACGTGGCCAAGGCGCTGGGCGGGCGGCCGGTGCGGGTGCCGGCCGTGGCGGCGACGGCGGCCTCGGCGGCGATATCCAAGGCGCCGCTGGTGCCCTCGATGCTGGAATGGCTGCACACCGCGCGCACGTCGATGGTGATGGACACCACCAAGGCCAAAACCCAACTGGGCTGGCGGCCTGTGCACACCTCGGCGCAGGCGCTGGCGGCGCTGGCGTCGGCGGTGTGATCGGCTCGTGGGTCTGCCGCGGCTCGCTGACCCACCGGTCGCGGTAGTTTGAGGCGGTGCAGGTAACGTCGCGCCGGCGGGTCACGCATCTGACCGCCGGGCAGGCGATCACCCGACCGGAGACCCTGGTCGTCGAGGAGCCGTTGGAGATCCGGGTGGGCGGCGCCGCGGTCACCGTGACGATGCGCACGCCGGGCTCGGATTTCGAACTGGCCCAAGGCTTTCTGCTGACCGAGGGCATCATCGGGGCCCGCGAGGACGTGCACAGCATCCGCTACTGCGCCGGGCGCGGCGAGGACGGCGCGAACAGCTACAACGTGCTGGACGTCGCGCTGACGGCCGGCCTCGGCCGCCCCGAGCTCGACGTCACCCGCAACTTCTACACCACCTCCTCGTGCGGGGTGTGCGGCAAGGCGTCGCTCGAGGCGGTGCGATCGGTCAGCCGGTTTTCGCCGGGCACCGACCCCGCCACCGTCGCGGCCGCCACCCTGCAGGCGATGCCACACCAATTGCGTTCGGCGCAAAAGGTTTTCGACAGCACCGGGGGTCTGCATGCGGCCGCGCTGTTCCGCGCCGACGGCACCATGCTGGTGGTGCGCGAGGATGTCGGCCGGCACAACGCGGTCGACAAGGTGATCGGCTGGGCGCTGGAGCAGCAGCGGCTGCCACTGCGCGCCACGGTGTTGCTGGTCAGCGGGCGGGCGTCGTTCGAGCTGGCCCAGAAGGCGGTGATGGCCGGTATCCCGGTGCTGGCGGCGGTGTCCGCGCCGTCGTCACTGGCGGTGTCGCTGGCCGAGGAGTCCGGAGTCACGTTGGTGGCCTTTCTGCGGGAGGACTCGATGAACATCTACACCCGGGCCGACCGGATCGGCTGAACCGCACCGGTGGCCCGGCGTGGCTGTGGATGCGCGCCGCACTGGGGATAACCGGCCGGTGCGGGCGGCCGCGCCCGGCGGCCCGGCCTCGCCCGTCGGCGGCGCCGGGCAGGGTGGCCGCCATGACGACCGAAACGACGATGACCCGGATCCAGCTGGGCACGATGGGTGAGGCGCTCGCCGTGGACCACCTGACCCGGATGGGGCTGCGGGTGCTGCACCGCAACTGGCGCTGCCGCTACGGAGAACTCGACATCATCGCCTGCGACGACGCCACGTCCACGGTGGTGTTCGTCGAGGTCAAGACCCGCACCGGCGACGGCTACGGCGGGCTGCCGCAGGCCGTCACGCCGCGCAAGGTCCGCCGGCTGCGCCGGCTGGCCGGGCTGTGGCTGGCCGGCCAGGACCGGCGCTGGGCGGCCATCCGCATCGACGTGATCGGCGTGCGGGTGGGGCGCCGCCGCACCCCGGAGATCACGCATCTGCAGGGGATCGGCTGATGGCGCTGGGACGCGCGTTCTCCGTCGCGGTGCGCGGCGTGGACGGACAGATCGTGGAGATCGAGGCCGACATCACGTCCGGTCTGCCCGGCGTGCATCTGGTGGGGTTGCCGGACGCCGCGCTGCAGGAGTCGCGCGACCGGGTCCGGGCGGCGGTCAGCAACTGCACCAACAACTGGCCGCAGGCGCGGCTGACGCTGGCGCTGTCGCCGGCGACGCTGCCGAAAATGGGCAGCGTCTACGACATCGCTCTGGCGTCGGCGGTGCTGTCGGCGCAGCGGAAGAACCCGTGGCACCGGCTGGACAAGACGGTGCTGCTGGGCGAGCTGTCGCTGGACGGGCGGGTCCGGCCGGTGCGCGGGGTGCTGCCCGCGGTGCTGGCCGCCAAGCGCGACGGCTGGCCGGCCGTGGTGGTCCCGGCCGACAACCTGGCCGAGGCCAGCCTGGTCGACGGCATCGACGTGTGGGGCGTGCGCACGCTGGGCCAGCTGCAGGACTGGCTGAGCGGCACCGGCGCCCTGGACGGCCGGATCGAGCCGGACACCACCGCCCCGGAGCCGACGGCGGATCTGGTCGACGTGGTCGGGCAGACGCAGGCCCGGTTCGCGGTGGAGTTGGCCGCGGCCGGGGCCCACCACCTGATGCTCACCGGCCCGCCGGGGGTGGGCAAAACGATGCTCGCGCAACGCCTTCCGGGGCTGCTGCCGCCGCTGACGGAGAGCGAGTCGCTGGAAGTCACCGCGATTCACTCGGTGGCCGGGCTGCTGTCGGGGGACACGCCGTTGATCACCCGGCCGCCGTTCGTGGCGCCGCATCACAGCTCCAGCGTCGCGGCGCTGGTCGGCGGCGGCTCCGGGATGGCCCGCCCGGGCGCGGTCAGCCGGGCCCATCGCGGGGTGCTGTTCCTCGACGAGTGCGCCGAGATCCGGCTCAGCGCGCTGGAGGCGCTGCGAACACCGTTGGAGGACGGCGAGATTCGGCTGGCCCGCCGCGACGGCGTGGCCTGCTACCCGGCCCGCTTCCAGCTGGTGCTGGCCGCCAACCTGTGCCCGTGCGCGCCGGCCGATCCGCAGGACTGCGTCTGCGCGGCGGTCGCCAAGCGGCGCTACCTGGGCAAGCTGTCCGGGCCGCTGCTGGACCGGGTGGACCTGCGGGTGCAGATGCATCCGGTGCGGGCCGGCGCGTTCGGCGGCGGCGACGGCGAATCCACCGCGCAGGTCCGCCGGCGGGTCGCGCAGGCGCGGCAAGCCGCGGCGCAGCGCTGGCTGCCGTACGGGTTTCGCACCAACGCCGAGGTGAGCGGGCCGCTGCTGCGCCGCAAGTTCCGGCTGGGCAGCGCGGCGATGGATCCGCTGCAGAAGGCGCTGGACCGCGGACTGCTCAGCATCCGGGGCCTGGACCGCACCCTGCGGGTCGCCTGGAGCGTGGCCGACCTGGCCGGGCGCACGTCGCCGGGACCCGAGGAGGTCGCCACCGCGCTGAGCTTTCGCCAGGCGGGGGCGCAGCGATGAACGCGGCGGCGCGCCGACGGGCCGGGTCACCAGCGCAGCAGGGTCAGCCAGTCGGTGTGCCCGCCGCGCAGCGCGATCGCGACGGTCACCAGGATCGCGAACGCCCGGGCGAATTGCGCCATGGCGCGGCCGCTTTCGCCGCGCGTTTGGATCTCGCGCAGCGCGATGCAGGCCAGCACGATGGCGATCACCGGGATGGGAAAACCGAGCCAGGCGACCAGGCTCAGCGCGAACGCCGCGATCGCCCACGGGTTTTTGGGACGTTGCGACGCGGCGTAGCCCAGCGGCAGGTCGAGGATCATCGTTCGCTCCGTTCGGTGCGGGCCGGCGGGCGGCCGTCGGCGGACCACACCACAGTCGCGGGCGAGGCTGGACGGATTCTTGGCGGATTCTTGGAACCGGGAGCACGGCGATGACGGCCGCCGACCCCCGGGCGTTGCGCGCCTGGGCCTACCTGTCCCGGGTCGCCGAACCGCCCTGCCCCGGGCTGGGCGCCCTGGTGCGCCGGGTCGGGCCGGTGGAGGCGGCCGAGCGGGTCCGGCGCGCAGCGGTCGACGACGCGCTGGCCAAACACACCGAAGCCCGGCGCGAGATCGACCGCGCGGCGGCCGATCTCGAGCTAATCGCCCGGCGCGGCGGGCGGTTGGTCACCCCCGACGACGACGAGTGGCCGGTGCTGGCCTTCGCCGCGTTCGGCGCGGCGACACCCCGCCCGCCCGGCACCGCGCCGATGCTGGCGCCGCTGGTGCTGTGGGCGCAGGGCCCCGCCCGGCTCGACGAGGTCGCCCACCGGGCGGCCGCCGTGGTCGGCACCCGCGCCGCGACCGCCTACGGCGAGCAGGTCGCCGGCGACCTGGTGGCCGGGTTGGTGCAGCGCGACGTCGCGGTCGTCTCCGGCGGCGCCTACGGCATCGACGGCGCGGCGCACCGCGCCGCGCTGGACTGCGACGGCGTCACCGTGGCGGTGCTGGCCGGCGGGCTCGACGTCGCCTACCCGAGCGGTCACTCCGCGCTGCTGCACCGGATCGGGCAGCACGGCCTGCTGTTCACCGAATATGCGCCCGGTGTCCGCCCGGCCCGCTACCGCTTCCTGACCCGCAATCGACTGGTGGCCGCGATGGCGGGGGCCACCGTCGTGGTGGAGGCCGGGCTGCGCAGCGGCGCGGCCAACACCGCGGCCTGGGCGCGCGCGCTGGGCCGGGTGGTGGCGGCGGTGCCGGGGCCGGTGACGTCGTCGGCCTCGGCGGGCTGCCACGCGCTGCTCCGCAACGGCGCCGAGCTGATCACCCGCGCCGAGCACGTCGTCGAGCTCATCGGCCACATCGGCGAATTGGCCGCCGAGGAGCCGCACCCGGTCACGCCGCTGGACGGCCTGGGCGAGGCCGAACGCCGGGTGTACGAGGCGTTGCCGGGCCGCGGCGCGGCCACCGTCGAGCAGCTCGCGGCCGGCTGCGGGTTGCTGCCCGAGCAGGCGCTGGGGCCGCTGGCGATGCTCGAGCTGGCCGGGCTGGTGCGCCGCCAGGACGGGCGCTGGAGGATCGTGCGGACCGCCGCGGGCCCGGCCCCGCCACCGGCGTGACTCGTATAGTCGACGGCGGGTCGAGGTTTGGACAGGAGGACACGTGGCGGGCCGACCACTGCAAAGCTTCGAGGTTGTCAGGACCGAACAACTCACCCCGCATATGGTGCGGGTCGTGCTGAGGGGCAAGGATTTCGACGCCTTCGTGCCGAGCAAGTTCACCGACTCTTACGTCAAGCTGGCCTTCGTCGCCGACGACGTGGACGTGGCCGGGCTGCCCCAGCCGTTGACCCTGGACAGCTTCGCCGAGCTACCGGCCGAGAAGAAGCCTTCGGTGCGCACCCTGACGGTCCGCCACGTCGACGCCGCGTCCCGCCAGATCGCCCTGGACGTCGTCGTGCACGGCGAACATGGGATCGCCGGGCAATGGGCGGCCACGGCCCAGCCCGGCCAGCCGATCCACCTGATGGGTCCCGGCGGCGCCTACACCCCCGACCCGGCCGCCGACTGGCATCTGCTGGCCGGCGACGAATCGGCGCTGCCGGCCATCGCCGCGGCCCTGGAGGCGTTGCCGCCCAGCGCGGTCGGGAAGGCCTTCATCGAGGTCGCCGGCCACGAGGACGAGATCCCGCTGACCGCGCCCGACGGTGTCGAGGTGCACTGGGTGTACCGCGGCGGCCGTGCCGACCTGGTTCCCGAGGACCGCGCCGGCGATCACGCGCCGCTGATCGAGGCCGTCACCAGCGCCCCCTGGCTGCCCGGGCAGGTGCACGTCTTCATCCACGGCGAGGCCCAAGCCGTCATGCACAACCTGCGGCCCTACATCCGCAAGGAGCGCGGCGTCGACGCGAAATGGGCGGCGTCGATCTCGGGCTACTGGCGCCGCGGCCGCACCGAAGAGACGTTCCGGCAGTGGAAGAAGGAACTGGCCCAGGCGGAGTCGGCGCAAGCCTGACGGCCCGACTGGCATCCTCTATCTCATGGCGTTCGGCGACTACCAGAACGAGATCTACTTCCGCGGCCTGGGCGGGGTGGCGCCGTCGCTGCCGATGGCCTTCGCTGAGTTGGAGGCCCGCGCCGAGCGGGCCATGTCGCCGTCGGTGTGGTCCTACGTCACCGGCGGCGCCGGCGACGAACGCACCCAGCGGGCCAACCGGGAGGCGTTCGACCGCTGGGGCCTGATCCCGCGCATGTTCGTCGGCGCCGCCGAACGCGACCTGTCGGTGCAGATGTTCGGCCTGACCCTGCCGTCGCCGGTGTTCATGGCGCCGATCGGCGTCATCGGCATCTGCGCCCAGGACGGCCACGGCGACCTCGCCACCGCGCGGGCGGCCGCGGCCACCGGCGTCCCCATGGTCGTTTCCACCCTGACCGCCGACCCGATGGAAGACGTCGCCGCGCAGTTCGGCGACACCCCCGGCTTCTTTCAGCTCTACACCCCGAAGGACCGGGAGCTGGCCGCCAGCCTCGTGCACCGGGCCGAGGCCGCCGGCTTCAAGGGCATCATCGTCACCCTGGACACCTGGATCCCCGGCTGGCGACCGCGCGACCTGTCCACCGCCAACTTTCCCCAGCTGCGGGGGATGTGCCTGAGCAACTACACCAGCGATCCGGTGTTCCGCGCCGCCCTGGCGCGCCCGCCCGAGGAGGACCCGCAGGGCACCGTGCTGCAGTGGATATCGACCTTCGGAAACCCGCTGACCTGGGACGACCTGCCCTGGCTGCGGTCGCTGACCGATCTGCCGCTGATCATCAAGGGCATCTGCCACCCCGACGACGCCCGCCGCGCCCGCGACGGCGGCGTCGACGGCATCTACTGCTCCACCCACGGCGGACGCCAGGCCAACGGCGGTCTGCCCGCGCTGGACTGCCTGCCCGGTGTGGTCGAGGCGGCCGACGGCCTGCCGGTGCTGTTCGACTCCGGGATCCGCAGCGGCGCCGACGTCGTCAAGGCGCTCGCGCTGGGCGCCACCGCGGTCGGCATCGGCCGCCCGTACGCGTACGGCCTGGCGCTCGGCGGCGTCGACGGCATCGTGCACGTGCTGCGCTCGATCCTGGCCGAGGCCGACCTCATCATGGCTGTCGACGGATATCCGACGCGCAAAGATCTCACCCCGGACACGCTTCGGCGCGTCGTCTGAGTCCGGCCGCCCGGTTTCTGCCAGCGTGGGGGAGTGCCGGACAGCGAACCGATCCTCGAGGAGTTCGACGAGTACCTGGCGCTGCAGTGCGGGCGTTCGGCGCACACCCGCCGCGCCTACCTCGGCGACCTGCGCTCGCTGCTGGCCTTCGCCGGTGAGCGCGGCACGGGCCTGGACGGGCTGAGCCTGCCCCTGCTGCGCTCCTGGCTGTCCGCGGCCGCCGCCGGCGGCGTCGCCCGCACCACGCTGGCCCGCCGCACCTCGGCGGTCAAGGCGTTCACCGCCTGGGCCGTGCGGCGCGGCCTGCTGACCGCGGACCCGGCGGCTCGGCTGCAGGTGCCCAAGACGCACCGCACCCTGCCCGCGGTGCTGCGCCAGGACCAGGCGCTGGGCGCCATGGCCGCCGCTAAAACCGGTGCGGCACAAGGAGATCCGATCGCGCTGCGGGACCGGCTGATCGTCGAGATGCTGTATGCCACCGGGATCCGGGTCAGCGAACTGTGCGGCCTGGACATCGACGACGTGGACACCGGGCGCCGGCTGGTCCGCGTCCTGGGCAAGGGCAACAAGCAGCGCAGCGTCCCGTTCGGGGCGCCGGCCGGCGAGGCGCTGCACGCGTGGCTGGCCGACGGGCGGCCCGCCCTGGCGAACGCGGAGTCCGGCCCGGCGCTGCTGCTGGGCGCCCGCGGCCGCCGGCTCGACGTCCGCCAGGCCCGCACCGTGGTGCACCAGACGATCGCGGCGGTCAGCGGTGCGCCGGACATGGGACCGCACGGGCTGCGCCACAGCGCGGCCACCCACCTCCTGGAAGGCGGCGCCGACCTGCGGGTGGTCCAGGAACTGCTGGGTCATTCCAGCCTGGCCACCACCCAGCTCTACACCCATGTCGCGGTCTCGCGGCTGCGCGCCGTGCACGACCAGGCCCATCCGCGGGCCTGACCGGCGACGCGCGCGTCGAGTGTGAATCCTGGGCGGCGACACGCCGACGATCCGCGCCGCGATGCACCACCGAAGGCCGAGGTGCAACACTCGAGCGCGCTCAACCGCCCAGCGGCTTGAGCCGGATCGGGGTGGGCGCGACCAGGCCCAGCGGATCGACGTAGCGTGCGCCCGACGCCGGACCCCACAGCGCGCCCCAGTGCAGGCAGGCCCCTCCAGCGTGAGAGGCCCGGCAGCCGGGGTGCCCGGGCCGCAGCTCGCCCAGCACCGTCTGCGCCGTCACCGGCTGCCCGGCCCGCACCACCGCCCGGACCGGCTCGTAGCTGGTGCGCAGCCCGCCGGGATGTGCCACCGACACCACCGGCCGCCCGGCGAGCAGCCCGGCGAACACCACGGTCCCCGCGCCCGCCGCGTACACCGGCTGACCGGCGGTGCCGGCCAGATCGACGCCGCGGTGGCCGGGATGCCAGTCCTGGGCCGGGGCGTCGAACGCCCGCACCACCACCGGCGGCGGGCGCAGCGGCCACTCCAGGCGAAGATCGCCGGCCGCCGCCGGGACCGCGCCGACCAGGCCCACGACCAGCATCAGCGCCGCCCACCGCACGCACCGAGTTCAGCGCCGCGGCGGCGGCGCCGCCAGTCACGGCCGCGGCGGCTGTGGAAAAAGCACCTGCTGAGTGGGTGTAAACTGCTGGTCGCAGCTCGTCCGCGGGCTGACTTCGCGCGTCTGCATCGCGTCTCGGAGTTTCCACGAGGAGATCGCACCGCATGCCGACCGGTCCCACCCGGGTTTCCGGGCTGGGTTCGGCATCGCCGCAGGCGCCAGGGCCCGGCTTCACCCGATGCCGGGCGACAACCGACACAAGTGAGGCACCTCCATGGCCGTAGTCACCATGAAGCAGCTGCTCGACAGCGGCACCCACTTCGGGCACCAGACCCGTCGCTGGAACCCCAAGATGAAGCGGTTCATCTTCACCGACCGCAACGGCATCTACATCATCGACCTGCAGCAGACGCTGACGTTCATCGACAAGGCGTACGAGTTCGTCAAGGAAACCGTCGCCCACGGCGGCACCGTGCTGTTCGTCGGCACCAAGAAGCAGGCGCAGGAATCCATTGCGGCAGAAGCGACCCGGGTCGGCATGCCGTACGTCAACCAGCGCTGGCTCGGCGGCATGCTGACCAACTTCTCCACCGTGCACAAGCGGCTGCAACGCCTCAAGGAACTCGAGGCCATGGAGCAGACCGGCGGCTTCGAGGGCCGCACCAAGAAGGAGATCCTCGGGCTGACCCGCGAGAAGAACAAGCTGGAGCGCAGCCTCGGCGGTATCCGCGACATGAGCAAGGTGCCGTCGGCGATCTGGGTCGTCGACACCAACAAGGAGCACATCGCCGTCGGCGAGGCCCGCAAGCTGGGCATTCCGGTCATCGCGATCCTGGACACCAACTGCGACCCCGACGAGGTCGACTACCCGATCCCGGGCAACGACGACGCCATCCGCAGCGCCGCGCTGCTGACCAAGGTGATCGCCTCCGCGGTCGCCGAGGGCCTGCAGGCCCGCGCCGGCGTGGGCCGCGGTGACGGCAAGCCGGAGGTCGAGGCCGCCGAGCCGCTCGCCGAGTGGGAGCAGGAGCTGCTCGCCTCGGCCACTGCGACAGCCGCCCCCACCGAAGCGGGCGCACCCGAACCCACCACCGACCCCTCCTAAGGAAGGCTGACCATTGGCCAACTTCACCGCTGCCGACGTCAAGCGGCTTCGGGAACTCACCGGTGCCGGCATGCTCGACTGCAAGAACGCCCTGGCCGAATCCGACGGCGACTTCGACAAGGCGGTCGAGGCGCTGCGGATCAAGGGCGCCAAGGACGTCGGCAAGCGCGCCGAGCGGGCGACGGCCGAGGGCCTGGTGGCCGCCCAGGGCGGCGCGCTGATCGAGCTGAACAGCGAGACCGACTTCGTCGCCAAGAACGCCGAATTCCAGGCGCTTGCCGACCAGATCGTGGCGGCGGCCGCGTCCTCGAAGGCCACCGACGTCGACGCGCTGAAAGCCGCGAAAATCGGTGACACGACCGTCGAGCAGGCGATCGCCGAGCTGTCGGCCAAGATCGGCGAGAAGCTGGAGCTGCGCCGCGTCGCGCACTTCGACGGCACCGTCGAGGCCTACCTGCACCGGCGGGCGGCCGACCTGCCGCCCGCGGTCGGCGTGCTGGTCGAGTACCAGGGCTCGGGCAAAGACAGCGACAAAGAGGCCGCCCACGCGGTCGCGCTGCAGATCGCCGCGCTCAAGGCCCGCTACCTGTCCCGCGACGACGTGCCCGAGGACGTGGTGGCCAGCGAGCGCCGCATCGCCGAGGAGACGGCCAAGGCGGAGGGCAAGCCGGAGCAGGCGCTGCCCAAGATCGTCGAGGGCCGGTTGAACGGCTTCTTCAAGGACGCCGTGCTGCTCGAGCAGCCGTCGGTGTCCGACAGCAAGAAGACCGTCAAGGCGCTGCTCGACGAGGCCGGCGTGACGGTCACCCGGTTCGTGCGCTTCGAGGTCGGCCAGGCCTGACCGGTCGCGCGCAGCGGCACAAAACCTCCCGACGGCGTGCCCGCGCGGGTTAGCGTCGGTGCATGCGACACGTGCACGCGTTCGGCGACGACGCCCTCGGCGACCTCGACGCGGTCGGGCTGGCCGGCGCCCTCCGAGCCGGTCGGGTGAGCCGGGCGGAGGTGGTCGAGGCCGCGATCGCGCGCACCGAGGCCGTCGACCCGATGCTGAATGGCTTGGCGTACGCGGCTTTTCAGCAGGCGCGGTCGGCCGCCGAGCGGCCCGACCCGCCCGCCGGTTTCTCCGCGTTTTTCGACGGCGTCCCGACGTTCATCAAGGACAACATCGACGTCGCCGGCCAGCCCACCATGCACGGCACCGACGCGTGGACGTCGTACAACGCCGTCGCAGACAGCGTGTTCACCCGGCTGTACCTGGCCACCGGGCTGATCTCGGTGGGCAAGACGCAGCTGTCGGAGTTCGGTTTCAGCGCGGCGGCCGAGCATCCCCGGCTGGGCCCGGTCCGCAACCCGTGGGACACCGACTACACCGCCGGGGCGTCGTCGTCGGGATCGGGCGCGTTCGTCGCCGCCGGCGTGGTGCCGATCGCGCACGCCAACGACGGCGGCGGTTCCATCCGCATCCCGGCGGCCTGCAACGGGCTGGTCGGTCTCAAGCCGTCGCGCGGGCGCCTGCCGCTGGATGCCACGCTGCGCCGGATGCCGGTCGGGGTGGTGGCCAACGGGGTGGTGACGCGTTCGGTGCGCGACACCGCGGCGTTCTACCGGGAGGCCGAGCGGATCTGGCGCAACCCCAGGCTGGCGCCGATCGGCGACGTCACCGGCCCGGGCCGCCAGCGGCTGCGGATCGCGGTGCTGACCCGGTCGATCCAGCGCGAGTGCAGTCCGCGGATCCGGGAGCTGACGCTCAAGACGGCCGGCCTGCTCGAGGAGCTCGGCCACCGGGTCGAACACCTCGACGAGCCCCCGGTCGCGGCCAGCTTCGTCGACGATTTCGTGCTGTATTGGGGGTTTTTGGCGCTGGCCCAGGTGCGCAGCGGCCGACACCTGTTCGGCCCGACGTTCGACCGCGACAAGCTGGACAGCCTGACCCGGGGCCTGTACCGGCACACCAGCCGCAACCTGCACCGCCTGCCGCTGGCGATCGCGCGGCTGCGCCGGGCGCGACGGCGCACCGCGCCCCTGTTCGGCGTCTACGACGCGGCGCTGACCCCGACCGTCGCCGACGAGACGCCGCGCATCGGTTTCCTGGCGCCGACCGACTATCAGCAGGTGATCAGCCGGTTGATCGACTGGGTGTCGTTCACCCCGCTGCACAACGTCACCGGCGAGCCGGCCATCTCGCTGCCGTTGGCGCAGTCCGAGCACGGCATGCCGGTCGGCATGATGCTGTCGGCCGACATTGGCCAGGAGGCGTTGCTGCTGCAGCTGGCCTACGAGCTGGAAGAGGCACGGCCGTGGCCGCGCATCCAGGCCGCCTGATCAGCCGTCGGAGCCCAGTTTCTGCAGCATTCGTTTGAACTCGCGCTGCTGAGTCTCGGTGAGCTTGGCCAGGATTCGGGCATCGGCGCCGCGCACGGCGGCTTCGGCCCGCTTGAGCAGGGTGCGGCCCGCGCCGGTCAGGTGGGCCGGCAGCGAGCGCCCGGACGACACCGACGACGGCCGCGCCACCGCGCCGACCTCCTGCAGCCGGCGCAGCACCGTGTTCATCGCCTGCGGGGTGACGCCCGCGCGGCGGGACAACTCCGCACTCGACATGCCCGGGAACATCGAAAGAATGCGCAGGCAAACGAATTCGGGCAGGGTCAAACCCAGCGGGCCCAGCGCCCCGGAAACCTCCGGGCGCAGCGCGGCCCCCACCCGGTACAGCAGGTAACCCAGCGGCGCGTCGTCGGCCTCAGTCATGTCAACGATCTTGACATATCGCGGTGCCCCGGTGCGGGTGTTCGGCGGCGTGATTGCCGGCCCCGCAACGGGGTAACCGTCCGGCGGTAACCAGTCGGGTGGCACACGAGGAGGTCCGATGCCCAAGACGACCAAGGGCGGCGCGCCCAAGAAGGGCGAATTGCCCAGCACCCTGCAACGTTCCAGCGCCAAGGCGCAGCGGACGTTCGCCAAAGCCCATGACGCGGCCGCGCAGGAGTACGGCAGCGAGGAACGCGCCCACCGGGTGGCCTACTCGGCGGTCAAACACAGTTTCGAGAAGGTCGGCGACCACTGGGAGCCCAAGGCGAAGAAGGGTCCCTCCGACCAGCGGGCCCGCAGCGGTGGCCCGCGGGCGTGCGGTGCGTCGGCCGAGGGCGTCGACGCCAACGCGAGCAAGAAGCACCTGCTGGACGTGGCCCGCCGACTCGATGTCCGGGGCCGCTCGACGATGACCAAGTCCGAGTTGGTCGACGCGATCAAGAAGCACAACCGCCGGGCGCGGGCCCGCTGACCGCACGCCAAACCAGCGGCGGCTCCGGTGTTTTCACCGGTTTAGCCGCCCGGCCGGTGGGCAACTTCAAGCGGCCCAATGCCTTTGGCGCTAGAGGATGGGCCGTCCGCCGGTGACGGCGACCCGCGCCCCGGAGATGTAGCTCGCCTCGTCGGAGGCCAGCAGCACGTAGATGGGCGCCAGTTCGGCCGGCTGCCCGGCGCGGCCCAGCGGCACGTTGTCGCCGAACGACTCCACGCTGTCCGGCGGCATGGTGGACGGGATCAGCGGTGTCCAGATCGGCCCCGGCGCCACGCTGTTGACCCGAATTCCCTTGTCTCCCAGTAGCTGGGCCAGGCTGGCCGAGAAGTTGGCGATGGCCGCCTTGGTGGCCGCGTAGGGCGCCAGGGTGGGATTGGGCGTATCGGAGTTCACCGAGGAGCTGCCGATGATCGATGAGCCGGCGCGCAGGTGCGGCAGCGCGGCCTTGGTCAGGTAGAAATAAGCGCCGACGTTGAGCCGGAAGGTGTAGTCCCACTCCTCGTCGCTGATCTCGTCGAGGTTCTTGTGCATCATTTGATAGGCGGCGTTGTTGACCAGGATGTCCACCCCGCCCAGCTCCCGCACCGCGCGGTCCACCACCGCCCGGCAGTGGGCGGGATCGGACAGGTCGCCGGGCACCAGCACGCATTTGCGGCCGGCGTCGGTGACGTAGCGGGCCACGTCGCGCGCGTCGTCGTCCTCGTTGAGGTAGGCGATCAGCACGTCGGCGCCCTCGCGGGCGTAGGCGATCGCCACCGCCCTGCCGATGCCGCTGTCGCCGCCGGTGATGATCGCCTTTTTGCCGAGCAGTTTTCCCGAACCCCGGTAACTGTTTTCACCACAGTCCGGAATTGGTTCCATCTTCGCCTGCACGCCCGGGACGGATTGTTGTTGCGCCACAAAGCCCATCGGATTTCCTCAGCTGCTCGAAAATTCGTCGTCCATTGCATCGGCAGCCATGTGCCGCTTCAGGATTCGCGCCGGCTGGGGCCGGCGGTCGGCACATCCGGGTCGTCGTCGGCCGGCGGTTCCGGATCGCGCCATTCCTCGCTGCGGCTGGTCCGGTTACCCCGGACGGTGCCGTCCAATTCGTGCTTGAGCTCGTCGTCTTGGCGTGAGCTGTGCTTGGAGTTGCCGCGTTGCACCCGACTGCTCCCTTCGCGGATATCTCGACTCGCGTCCTTCCGGGCGGGCGGACGCCCTTGCCGACGACTACCCGGAGGGGCAGCGCCTAATCGCGCCCGGAGCGCGGTTGCCGGTGTGAGTGCTGACACGGCTGTTATGAGCTGAGGCCGAAGATGTCGTCCGGGTAAGTAATGCCATTTGCCCGCATTTGCGCCGGTTGAGCGGTTGATTCGGGGTGCCGGTGTTTAAGTCGAAGATTTGTTGGCTATTTGCCGGGTTATCTGCGAAAGGCCCTTCCGGGGGGCAATTGTTCGAGACGAAAGGAAATGAACAATGAAGGTCACCAAGAACGCCGTGCTGACAGCCGCCGCTGCCGGGGGTATCGCGGCGGCGAGCGTGTTCGCGGCGACGCCGGCCGCCGCCGCGCCCAACATCCAGGGGTTCGGCGTCAGCGAGCAGCTGGTGGACGGGCCGCTGGTCACCGACTACACGGTGAGCAATCTGCAGCCCAGCAACGTCAGCATTCCGGGTTACACCCCGAAAGGCACGCTCTACCAGGCCGACGTCAGCGTCCGCTCGGACGGTGGGGTGGTCACCCCGATGGTCCACGACTTCATCGCCCGCGGCCCCAACGGCCAGAACTACCGGGTGATCGACAACGTGGCGGTGCCCAACGGCTTGAGCCCCGCGCCGATCCCGCAGGGCACCGAGTCGACCGGGACGCTGTACTTCGACGTGACCGGCGCGCCGCCCAACGGCGTGGTCTACAACGACGGCATGCAGGACGTCCTGATGTGGACCTCCAACGTGCCCAGCTCCGCGCCCGGCGCGCCGAACAGCCCCGCACCGGGTGCGCCGAACAGCCCGGCGCCGGGCGCTCCCCCCGCGCCGGCGGCGCACTCGTAAACGGTCGAACCGTCGGAAGAACTCCCCGCACCGCAACGGTGCGGGGAGTTTTGCGGTGCGGGAATCGTGCGGGCGCGAATCGGGTATCCGGAATTCATGAGTAACCCCGATCACAGACCGACGCAGGTGCGCGCCCAGGCGCAGCGCCACGCCGCCGAAACCCGGGCGGCCATGCAGGAGCGACGCAACGGCCAACGCGGCGGGCTGAGCGGATGGGTCGCCGAGCGGGCGGCCCGATGGGATCTGTCCGGCCAGGACGAGGACACCTTGCAGCGGCAGAAGTATCTGTGGAATGCGCTGGTGGACTACTGGTTTCGGATGGAGATCGACGGGTGGGAGAACATTCCGGACACACCGCCGGCGCTGCTGGTCGGGGTGCACTCCGGGGCGCCGTTCGTCTGGGACGCCTGGACCGTCGGCCTGCAGTGGTGGCGCCGGTTCGGGCCGGACCGCCCGCTGCACGGCACCGCCCACGACGCATTGATGGCAATCCCGTTGTTCGGGCGCTACTTCCGCTCGATGGGGGTCCTTCCGGCGGCCCCGGACGCGATCGCCACCGCGCTGGCGGAGGGGCGTGACGTGGCGCTGTGGCCCGGTGGGGAAGTGGACTCGCTGCGGCCGTGGACCGAGCGGGACCGCGCCAACCTGGCCGGGCGGACCGGGTTCGTCAAGATGGCGATCCGCGCCGGCGTGCCCATCGTGCCCATCGCCACCGTCGGCGGCGCCGACGCCATGCCGGTGCTGATTCGCGGCGACCGGCTCTCGAAAGCCTTGCGGCTGGACCGTTTACTGCGGCTCAAGGTGTTCCCGCTGGCGATCTCGCTGCCCTGGGGGATCGCGCCGGCGGCGCTGCCTCAGCTGCCGCTGCCGGCCAAGATCCGGACGCGGTTCATGCCCCCCGTCGAGTTGGACAACGATCCCGCGCGGGTGCAGGACGACGAATACGTCGAGCGCAAATACCGGGAGGTGCAGGACTCGATCCAGCAGGGAATGGACGCGCTGGCGCGCCGGCGGGCATTCCCCGTCTTCGGCTGATCCTCATCGAAAAGCATTGCCGCTCACGGTTTCTGGTGTCCAACGATCCATTCCGGCTGCGGTGGCGTCGGCACCCGGTAGCCGACTCCGCGGACCGTGCCGACCAGCGACTGGTGCCGGGTGCCCAGCTTGGCGCGCAGCCGCCGGATGTGCACGTCGACGGTGCGGGCCCGCCCGTTGCCCTCATAGCCCCACGCCTGTTGCATCAGCCGGGTCCGCGTGAACGCCTGACCGGCATGCTGCACAAGGAAATTCAGGAGTTTGAACTCGGTCAGGGTCAGGTTCAGTTCCCGCCCGTCCAGCGACGCGGTGAAGCTGGCCGGGT
Organism: Mycobacterium sp. MAC_080597_8934; assembly: GCF_000523975.1. Lineage (NCBI taxonomy): Bacteria > Bacillati > Actinomycetota > Actinomycetes > Mycobacteriales > Mycobacteriaceae > Mycobacterium > Mycobacterium sp. MAC_080597_8934. Next base: position 491,609 of record NZ_JAOS01000019.1, on the reverse strand, counting down.
GCAGCAACAGATCGCCGAATTTCAGGGTGCCGTCCAGGCCGCCGCGGCGGCGGCCGATGGCCAGCCGCAGCCGCGCCTGCAACTCCTCGGCGCAGGTGCCGGGCAGCATCACGTCGTCGAAATTGCAGTCGACGTCCACCGCCGCGCAATCGGCCGGGGCGACCAGCGCCACCACCGCGGTCGCCGGATGATCGGCCGTCAGCCGGTGGCTCACCGCCTGGGCGGCGGCCACGTTGCTGCGCGCGTCGATGATCGCCACGTCCGCGGGGCCGAATTGCCCGTCGCCGTCGGTGCTCAGCGCGGCGCGGCGTGCCGGGCGGGCGAATCTGCTCAGATCGGGTAGCGCCGATTCGAAATCGTCCTCGTTGGTGAGGACCACCACGTCCAACGACATCTCCAAACCTCGTGAGGTTCTCGCTTCCCCCGGTCCGTAGGCACCTCTGCGGGAGATGTCTGACAGCGCCGTATTGGATACCCGCCCCGCCGGAAACTATGCAGGCGATCCCAGAAAAGCGATGGGCCCGGCCCATTTTCACGGACCGGACCCATCTTTCCAGCGAGCTACTGGTTGGCCCTCTGGCGCTCCTCGGCGGCCTCGGCGCCGCCGCGGGCGGCCTCGGCCTCGGCTTCCTTCTTCGCCGCGTCGCGCTGCGCTTCGGCCTTGTCCTGCTGCGCCTGGCCCTCCCGGGTCAGGTCGTCACGACCGGCCACCGCGCCCACGGCCTCCTTGGCCTTTCCTTTGACGTCCTCGACGACGCCCTTCACCGCTTCCGCGGGTCCCGACTTGTTTTCTTCCGCCATGGAACCGTTCCTCCTCTTGGCGTACTGCGAGCGATGCACGCTCGAACGACGATCGCGAGCGATCGATCCGGTCATACGGCGAGGCAGGTCCTCGTTGCTCAAGACCGCGTATTTCCGCCGCGTCCTGGCGGATTCCCCCGCCACCGAGCCCTCAAACGCGCACCGGCGCGCCGCCGCAATCCGGTACCGAGAGACTCGAAAATCGGTCGGGCAGGCCAACTGTGCGCATAATGCACCCCGGCGAGGCGGCGTTGTGCTGCGATGAGGCAGGATGTGAAATGCCGTTCCGGAGAGACTCGTCCCGGGATGGCACTCTCATGCGAGGAGTCTGATGACGGAGTCCAGGGAGCCCCACGTCACCGGCTCGGCGGCTCCGAGGCCAGAGCCGGCGAACGGACTGGCTTCCGGCCAGCCGTCGAGCCGGGCCCGGTATTCGCGAGTGCTGCTCAAGCTGGGCGGCGAGATGTTCGGTGGCGGCCAGGTTGGTTTGGATCCCGACGTCGTCGCGCAGGTGGCCCGGCAGATCGCCGAGGTGGTCCGCGGCGGCGTCCAGGTGGCGGTGGTGATCGGCGGCGGCAACTTCTTCCGCGGCGCCCAGCTTCAGCAGCGCGGCATGGAGCGCACCCGTTCGGATTACATGGGCATGCTGGGCACGGTGATGAACAGCCTGGCGCTGCAAGACTTCCTGGAGAAGGAAGGCATCGTCACCCGGGTGCAGACCGCGATCACCATGGGCCAGGTGGCCGAGCCCTATCTGCCGTTGCGCGCGGTGCGCCACCTGGAGAAGGGACGGGTGGTGATCTTCGGGGCCGGCATGGGCCTGCCCTACTTCTCCACCGACACCACGGCCGCGCAGCGGGCGCTGGAGATCGGCGCCGAGGTGGTGCTGATGGCCAAGGCCGTCGACGGCGTGTTCTCCGCGGATCCCCGGCAATATCCCGAGGCCGAGCTGATCACCGCGATCAGCCACCGCGAGGTCATCGACCGCGGGCTGCGCGTGGCCGATGCGACGGCGTTCAGCCTGTGCATGGACAATGGCATGCCGATCCTGGTGTTCAATCTGCTGACCAATGGCAATATCGCCCGCGCGGTCGCCGGTGAGAAGATCGGGACGCTGGTCACCACCTGAGGAGGAGCGGCGCAGATGATCCGCGGCGGCGACGATGCAGAGCGTAGCGATGAGGAGGAGCGGCGCAGATGATCCGCGGCGGCGACGATGCAGAGCGTAGCGATGAGGAGGAGCGGCGCAGATGATCCGCGGCGGCGACGATGCAGAGCGTAGCGATGAGGAGGAGCGGCGCAGATGATTGACGAGGCTCTCTTCGACGCGGAAGAGAAGATGGAGAAGGCCGTAGCGGTTGCCCGTGACGACTTGTCGACCATCCGGACCGGCCGCGCCAACCCGGGCATGTTCTCCCGGATCGTGATCGACTATTACGGCGCGGCCACCCCCATCACCCAGCTGGCCAGCATCAACGTGCCCGAGGCGCGGCTGGTGGTGATCAAGCCCTACGAGGCCAGTCAGGTCGGGGCGATCGAGACGGCCATCCGCAACTCCGACCTGGGCGTCAACCCCACCAACGACGGCACCCTGATCCGGGTGGCGGTGCCCCAGCTGACCGAGGAGCGCCGCCGCGAGCTGGTGAAGCAGGCCAAGAGCAAGGGGGAGGATGCCAAGGTGTCGGTGCGCAACATCCGCCGCAAGGCGATGGAGGAGCTGCACCGCATCCGCAAGGACGGCGAGGCCGGCGAGGACGAGGTCGGGCGGGCCGAAAAGGACCTGGACAAGACCACCCATCAGTACATCACCCAAATCGACGAGCTGGTCAAGCACAAAGAAGGCGAGCTGCTGGAGGTCTAGCGACCATCCGGCAGCGAAGTTGATTCAGGTCCGTGGCTACCTCAGATCCCGGTGCAGGCGACGAGCCGGAGCATGCCGTCGAGAACACGACCGAGGGTGCGGCCGGGCAGCGGGCCAAGAAGAAAACCTCCCGGGCCGGACGTGACCTGCGGGCCGCCATCGCGGTGGGCGCCGGTATCGGCGCCGTGCTCATCGTCACGCTGGTGTTCGCGCCCCGCCTCTGGGTGCCGATCGTCGCGATGGCCATCCTGGTCGCCAGCCATGAGGTGGTCCGCCGGCTGCGCGAGGCCGGATACGTCATCCCGGTCATTCCGTTGCTGGCCGGCGGCCAGCTCACGGTGTGGCTGACCTGGCCGTTCCACGCCGCCGGCGCGTTGGCCGGCTTCGGCGTCACCGTGGTGGCCTGCCTGTTCTGGCGGTTGTTCATGCAGGACAACCGCAAGCGCCCCGAGCCGTTCGCCGGTTCGCCCTCGGCGAACTACCTGCGCGACGCGTCGGCCACCGTCTTCCTGGCCTGCTGGGTGCCGTTGTTCGCCTCCTTCGCCGCCCTGCTGGTCTATCCCGCCGACGGTGCCGGGCGGGTGTTCTGCCTGATGATCACCGTGGTGGCCTCCGACGTCGGCGGCTACGCCGTGGGCGTGCTGTTCGGCAAGCATCCGATGGTCCCGGCGATCAGCCCCAAGAAATCCTGGGAGGGCCTGGCCGGCTCGCTGGTGCTGGGTATCACCGCGGCCACCCTGGCGGCGACTTTTCTGGCCGGCAAGGCGCCGTGGGTGGGCGCGCTGCTGGGGGTGGTGCTGGTGTTCACCTGCACCCTCGGCGACCTGGTGGAGTCGCAGGTCAAGCGTGACCTGGGCATCAAGGACATGGGCCGGCTGCTGCCCGGCCACGGCGGCCTGATGGACCGGCTGGACGGTGTGCTGCCGTCGGCGGTCGCCGCCTGGACGGTGCTGACGCTCGTTCCGTAGGCCGGCCCCGGCGATGACCGATACTGGACGGGTCATGGTTCAACAACTGGTGTTCTCCGAGCCGCGCCCCGGTAAGCCGCCGCGGCACCTGGCCGATCTCGACGCCGACGGCCGCGCCTCCGCCGTCGCCGAGCTGGGCCTGCCGGCGTTTCGGGCCAAGCAGCTGGCGCATCAGTACTACGGCCGGCTGATCGCCGATCCGCGGCAGATGACCGATCTGCCGGCCGGGCTGCGCGACGCGATCGCCGACACCATGTTCCCGATCCTGCTCACCGCGGCCTCCGAGGTGACCTGCGATGCCGGCCAGACCCGAAAGACGTTGTGGCGGGCCCTGGATGGGGTCACCGTGGAGTCGGTGCTGATGCGCTACCCGCAGCGCAATACAGTGTGCATCTCGTCGCAGGCCGGCTGCGGCATGGCCTGCCCGTTCTGCGCGACCGGCCAGGGCGGGCTGAGCCGCAACCTGTCGACGGCCGAGATCCTCGAGCAGGTGCGCGCCGGCGCGGCGGCGCTGCGCGACGACTTCGGTGACCGCCTGTCCAACGTGGTGTTCATGGGCATGGGGGAGCCGCTGGCCAACTACGCGCGGGTGGTGGCCGCGGTGCGGCGCATCGTCGCCGCGCCGCCGCAGGGTTTCGGCATCTCGGCCCGTTCGGTGACGGTGTCGACGGTGGGGCTGGCGCCGGCGATCCGCAAACTCGCCGACGAACGGCTCGGGGTGACGCTGGCGTTGTCGCTGCACGCCCCCGACGACGAGCTGCGCGACACGCTGGTGCCGGTCAACAACCGGTGGAAGATCGCCGAGGCGCTCGACGCCGCCCGGTATTACGCCGACGTCACCGGCCGTCGGGTGTCGGTGGAGTACGCGTTGATCCGCGACGTCAACGATCAGCCGTGGCGCGCCGATCTGTTGGGGCGGCGGCTGCATCGCGCGCTCGGGCCGCTGGTGCACGTGAACCTGATACCGCTCAACCCGACGCCGGGCAGCCAGTGGGACGCCAGTCCCAAGCCGGTCGAGCGGGAGTTCGTCCGGCGGGTGCGCGCCGCCGGGGTGTCCTGCACGGTGCGCGACACCCGCGGCCGCGAGATCAGCGCCGCCTGCGGACAGCTGGCCTTCGAGAAGGGATAGCAGGCGGGGCCGGGCGGTGAACCCGGGAGGCGCGCGGTGCGTCTTCAGGGCATGTCCCGTTTGTCATTTGTCTGCAGGCTTTTGGCCGCAACCGCTTTCGCCGTCGCCCTGCTACTCGGGCTGGGCGACGCGCCGCGCGCGGCGGCCACCGACGACCGCCTGCAATTCACCGCGACCACGCTCAGCGGCGCGCCGTTCAACGGCGCCAGTCTGCAGGGCAAGCCCGCCGTGCTGTGGTTCTGGACGCCGTGGTGCCCGTACTGCAACGCCGAGGCCCCGGGCGTGAGCCGGGTGGCCGCCGCCAACCCGGGCGTCACCTTCGTCGGCGTCGCCGCCCACTCCGACGTCGGCGCCATGGCCAACTTCGTCTCCAAATACAACCTGAACTTCACCACGCTCAACGACGCCGACGGAGCGATCTGGGCCCGCTACGGCGTGCCCTGGCAGCCCGCGTACGTGTTCTACCGGGCGGACGGCAGCTCCACCTTCGTCAACAACCCCACCTCGGCGATGCCCCAGGACGAACTGGCCGCCCGGGTGGCGGCGCTGCGCTGACGTGGACCGCGGTCTGGTCGGGCTGGCGGTTGCCGCCGGCATGGTGGCGGCGCTGAACCCGTGCGGGTTCGCGATGCTGCCCGCCTATCTGCTGCTGGTGGTGCGCGGCGCGGGAGCGCGGGCGCCGGGTGTGGCCGCGGCGGGTCGGGCCATGGCGGCCACCGCCGGCATGGCGCTCGGCTTCCTGACGGTGTTCGGGCTGTTCGGCGCGCTGACCGTGTCGGCGGCCGGGGCGGTGCAGCGGTGGCTGCCCTACGCCACCGTGGTCGTCGGGGTGCTGCTGGTGGCGCTCGGCGGCTGGCTGCTCGCCGGGCGGTCGCTGTCGGCGCTGACGCCCCGGCCGGTCGGGCCGCGGTGGGCGCCCACCGCGCGGCTCGGCTCGATGTACGGCTACGGCATCAGCTACGCGATCGCCTCCCTGTCCTGCACCGTCGGGCCATTCCTGGCGGTCACCGCGGCCGGCCTGCGCAGTGGCTCGCTGCTGACCGGCGCCGCGGTCTACCTCGGCTACGTCGCGGGCCTGACGCTGGTGGTGGGGGTGCTGGCCGTCGCCGCGGCGACGGCCGGCGCGGCGACGGTCGACCGGCTGCGGCGGATGCTGCCGTTCGTCGACCGGATCAGCGGCGCGGTGCTGGTGCTGGTCGGGCTGTACGTGGCGTATTACGGCGGCTACGAGGTGCGCCTGTTCGGCGCCGGTGGCGACCCGCGGGACGCGGTGATCGGCGCGGCCGGGCGGCTGCAGGGTGCGCTGGCCGGCTGGGTGCATCGGCACGGGCTCTGGCCGTGGGCGCTGGCGCTGCTCTCGCTGGCGGCGGTGCTGTTCGGCCACGCCCGGCGGCGCGGGCGGCGGGCCGACCGGCTACCTGATCCAGCCGCGGCGGCGGCCCCACAGGTCGCGGATCAGCACCACGAGGACCAGCGTCGCGAATCCGATCAGAAACCAGTTCTCGATGTGGCCGACGTGGTTGCCGCGCAGCATGGCCAGCAGCAGCCCGAAGATGATCAGGCCGACGACGTGCCAGGTCCGGTGGTTGATCCGGCTCCATCCCCACGCCGCCGACGGCACCTCGACGGTGTCGACGCCGGTGAAGTGCTCGACCTCGGTACTGGCCACGGCGAATCCCCTTCGGATCGGATCGGCTTGTCGAACCCAGATTCTGGCACAGCGGCCGGCCGGGCTCGCGGGGCACGGCCGCATCATGGCCCGCGCCGGTGGCGGGCGGCACAATGAATGGGTGACCAACCCGACGAGCGACGGGCAGCCGCGCGGCCGCCTGCGCGTACTGGTGCTGGGCAGCACCGGCTCGATCGGCACCCAGGCGCTGCAGGTGATCGCGGCCAACCCGGACCGCTTCGAGGTCGTCGGCCTGGCCGCCGGGGGCGCCAACCTGGACACGCTGCTGCGGCAGCGGGCCGAGACGGGTGTGACCAACGTCGCCGTCGCCGACGAACACGCCGCCCGGCGGGCCGGCGACATCCCGTTCTGCGGGCCCGAGGCGGCGACCCGGCTGGTCGAGGAGACCGAGGCCGACGTCGTGCTCAACGCGCTGGTCGGGGCGCTGGGGCTGCGGCCCACGCTGGCCGCGCTGGAGTCGGAAGCCCGGCTGGCGCTGGCCAACAAGGAGTCGCTGATCGCCGGCGGGCCGCTGGTGCTCGCGGCCGCCGCGCCCGGGCAGATCGTGCCGGTCGACTCCGAGCATTCCGCGCTGGCCCAGTGCCTGCGCGGCGGCACCGGCGACGAGGTCGCCAAGCTGGTGCTGACCGCCTCCGGCGGCCCGTTCCGCGGCTGGACGGCCGAGGAGCTCAAGCACGTCACGCCCGAGCAGGCGGGCGCCCACCCGACCTGGTCGATGGGGCCGATGAACACGCTGAACTCGGCTTCGCTGGTCAACAAGGGCCTGGAGCTCATCGAAACCCACCTGCTGTTCGGCATCCCGTATGACCGCATCGAGGTGGTCGTGCACCCGCAGTCGATCGTTCATTCGATGGTCACCTTCGTCGACGGCTCCACCCTGGCCCAGGCCAGCCCGCCGGACATGCGGCTGCCGATCTCGCTGGCCCTGGGCTGGCCGCACCGGGTGCCCGGGGCGGCCGCCTGCTGCGACTTCTCCACCGCGTCGCGCTGGGAATTCGAGCCGCTGGACAACGAGGTCTTCCCCGCCGTCGAGCTGGCCCGCCACGCCGGGCAGGCCGGCGGCTGCATGACCGCGATCTACAACGCCGCCAACGAGGAGGCGGCCGCGGCGTTCCTGGCCGGACGGGTCTCCTTCGGTGCCATCGTCGAAACCATCGCCGACGTGCTGCACGCCGCCGACCAATGGGCGCCCAAATTCAGCGAAACACCCGCTAACGTGGATGACGTACTAGACGCGCAGCGCTGGGCACGGCAGCGGGCGCAGCGTGCCGTCGCACAGGCACGGCCCGCCACGGTGTCAGCGAAAACCCCCGGAGTGGTGTGAGAAAGGTCCTCGCAGCCTAATGATGTTCGTCATCGGCATTGTGCTGTTCGCACTGGCCATCCTGATCTCGGTGGCCCTGCACGAGTGCGGGCACATGTGGGTGGCCCGCGCCACCGGCATGAAGGTGCGCCGCTATTTCGTCGGGTTCGGGCCCACCCTGTGGTCGACGCGGCGCGGCGAGACCGAATACGGCCTCAAGGCCGTGCCGCTGGGCGGGTTCTGTGACATCGCCGGCATGACCTCGGTCGAGGAGCTCGCGCCCGACGAAACCGACCGCGCGATGTTCAAGCAGGACACGTGGAAGCGCGTGGCGGTGCTGTTCGCCGGTCCGGCCATGAACTTCGTCATCTGCCTGGTGCTGATCTACGGCATCGCGTTGGTCTGGGGGTTGCCGAACCTGCACCCGCCGACCAGAGCGGTGGTTGGTGAAACCGCTTGTGTCGCACCGGAAGTGGCCCCGGGGAAGATCGCGGACTGCACCGGGCCAGGTCCGGCCGCCTTGGCCGGGATCCGCGCCGGCGACGTCGTAGTCAAGGTCGGCGACACCCCGGTGTCCACCTTCGAGGAGATGGCCGCCGCGATTCGCAAGATGCACGGCACCGTCCCGGTCGTCGTCGAGCGTGGCGGCAACACGATCACCACCTACGTCGACGTCACGCCCACCCAGCGCTTTGTGACCAACGGGCCCAATGGGCAGGGCGGGCAGGCGGCGCCGTCGACGGTCGGCGCCATCGGCGTCGCCGCCGTCAAGCTCGCGCCCGCGCACTACGGGGTGTTCTCGGCGGTGCCGGCCACGTTCGCGTTCACCTGGGAGCTGACCGGTGAGGTGGGCAAGGCGCTGGTCACCATTCCCACCAAGGTGGGCGCCCTGGTGCACGCCATCGGCGGTGGGCAGCGTGACCCGCAGACCCCGATGAGCGTGGTCGGCGCCAGCATCATCGGCGGCGACACCGTCGACCATGGGCTCTGGGTGGCGTTCTGGTTCTTCCTGGCCCAGCTGAACCTGATCCTGGGCGCGATCAACCTGGTGCCGTTGCTGCCGTTCGACGGCGGCCACATCGCCATCGCGACGTTCGAAAAGATCCGCAACCTTGTCCGGTCGGCGCGCGGCATGGTCGCGGCCGCGCCGGTGAACTACCTCAAGCTGATGCCCGCCACCTACGTGGTGCTGGTGTTCGTGGTCGGGTACATGTTGCTGACCGTGACCGCTGATCTGGTCAACCCGATCAGGCTCTTCCAATAGCTAAGGAACTATCACAGTGACCGTTGGCCTGGGCATGCCGGACGCTCCGGCGCCCACGCTCGCCCCCCGCCGCAAAACGCGCCAACTCATGGTCCGCGACGTCGGCGTGGGCAGCGACTATCCGATTTCGGTGCAGTCCATGTGCACCACCAAAACCCACGACGTCAACACGACGCTGCAGCAGATCGCGGAGCTGACCGCCGCCGGCTGCGACATCGTCCGGGTCGCCTGCCCGCGTCAGGAGGACGCCGACGCGCTCGCCGAAATCGCCCGGCACAGCCAAATCCCGGTAATCGCCGACATCCACTTCCAGCCGAAGTACATCTTCGCCGCGATCGACGCGGGATGTGCCGCGGTGCGGGTAAACCCGGGCAACATCAAGGAATTCGACGGCCGGGTCGGCGAGGTCGCCAAGGCCGCGGCCGCGGCGGGCATCCCGATCCGCATCGGCGTCAACGCCGGCTCGCTGGACAAGCGGTTCATGGAGAAGTACGGCAAGGCCACCCCGGAGGCGCTCGTCGAATCCGCGCTGTGGGAGGCCTCGCTGTTCGAAGAGCACGGCTTCGGCGACATCAAGATCAGCGTCAAGCACAACGACCCCGTCGTGATGGTCGCCGCCTACGAGCAGCTCGCCGCGCAGTGCGACTACCCGCTGCACCTGGGCGTCACCGAGGCCGGGCCCGCGTTTCAGGGCACCATCAAGTCCGCGGTCGCCTTCGGCGCGCTGCTGTCGCGAGGGATCGGCGACACCATCCGGGTGTCGCTGTCCGCGCCGCCGGTCGAAGAGGTCAAGGTCGGCATCCAGATCCTCGAGTCGCTGAACCTGCGGCCGCGCGGGCTGGAGATCGTGTCCTGCCCGTCCTGCGGCCGCGCGCAGGTCGACGTGTACACCCTGGCCAACGCGGTCACCGCCGGGCTGGACGGCCTCGACGTCCCGCTGCGGGTCGCGGTGATGGGGTGCGTGGTGAACGGCCCCGGCGAGGCTCGCGAGGCCGACCTGGGCGTCGCGTCGGGAAATGGCAAGGGGCAGATCTTCGTTCGCGGCGAGGTGATCAAGACCGTGCCCGAAGCGCAGATCGTCGAGACGCTCATCGAGGAGGCCATGCGGTTAGCCTCGGAGATGGGAACCGATCACGGTCCTGACACAACATCCAGCGGTTCGCCGGTCGTGACCGTAAGCTGATGGGGTCCGGTTTCCCGGTCCTTTAGTTCGCAGCACAGAGAGTTCGCCAGATGTCGGCTCCGCCCCTCTTCCGCCTTGTCGGCGAGCGACGGGTGTCGGTGGTGCGCGACGCCGCCGCCGTCTGGCGGGTGTTCGACGAGGATCCCGTCGGGTCGTGCATGGTCGCGGCCCGGGTGGCCGACCACGGCATCGACCCCAACTCCATCGGCGGCGAACTGTGGACCGTGCGCGGGGCGCAGGAGTCGCTGTGCTTCGCTGGCGCCAACCTCATCCCGCTGCGCGGCGCCGCGGCGGACATGGACGCCTTCGCCGACGAGGCGATGAGCGGAAGCCGCCGCTGTTCGTCCCTGGTCGGCAGGGCCGACCTGGTGATGCGGATGTGGGAGCGGCTCGAATCGGCCTGGGGCCCGGCGCGCGACGTGCGCGATCACCAGCCGCTCCTGGCGCTGTCCCGCCATCCCAACTGCGACATCGACGCCGGGGTGCGGCAGGTCCGGCCCGACGAGCTGGACGCCTACCTGGTGGCCGCCGTGGACATGTTCATCGGCGAGGTCGGCGTCGACCCCCGCATCGGTGACGGCGGTCGGGGTTACCGGCGCCGGGTGGCCAGTCTCATCGCGGCCGGCCGCGCGTGGGCCCGCTTCGAGCACGGCCAGGTGGTGTTCAAGGCCGAGGTCGGCTCGCAGTCGCCGGGGGTGGGCCAGATCCAGGGGGTGTGGGTGCACCCGGAGTGGCGCGGCCTGGGCCTGGGCACCGCCGGCACCGCGACGGTGGCCGCGGTGATCGTCGGCAGCGGGCGCACCGCCAGCCTCTACGTCAACGACTTCAACACCGTCGCGCGCGCCGCCTACGCCCGGGTCGGCTTCGCCGAGATCGGCACCTTCGCCACGGTCCTGCTCGACTGATGGATCCCGGGCCGAAGTCACGCTGGCGTGACGCTCGGCGATCAGCGCCACGCTGGCGTGACGTTCGGCGGACGAGATAGTCCGCAATCGGCACATCACGATCCGGTCTCGGTGTGTCGACGCCGCTGTTCAGGCCGCAGTTCTTAACATCAGCACCGATGGTAACTACAAGAACAGTGGCCACATCCGCCTCGGGCTTGCTGCTGGTCGCGGTGATCGCCCTGTCCGGATGCACACCGCGGCCCGACGGGCCCGGACCGGCCGCGGAGAAGTTCTTCCGCGCCCTGGCCGTCGGAGACACCGCGACGGCCGCCCAGCTCAGCGACAACCCCAACGAGGCCCGCGAAGCCCTCAACGCGGCCTGGTCGGGTCTGCAGGCCAGCCACCTGGACGCGCAGATCCTCAACGCCAAGTACGCCGAGGACACCGGCACGGTCGGCTATCGCTTCACCTGGCACCTGCCCAAGAACCGCACCTGGACCTACGACGGCCAGCTGAAAATGGCGCGCGACGAGGGCCGCTGGGAGGTGCGCTGGACCACCACCGCGCTGCACGCCAAGCTCGGCGAGCACCAGACCTTCGCGTTGCGCGCGGACCGGCCGCGCCGCGCCTCGGTCAACGAACTCGGCGGCAGCGACGTGCTGGTGCCGGGCTACCTGTACCACTACACGCTGGACGCCGCCCAGGCCGGCAACGGCGCCGCGCTGTTCGGCACCGCGCACGCGGTGGTCGACGTGCTGCGCCCGTTCAACGGCGCGCTCGCCGACCCGCAGCTGCTCGCCGAGCAGGCCAGCTCGTCGACCCAGCCGGTGGACCTGGTCACGCTGCACCCCGACGACAACGACAAGGTCTTCCCGGCCATCGGCAGGCTGCCCGGCATCGTGGTCACCCCGCAGCCCGAAATGCTGCCCACCGACCCGCATTTCGCGCCGGCCGTCGTCGCCGCGGTGAAGAAGGCGGTGATCGACCAGCTCGACGGCCAGGCGGGCTGGCGGGTGGTCAGCGTCAACCAGAACGGTGTCGAGGTGGAGGTGCTGCACGAGGTGGAGGGGTCGCCGGCGCCGTCGGTGTCGCTCACCATCGACCGGGCGGTGCAGAACGCGGCCCAGCACGCGGTGGACACCCGCGGCGGCAAGGCGATGATCGTGGTGATCAAGCCGTCGACCGGGGAGATCCTGGCGATCGCGCAGAACGGCGGCGCCGACGCCGACGGCCTGCCGGCCACCAACGGGCTCTTCCCGCCCGGGTCGACGTTCAAGATGATCACCGCCGGCGCGGCCGTCGACCGCGACATGGCCACCCCGAACACCATGCTGGGCTGCCCCGGCCATCTCGACATCGGGCATCGCACCATCCCCAACTACGGTGGCTTCGATCTGGGCGTGGTGCCGATGTCGCGGGCGTTCGCCAGCTCCTGCAACACCACCTTCGCCGAGCTCAGCAGCAAGATGCCGCCGCGCGGCCTGACCCAGGCGGCCACCCGGTACGGCATCGGCCTGGACTACCAGATCGACGGCATCACCACGGTCACCGGCTCGGTGCCGCCGACCGTGGACCTGGCCGAGCGCACCGAGGACGGCTTCGGCCAGGGCAAGGTGCTGGCCAGCCCGTTCGGCATGGCGCTGGTGGCCGCGACGGTGGCCGCCGGCAAGACGCCGGTGCCGCAGCTGATCGTGGGCCGGCAGACCGCGGTCCAGGGCGACACCACCCCGATCAGCCCGAAGATGGTCGACGCGCTGCGGCCGATGATGCGGCTGGTGGTCACCAACGGGACCGCCAAGGAGATCGCCGGCTGCGGCGCGGTGTACGGCAAGACCGGTGAGGCCGAGTTCCCCGGCGGGTCGCACTCGTGGTTCGCCGGCTACCGCGGCGACCTGGCGTTCGCGGCGCTGATCGTCGGGGGCGGCAGCTCGGAATACGCGGTCCGGATGACCAAGGTGATGTTCGAGTCGCTGCCGCCGGACTTTTTGGCCTGACCAACACGCCCGCTCACAGGGCGCGTGCGGCGGTAAATTGCAAGCGTGGGCGAGTCCGGGGAAGAGATGGTCGCGCTACGGGTCTCCGACGCCGACCGCAACGGCACCATGCGCCGGCTGCACAACGCGGTCGCGCTGGGGCTGATCGACATCGACGAATTCGAGCAGCGCTCGTCGCAGGTCTCCTATGCGCGCACCCGCGGCGAGCTGGACGGCCTGGTCGGCGACCTGCCCGGGCCCGGCGCCATCGTCACCTCCGCGGCCGACCGGGTGGAACTGCGCGGCTGGGCGGGTTCGCTCAAGCGGCACGGCGAGTGGACGGTGCCCACCCGGCTGGCGCTGGTGCGCCGGCTGGGCTCGGTGGAACTCGACCTCACCCGCGCCCGGTTCGCCGGCCCGGTGGTGGTGATCGAACTGGACATGCGCTTCGGCTCGGTGCAGATCCGGTTGCCCGACGGCGCCAGCGCCTCCATCGACGACGTCGAGGTGTATGTGGGCAGCGCCGTCGACCGCCGCAAGGACGCGCCCGGTGAGGGCCGCCCGCACGTCGTGCTGACCGGGCGGGTGGTGTGCGGCTCGGTGGTCATCCGGGGACCCCGCCGCTCGCTGCTGCGCCGGCGGTTGAGCGGCTGAGCCCGTTCGGGGCGCGGTTAAGCTAGCTACCATGCCCGCTCGCACCGCGCTGTCCCCCGGAGAGTTGTCGCCGACTCTGCCGGTGCCCGCCCGCATTCCGCGCCCGGAATACGTGGGCAAGCCCACCGCCCGGGAGGGCAGCGAGCCGTGGGTGCAAACCCCCGAGGTGATCGAGAAGATGCGGGTCGCCGGGCGGATCGCGGCCGGCGCGCTGGTGGAGGCGGGCAAGGCCGTCGCGCCCGGGGTGACCACCGACGAACTGGACCGGATCGCCCACGAGTACATGATCGACCACGGCGCCTACCCGTCCACGCTGGGCTACAAGGGCTATCCGAAGTCGTGCTGCACGTCGCTGAACGAGGTGATCTGCCACGGCATCCCGGACTCGACGGTGATCGAGGACGGCGACATCGTCAACATCGACGTCACCGCCTACATCGACGGCGTGCACGGCGACACCAACGCCACCTTCCTGGCCGGCGACGTCGCCGAGGAGCACCGGCTGCTCGTCGAGCGCACCCGGGAGGCGACCATGCGCGCCATCAACGCCGTCAAGCCCGGGCGCGCCCTGTCGGTCATCGGCCGCGTCATCGAATCGTATGCAAATCGGTTCGGCTACAACGTGGTTCGTGACTTCACCGGGCACGGTATCGGCACCACCTTCCACAACGGCCTGGTCGTCTTGCACTACGACCAGCCGTCGGTGTCGACCATCATGCAGCCGGGCATGACGTTCACCATCGAACCGATGATCAACCTCGGCGGCCTGGACTACGAGATCTGGGACGACGGCTGGACGGTGGTCACCAAGGACCGCAAGTGGACCGCCCAGTTCGAACACACCCTGCTGGTCACCGACACCGGCGTGGAAATCCTGACGCTGCCGTGAGCCGGTGAGCGGAGCCCTGCTGGTCGCCGGCACCAGCTCCGACGCCGGGAAGTCGGTGGTGGTGGCCGGCCTGTGCCGGTTGCTGGCCCGCCGCGGGGTGCGGGTGGCGCCGTTCAAGGCGCAGAACATGTCCAACAACTCGGCGGTCACCGTCGAGGGCGGGGAAATCGGCCGCGCCCAGGCGATTCAGGCCCGCGCGGCGGGCCTGGAACCCAGCGTGCGGTTCAACCCGATCCTGCTCAAACCTGGCAGCGACCGCACCTCGCAGCTGGTGATCAAGGGCCAAGTGGCCGAATCGGTCACCGCGACAAGCTATGTGCAGCACCGCGACCGGCTCGCCGCCCTCGTTCTGAACGAATTGACTTGCCTGCGTGACGAATTCGATGCGGTGATCTGCGAGGGGGCGGGTTCGCCAGCCGAAATCAACCTGCGTGCAACGGATCTAGCCAATATGGGCCTGGCCAGGGCCGCCGATCTCGCGGTGATCCTGGTCGGCGACATCGACCGCGGCGGTCTGCTGGCGCACCTGTTCGGCACGGTCGCGGTGCTCGATCCGCAAGACCAGGCGCTGATCGCCGGTTTCGTCGTCAACAAATTCCGCGGCGACCCCGCGCTGCTGCAGCCCGGATTGCGCCGCCTGCACGACATCACGGGCCGGCCCACCTACGGTGTGCTCCCGTACGCCGACCGGCTGTGGCTGGACGCCGAGGACTCGCTGTCGGTGCTGGCGCACCGCGTCGTCGGCGCGCCCGACCCGCCGCTGGGCGACGACTGGCTGCGGGTGGCCGCCGTCCGGCTGCCCCGGATCTCCAACTCCACCGACGTCGAGGCGCTGGCCTGCGAACCCGGGGTGCTGGTGCGCTGGGTCAGCGAACCGTCCGACGTCGCCGACGCCGACCTGGTCGTCATCCCGGGCAGCAAGGCCACCGTCGCCGACCTGTCTTGGCTGCGCGAGCGCGGACTGGCCGCCGCGATCACCGCGCACGCCGCCGCCGGCAGGCCGGTGCTGGGCATCTGCGGGGGATTTCAGATGCTGTGCCGGTGCATCGACGACCGGGTGGAATCCGGCGCCGGCGAGGTGGCCGGGCTGGGTCTGCTGAACGCCGACATCGCCTTTCATCCCACCAAGACGTTGCGCCGCTGGCAGCGGCCGCTGGCTGGCTACGAGATCCACCACGGGCGGGTCTCCCGCTGCGCCGAGCACAGCTGGTTCGACTCGGACGCCGAGCCGCAGGGTCTGGTGCGCGGCGCGGTGTTCGGGACGCACTGGCACGGCCTGCTCGACAACGACGACTTCCGGCGCGCCTGGCTCGTCCGGGTCGCCGACGCGGCCGGCCGGCGCTTCGTGCCCGGCGACACCGACGTCGCCGCGCGGCGCGACGCCCAACTCGATCTGGCCGCCGACCTGCTGGCGGCCCACCTCGACGTCGACGCCGTGCTCGGGCTGCTGGACGGTCCGCAGCCGCGGCCGCGGCTGGCAACTCGGTTGTGCCGGTAGGGAATTCGCGCACCCCGACGGTGAACGCCGTTGTTGACGACGCGGTCAAAAATCCGCGCCCGCGTATCGGATGCTCGAGAAGCGTCGCGCACACAGGCCGTTTGGCTGTAGCGTGCTTGGGTGTCCTCGATGATGACCACCCTGGACGGGTTCGGTGTCCCGGTCGTTGTGGCCGGTCCGGAGAACGGCGTCGTCGTCGTCATCCTCGGTGACGAGGATCGCGCGCCCGCGGCCTACGACGCGGTCTGCGAACGGCTGCACACCGCGTCGCTGCGCACGGTGGTGATCGGCTTCGATCCGCGGCTCACCCCCAAATCGGTGATCGGCATCCTCGACGCGCTGGGCATCGGCTGGGCCGTCGTGATGGGTGACCGCGCCGGCGGCGAACTTGCCTGGGAACTGACGGCGACCCGGCTGGGCCGGTTCGTCGGCCTGGTGGTGATCGACCGCGGGCACCCGCGGGCCGCCGACCGCGACGGCGCCATCCGCGACGGGCACTGCCCGCCGGTGGAGATCGGCACCACGGTGTTGGTCAGCTCGCCGGCCGCCCGGGCGGTGGCCCAAGCCAGCCAGCAGTACGTCTACGCCGACTACCGGGTGGTGCACCTGGGGCGGCGCACGGTGCAGGAGTCGACGGCGCAACTGGCCGCCGAGATCATTCTGCGCACCAGCACCTGGTAGCCCGCGACGGTCATGGCCAGTGAAGACAGCGCGCTGACCGGTTCCGATACCGCGATGCTCTCGCTCGCCGCGCTGGACCGACTGGTGGCCGCCGGCGCGCCGGAAACGCGGGTGGACACCGTCATCGTGGCCTTCCCCGACATGCAGGGCCGGCTGGTCGGCAAGCGGATGGACGCGCGGCTGTTCGTCGACGAGGCGGCCGCCACCGGGGTCGAGTGTTGCGGCTACCTGCTGGCCGTCGACGTCGACATGAACACCGTGGGCGGCTATGCGATCTCGGGCTGGGACACCGGGTACGGCGACCTGGTGATGCGCCCGGACCTGTCCACCCTGCGCCGCATTCCCTGGCTGCCCGGGACGGCGCTGGTGATCGCCGACGTGGTGGGGGCCGACGGCAGCCCGGTCGCGGTGTCGCCGCGGGCCGTGCTGCGCCGCCAGCTCGACCGGCTGGCCGGGCGGGGGCTGTTCGCCGACGCCGCAACGGAGCTGGAATTCATGGTGTTCGACGAGCCGTACCGCCAGGCGTGGGCCAGCGGCTACCGCGGGCTGACCCCGGCCAGTGACTACAACATCGACTACGCGATCTCGGCGTCGTCGCGCATGGAGCCGCTGCTGCGCGACATCCGGCGCGGAATGGCCGGTGCGGGACTGCGATTCGAGTCCGTGAAGGGTGAATGCAACCGCGGCCAGCAGGAGATCGGCTTCCGCTACGACGAGGCGCTGCGGACCTGCGACAACCACGTCATCTACAAGAACGGGGCCAAGGAGATCGCCGATCAGCACGGCAAGAGCCTGACATTCATGGCGAAATACGATGAGCGCGAAGGCAACAGCTGCCACGTTCACCTTTCGCTGCGCGACGCCCAGGGCGGGGCGGCCTTCGCCGACCCCAGCCGCCCGCACGGCATGTCGACGATGTTCTGCAGCTTCCTGGCCGGCCTGCTGGCCACCATGGCAGACTTCACGCTGTTCTACGCGCCGAACATCAACTCCTACAAGCGATTCGCCGATGAGAGTTTCGCGCCCACCGCGCTGGCCTGGGGATTGGACAACCGCACCTGCGCGCTGCGGGTGGTCGGCCACGGCGCGCACACCCGGGTGGAGTGCCGGGTTCCCGGCGGCGACGTCAACCCGTATCTGGCGGTGGCGGCGATCGTCGCCGGCGGGCTGTACGGTATCGAGCAGGGCCTGGCGCTGCCGGAACCCTGCGCGGGCAACGCCTACCGCGCCCGCGGCGTCGGCCGGCTGCCGGGCACCCTGGCCGAGGCGGCGGCGCTGTTCGAGCACTCGGCGCTGGCGCGGCAGGTGTTCGGCGACGACGTCGTCGCGCACTACCTGAACAACGCCCGGGTCGAGCTGGCGGCGTTTCACGCCGCGGTCACCGATTGGGAGAGGATGCGTGGTTTTGAACGGCTCTGAGCCCCTTGGGGGCGATCCGCCGCGGCGGCCGGTGGTGGGCCTGACGGCGTATCTGGAACGGGTGCAGACCGGGATCTGGGACATCCCCGCCGGGTACCTGCCCGCCGACTACTTCGAGGGCGTCACCCGGGCCGGGGGGATCGCCGTGCTGCTGCCGCCGCAGCCGGTGGACACCGGGATCGTCGGCTCGCTGCTGGACGGCCTGCACGCCCTGGTGATCACCGGCGGTTACGACCTCGACCCCGCCGGCTACGGCCAGCGGCCGCACCCGAGCACCGATGCACCCCGGACCGACCGCGACGCTTGGGAATTCGCGCTGCTGCGGGGCGCGCTGCAGCGCGGGCTGCCGGTGCTGGGCATCTGCCGCGGCGCGCAGGTGCTCAACGTCGCGTTCGGCGGCACCCTGCACCAGCACCTGCCCGACGTGCTCGGGCACGGCGGGCACCGGGCCGGCAACGGGGTGTTCAGCACGCTGCCGGTGCGCACCGTCGCGGGCACCCGGCTGGCCGCGCTGCTGGGCGAGACGGTCGATGCGCCGTGCTATCACCATCAGGCGATCGACAAGGTGGGCGACGGGCTGGTGGTCAGCGCGTGGGATCCCGACGGTGTGGTGGAGGCGGTGGAGCTACCCGGTGACGCGTTTGTGCTTGCCGTGCAATGGCATCCGGAACAGTCCCTGCACGACCTGCGGCTGTTCACCGCGATCGTGGACGCCGCCCGGTCGTACGCCGGGGTCGCCCGTTGAGCACCGCGCGACTGATCAACCCGGCCACCGAGGAGGTGCTGGGATCGGTCGAGCACGCCGACGCCACCGCCGTCGACGACGCGGTGGACCGGGCGCGGGCGGCCCAGCGGCGGTGGGCCCGGCTCGCCCCGGCCGACCGGGCCGCCGGGCTGCGGGCCTTCGCCGCCGCCGTCGACGCCCACCGCGACGAACTTGCCGCCCTCGAGGTCGCCAACTCCGGGCACCCCATCGCCTCGGCCGAGTGGGAGGCCGGCCAGGTCCGCGACGTGCTGACGTTCTACGCGGGCAGCCCGGAACGCTTGTCCGGCAAGCAGATTCCCGTCGCCGGCGGGCTGGACGTCACGTTCCACGAGCCGCTCGGCGTGGTCGGTGTGATCACCCCGTGGAACTTCCCGATGCCGATTGCGTCCTGGGGCATCGCGCCCGCGCTGGCCGCCGGCAACGCCGTGCTGGTCAAACCCGCCGAGCCGACGCCGCTGACCACCATCCGGCTCGCCGAGCTGGCGGTGCAGGCCGGGCTGGACCGCGACCTGCTGCAGGTGCTGCCCGGACCGGGGACGGTGGTCGGGGAGCGGTTCGTCACGCACCCCGACGTTCGCAAGATCGTGTTCACCGGCTCCACCGAGGTCGGCAAGAAGGTGCTGGCCGGCGCGGCCGCCCAGGTGAAGCGGGTGACCCTGGAACTGGGCGGCAAGAGCGCCAACATCGTGTTCGCCGACTGCGATCTGCAGCGGGCCGCCGCGACCGCGCCGGCCGGGGTGTTCGACAACGCCGGGCAGGACTGCTGCGCCCGCAGCCGAATCCTGGTGCAGCGCAATGTATTTGATCGGTTCATGGAGCTGCTCGAGCCCGCTGTCACCGGCATCGTGGTCGGCGATCCGGCGTCCCGCGGCACCCAGATGGGGCCGCTGGTGTCGGCCGCGCACCGCGCCAAGGTGGCGTCCTACGTGCCCGACGGAGCCCCGGTCGCCTTTCGCGGCACCGCGCCGACGGGGCCTGGATTCTGGTTTCCCCCAACGGTTCTGACCCCGTCCCGCACCGACCGCTGCGTCACCGAGGAGATCTTCGGCCCGGTGGTCACGGTGCTGGCCTTCGACGACGAGCAGGACGCCGTCGCGCTGGCCAACGACACCAGCTACGGCCTGTCCGGGTCGATCTGGACCAACGATCTGTCCCGGGCGCTGCGGGTGTCCCGGGCGGTGGAAGCCGGGAACCTGTCGGTGAATTCGCATTCGTCGGTTCGCTACCACACCCCGTTCGGCGGGTTCAAACAGTCGGGGCTGGGCCGCGAACTGGGACCGGACGCCCCGGCGCAGTTCACCGAGACCAAGAACGTTTTCATCGCGATCGACGAGGAGCCGTGATGGACCTGACGCAACGGTTGGCGGGCCGGGTGGCGGTCATCACCGGCGCCGGCGGCGGGATCGGGCTGGCCGCGGCGCGCCGGATGCACGCCGAAGGCGCCACCATCGTGGTGGCCGACATCGACGCCGACGCCGGGGCGGCGGCCGCCGACGAACTGTCCGGCCTGTTCGTGCCGACCGACGTCGCCGACGAGGACGCGGTCAACGCGCTGTTCGACACCGCGGCGCGCCGCTACGGGCGCATCGACATCGCGTTCAACAACGCCGGCATCTCACCCCCCGACGACGACGTCATCGAGAACACCGAACCGCCGGCCTGGCAACGCGTCCAGGACGTCAACCTGAAGTCGGTGTATCTGTGCTGCCGGGCGGCGTTGCGGCACATGGTTTCCGCGCGACGCGGGTCGATCATCAACACGGCGTCGTTCGTCGCGGTGATGGGCTCGGCGACGTCGCAGATCTCCTACACCGCCGCCAAGGGCGGGGTACTGGCCCTGTCGCGGGAACTCGGGGTGCAGTTCGCCCGGCAGGGCATCCGGGTGAACGCGCTGTGCCCCGGGCCGGTCAACACCCCGCTGCTGCAGGAGCTGTTCGCCAAAGACCCGCAGCGCGCCGCCCGCCGGCTGGTGCACGTGCCGGTCGGCCGCTTCGCCGAACCTGGCGAAATCGCCGCTGCGGCAGCATTCTTGGCCAGCGATGACGCGTCCTTCATCACCGCGTCCACGTTCTTGGTCGACGGCGGCATCAGCGCGGCGTACGTGACCCCGCTCTAACCACCGGACTCGCCGGCCGCGTGCGGGCCCGCCGGCTCGCCGGGCGGCACCAGCCGGATGTGCTCGCCCGCCCGGTCCGGGCGCGGCTGCCGCGCCAGCGGGGCGAGCGCGGCCGCACCCTGCGGCGCCGACAGCACGCCGACCGTCATCGCGCGACCGACGACCGCGCACACCCGGGGCGCGGCGGCCGGCCCGGGGAAGAGCGTCTGCAGCGCCGCCGCCTTGTTCATCGAATTGAGGTGGCCGATCGCCAGATCCGAGGGCGCGGTCAGCGAATTCAGTTTCGACAGTGCCGGCGTGACGGGGGACATGGCCGCGTCCAGCGTGCGCAGCGGCGCCACCGACAGCTGTTCCAGGGCGTCGGGAATGGCCGCCATCACCTGGCCGCCGGCCGAGATCAGCTCGGGTGCGGCGGCCAGCGCCCAGCTTCGGGTTGCCGCCCCGCAGGCTCCCGGCGGCGCGGTGAACGGGGTCAGCGTCACCGCGGCGGCCGAGGCGTCGGCGTAGGCGTACATGGCGGCGGCGTTGCGCGCCCACATCCGCTCGTAGGCGGTGTCCACCTCGGCGATCGCCGGGCTGTGCTGGCCCAGGCAGTTCGCCGACACCAGCGCCAGCCGGTGCCTGCGGTTGCCGGCGATCACCGGCGGGGCACCATCGCCGCGCAGGCCGACCGGTGCGCGTCGGCGGCCGCGGTGAGCCCTCGGCGGCCTGCTCGCCGCGCGCGGCGTTGCCGTCCAGCCAGTCGATGTAGCGGGCGGCCGCGTCGCCAGGACGGCGGTCGCCGCCCGGTAGCTGGTCGCGGCGGCGCGCAGTTGGCGGGCCAGCCCGTTCCACGCCGCGGCGGCCCGGATCAGCGATCCGGCGCCCGGGCCCGAATGCATCAGCCCGGAGCTGACTTCCGGGGGAAGCGTTGCGAAATCCATTACGGCCACTGCCTGACTGCGCCGGTGTGAGCGGTACCCGAAACCATGGGGCTTCCTTCAACAGATAGACACGGGGGTTACACGTCCTGGGCCGGACCCCGGGTCCGGCCGCGCGTCGATCAGCGTCGGGCCACGCCGAACAGTGTCAAGACATCCCGGTCGGGCAGAAAGATTGCGGGCGCGCGGGATTGGGCCCCTCGCGGGGCAAAACCCAACGGGCTGAAGGATATCGGCATCGGCGACAGAACCGCGTGCGGCGACAGGCGGTTCCAGCTCAGCGGCCGCTCCTTGGTCATCCACGTGCTGTGGAACGGCTTCTTGTTGGTGTTGTTCGCCGGTGCCGCAGACCGCGAGGTGGCCGGGGCGGCCCGGCTGATCGTCGACGGGCGCCCGGCAACCCGCGCCACGGTCGGGCCGCCGGCATGCCCACGGTCGGGGCCGCAGTCGGGGCCGTCCAGGCCGGCGGCTCGGGCAGGGCGGCCGCGGCGCACGCGGGCCGCAACGCCGACCCCGCGACCAGCGCGATGAACACCCCGAGCGCTGCGGCAACCGCGATGGCCGGCTGCCATCGCCGCGTTTCGTCGCCGCCTCGCAAGATCACAGTGCATCGAATGTAGCGCGGGAAACCCGCGCGACGGTCGGAACCAGCTGTGAACTCGGTCGGAGTCCGGTGTGGCACGGGCCGCCGGCCGCTACCGGCGGAACAGGATCAGCGGGATCGCCGTCTCGGCCGGCGTGGCCGCGCCGTGGAAGCCGACCAGGCGCGCCGTCTCCGGCGGCTCGTGGGCGCTGGCCAGCACCGCGGTGTCCCCGGAACAGACCACCACCACGTCGCCGAGCCGCGGCAGGTGCCGGTCGGCGACCGGGCCGAACATGCCGGTGGCCACCGCCTGCGCGCGGCTGTACACGGCGGCCCGGCCGTCGAGCAGCTCCGACCACGCGGCCTGCACGTCGGGCGCGGCGCCCGGCTCGGTGTGCAGGTACCGCACCCGCGGCTCGCCGGCCACCACGCGGATGCCCGCGGCCAGCCGCGGGTCGCTGTCCAGGTCGACGCGGGCCTCGGGCGGGACGTTGAGGCCGCCGTGGTCGGCGGTCACCAGCAGCGCGGCATTCGGCGGCAGCGCCTCGAGCAGGCCGGACAGCAGGGCGTCGACGGCCGCCGCCGCGGTGTGCCACTGCGGCGAGCCGATCCCGAACAGGTGGGCCGCGGTGTCCAGCTCCGCGGTGTAGCCGTACACCAGCCCGGGGCCGGCCCGCAGCTCGTCGCCGACCAGCCGCGGGTAGTCGTCGGCGGGCTCGGCCGGCACCAGCCGGGCGCCGCGGTAGGCGGCCTCGGTCAGGCCACTGCCCAGAAACGACGACGGCAGCACGGCGCGGGCGCGGACACCGGCGGCGGCGAGCCGCTCGAACCAGGTGGGCAGCGGCTGCCAGGCGTCCGGCGCCGGGTCATCGCGCCACCGGACGTGGTTGAGCACCCGGTCGGTGCCCGGCACCCGCAGCGTGAAGCCCAGGATCCCGTGCTGGCCGGGCGCCGCGCCGGTGGCCAGCGACACCAGGCTGGTCGGGGTGGTCGACGGGAAGGTGCAGTCCAGCCGGGTCAGCCGGCCGACCTCGCCGGCCCGCACCGCGGCGAGCAGCGGGGCGTCGCCGGCCAGCTGGGCGAGCAGCTGCCAGCCCAGCCCGTCGACCAGCAGCACCAGCACCCGGTCCACCCGCTCGGCGCCGACCCAGTCGGTCACGGCCGACCCGCCCGGCTCGTGCCCCGCGTCCGGGATCCCGAGCAGGGCGGCCGCGGCGGGCAGCACGTCGCGCAGCGAACCGGGCACCCGGCCAGTCTGGCGTCCGGCCCACACGCGCGCCAGTCGGCGGTCGGGCCCGGGCGGCCCGACCGTCAGGGCGCGGTTCAGGCTTCTCGGCCGGTCCCGGCGCGCGGATCGGCGCCGGCCCACCTCTCTTCGATGCGTCCGTACCGCCAGATCAGCAGGGCCACCGCCCAGGTGAGGACGAACATGCCGACGACGACGTAACCGACCGTGTTCAGGTCCAGCCCGCCGAGCCAGTCCCAGAACGAGCCCCGCCAACCGAATTCGTCGGCGAACAGGACGAGCAGCTCGATGCTGCCGATCACCCACGCGACCGCCACCGAAAGCGCGGTGATGATGATGTTGTAGTAGATCTTGCGCACCGGGTTGGAAAACGCCCAGCCGTAGGCGAAGTTCATGAACGAGCCGTCGATGGTGTCCAGCAGGCACATGCCGGCCGCGAACAGCACCGGCAGGCACAGGATGGCGTACCAGGGCAGCCCGGCCGCCGCGCTGGTGCCGGCCAGCACCAGCAGCGCGACCTCGGTGGCGGTGTCGAAACCGAGCCCGAACAGCAGGCCGACCGGATAGCAGTGCCAGGACTGGGTGATCGACTTGGTGAACCGGCCCAGCCACCGGTTCATCAGCCCCCGGTTGTCCAGCTGCCGCTCCAATTCCGCGGCGTCGGTGTGCGGGTCGTAGTCACCCCGGCGCACTCGCGCGAGGACGCGCAGGATGCCGACCAGGACGACGACGTTGAGCAGGGCGATCGCATAGAGGAACACGCCCGAGACGCTGGTGCCGATCAGCCCGGTGTAGTGGTGCAGCGCCGACGAGTCGTCGCGCACCGGCCCCACCACCGTCCTCACCCCGCAGGCCAGCAGCACCGCCAGCGCGAACACCACCGTGGAATGGCCCAGCGAGAAGAAGAAGCCGACGGCCAGCGGGCGCTGCCCGTCGTTCATCAGCTTGCGGGTGGTGTTGTCGATCGCGGCGATGTGGTCGGCGTCGAAGGCGTGCCGCAGGCCCAGGGTGTAGGCCGTCAATCCGACACCGACGCCAAATGCCTTGCCGCCCAAGCTGTATTGCGCCGGGGCCACCAACAGCACCAAGGTCAACCAGCCGATCAGGTGCAGAGCGAGGATGGCGCCCAGCATCGACGCCAGCCGCCACCATTCCGCCGGCGCCAGCGCGCCGAGAAACCTGGTCGCCCGTGCCGGCCACCGGTCGATCTCCGTACTGGTCACGGGGGTCCTTCCGGCGCGGGCGGTGTCGGGCACAGGGCAACGGGCACGACTGTAAGTTCCGCGTCTTGCCGGACGCAAGGCGGGCACACGGCCCGGCGCCGCTGAGTTCAGTACAGGCCCAGCAGCGCGTTCTCGACGACCTCGGGCAGCGCCGGGTGAATCCAGTACTGGCCGCGGGCCATCTGCGCGGCGGTCAGCCCGAAGCTCATCGCCTGGATCAGCGGCTGGATGATCGAGGACGCCTGAGGGCCCATGATGTGCGCGCCCAGCAGCCGACCGCTGGTGCGCTCGGCGATCAGCTTGACCACCCCGGTGGTGTCTTCCATCGCCCACCCGTAGGCGACGTCGCCGTAGTTCTGGATCGCCACCGAGATGTCGAAACCCCGTGCTATCGCCTGGTTTTCGGTCAGCCCCACGGTGGCCAGCTGGGGATCGGTGAACACCGCCGACGGAACGTAGCGGTGGTCGGTGACGGCCATCGACTCGGTGTCGTCCCAGTCGCAGAGCAGGTTGTGCCGCACCACCCGGGCCTCGTGGTTGGCGACGTGCTTGAGCTGATACGGCGACGACACGTCACCGAGCGCGAAAACCCCTCGGGCCGAAGTGCGTTGGTACTCGTCGACCACCACGCGACCGTTCTCCACGTCGACGCCGGCCTGCCCGGCGTCGAGCAGATCGGCGTTGGATATCCGGCCGGTGGCCACCAGCAGCACGTCGGCGTCCAGCGTGGATCCGTCGTCCAGGCGCAGTGTGACGCCGGAGCCGCGGTTGCTGCCGCCCACCACGTTGCGCTGGGTGCGCAGTTCCCATTTGGCCGCGGCCAGCCGGGTGAACCGCTCGCAGATCATGTCGTCGTACTGGCGCAGCATGCGGCCGCTGCGGATCACCACGGTCACGTGCACCCCCAGCGCGGAGAAGATGTGCGCGAATTCGGCTGCCACGAAGCCACTTCCGACGATCACCAGATGCTCGGGCAGCGCGGGGATGCGCATGATGGTGTCGCTGGTGTGGTAGGTGACGCCGCTCTCGAGGATCGCGGGGGGAATCACCGGCCGCGACCCGGCGGCGATCACCACCTGCTCGGCGGTGAACTGTTCGCCGGCGTCGGTGCGCAACAGGTAACGGCCGTCGGATTGCACCGGCCCGAACCGGGTGTGACTGCGGTACAGGTCGATATTGACCGAGGAGCGCCGATACTCTTCGCCGCTGAGCGCGATCGGGTCGATGCGGCCGAAGACGCGGGAGACGATGTCGGGCCAGCGCACCCCGTCGAGGTGCGTGTCGACGCCGTAGCGGGCCGCCTCCCGGATCGTCGTGGCGACGTCGGCGGCGTAGACGAACATCTTGGTGGGGATGCACCCGACGTTGAGGCAGGTTCCGCCGAAGGTGCCGTGCTCGCAGATGGCGGTCCGCTTGCCGGCGAAGCGGGCATCGAGAAGGCTGTTGCCCGAACCGGTTCCGATGATCGCGAGGTCGTAGGTTTCCATGTTCGGCGCCTCACCCTTCGTCCCGGGACGCCGGGGCCCGGGTGCTTTCGGTGCTCCGGTCGCGCAGGTAGCCGTCCAGCCACAGATCCAGTTGACGATAGGCCGCCGCGCGGGGCTCCGGCAACGACAAGAACACGTCGTGTTTGGCGTCGGCGACCGGAATGATGGTGCTGCGGTTGCCGATACAGCCCGCCCAGCGGGCGATCTGGGTGACGTCGAGCACCGCGTCACCGCAGTGCATGGATGCCGGGTCGGGCGTCTCCTGCACGCTGTGGTCTGAGCGCAGGATCAGGTTCGGCACCCCGACGTCGAGACCGCGGTGCAGTCGCGCCTGACCGCGGCGCACTGCGTGCAGCCAACCGAACGTGATCGGAAAGCCGCCAACGGGTTTCCACTGCAGGTTGTAGTCGAATTCCCCGCCGTAGTCGCGGTGCAGCGTGGTGCCGTAGCCGCCCTGCACCGGGGACCGGGCCACGCCCTTGGAACGCACCCGGGACAGGCCGGCGATCAGCGCCACGGTCAGCGAGTGCCGCAGGATGGGCGGGCCGGGCAGCTCCAGGAACGGGCTGTTGAGCACCAGACCGCCAACTGCGGAGTGCGCTACGGGATTTCGGCGCCGCAGCCGGTCCAGCCACAACGACACGATCAGCCCGCCGGCCGAATGCCCGTACACCAGCACCCTGCGGTTTCCCCCGCTCGCCACGCTCAGCGCGCGTTCCAGTTCGGTGTCGTAGTTGGCCAGGTCGGTGACGAAGTGCGGCGTCTGCCCGTCGCGCCGAGACCGGCCGCACTTGTGCAGGTCCAGCGCGTAGAAGGCGAAACCGCGCGCGGCGAAGTGATCGGCCAGCGCGGTGTGGAAGAAGTAGTCGGTATACCCGTGCACCGCCAGCACCGCGTGATCGGCGGCCGGCGCCGCGTCGTCCCCGCGCCGGATCAGGGTCGCGACGATGTCGCCCTCGCCGGCCGGATCGGCGCCCAGCGCCAGGGTGCGCTGCCAATAGCCGGGTAGCACGTCGGGCACCCAGCCAGCCGCCCCGCCAGTCACCCCGCCAGCTTAGAGCTTTTGCCGGCCGCGGCGACCCCGCGCGTGGTTCGCGTCGCTTTGCCACCGGATAACCTGAGGATCGGCATGCCTCGAGGAAAAGGACCAACAAGCCGGTGTCATCGCTAGCCAGGACCACCCGCACGGACGTCGTGCTGGTGGGCGCGGGCATCATGAGCGCCACACTGGGCGCGTTGCTGCGGCGGCTGCAGCCGGATTGGTCGATGACCTTCGTCGAGCGCCTGGACGCGGTCGCCGCCGAGAGCAGCAGCCCGTGGAACAACGCCGGCACCGGGCATTCGGCGCTGTGCGAGCTCAACTACACCCCGCAGCGCGCCGACGGCTCCATCGACATCGCCAAAGCGGTGCGCATCAACGAGCAGTTCCAGGTGACCCGCCAATTCTGGGCGTATGCCGTGGAGAACGGCATGCTGACCGATCGGGGCTTCGTGACCCCGATCCCGCACGCGAGTTTCGTGCGCGGGGCGCGGGCCGTCGAGTATCTGCGGCGCCGGCAGCAGGCGCTGGCGCCCAACCCGTTGTTCGCCGGCATCGAATTGATCGAGGACGCCGACGAGTTCGCCCGCCGGCTGCCGTTGATGGCCGACCGGCGGGACTTCTCCGAACCGACCGCGCTGAATTGGGCGCGCCACGGCACCGACGTCGACTTCGGCGCGCTGTCGCGACAGCTGATCGGGTTCTGCGTGCGCGGCGGCGCGACGGCGCTGTTCGGCCATCAGGTGCACAACCTGACGCGGGAGTCCGACGGCAGCTGGACGTTGCTGGTCCGCAACCGCCGGACCGGCGAAAAGCACCGGTGCAACGCCAAATTCGTGTTCGTCGGGGCCGGCGGTGACGCGCTGCCGCTGCTGCAGAAGTCGGGTATCGGCGAGGCCCGCGGATTCGCGGGGTTCCCGATCGGCGGTCGCTTCCTGCGCGCCGACAATCCCGTGCTCACCGCGGCGCACCGGGCCAAGGTGTACGGGGCTCCAGCGCCGGGGGCCCCGCCGCTGGGCGCGTTGCATCTGGACCTGCGCTACGTCAACGGCAAGCCGTGGCTGGTGTTCGGGCCGTACGCCGGCTGGTCGCCGAAGTTCTTGAAACACGGGCACTTCACCGATCTGCCCCGCTCGGTGCGCCCGCACAATCTGGTCGCGCTGCTCGGCGTCGGCGTCACCCAGCTGACGTTGCTGCGATACCTGATCGGCCAGTTGCGGCTGTCCGCGCCGGACCGGATGCGGATGCTACGCGAATTCGCGCCCACCGCAGTGGATTCGGACTGGGAGCTGACGGTGGCCGGTCAGCGGGTGCAGGTGATCCGGCGCGATCGGCGCCGCGGCGGCGTGCTCGACTTCGACACCACCGTGGTGGCGGCCGGCGACGGCAGCATCGCGGGGTTGCTCGGCGGCTCGCCGGGAGCGTCGACGGCGGTGCCGATCATGCTCGATGTGCTGCAGCGCTGTTTCGCTGACCGTTATCGGTCGTGGCTGCCCGCGCTCAAGGAGATGGTTCCCTCGCTGGGCGTGACGCTGTCCGACGAGCCGGCGCTGTATGAGGAAGTCTATTCATGGGGAACGAAGATCCTGGGACTGGACGAGTTGGATGAGGAGCGGCGCAGATGACTGAAGCATTGCGACGCACGTGGGCCAAAGACCTTGATGCCCAAACGCTTTACGAGCTGCTCAAGCTGCGGGTTGAGGTGTTCGTCGTCGAGCAGGCCATCCCGTATCCGGAGTTGGACGGGCGCGACCTGCTCGCCGAAACCCGGCACTTCTGGCTGGAAACCTCTGACGGCGAGGTGATCTGCACGCTGCGGCTGATGGAGGAGCACGCCGGCGGCGAGAAGGCGTTCCGGATCGGGCGGCTGTGCACCAAACGCAGCGCCCGCGGCCAGGGCCACACCACCCGGCTGCTGCGCGCGGCGCTGGCCGAGGTGGGCGACTACCCGTGCCGGATCAACGCCCAGACCTACCTGGCCGACATGTACGCCCAGCACGGATTCGTCCGCGACGGCGACGATTTCCTCGACGACGGCGTCCCGCACGTGCCCATGCTGCGACCCGGCTCGGGATTGGCGGAAAAGCCGTGAAGCCCTACCCGTTCAGCGCCATCGTCGGGCACGACCGGCTGCGGCTGGCCCTGCTGCTGTGCGCCGTGCGCCCGGAGATCGGCGGCGCGCTCATCCGCGGCGAGAAAGGCACCGCCAAGTCGACGGCCGTGCGCGGCTTGGCGGCCCTGCTGTCCGCCGCCACCGGCAGCGACGCGAACCTGGTCGAAATGCCGCTCGGCGCAACCGAAGACCGGGTGATCGGCTCGCTGGACCTGCAGCGGGTGCTGCGCGACGGCGAGCACGCGTTCTCCCCGGGGCTGCTGGCCCGCGCGCACGGCGGTGTGCTCTACGTCGACGAGGTCAACCTGCTGCACGATCATCTCGTCGACGTGTTGCTCGACGCCGCGGCGATGGGACGGGTGCACATCGAACGCGACGGCATCTCGCATTCGCACGACGCCCGGTTCGTGTTGATCGGCACCATGAATCCCGAAGAGGGCGAACTGCGTCCGCAGCTGCTGGACCGGTTCGGGCTCACCGTCGACGTGCATGCCTCGCGTGACGTGGAGGTGCGGGCGCAGGTGATCCGGCAGCGGATGGCCTATGAGGCCGACCCGGACGGTTTCGCCGAACGCTACGCCGACGCCGACGCCGAGCTGGCCCGGCGCATCGCCGCGGCGCGCGCCCTGGTCGACGACGTGGTGTTGCCCGACAACGAGTTACGGCGCATCGCGGCGCTGTGCGCGGCGTTCGACGTGGACGGCATGCGGGCCGATCTGGTGGTGGCCCGCACCGCGGTCGCGCACGCGGCCTGGCGCGGCGCGCCCACCGTCGAGGAGCAGGACATCCGGGTGGCCGCCGAGCTGGCCCTGCCGCACCGCCGCCGCCGCGATCCCTTCGACGACCCGGGCATCGACCGCGAGCAACTGGACGAGGCCCTGGCCCAGGCCGGCTCCGAGCCCGACCCGGATCCCGACCGGCCCGGCGGAGGCCAGGCCGGCCAGACCGAACAGGAACCGCCGCAACGGGATTCGGCGCAGGACGCCCAGCCGCGGCCGCCGACGACGAAACCGAGTGCGCCGCCGTCGAAGACGTTTCGCACCCGCGCGCTGCGGGTCCCCGGTGTCGGCGAAGGGGCACCCGGCCGGCGGTCGCGGGCCCGCAACGCCAGCGGCAGCGTCATCGCAGCCACCGACGGCGCCGACACCGGCTGCGGCGGCCACGGGCTGCACCTGTTCGCCACCCTGCTCTCGGCCGCCGAACGGGCCGGTGCCGGGCCGCTGCGGCCGGGGCCCGACGATGTGCGACGGGCCGTGCGCGAGGGCCGCGAAGGCAATCTGGTGATCTTCGTCGTCGACGCCTCCGGATCGATGGCGGCGCGGGACCGGATGGCGGCGGTCAGCGGTGCCACGCTGTCGCTGCTGCGCGACGCCTATCAGCGCCGCGACAAGGTCGCCGTGATCACGTTCCGGCAACAGCAGGCGCGGCTGCTGTTGCCGCCCACCTCCTCGGCGCACATCGCCGGGCGGCGGCTGGCCCGCTTCGACACCGGCGGCAAGACGCCGCTGGCCGAAGGGCTGCTGGCCGCGCGCGAGCTGATAGTCCGGGAGAAGGCCCGCGACCGGGCGCGCCGCGCCCTCGTGGTGGTGCTCACCGACGGCCGGGCCACCGCCGGCCCGGATCCGTTGGGCCGCAGCCGGATCGCCGCGGCCCGGCTGGTCGCCGAGGGCGCGGCCGCGGTGGTGGTGGACTGCGAAACGTCGTATGTGCGGCTGGGCCTGGCCGAGCACCTGGCACGCCAGCTGGGCGCCCCGGCGGTGCGGCTGGAGCAGTTGCACGCGGATTCGCTGACGCGTGCGGTGCGCGACGCCGCCTGAGCCGGGGCGAACAGAAAGGGTAACCGCTTATGCCACAAGGTGTTCCGCTTCAAGTTCCCGACGACGGCCTGACCACCCGGGCCCGCCGGCACACCCCGGTGCTGGCGGTGCACACCGGCGCCGGCAAGGGGAAGTCGACGGCCGCGTTCGGAATGGCGTTGCGGGCGTGGAACGCCGGGCTTTCCGTGGCGGTGTTCCAGTTCGTCAAGAGCGCCAAGTGGAAGGTGGGCGAGGAGGCGGCGTTCGCCGCACTCGGCCGCCTGCACGAGGAACAGCGGATCGGCGCGCCGGTGGAGTGGCACAAGATGGGCGCCGGCTGGTCCTGGACGCGCAAGGCGGGCAGCGACGACGATCACGCGGCGGCCGCGGCCGACGGCTGGGCCGAGATCGCCCGCCGGCTGGCGGCCGCCCGGCACGACTTCTACGTGCTGGACGAGTTCACCTATCCGCTGAAATGGGGCTGGGTGGACGTCGACGAGGTGGTGTCCGTGTTGGCGGGGCGGCCCGGACACCAGCACGTGGTGATCACCGGACGCGATGCCCCGCAACGGCTCATCGATGCGGCCGACCTGGTCACCGAGATGGCCAAGGTGAAGCACCCGATGGACGCCGGGCGCAAGGGGCAGAAGGGCATCGAGTGGTGAACGTGCCCGCGGTGGTCGTCGCGGCGCCCGCCTCCGGCAGCGGAAAGACCACGGTGGCAACGGGTTTGATCGGGGCCCTGCGCCGGGCGGGCCGCCGGGTGGCGGCGTTCAAGGTGGGGCCGGACTTCATCGATCCCGGCTATCACGGCCTGGCCGCCGGCCGGCCGGGCCGCAACCTCGACCCGGTGTTGGTGGGGGAGAACCTGATTGGCCCGCTGTACGCGCACGGCGCCGCCGGCGCCGACATCGCCGTCGTCGAGGGCGTGATGGGGCTGTTCGACGGGCGGATCGGGCCGTCCGGCGCCAGCCCGGCGGCGGGATCCACCGCGCACGTCGCCGCGCTGCTGGCGCGCCCGTCGTGCTGGTCGTCGACGCGCGCGGCCAGAGCCAGAGCATCGCGGCCCTGCTGCACGGCTTCTCGACGTTCGACGCCGCGACCCGGGTCGCCGGGGTGATCCTGAACCGGGTCGGGTCGGCCCGCCACGAGCAGGTGCTGCGTCAGGCGTGCGAACAGGCCGGCGTGCCGGTGCTGGGCGCCATCCCGCGCAGCGCCGAATTAGAGTTGCCGACAAGGTATTTGGGCTTGGTCACGGCGGTCGAGTATGGGCGCCGCGCCCGGCTCGCGGTCGAGGCGATGACCGCGCTGGTGGCACGCCACGTCGACCTGGCGGCGGTGGCGGCGGTCGCCGCCGCCCGGCCCGTCACGACGCCCTGGGATCCGGCGGCGGCGGTGGGGGATCCCGGCGGGCGCGGCGGTGAGCGGGCCACCGTCGCGGTGGCCACCGGGAAGGCGTTCAGCTTCGGCTACGCCGAGCACGCGGAGCTGCTGGCCGCCGCCGGCGCCCGGGTGGCCGAATTCGACCCGCTCGTCGACGCGTTGCCCGACGGCACCGACGCGCTGTTGCTGCCCGGCGGTTTTCCCGAACAGTTCACCGCCGAGCTGTCGGCCAACGAGGTCGTGCGCCGCCAGATCAACGAGCTGGCCGCCGCCGGGGCGCCCGTCCACGCCGAGTGCGCCGGGCTGCTCTATTTGGTGTCCGAACTCGACGGCCACCCGATGTGCGGGGTGCTGGCCGGGCAGGCCCGGTTCACCCCGCAGCTGACGCTGGCCTATCGCGATGCCGTGGCCGTCGTCGACTCCCCGCTGTACGCCGCCGGCCAGCGGGCGGTGGGGCACGAATTCCACCGCACCACAGTGACATTCAGCGACGACTACCCGCCGGCGTGGATGTACCGGACCCAGGAGTCCGGCCATCGCGACGGCGCGGTGCGCGCCGGTGTGCACGCGTCGTATCTGCACACCCACCCCGCCGCCGGGCCCGCGGCGGTGGCCCGCTTCGTCGGGTGCGCGCTGGCCGCTCGCGCCGACCCGGGCAGGACGCGGGCCCACCCCGGCAACCACTAGGCTTGCCGGGTGACCGAGAGCGCCTACCTGGTGGGGCTGCGGCTGACCGGCAAGAAGGTGGTCGTGGTCGGCGGCGGCACCGTCGCCCAGCGCCGGCTGCCGTTGCTGATCGCCAGCGGCGCGGACGTCCACGTCATCTCCCGCAGCGCCACCCGATCGGTCGAGGCGATGACCGGAATCACCCTGCAATTGCGCGAATACCGCGACGGCGACCTCGACGGCGCCTGGTACGCGATCGCGGCCACCGACGACCCGCGGGTCAACCAGGCCGTGGTCGCCGAGGCCGAACAACGCCGCATCTTCTGCGTCCGGGCGGACGTCGCCGTGGCGGGGACCGCGGTCACCCCAGCATCTTTCAGCTATGCCGGGTTGTCGGTGGGCGTGCTGGCCGGCGGCGAGCACCGCCGCTCGGCGGCGATCCGCTCGGCCATCCGGGAGGCGCTGCAGACCGGGGTCATCACGCCGGAAGGCCCGGTGGGCTCCGACGCCGTCAAGGGCGGGGTGGCGCTGATCGGCGGCGGCCCCGGCGACCCCGAACTGATCACGGTGCGCGGCCGGCGGCTGCTGGCCCAGGCCGACGTCGTGGTGGCCGACCGGCTCGCCCCGCCCGAACTGCTCGCCGAGCTGCCCCCGCACGTGGAGGTGATCGACGCCGCCAAGATTCCCTACGGCCGGGCCATGGCCCAGGACGCCATCAACGACGTCATGATCGAACGCGCCCGCGCCGGAAGTTTCGTGGTGCGCCTCAAAGGCGGGGACCCGTTCGTCTTCGCCCGCGGCTACGAGGAGGTGCTGGCGTGTGCCGACGCCGGGATTCCGGTCACCGTCGTCCCGGGTGTGACGAGTGCCATAGGAGTGCCCGCATTGGCGGGCGTCCCGGTCACCCATCGGGCGGTAAATCACGAATTCGTGGTGGTCAGCGGGCATCTCCCACCCGGTCATCCCGAATCGTTAGTGAATTGGGATGCACTGGCCGCATTGACCGGCACAATTGTTTTGCTGATGGCGGTCGAACGTATCGAACTTTTCGCCGAGGCCCTGCTGAAGGGCGGACGACCAGCGGATACGCCGGTGCTGGTGGTTCAGCACGGGACGACGGCGGCGCAACACACTTTGCGGGCCACCCTGGCCGACACGCCCGAAAAGATTCGTGCCGAAGGTATCCGACCTCCCGCGATCATCGTGATCGGCGCGGTGGCGGCTTTCGGGGTTTAAACGGTTCTTAAGATTACTGTAAGGTAACCCTTTATGACGGCTCTCAACGACTCAGAGCGCGCGGTCCAGAACTGGACATCTGCACGCCCCGATCGTCCGGCCCCGGTGCGCAGCACGCCGCCGGCGGAGACCGCCCCCAAGCCCGCGGCGGAGACCGCCGTAAAGCGGACCAGCAAGTACTACCCGGCGTGGCTGCCGTCGCGCCGCTTCATCGCGGCCGTCATCGCCATCGGCGGCATGCAGCTGCTGGCCACCATGGACAGCACCGTGGCGATCGTCGCGCTGCCCCGGATCCAGAACGAGCTCAGTCTCTCCGACGCCGGCCGCAGCTGGGTGATCACCGCCTACGTGCTGACGTTCGGCGGGCTGATGCTGCTCGGCGGCCGGCTCGGCGACACCATCGGGCGCAAACGCACCTTCATCGTCGGCGTCGCGCTGTTCACCATCTCCTCGGTGCTGTGCGCGGTCGCCTGGGACGAGGCGACCATGGTGATCGCCCGGCTCTCGCAGGGGGTCGGGTCGGCCATCGCCTCACCGACGGGCCTGGCGCTGGTCGCCACCACCTTCCCCAAGGGGCCCGCCCGTAACTTCGCGACGGCGGTGTTCGCCGCGATGACGGCGGTCGGCTCGGTGATGGGCCTGGTGGTCGGCGGGGCGCTGACCGAGGTGTCCTGGCGGCTGGCGTTTTTGGTGAACGTGCCGATCGGGCTGGTGATGATGTACCTGGCCCGCACCGCGCTGCGCGAGACCAACCGCGAGCGGATGAAACTGGACGCCACCGGCGCCGTGCTGGCCACCCTGGCCTGCACCGCCGCCGTGTTCGCCTTCTCGATGGGCCCGGAGAAGGGCTGGATCTCGCTGACCACCATCAGCTCCGGTGTGGTCGCGCTGGGCGCCGCCCTGGCCTTCGTCATCGTGGAGCGCACCGCGGAAAACCCGGTGGTGCCGTTCGACCTGTTCCGCGACCGCAACCGGCTGGTCACCTTCATCGCGATCTTCTTGGCCGGCGGCGTCATGTTCACCCTGACCGTGTGCATCGGCCTGTACGTGCAGGACATCCTCGGCTACAGCGCGCTGCGCGCCGGGGTGGGCTTCATCCCGTTCGTCATCGCGATGGGCATCGGTCTGGGCGTCTCCTCGCAACTGGTGGCGCGGTTCTCGCCGCGGGTGCTGACCATCGCCGGCGGCTACCTGCTGGTGCTCGCCATGCTCTACGGCTGGTGGTGCATGCACCGCGGCGTTCCCTATTTCCCGAACCTGGTACTGCCCATCGTGGTGGGCGGCATCGGCATCGGCATGGCCGTCGTCCCGCTGACCCTGTCGGCCATCGCCGGCGTGGGTTTCGACCAGATCGGCCCGGTATCCGCGGTCACGCTGATGCTGCAGAGCCTGGGCGGACCGCTGGTGCTGGCCGTCATCCAGGCCGTGATCACCTCGCGCACACTGTATCTGGGCGGCACCACCGGCCCGGTGAAGACCATGAACGACGCCCAGTTGCAGGCGCTCGACCACGGCTACACCTACGGGCTGCTGTGGGTCGCCGGGGCGGCCGTCATCGTGGGTGCCGCGGCGCTGTTCATCGGCTACACACCCGAGCAGGTCGCGCACGCCCAGGAGGTCAAGGAAGCGATGGACGCCGGGGAGCTCTGACCCGGCCCAGTGGTTGCGGCGCAACCAGTTCCGTGATTTTCGTCGGCCGGTGATTGGCCGGGTGTCCGGCGGGGTAGTGCATCAAGCGGTGCCTTCGGCTCAACGAGCCCCCAGTGACCCCCAGCGAAGCTCCACGAAGCCTCCACGAACCGAAGTGTCGCCCGATGCATGCCCGCCGACGCGATGGGACGAGGATGGACACCACCGACGACACGATCAGGATCAGATTCGCCACCGAGGACGACTGGCAGGCGGTCTACGCGAATCAGGCGGGCGCCTACGGGGTTTCGGTGGACCCGGCCGACGTCGAAGCGTGGAAACGCCGCGTCGACCTGGAAGACATCCTGGTCGCCGAGGACGTCTCCGATCCGGCGCGGCCGACCGTGGTCGGTACCTCGTTGTGCTACAAGCTGCGGCTCACCGTGCCGGGCGGCGCCACCCTGAAGGCGGCCTGGCTGGCGATGATCGCCGTCGCCGCAACGCATCTGGGGCGAGGCGTCTGGCAGCAGCTGAGCATCCGCGGCTTCGGCATCCTGCAGGAACGCAACTATCCGATCCTGTGCGGCGTTCCGACCCAGCCCACGGTGTATGAGATCCTGGGCGCCGGAGTGGCCAGCTACGCCCGCACCTACAACATCGAGCCGCGCTTCACCGACCTGCGCGCCAAGCCCGAGCGGAACCGGGCGCGCGTCGTCGAGGCCGACGAGGCGCGGGGGCTGCTGCCCGACCTCTACGACCGATGGTGCGCGGTGACGCCCGGGGCGCTGAGCCGCAGCCGGGCCTGGTGGGCCGACGTCCTGGAGGACCGGGTGACCCAGCGCGACAACGGATCAACGCTGAACTACGTCGTGCACCCGGACGGCTTCATGACCTACCGGGTGATCGGCGCGTCACCGCACGCGTTTCGCCGGCCCTTCGGCAACCTGATCGTCCAGGATTTCTGCCCGATCACCCCCGAGGCGCACACCGACCTGCTCGCGACCCTGCTGAGCCTGAAGATGTTCGACAACAGCGTCATCGAGACGCCGGTCGACGACCCGCTCCCGCTCAAGCTGAAGGACCAGCTCGCCGCCCAGACCACGAAGGTCAACGACTTTCTGTGGATGCGGATCATGAATGTGCCCGAGGTGCTTCCGAAACGGGCCTACCGCGCCGACGCGGATTTGGTGCTGGACGTCACCGACCCGCTCGGGGTGGCCGGCGGCCGGTTCCTGCTGCGGATCCGCGACGGCGTCGGAACCTGCACGCCGCACGACGGGCCCGCCGACATCAAGATCGGTCTGGGCGATCTGGGATCGATCTACATGGGTGCGCATCGCGCCTGGGAACTCCACCAGGCCGACCGCATCACCGAACTGCGCAGCGGTGCGCTGCTCGACCTGGACGCCGCGTTCACCACGCAACGGGCGCCCTACTGCGGCACGCTGTTCTGACGCCGGCGCACACGCGCCGGTGAGGGCGACCCGGTCGCCAGGCTAGGCTAGCCCGCTGTGATCACCCGGATGTCCCAGCTGTTCCTGCGCACCCTGCGCGACGACCCCGCCGACGCCGAAGTGCCCAGCCACAAGCTGCTGATCCGGGCCGGATACATCCGGCCCGTCGCGCCCGGGCTGTACAGCTGGCTCCCGCTGGGGCTGCGGGTGCTGCGCCGGATCGAGCACATCGTCCGCGAGGAGATGAATGCGATTGGCGGCCAAGAGATCCTGTTTCCCGCCCTGCTGCCGCGCGCGCCGTACGAGGCGACGAACCGGTGGACCGAGTACGGCGACAGCGTTTTTCGGCTGCAGGACCGCCGCGGCAACGACTACCTGCTGGGGCCCACCCACGAGGAGCTGTTCACCCTGACCGTCAAGGGTGAATACAGCTCCTACAAAGACTTTCCGGTGCTGCTGTATCAGATCCAGAACAAATACCGCGACGAGGCGCGGCCACGGGCAGGCATCCTGCGGGTGCGCGAGTTCGTGATGAAGGACTCCTACTCGTTCGACATCGACGACGCCGGGCTCAAGGCCGCCTATCACGCACACCGGGAGGCCTATCAGCGCATCTTCGCGCGGCTGCAGGTGCGCTACGTGATCGTGTCCGCGGTGTCGGGCGCCATGGGCGGCAGCGCCTCCGAGGAGTTCCTGGCCGAGAGCCCGGTCGGCGAGGACACCTTCGTGCGCTGCCTGGAGTCCGGCTATGCGGCCAACGTCGAGGCGGTGATCACCGCCCGCCCGGACCCGCAACCCGTCGAGGGTCTACCCGAGGCGGTGGTCCACGA
This sequence comes from Mycobacterium sp. MAC_080597_8934, assembly GCF_000523975.1. Lineage (NCBI taxonomy): Bacteria > Bacillati > Actinomycetota > Actinomycetes > Mycobacteriales > Mycobacteriaceae > Mycobacterium > Mycobacterium sp. MAC_080597_8934. The sequence continues at coordinate 452,922 of NZ_JAOS01000019.1, read as the reverse complement.
CACCGGTGACACCCCGACCATCGCCACCCTGGTCGACTGGGCCAACCGGGCGGGCCTGGGCCGCACCGTCACCGCGGCCGACACGTTGAAGAACGTCCTGCTCAAGGTGCGCCAGCCCGGCGGGGACTGGGAGCTGCTGGCCATCGGCCTGCCCGGCGACCGTGAGGTCGACGACAAGCGGCTGGGCGCGGCGCTGGAGCCGGCCGAGTACGTGCTGCTCGACGACGCCGACTTCGCTAGGTACCCGTTCCTGGTGAAGGGCTACATCGGTCCGAAAGCGTTGAAGGACAACGGAGTTCGTTACCTGGTCGATCCGCGGGTGGTGGACGGCACCAGCTGGATCACCGGGGCCGACGAACCGGGCCGCCATGTCGTCGGGCTGGTCGCGGGCCGGGACTTCACCGCCGACGGCACCATCGAGGCCGCCGAGGTGCGCGACGGCGACCCGTCGCCGGACGGCGCCGGGCCGCTGGTGTCCGCGCGCGGCATCGAGGTCGCCCACATCTTCCAGTTGGGCCGCAAGTACACCGACGCCTTCACCGCCGACGTGCTGGCGAGGACGGCAAGCCGGTGCGGCTCACCATGGGCTCCTACGGCCTGGGGGTGTCGCGGATGGTGGCCGTCATCGCCGAACAGCACCACGACGAGCTGGGCCTGCGCTGGCCCGCGTCGGTGGCGCCGTTCGACGTCCACCTGGTGATCGCCAACAAGGACGCGCAGGCGCGCGCCGGAGCCACCGCGCTGGCCGACGACCTGGACCGGCTCGGCGTCGAGGTGCTGCTCGACGACCGTCAGGCCTCGCCGGGAGTGAAGTTCAAGGACGCCGAGCTGCTGGGCGTGCCGTGGATCGTGGTGGTGGGCCGGGGCTGGGCCGACGGCGTGGTGGAGCTGCGCGACCGCTTCGCCGGCCAGACCCGGGAGCTGGCCACCGGGCCGTCGCTTGCCGCCGACATCGCGGCCGCCCTGCGCGGCTAGTCAGTCGTTGCCGCCCGGGAAGCTGGTCGTGATCGGCCAGGCGCCCAGCACCCGGTTCCACCGGGCCGCCATCACCGCGCTCTGGACCAGGGCGGTGGCGGCGAACGCGCGGTCGTCGCCCGTCTCGGCGTGCTCGGCCACGACGCGCCACGCCCCGGCGCCGTCGTTCTCCATCCGGGCGGCCAGCCGCGCGGCGTCGGCCGGGCTGCCCACCACCAGGGGCAGCTGATAGCCCGCCGCGGCGACCGGGGCGGTGACCTTGCGGGCGGTCAGCATGGCGATGACGTCGTCGCGGCGCTGCCGGTGCTGCTCGAGGGCCTCCACCACCATGTCGTTGACGCTGGGCGGCGACATCGCCGAGACGATCCCGTAGCCGTAGATCGTCGAGTGCTCGATGGCCAGCGCGTCGCACAGCGCCGCGTTGTCGGCGTCCTTGCCCGAGGTCATATCGACGGCCCCCCGGGCACCAGCGCGACGGTGTAGGACGCCGTGCAGGAGGCCGCGATCGAGGCCAGCAACCCGGCCCGGTAGCCGGATTCGGTGCCCACCAGCCGGCTGGCGCTGTCGGCCGAGGCGCGCAGCGCGTTGATCACGTCGGACACCGGCGGCGGGGGTGGTGGCGGCCCAGCCGGTTGCGCGGGGCTCGGGCTGGTCGTCTCGCTGGTCGAGGAGGTGGCGAGCTTGCCGGCCGCCCGCGAGATCTCGGTGGACAACGCGCGGGCGTGCGCGGCGCGCTGGCTCGCCACCACGGTCAGCGCGGCGGCGACCTGCGGCGGGTTGCCCAGGGCCGCGGCGGCGGCGCCGGCCAGCGCGCTGTCGTGGCGGGCCTGGTCCAGCGGGCCCAGCAGCTGCTCGACCGGCGGCGGCTTGGGCGCGGGCTTGCTGCAGGCGGACACCGCTCCCAGCGCGGCCAGCGCCGCGCCACCGGCGAGGACCTCACGCCTGTTGACACGCCTGTTGACGGGCGGAACTGCGCTAGGCACAAGGACATCCTGCCATCGGCGCGAAAGCGGGCTCGATGCCAGGACGCGATCACCCCGTCATGGCTGATTCCTGGCGTATCGTGGATAGCTGGTTCTCGCGGAGGGCCGACCCTGAAGGGCTGTGTGCTCCGCCGGGACACCGGAAGCCGCCCGCGAGGCCATCGGGGTGGCGAACATCCGCCAGATGACCGGACAACTCAAGATGAGGAGCTCGCCGTGACCACCGGGCTACCGTCCCAGACGCAGGTGATCGAGCTACTCGGTGGAGAGTTTGCGCGCGCCGGATACGAGATCGAAGACGTGGTCATCGACGCACGCGCGCGTCCACCGCGCATCACGGTGATCGCCGACGGCGACGACGGCCTCGACCTCGACGCCGCGGCCACGTTGTCCCGCTCGGCGTCGGCGCTGCTGGACAAGCTCGACACCATCGAGGACCACTACGTGCTCGAGGTGTCCTCGCCCGGGGTGGACCGACCGCTGAGAACCCCCAAGCATTTTCGCCGTGCGCGCGGCCGCAAGGTCGACGTCGTCCTGTCGGACAACTCGACGGTGACCGGCCGGGTCGGCGAGACGGGCGACGACACCGTCGCCCTGGTGGTCCGCGCCGGCCGGGACTGGGCGATACGCGAGATTCCGCTCGGTGACGTCGTCAAAGCCGTTGTCCAGGTGGAGTTTTCGCCCCCTGCGCAGGCGGAGCTGGAACTGGCGGGTGTGGGCGGCACGGACAAGACGGAGGAGCGGCGCAGATGAATCGCGCCGGCGACGATGCAGAGCGGAGCGATGAGGAGGAGCGGCGCAGATGAATATCGACATGGCCGCACTGCACGCGATCGAGGTGGATCGGGGCATCTCGGTCAACGAGCTGCTCGAGACCATCAAGTCCGCGCTGCTGACCGCCTACCGGCACACCGAAGGCCACCAGAACGACGCCCGCATCGAGATCGACCGCAAAACCGGCGTCGTCAAGGTGATCGCGCGGGAGACCGACGAGGACGGCAACGTCATCAGCGAATGGGACGACACCCCGGAGGGTTTCGGCCGGATCGCCGCGACCACCGCGCGACAGGTGATGCTGCAGCGCTTCCGGGACGCCGAGAACGAGCGGACCTACGGCGAGTTCTCCACCCGCGAGGGCGAGATCGTCGCGGGGGTGATCCAGCGGGACAGCCGCGCGAACGCGCGCGGCCTGGTGGTGGTCCGGATGGGCACCGAGACCAAGGCCTCCGAGGGCGTCATCCCGGCCGCCGAACAGGTGCCCGGCGAAAGCTATGAGCACGGCAACCGGGTGCGCTGCTACGTCATCGGGGTGACCCGCGGCGCGCGCGAGCCGCTGATCACGCTGTCGCGCACCCACCCCAACCTGGTCCGCAAGCTGTTCTCCCTGGAGGTCCCGGAGATCGCCGACGGATCGGTGGAGATCGTGGCGGTGGCCCGCGAGGCCGGGCATCGCTCCAAGATCGCGGTGAAGTCCAACCTGCCCGGGCTGAACGCCAAAGGCGCCTGCATCGGGCCGATGGGCCAGCGGGTGCGCAACGTGATGAGCGAGCTCTCCGGGGAGAAGATCGACATCATCGACTACGACGACGACCCGGCCCGGTTCGTCGCCAACGCGCTGTCGCCGGCCAAGGTGGTCTCGGTGTCGATCATCGACCAGGCCGCCCGGGCCGCCCGGGTGGTGGTGCCCGACTTCCAGTTGTCGCTGGCCATCGGCAAGGAGGGCCAGAACGCGCGGCTGGCGGCCCGGCTCACCGGCTGGCGCATCGACATCCGCGGCGATTCGCCCGGCGGCGCGGGCGGGCACTCGGAGAGCCGGCCCGAGCACGGCGCCACGCACGGAATGGCCCACGACCGCTGACCGCACGGTCCGGGACACTCCGGGCGTGGCCGGACAGGCTCGGGTGGTGCTGACCATCGATTCGGTGACGCTAGACTGAGCCGTGATCCAGCGTGAGCCTTCGGGACCCGTGCGAACGTGTGTCGGGTGCCGGAAGCGAGAGTTGGCCGTCGAACTGCTTCGCGTGGTGGCTGTGCCCACCGGGAACGGCGAATTCGCCGCGATCGTTGACACAGCCGGTAACCTGCCGGGGCGGGGTGCTTGGCTGCATCCCGCGCCGCAGTGCGCCCAGCAGGCGATCCGGCGGCGTGCTTTCACCAAAGCGCTGCGGATCACCGGTTCACCGGACACCTCCGCGGTGGTCGAGCACATAGAGTCCCTCCATGCGCCCGAGCGCCCGGCGACAGAACAGGTAGCAAAGAACATGAGCACACCGTGAAGTCCCGATGACAATGCGTCATAGCTGAACACGAGGCGCGGCCCCACGACTGTCGCCTCATAGACAGGAGAAGTAGTGGCAGGTAAGGCCCGCGTACACGAGTTGGCAAAGGAACTCGGTGTCACCAGCAAGGAAGTCCTCGCCCGACTGAATGAACAGGGCGAATTCGTCAAATCCGCGTCGTCGACGGTAGAAGCGCCGGTGGCGCGCCGGCTGCGCGAGTCCTTCGGCGGCGGCAAGGCCGCCGAGGGCGCCGCGAAGGCACCCGCCAAGGCCGCGGCCAAGGGCGACGCGAAGACCGCGGCCAAGGGGACGTCAAGGCGCCCGACAAGGCGCTGGACGCCGCCCTGGACAACGCGATCAAGGCCGGCGGCAACGGCGAGGCGGCCGCGCCGCCCGCCCAGCCCGGCGGCACCGCGACCACCCGGCCGCGCAGGCCACGCCGAGCCCGGCCGACCGGGCCCGCTGCCGCGCGGCCGTCGGCGCCGGCTCCGGGCAGCCAAGCCGCCGCCCGGGCAACCGCCCGCCCGGCGCCACGCCGGCCGCGTCCCGGCCCGGCACCCAAGCCCGCCGCCCGCACGCCGCGGGTCGGCAACAACCCGTTCTCGTCGGCCCAGCCGGTCGATCGGCCCATCCCGCGCCCGGTGCCGCGTCCCGGAGCGCCCCGCCGGGTGCGCCGCGGCCCGGCGCGTCGCCGGGCAACATGCCCCGCGCCCGGCGGTGTCGGCGGCCGGCCGCCGGCGCGGCCCGGAGCCCGCGGCCGGCGGCGGCCGGCCGGTGGGCCGGCGGTCGTGACGGCGGCGGCGGCAACTACCGCGGCGGCGGCGTCGGCGCCCGCCCGGTGGTGGCGGTGGTTTCCGCGGCCGCCCCGGTGGCGGCGGCGGTGGCCGTCCCGGGCAGCGCGGCGGTGCGGCTGGCGCGTTCGGCCGTCCCGGTGGCGCGCCGCGGCGTGGCCGCAAGTCCAAGCGGCAGAAGCGTCAGGAATACGACTCGATGCAGGCCCCGGTCGTCGGCGGCGTGCGGTTGCCGCACGGCAACGGCGAGACCATCCGGCTGGCCCGCGGCGCGTCGCTGTCCGACTTCGCCGAGAAGATCGACGCCAACCCGGCGTCGCTGGTGCAGGCGCTGTTCAACCTCGGCGAGATGGTGACCGCCACCCAGTCGGTTGGCGACGAGACGCTCGAGCTGCTGGGCAGCGAGATGAACTACAACGTTCAGGTCGTCTCGCCCGAGGACGAGGACCGCGAGCTGCTGGAGTCCTTCGACCTGACCTACGGCGAGGACGAGGGCACCGAGGAGGACCTGCAGACCCGGCCGCCGGTGGTGACCGTGATGGGTCACGTCGACCACGGTAAGACACGGCTGCTGGACACGATCCGTAAGGCCAACGTCCGCGAGGCCGAGGCCGGCGGCATCACCCAGCACATCGGCGCCTACCAGGTGACCGTCGAGCACGACGGGGTGGAGCGCCCGATCACCTTCATCGACACCCCGGGTCACGAGGCGTTCACCGCCATGCGTGCCCGCGGCGCCAAGGCCACCGACATCGCGATCTTGGTGGTCGCCGCCGACGACGGTGTCATGCCGCAGACGGTGGAGGCGATCAACCACGCGCAGGCGGCCGACGTGCCGATCGTGGTGGCGGTCAACAAGATTGACGTCGAGGGTGCCGACCCGCAGAAGATCCGCGGGCAGCTCACCGAATATGGTTTGGTGCCAGAGGAATTCGGCGGCGACACGATGTTCGTCGACATCTCCGCGAAGCAGGGCACCAACATCGACCAGCTGCTGGAGGCGGTGCTGCTGACCGCGGACGCCGCCCTGGACCTGCGCGCCAACCCGGACATGGAGGCCCAGGGTGTGGCGATCGAGGCGCACCTGGACCGTGGCCGCGGGCCGGTGGCAACGGTGTTGATCCAGCGCGGCACGCTGCGGGTCGGCGACTCGATCGTCGCCGGCGACGCCTACGGCCGGGTGCGGCGCATGGTCGACGAGCACGGCGACGACGTCGAGGAGGCGCTGCCGTCGCGGCCGGTGCAGGTCATCGGGTTCACCTCGGTGCCCGGCGCCGGGGACAACCTGCTGGTCGTCGACGAGGACCGGATCGCCCGGCAGATCGCCGACAAGCGCAGCGCCCGCAAGCGCAACGCGCTGGCGGCACGGTCCCGCAAGCGGATCAGCCTGGAGGACCTGGATTCGGCGCTGAAGGAAACCAGCCAGCTCAACCTGATCCTCAAGGGCGACAACGCCGGTACGGTCGAGGCGCTGGAAGAGGCCCTGATGGGCATCCAGATCGACGACGAGGTGGCGCTGCGGGTTATCGACCGCGGTGTCGGTGGCATCACCGAAACCAACGTCAACCTGGCGTCGGCGTCGGACGCGGTGATCATCGGCTTCAACGTGCGCGCCGAGGGTAAGGCCACCGAGCTGGCCAACCGCGAGGGTGTGGAGATCCGCTACTACTCGGTGATCTACCAGGCGATCGACGAGATCGAGAAGGCCCTGCGCGGCATGCTCAAGCCGATCTACGAGGAGAACCAGCTGGGCCGCGCCGAGATCCGGGCGATCTTCCGGTCCTCCAGGGTGGGCATCATTGCCGGCTGCATGATCACCTCCGGGGTGGTGCGCCGCAACGCCAAGGCCCGGCTGCTGCGGGACAACGTGGTGGTCAGCGAGAACCTCACGATCAATTCGCTGCGCCGGGAGAAGGACGACGTGACCGAGGTCCGCGAGGGCTTCGAATGCGGTATGACGCTGGGCTATTCCGACATCAAGGAAGGCGACGTCATCGAGTCCTACGAGCTGGTCCAAAAAGAGCGCACCTGACCGGCGGCCAGGGAAGCGGCCGACGATGCAGAACGAAGTGATGAGGAGGAGGCGGTGAATCCGACCACCGCCGACGATGCAGAACGAAGTGATGAGGAGGAGGCGGTGAATCCGACCACCGCCGACGATGCAGAACGAAGTGATGAGGAGGAGGCGGTGAATCCGAATGCCTGACCCGGCGCGGGCCCGCCGTCTGGCCAAGCGGATCAACACGATCGTCGCCTCGGCGATCGAGTTCGAGATCAAGGATCCCGGACTGGACGGCGTCACCATCGTCGACACGAAGATGACCGCCGACCTGCACGACGCCACGGTGTTCTACACGGTGATGGGACGCACGCTGGACGACGAGCCGGACTACGGCGCCGCCGCGGCCGCGCTGGAGCGGGCCAAGGGCGCGCTGCGCACCATGGTCGGGGCCGGCACCGGCGTGCGTTTCACCCCCACCCTCACGTTCACCCGCGACACCACGTCCGACAGCGTGGCGCGGATGGACGAATTGCTGGCCCGGGCCCGCGCCGCCGACGCTGATCTGGCGCGGGTTCGGTCCGGCGCCAAGCCGGCTGGGGAGGCCGATCCATACCGGGAGAGCGGATCGGGCGTCGAGCCCGGCCGGGACGGGAGCATCGGTGACGACGACCAACCCGAATACTGAGCTGACCGGCGTCCGCGTGGATGCGCACGGCGCCGTCGAGTTGCTGTCGCGGGCGGGCACCGTCGCGGTGATCGCGCACGTGCATCCCGACGCCGACACCATCGGGGCGGGGCTGGCCCTGGGGCTGGTGCTGGACAAGTGCGGCAAGCGGGTCGAGGTGAGTTTCGCCGAGCCGGCCGGGCTGCCCGAGTCGCTGGCGTCGCTGCCCGGCTGCCGGTTGCTGGTCAGGCCGGACGAGATCCGGCGCGACGCGGATTTGGTTGTCACCGTTGATGTTCCGAGCGTCAAGCGGCTGGGCGTGTTGAGTGAGTTGGCGGTCACCGGCCGCGAGGTGCTGGTCATCGACCACCACGCCTCCAACGACGTGTTCGGCACCGCCAATTTCATTGACGTGGCGGCTGATTCGACGACGATGATGATCGCCGACATCCTGGACGCCTGGGGCAAGCCCATCGACCCCGACGTCGCGCACTGCATCTACGCGGGCCTGACCACCGACACCGGCTCGTTCCGGTGGGCCAGCGCCCGGGCGCTGCGGCTGGCCGCCCGGCTGGTCGACATCGGCGTGGACAACGCCGCGATCAGCCGGGCCCTGATGGACACTCATCCGTTCGGATGGCTGCCGCTGCTGTCGCGCGTGCTGGCCTCCGCGCAGCTGCTGCCGGACGCGGTCGGGGGCCGCGGCCTGGTGTATGCCGTTGTCGGCAACCAGGATTGGATCAGCTCACGCCCGGAGGAAGTCGAGAGCATCGTCGACATCGTGCGCACCACGCAGCAGGCCGAGGTGGCCGCGGTGTTCAAGGAGATCGCGCCGGGGCAGTGGTCGGTGTCGATGCGGGCCAAGGCGCAGGTCGACCTGGCGGCGGTGGCCTCCGGGTTCGGCGGCGGCGGGCACCGGCTGGCGGCCGGCTACTCGACCACCGGCTCGATCGAGGACGCGGTGGCCTCGCTGCGCGCCGCCCTGGGGTAGCACGGCTTTCCAGGTTCTCAGAACGCCCAGCTGCCCGAGCGCTGCACGACGAACCCGTGGTCGCCGCTGGTGGTGTCCAGGCAGGCGATGAGGTGGTCGGCTCCCACCGCGCAGGTGACGTTGAGGTAGGTCAGCTTCTGGCCGGCGCCCAGCGTTTTGCCGCCGGACGGCAGCGGGGCCGGATTGCCGTCGCACCCGCCGTAGGACATCCGGCTCAACTGGTAGCCCGGCCCCTTGAAATCGACGGTGCCCAGCACGCAGTCGCCCGGGCGGGGCCGGCCGCCGGGGAAGGGCACGTCGTCCATCCCGGACATGTCGCCCTTGCACTTGATGTCCTGGGACGGCTGCGGCACCGGCGCCGGCCCGCCGTAGAAGTCGCAGGCCACGGCGTAGGGGGTGGAGAAACCGATCCGCCGCGGGCTGCCCGGCGCGCCGCTGGTCAGGTAGCCGTCGGACGGGACGGCGGTGAAACCGTCCAGGTTGGGGAAGCCCGGCGGCTGCGCGACCGCCCGCGGCGCCACCGCGGCGATGGCCGCCAGCGCGAGCCCGCCGAGCACCCTGGTGACGCCGACCACCGCACGCATCTGCTGATCGTATTGGGTCGGCGGATGAGACCCAACGGAGCGCCCGGTCGGTGCCGGTCAGCGGACCTGGGAGCGGCCGCGCGCCAGCACCGCCTCCCGGTTGGCGGCGATGTCGTCGCCGCTGGTCCGGAACTGCCGGGCCGCCATGGCCTCCTGCCACAGCCCCGCGCTGGTCTGCGCGTCGTCGATGCGGTGATAGGAGGCCAGCAGCGCGCGCACCGCGTTCTGGTTGTTCCCGACGATCGAGGCCGCCACGGCCCGGGCGGCGCCCAACAGCTGGTCGTGCGGCACCACCTCGGTGACCAGCCCGGCCCGCAGCGCGTCGGCCGCCGACAGGTAGTCGCCGGTCAGGCTCATCCGGCGGGCCAGGCCGATGCCCACCTTCTGCGGCAGCCGCACGCTCAGCCCCCAGGTGGGCAGCAGGCCGACCCGGGCGTGCGTGTCGGCGAAGCGGGCGTTCTCCGAGGCGATCAGGATGTCGCAATACAGCGCCAGCTCCAGCCCGCCGGTGACCGCGGCGCCGTTGATGGCGCCGATCACCGGCTTGGTCAGCGCCGGCCAGCGCGGCGAGATGTCCGGCAGCGCCGACGAGCCGCCCAGCTCCTTGAGATCCAGCCCCGCGCAGAACACCGGATCGGCGCCGGTGATGATGACGACGTCCACGTCGTCGTCCGTCTCGGCGTCGGCCAGGGCGCCGAAGAAGCGGTCCCGCAAGGCCGCGGACAGCGCGTTGCGGGCCTGGGGCCGGTTGAGGGTGAGGGTGCGCACCCGCTCCTCGGTGTTGCTCAGCAGGATCTCGTCGGTCATGCGTTTACCGTAGCCAGCCGGCCGATGCGAGCGGAGGCGGTCCCTGGCCGCAGCGCTTATGGTTGGACCCATGTGCCGGAACATCACCGAACTGCGCGGTCTGCAGCCGGCGGCCACCGCCGAGGAAATCGCGGCGGCCGCGCGCCAATACGTGCGCAAGGTCAGCGGCATCACCCGCCCGTCGGCGGCCAACGCCGACGTTTTCGAGACCGCGGTCGCCGAGGTCACCGAGGCCACGACGCGGCTGCTGGCCGCGCTGCCGCCGCGGCGTCAACCGCCCAAGACGGTCCGCCGCTGCGCCGGCCCGAGGTGATGGCGCGATTGGCGGGAGCGAAATGACGCTCGCCACAACGACTCTCGCGCTCAAGGAGTGGAGTGCGGCGGTGCACGCGCTGCTGGACGGGCGGCAGAGGGTGCTGCTGCGCAAGGGCGGCATCGGGGAGAAGCGGTTCGAGCTGGCGGCCGGCGAATTCCTGTTGTTCCCGACGGTCGCGCACAGCCACGCGCAGCGGGTGCGGCCCGAGCATCAAGACTTGCTGGCGCCCGCCGCCGCCGACAGCACCGACGACGAGCTGGTGATCCGCGCGGCCGCGAAAGTCGTTGCGGCGGTTCCGGTCAACCGGCCGGACGGCCTGCCGGCCATCGAGGATCTGCACATCTGGACGGCCGAGTCGGTGCGCGCCGACCGGCTCGACTTCCGCCCCAAGCACAAGCTGGCCGTGCTGGTGGTGTCGGTGACGCCGCTGGCCGAGCCGGTGCGGCTGGCCCGCACGCCGGACTACGCCGGCTGCAAGAGCTGGGTGCAGCTGCCGGTGCACGCTCGGCTGGGGCCGCCGGTTCACGATGACGAAACGCTAGCCGCCGTCGCCGACCGGGTCCGCGACGCCGTCGGCTGACGGCTCGGCCGGCCCGACGGGCAGCAGCAGCCGGGAGCGCCCGTAACGCACGCTGTGGGTGACCGGGGTGAGCCGCCGGGCGGTCAGCACCGGTTCGCCCGAGCCCAGATTATGGGCGTAGCGCGGCGACCAGCTGCCGGCGATCAGCAGCCGGATGCGCGAGCCGGCCCGGAAGCGGTGGGCCGTGCCGTCCAGTTCGAGGCGAATGACCTTGTCGGCCTCAGGTTTTGCCGCGGCGCTGAGCCGCCGGTAGGTCTCGGTGACGTTGCGCGACCAGCCCGCTGCGTCGACCTCGCTCACCCGCACGAACAGATCCGCGTGCGGATGGTCGGCGCCGTGGGCGAGCTCGACGACCGGGTTGCCGTACACGTACACGTCCTCGGTGAGGGTGGCGCTGGTGAACGCCAGCACGTCGTCGCGGGACGCCAGCCGGGTGTCGTCGCGGTAACCGCCGTTGGGGGACAGCAACGGACCGCCGGTGGTCGGCGTCGGGTGAGCCGGGTCGTAACGAAAGGTGGCCGGCGCCAACCCTTTCAGGCTCGGCGCCGTCTCGCCCAGGTAGCCGCCGGGGCGCAGGTACAGCGCGCGCTCGGTGGTGGCCGGGGGCCAGTCCGGTAGGCGGCGCCAGGCCCGGGCCCGGTCCACGCCGGTGACGTAGACGTGCACCCGGCCCGCCCGCCGGCCGGGCGCGTCGCCCAGGTGGGTGTCCAGCCACTGCAGCGACTCCCGGGTGCAGACGCCCAGCCCGCTGGTGAGCAGCTGGGTGTGGGTCCACGGGCCGACGGTGAGCGCGACGTCGACGCCGCGGGCGCGCAAGTGCGCGTACTGTTGCAGGGTTTGGCGGATGAAGAGGTCCTGCCAGCCGCCCACCAACAGCACCGGCACGCGCACCCGGTCCAGGGCTTCATTGCACCGCAACGAGTTCCAGAACGGATCGGATGGGTCGGCGTGTTCGATCCAGGATTCGAACCAGGGCGCGCCGGTGCCCAGGAGCGCCCGGGCGGCCTCGCCGAGCGGCACCCCGGCCGCCGCTTCGGCCACCTTGCGGCGGGCCCGCAGCTGGTGCAGCGCGGCCCGGGCGCGCACCGGGTCCTCCTGGTGCGACACCATGTCGCTCCAGCCGAGGAAGTCGTTCACGGCGAACGACCCGGTGCCCCAAGTTGATTCGTTGAAGTCGTGCGGACCGACCATGATGACGGCGGTGGCCATGTCCGGCGGCGGGTCCTGCAGCAGCGCCCACTGCGTGAACCCCAGATAGGACATTCCGATGGTGGCGAAGCGGCCGGTGAACCAGGGCTGTTCGCGCAGCCATGCCACGGTGTCGGCGCCGTCGGCGACCTCGTGGGCCATCGGCTCGAACACCCCGCCCGAGCCGAACGTTCCGCGCACGCTTTGCAGCACAACGTGATAGCCGCGCGCGGCGTACAACCCGCCGAACACCAGCGCGAACGGAAACCCGCGTCCGTAGGGGGCGCGCACCAGCAGGGTGCCGGCCGGCGCCGAGGTGGCGGGCGCGTAGTGGTCGGCCACCAGCTCGACGCCGTCGCGCATCGGCACCGCGACCCGCCGCACGGTGTAGTCGGTGGTGGCCGGAGGCAGGCCCAGCAGCCGGCCGGCGGCCCTGCCGCCGAGGTGTCGCAGCGTGTGCAGCGCCGGCTGCGCCGGGCGAAGTGAAGTCAGACTCACGGCCTAGAACTTGTAGTAGGGGGCCAGGTCGTTGGCGCGCTGCAGATTGGTCTGCATGCAGTCGACCTCGGGATTGGAGTAAACGGTCGAGTAGTACAGCGCCTGCTGCAGCACGCCGTAGCTGGTCTTGAACGCCACCATGCAGGAGTAGAACCAGTAGCTGTTGTGGTAGGTGGGCTTGAGCACCCAATACTGCGCGGCGCGGTGGCCGACGATCGTCGTCTCGACCGCGTCGGCGGGCAGCGACTGCTCGTAGGTGCGCCAGATGATCGGCTCGACGGCCACCTGGTAGTTCCCGGCGTCGAAGTGGCAGCGCAGCCCGTCCTCGTGTTCGGGTGGCGTGAAGGCCAGCCCCAGCCCCTGGACGGCGTCGAACGGGATGTCCTCACACGGGTCGAACGGGCGCGGGTCGGTGGTCGCCACGATGGGGCTCTTCATGGTGGTCTCCAGCGGCTGGGCGGTCGATCGCAGCTCGACGGGCCCGGCGGCGCCGCCGTCCGGCGCGGGTGGGGCGCTCAGCACCCCCGCGGTGCCCGCGATGGCCGCTGTGAGCAGCGCACCCAGCGCCCCCAACAGCCGAACATTGGCGAACACGACACCCCCTGACGCCTCAGCGGTTCCTTTGCCGGGAGTGTACAAGTCGGGTGCGCGGCGTCACAGCCCGACAAGAACTTGTTCCAATCGGAGCGGGGGTGGCGCGGTGGAGTCGTTAGGGTGGGGAGTCGTGGCAGGCCACGAATCGAGCAACGCGGGACAACCGACGCTGTGGGCGGTGTCCGACCTGCACACCGGGCATCTGGGCAACAAGCCGGTCACGGAGTCGCTGCACCCGTCGTCGCCGGAGGACTGGCTGATCGTCGCCGGCGACGTCGCCGAACGCACCGACGACATCCGCTGGGCCCTTGACCTGCTGCGACGGCGGTTCGCCAAGGTGATCTGGGTGCCGGGCAACCACGAGCTGTGGACCACGACCCGCGACCCGGTGCAGGTCTTCGGCAAGGCCCGCTACGACTATCTGGTCAACATGTGCGACGAGATGGGCGTCATCACGCCCGAGCATCCGTTCCCGGTGTGGACCGAGCGCGGCGGCCCGGCCACCATCGTGCCGATGTTCCTGCTCTACGACTACAGCTTCTTGCCGGACGGTGCCGCAAGCAAGGCCGAGGGCCTGATGATCGCGCGGGACCGCAACGTGGTGGCCACCGACGAGTTCCTGCTCTCCCCGGAGCCCTATCCGACCCGGGAGGCGTGGTGCCGGGAACGGCTGGAGATCACCCGCGCCCGGCTGGAGGCGCTGGATTGGATGACGCCGACCGTGCTGGTCAACCACTTCCCGCTGGTACGCGAGCCGTGCGACGCGTTGTTCTACCCGGAGTTCTCGCTGTGGTGCGGCACCACCAAGACCGCCGACTGGCACACCCGCTACAACGCGGTGTGCTCGGTCTACGGCCACCTGCACATCCCGCGCACCACCTGGTATGACGACGTGCGGTTCGAGGAGGTGTCGGTGGGCTATCCGCGGGAGTGGCGGCGCCGCAAGCCCTACGGCTGGCTGCGCCAGGTGCTGCCGGATCCCCAGTACGCGCCGGGCTACCTCAACGACTTCGGCGGTCACTTCGAGATCACTCCCGAGATGCGCCGGCAGGCCACGCAGTTCCGGGAACGGTTGCGGCAGCGGCAGTCACGATGACGGGCACGCTGGTCTCCTCGGTGCTGCCCGCATCGGACGGCCTGGCCTACTCGGAGGTGTACTCCGATCCGCCGGGGTTGGCCCCGCTGCCCGAGGAGGAGCCGTTGATCGCCCGGTCGGTGGCCAAGCGGCGCAACGAGTTCATCACCGTGCGGCACTGCGCGCGCATCGCGCTGGGCGAGCTCGGCCTGCCCCCGGCGCCGATCCTCAAGGGAGAGAAGGGAGAACCCCGCTGGCCCGACGGCGTGGTGGGCAGTCTCACCCATTGCACGGGCTATCGCGGGGCGGTGGTGGGCCGCACCGGCGCGGTGCGCTCGGTGGGCATCGACGCCGAACCGCACGACGTGCTGCCCGACGGGGTGCTGAACGCGATCAGCCTGCCCGCCGAACGTTCCGAGATCCCGTCTGCCCTGCCCGGGGATCTGCATTGGGATCGAATCCTGTTCTGCGCCAAGGAGGCAACGTACAAGGCCTGGTTCCCGCTGACGCGGCGCTGGCTGGGCTTCGAGGACGCCCACATCACCTTCGAGGCCGACCACCCGGGCGCGACGACGGGCGGTTTCGTCTCGCGGATCCTGATCGATCCGGCGGCGCTGTGCGGTCCGCCGCTGACCGCGCTGTCCGGCCGGTGGTCGGTGGCGCGCGGGCTGGTGCTGACCGCCATCGTGCTATGAGCCCTCCGGGCCTGGTCGTCGTCGACAAGCCGGCGGGAATGACCAGTCACGACGTGGTGGGCCGGTGTCGCCGGATCTTCGCGACCCGACGGGTGGGGCACGCCGGAACGCTGGACCCGATGGCCACCGGCGTGCTGGTGCTCGGCGTGGAGCGCGCCACCAAGATCCTCGGCCTGCTGACCGCGGCCGCCAAGTCGTACTCGGCCACCATCCGGCTGGGCCAGGCCACCTCCACCGACGACGCCGAGGGCGACGTGGTGCGCAGCGTCGACGCGCGGCACCTGACGAGCCAGGCGATCGAGGCGGCGGTGGGCGGGCTGCGCGGCGACATCCACCAGGTGCCCTCGACCGTCAGCGCGATCAAGGTGGCCGGCAAGCGGGCCTACAAGCTGGTCCGCGAGGGCCAGGCCGTCGAGCTGCCGGCCCGCCCGGTGCGCATCGACCGGTTCGAGGTGCGCGACGTGCGCGCCGCCGGTAAGTGCGTGGACGTCGACGTCGAGGTGGACTGCTCGTCGGGAACTTACGTTCGGGCGCTGGCCCGCGACCTGGGCGCGGCGCTCGGGGTGGGCGGGCATCTGACGGCGCTGCGGCGCACCCGGGTCGGGCGCTTCGGGCTTGAGCAGGCGTATGGGCTCGACGAGCTGGCCGAGTGCCCGCGGCTGAGCTACAGCCTGGACGAGGCATGCCTGCTGATCTTCGGGCGCCGCGATTTGTCCGCCGACGAGGCCGAGGCCGCCGGCAACGGCCGGGCCCTGGCGGCGGCGGGGATCGACGGAGTGTATGCCGCCTGCGCTCCCGACGGCCGGGTGATCGCGCTGCTGCGCGACGAGGGCGCACGGACCAAGTCCGTGGTGGTTTTGCGCCCGGCGACGATGCAGGACGGTACGTCCTGAGGAGGAGTCGGGCCATCGGGTCCAGCCCGGCGACGCTTTAGCCGCCCGGCCCACGCTTTAGCTGCCCCGGCCCAACGGTTGGTCGGGCCACGTTGCACACTGAGAGCCTGAGCCGTTGGGAAGGGGACAAAGATGTCCAACAAGGTTTACGTCGTCGGCGTCGGCATGACGAAATTCGAGAAGCCCGGCCGCCGCGAGGGCTGGGACTATCCGGACATGGCGCGCGAGTCGGGGACCAACGCGCTGGCCGACGCCGGCATCGACTACCGCGAGGTGCAGCAGGGCTACGTCGGCTACGTCGCCGGCGACTCGACGTCCGGCCAGCGCGCGCTCTACGAGCTGGGCATGACCGGCATCCCGATCGTCAACGTCAACAACAACTGCTCCACCGGTTCGACCGCGCTCTTCCTGGCCGCCCAGGCCATCCGCGGCGGGCTCGTCGACTGCGCGATCGCGCTGGGTTTCGAGAAGATGCAACCGGGCTCGCTGGGCGGCGGCGCCCAGGACCGCGAATCGCCGATGGGCAGGCACGTCAAGGCGATGGCCGAGATCGACGAGTTCGCCATGCCCGTCGCGCCCTGGATGTTCGGCGCCGCCGGCCGCGAGCACATGCGCCAATACGGCAGCACCGCAGAGCATTTCGCCAAGATCGGCTATAAGAACCACAAGCATTCGGTGAACAACCCGTTCGCCCAGTTCCAGGAGTCCTACACGCTCGAGGACATCCTGGCCGCGCGGATGATCTCCGACCCGCTGACCAAGCTGCAGTGCTCGCCCACCTCGGACGGCTCGGGCGCGGCGATCCTGGCCAGCGAGGCGTTCGTCGACAAGCACGGGCTGGCCGGCCAGGCGGTGGAGATCGTCGGCCAGGCCATGACGACGGACTTCGCCTCGACGTTCGACGGCAGCGCGAAGAACCTCATCGGCTACGACATGAATGTGCAAGCGGCGCAACAGGTTTACAACCAATGCGGGTTGGGGCCGCAGGATTTCCAGGTGATCGAGCTGCACGACTGCTTCTCGGCCAACGAACTTCTGCTCTATGAAGCCCTCGGCTTGTGCGGCCCGGGCGAGGCGCCCAAGCTGATCGACAACGGCGACACCACCTACGGCGGGCGCTGGGTGGTCAACCCGTCCGGCGGCCTGATCTCCAAGGGGCACCCGCTGGGCGCCACCGGGCTGGCGCAATGCGCCGAGCTGACCTGGCAGCTGCGCGGCACCGCGGACAAACGTCAGGTCGAAAACGTCAGCGCCGCACTGCAACACAACATCGGGCTGGGCGGCGCGGCCGTCGTCACCGCCTACCAGCGCGCCGAACGCTAAGCGCGCCATGATCGAATGGTCCGACACCGACCTGATGGTCCGCGACGCCGTACGGCAATTCGTGGACAAGGAGATCCGGCCGCACCTGGACGAATTGGAAAGCGGCGCGATGTCGCCCTATCCGATCGCGCGCAAGCTGTTCAGCCAGTTCGGCCTCGACACCATGGCCGCCGAGGCGGTCAAGAAGATGCTGGACCGCGAGCGTAGCGGTGTCGACGAAAATGGCGACAGCTCAGGCGCCGCAAATGAATTCAGCGGCGGCGGCGCGCAAGGCTCGATGATCGCGGTGCTGGTCTCCGAGATCGCTCGGGTCAGCATCGGATTGCTGTCCACCGCGTCGGTCAGCCTGGGCCTGGGCGCGGCCACCATCGCCAGCCGCGGGACGCTGGCCCAAAAAGAGCGCTGGCTGCCCGAGCTGATGACGCTAGAAAAGATTGCGGCGTGGGCGATCACGGAGCCGGACTCGGGCTCGGATGCGTTCGGCGGCATGAAGACCTCAGTCCGGCGCTCCGGCGACGGAGATGGGGCCTACATCCTCAACGGGCAGAAGACCTTCATCACCAACGGGCCCTACGCCGACGTGCTGGTGGTTTACGCCAAACTCGACGAGGGCGACCCGTCGGTGGACAAGCGCAACCGCCCGGTGCTGGTCTTCGTGCTCGATGCGGGCATGCCGGGCCTGACCCAGGGCAAGCCGTTCAAGAAGATGGGCATGATGTCCTCGCCGACGGGCGAGCTGTTCTTCGACAACGTGCGGCTGACCCCGGATCGTCTGCTCGGCGAGAGCGAACAGCACACCGAAGGCGACGGCCGCGACAGCGCCCGGGCCAATTTCGCCGCCGAGCGGATCGGGATCGCGATGATGGCGCTGGGCATCATCGACGAATGCCACCGACTGTGCGTCGATTACGCCAAGAGCAGGACATTGTGGGGCAAGAACATTGGGCAGTTCCAGCTGATCCAGCTCAAGCTGGCCAAGATGGAGATCGCCCGAATGAACGTGCAGAACATGGTCTTTCACACCATCGAACGCCAGCAGGCGGGTAAACCGCTGACGCTGGCCGAGGCCTCGGCAATCAAGCTGTACTCGTCGGAGGCGGCCACCGAGGTGGCGATGGAGGCCGTGCAGCTGTTCGGCGGCAACGGCTACATGGCCGAGTACCGGGTGGAGCAGCTGGCCCGCGACGCCAAATCGCTGATGATCTACGCCGGCAGCAACGAGGTCCAGGTCACCCACATCGCCAAGGGTTTGCTGTCGAGCTGAGTCCGTCGCGCCGACCGGGTCGCCGAACGTGCACTGAGCGCGAAAAAAGGGCGGCGGAATCGCAACCAGTGCACGCTCGGCGGGGGAGAGGCGCGGCGCGGGGCGCGAGGCGCGGGGCGCGGGGAGAGGCGCGGCGTGGGGCGCGGGGCGCGAAACCGCGAGGGCTCAAAAGGCGAGTTATGCCGTCACCCAGATCGCCCGGGCGGCGGGGCTGCCCAGGTCCACCGTTGTCTCGGCGCCGTCCCCGGACTCGATAGCTACCGAGATCATGCCGGCGAACTCGCGGCGGGTCAGCACCCGCAGCCGCGAGTCCAGGTTGATGCCGACGTCGGTGAAATAGCGCAGCATCTCCGAGTCGGCGTCGGAGATGCGGGCCACCGTCCCGGTGTCGCCGTCGCCGCACGCCCACAGCTGACGGGCCGGCGGGGTGGGCACCTGGCCGTCGGTGGCAGGTATCGGGTCACCGTGCGGGTCGCGCTGCGGGAAGCCGAGTTTGGCGTCGATGCGCGCCACCAGGCGGTCCGACACCGCGTGCTCGAGCACCTCCGCCTCGTCGTGCACCTCGTCCCAGGCGTAGCCCAGCTCGTTGACCAGGAAGGTCTCCAGCAGCCGGTGCCGGCGCACCATCTCAAGCGCCGCGCGCCGGCCCGCCTCGGTCAGGGTCACCGCGCCGTACTTCTCGTGGTCGACCAGCCCCTGTTCGGCGAGTTTGCGGATCGACTCGGAGGCGGTGCTGGCCGACACCCCGATCTTCTCGGCCAGCATCTTGGTGCTGACCTTCTGCGGCGCACCCTCGGGCGACCACTCCTGGGCATTCCAGATGGCCTTGAGGTAGTCCTGGCCGACCGCGGTGAGACCGCCACGCTCTTCGTCAGCCCTCACAAGGAGAAAGTTTAGGCAACCCAACCTCGATCCGGCGTGTTCCCCGCCACGTCGCCCGGCGTTGCGCGCCGCGGACCTCCCGGCGGGCGGCCGCGCGCCGTAGGCTTGCGGGCGTGCAGCGGTGGCGCGGCCAAGACGAGATACCCACGGACTGGGGCAGGTGTGTGCTGACCATCGGCGTGTTCGACGGTGTGCACCGCGGCCACGCCGAGCTGATCGCGCACGCGGTCAAGGCGGGGCGGGCCCGCAACGTGCCGACGGTGTTGATGACGTTCGACCCGCACCCGATGGAAGTGGTCTACCCGGGCAGCCATCCCGCCCAGCTGACGACGCTGACCCGGCGCGCCGAGCTGGTCGAGGAGCTGGGCATCGACGTTTTCCTGGTGATGCCGTTCACCACCGACTTCATGAAACTCACCCCGGACCGCTACGTGCACGAGCTGCTGGTGGAGAACCTGCACGTGGTCGAGGTGGTGGTGGGGGAGAACTTCACCTTCGGCAAGAAGGCGACCGGCAATGTGGAGACGCTGCGGCGGGCAGGCGAGCGATTCGGGTTCGCCGTGGAGGCGATGTCGCTGCTCTCCGAGCACCACAGCAACCAGACCGTGACGTTCTCCTCGACCTACATCCGGTCCTGCGTGGACGCCGGCGACGTGGTGGCGGCCATGGAGGCGCTGGGCCGTCCGCACCGGGTGGAGGGCGTCGTCGTCCGCGGCGAGGGGCGGGGGATCCAACTGGGCTTCCCGACGGCCAACGTGGCCCCGCCGATGTATTCGGCGATCCCCGCCGACGGGGTCTACGCCGCCTGGTTCACCGTGCTGGGCCACGGGCCGGTGACCGGCACCGTCATCCCGGGTGAGCGCTACCAGGCGGCGGTATCGGTGGGCACCAACCCGACCTTTTCCGGGCGCACCCGCACCGTCGAGGCGTTCGTCCTGGACACCCAGGCCGACCTGTACGGGCAGCACGTCGCGCTGGATTTCGTCGCCCGCATCCGCGGCCAGCACAAGTTCGACTCGGTCGACGACCTCGTCGTCGCGATGGGCCAGGACACCGAGCGGGCGCGTCAGCTGCTGTCCGCCGGCTAACACACCAGCGTTTATGCCCGCCGGTCCCCGCGCTGCTAGACTGCCCGACGACATCGGCGCGTGCTGCGGTTCGCGGTGGCCGCGCCCGAACTCGTGATTATCGCGGACCGATCGATGGAGACAATTTCGTGGCGCTGACAGCCGAGCAGAAGAAAGAAATCCTGGGCACCTACGGCCTGCATGACACCGACACGGGCTCCCCGGAGGCGCAGGTCGCGCTGCTGACCAAGCGGATCGCCGACCTGACCGAGCACCTGAAGGTGCACAAGCACGACCACCACTCGCGGCGCGGACTGCTGCTGCTGGTCGGGCGGCGCCGGCGGCTGCTCAAGTACGTCGCCCAGATCGACGTCGAGCGGTACCGCTCGCTGGTCGAGCGGCTGGGCCTGCGCCGCTGACCCGGTAGCGGCCGCGCACGAACAACCGATTCCGCCGGCGATGCTGGCGGGTGCGCCCGCCCGTGTAGAGTGAGGACGTTATGGGCCGATTCGGCCCGAGCAACCGGTGCGGTCACGCAGATCCGCGTGTGCCGTTCCAGCGTGTCACTACGCACCTTTCGAGGGGGCACCTTCGAGGGAGCAGCCCGGTCTGCATCGGGCGGTCTTCGGTAGTGGCTGCCGGGCTCTCCGGATCTGGAGCAGGTCGGCCGCTTCGATCGATGGCCGTAGCCGCATACAGACTGGCTCCTCGAAAAGCTCCGCGGGTGGCTCGCAGGCCCATTCGGGTCGGTGAGTGATCCTGCAAACCCTCTCCAGTTGCGCGTGATGACGCGAAACAGCCGAATAAGAGAGGCCGTACGGACGTCTATGTCTGTCGCTGAAATTGAAGAAGGCGTGTTCGAGGCGACCGCCACCATCGACAACGGGAGCTTCGGCACCCGCACCATCCGCTTCGAGACCGGCCGGTTGGCCCAGCAGGCCGCCGGCGCCGTCGTCGCCTACCTCGACGACGAGAACATGCTGTTGTCGGCGACTACCGCCAGCAAGAGCCCCAAGGAGCACTTCGACTTCTTCCCGCTCACCGTCGACGTCGAGGAGCGGATGTATGCCGCGGGCCGCATCCCCGGCTCGTTCTTCCGCCGCGAGGGTCGCCCCTCCACCGACGCCATCCTGACCTGCCGGCTCATCGACCGCCCGCTGCGGCCGTCGTTCGTCGACGGCCTGCGCAACGAAATCCAGGTCGTCGTCACGATTTTGAGCCTGGACCCCAACGACCTGTACGACGTGCTGGCGATCAACGCCGCGTCGGCCTCCACCCAGCTGGGCGGTCTGCCGTTCTCCGGCCCCATCGGCGGGGTGCGGGTGGCGCTGATCGACGGCACCTGGGTGGCGTTCCCGACGGTCGAACAGCTCGAGCGCGCGGTGTTCGACATGGTGGTGGCCGGCCGCAAGGTCGACGGCGCCGACGGGCCCGACGTCGCCATCATGATGGTCGAGGCCGAGGCCACCTCCAACGTCATCGAACTCATCGACGGCGGCGCCCAGGCGCCCACGGAAACCGTTGTGGCCCAAGGCCTTGAGGCCGCCAAACCGTTCATCGAGGTGCTGTGCACCGCGCAGCAGGAGCTCGCCGACAAGGCCGCCAGGCCCACCAGCGACTACCCGACCTTCCCCGACTACGGCGACGACGTCTACTACTCGGTGGCGTCGGTGGCCACCGACGAGCTGTCCAAGGCGCTGACCATCGGCGGCAAGGCCGAACGCGACGCGCGCACCGACGAGCTCAAGGCCGAGGTGCTGGCCCGACTGGCCGAAACCTATGAGGGCCGCGAGAAAGAGGTCAGCGCCGCGTTCCGCTCGCTGACCAAAAAGCTGGTGCGCCAGCGCATCCTGACCGACCACTTCCGCATCGACGGCCGCGGCATCACCGACATCCGCGCGCTGTCCGCCGAGGTCGCCGTCGTTCCGCGGGCACACGGCAGCGCGCTGTTCCAGCGCGGTGAAACCCAGATCCTGGGGGTGACCACGCTGGACATGGTCAAGATGGCCCAGCAGATCGACTCGCTGGGGCCCGAGACCACGAAACGCTATATGCACCACTACAATTTCCCGCCGTTCTCCACCGGCGAGACCGGCCGGGTGGGCTCGCCCAAGCGCCGCGAGATCGGCCACGGCGCGCTGGCGGAGCGTGCCCTGGTGCCGGTGTTGCCGAGCCTCGAGGACTTCCCGTACGCCATCCGGCAGGTGTCCGAGGCGCTGGGCTCCAACGGCTCGACGTCGATGGGCTCGGTCTGCGCGTCCACGCTGGCGCTGCTCAACGCCGGGGTGCCGCTCAAGGCGCCGGTGGCCGGCATCGCGATGGGCCTGGTGTCCGACGACATAGAAGTTGAGGCGGGAGACGGCACAAAATCGCTTGAGCGCCGCTTCGTCACCCTGACCGACATCCTGGGCGCCGAGGACGCGTTCGGCGACATGGACTTCAAGGTGGCCGGCACCAAGGACTTCGTCACCGCGCTGCAGCTGGACACCAAGCTCGACGGCATCCCGTCGCAGGTGCTGGCCGGGGCGCTGAGCCAGGCCAAGGATGCCCGCCTGACCATCCTCGAGGTGATGGCCGAGGCCATCGACGAGCCCGACGAGATGAGCCCGTACGCGCCGCGGGTGACCACCATCCGGGTCCCGGTGGACAAGATCGGCGAGGTGATCGGCCCCAAGGGCAAGATCATCAACGCCATCACCGAGGAGACCGGCGCCCAGATCTCCATCGAGGACGACGGCACCGTGTTCGTCGGGGCCACCGACGGCCCGTCGGCGCAGGCCGCGATCGACCGGATCAACGCCATCGCCAACCCGCAGCTGCCCACCGTCGGCGAGCGGTTCCTCGGAACCGTGGTCAAGACAACGGATTTCGGCGCGTTCGTGTCGCTGCTGCCCGGGCGTGACGGCCTGGTGCACATCTCCAAACTCGGCAAGGGCAAGCGCATCGCCAAGGTCGAGGACGTGGTGAACGTCGGCGACAAGCTGCGCGTGGAGATCGCCGACATCGACAAGCGCGGCAAGATCTCGCTGGTCCTGGTGGAGGAAGACAACTCGGCACCCGCCGACGCCCCGGCGGCCGCCCCTGCCGATGCCACCAGCTGACAGCAGAAGGCGAGCAGCTGACTCATCGACCGGCGCCCTGCGCGCCGGCAAGGTCGTCGAGGCGCAACCGCACCCGCACGCCGCCCTGCGGCGCAGCACGCTGCCCGGCGGCCTGCGGGTGGTCACCGAGTACCTGCCCGCGGTGCGGTCCGCCTCGGTCGGGGTGTGGGTCGGCGTCGGCTCCCGCGACGAGGGTGCCACCGTGGCCGGCGCCGCGCACTTCCTCGAGCACCTGCTGTTCAAGTCCACGCCCACCCGCACCGCGGTGGACATCGCGCAGGCGATGGACGCCGTCGGGGGAGAACTGAACGCGTTCACCGCCAAGGAACACACCTGCTACTACGCGCACGTGCTGGACGCCGACCTGGAACTGGCCGTCGACCTGGTCGCCGACGTGGTGCTCAACGGCCGCTGCGCCGCCGAGGACGTCGAACTCGAGCGTGACGTCGTGCTGGAAGAGATCGCGATGCGCGACGACGACCCCGAGGACGCGCTGGGGGACATGTTCCTGGGCGCGCTGTTCGGCGACCACCCGGTGGGCCGGCCGGTCATCGGCACCGCGCGGTCGGTCGCGTCGATGACGCGGACGCAGCTGCACTCGTTTCACGTCCGCCGCTACACACCCGAACGGATGGTGGTGGCGGTGGCCGGCAACGTCGACCACGACGAGGTGGTGGCGATGGTGCGCGAGCACTTCGGGCCGCACCTGGTCCGCGGGCGGCAACCGATCGCGCCGCGCAAGGGCGCCGGACGGGTGAACGGCCGGCCCGGGCTGCTGCTGGGCACCCGGGACGCCGAGCAGACGCACGTGTCGCTGGGGGTGCGCACGCCCGGGCGCGGCTGGCAGCATCGCTGGGCGCTGTCGGTACTGCACACCGCGCTGGGCGGGGGCCTGAGTTCGCGGCTGTTCCAAGAGATCCGGGAGCTGCGCGGGCTGGCCTACTCGGTCTACTCGACGGTGGACATCTTCGCCGACAGCGGCGCACTGTCGGTGTACGCCGCCTGCCAACCGGAACGCTTCGCCGAGGTGATGGCGGTGACCAGCGGCGTGCTCGAGTCGGTGGCCCGCGACGGCATCACCGAGTCGGAATGCCGGATCGCCAAGGGCTCCTTGCGCGGCGGCCTGGTGCTGGGTCTGGAGGACTCCGGCTCGCGGATGAGCCGGCTGGGCCGCAACGAACTCAACTACGGCCGGCACCGCAGCATCGAGCACACCCTGGCGCAAATCGACCGGGTGAGCGTCGACGAGGTCAACGCGATCGCCCGCCGGCTGCTCACGCAGCACTACGGTGCCGCGGTCCTGGGCCCGTATGGCACCAAACGGTCACTGCCCCAACAACTTCGGGCGATGGTACGGTAAGCCAATGTCCGCCTCCTTACTCGCGCCGTGCCGGCGCTCGCCGTCGCCGGAGTAGCCCAATGGTGCTGGGCTTCTGGGACATCACGGTGCCCATCGTCGGCGCGCCGATGGCCGGCGGGCCCGGCACCCCCGCGTTGGCCGCGGCGGTGTCCAACGCCGGCGGGCTCGGCTTCGTCCCCGGCGGCTACGTCAGCGCCGAACAATTCGCCGACGACATCGCCGCGGCGCGCAAGGCCACCACCGGCCCGCTCGGGGTGAACCTGTTCGTGCCCCAGCCCAGCGTCGCCGACTGGGTGGCCCTGGACTACTACGCGGCGGAGCTGGAGGAGATCGCCGAGCACTATCAGGTGGAGGTCGGCCACCCGCGCTACGGCGACGACGACGGGTGGGAGCAGAAGCTCGAGGTGGTCGCCGACGTCCGGCCCGAGCTGGTGTCGTTCACCTTCGGCGTCCCGCCGCCCGACGTGATCCGGCGGCTGGGCGCGCTGGGCCTGCTGGTGATGGTCACGGTGACGTCGGCCTACGAGGCGGGCGTGGCCGTCGCCGCCGGCGCGGACAGCCTGGTGGTCCAGGGTCCCGCGGCCGGCGGGCATCGCGGCACCTTCGCTCCGGACATGGAGCCGGCCAACGAGTCGCTGCACCAGCTCATCGACCGCATCCGGCACGCCCACGACATCCCGATCATCGCCGCCGGCGGGCTCGGCACCGCCGACGAGGTCGGCGCGGCGCTGCGCCGGGGCGCGGTGGCCGCCCAGGTCGGCACCGCGCTGCTGCTCGCCGACGAGGCCGGCACCAATGCGGCGCACCGCACCGCCCTGAAGAACCCGCTGTTCGCCACCACCGTTGTCACCCGGGCGTTTTCGGGCCGCTACGCACGCGGGCTGGAGAACGACTTCACCCGCATGCTCGACCACGTGGCGCCGCTCGGCTATCCCGAGGTGAACCAGATGACCACACCCATCGTCGAGGCGGCCGCCGCCATCGAGGACCCCAACGGGATACCGCTGTGGGCGGGGGCGGCGTTCAAGCACGCCAGCGCCGGCCCCGCGGCCGACATCATCGCCGGCCTGGCCGCCACCGGTTAGTCCTGCTGCAGCACGCCGGCCGGGTCGGTGCACGGCAGACCGAGGTCGGCGGCCACCTGCTGCGACAGCAGCGCACCGTCATGTGTCGAAAGCCCTTTGGCCAGAGCATGATCCGAGCGGCACGCCGCACGCCAGCCGCGGTCGGCCAGGGCCAGCACGTAGGGCATGGTGGCGTTGGTCAGCGCCACCGTCGACGTCTTGGGCACCGCGCTGGGCATGTTCGCCACGCAGTAGAACACCGTGTCGTGCACGGCGAAGGTCGGGTCGTCGTGCGTGGTCGGCCGGGAGTCCTCGAAGCAGCCGCCCTGGTCGATGGAGATGTCCACCAGCACCGCGCCCGACTTCATCTGCGCGACAAGCGAATTCGAGATCAAGTTGGGGGCCTTGGCGCCGGGCAGCAGCACCGCGCCGATGACCAGGTCGGCGCGCTTGACGGTGCCCTCCAGGTCGTAGGCCGACGAATACCGGGTGCGGACCTGGCCGCCGAACTCGGCGTCGAGCAGCCGAAGCTTGTTGATGTTGACGTCGAGAACCGTGACCATGGCTCCCATCCCGCCGGCGACCCGGGCCGCGTTGTAGCCGGCCGTGCCCGCCCCGACCACCACGACGTCGGCGGGCTTGACCCCCGGCACCCCGCCCATCAGCACGCCGCGCCCGCCGTGGGTGCGCATCAGGTGGTAGGCGCCCACCTGAGCGGACAGCCGGCCGGCCACCTCGCTCATCGGGGCCAGCAACGGCAGGGTGCCGTCCGCGGTTTGCACCGTCTCGTAGGCGATCGACGTCGTGCCGGAGGTCAACAGCGCCTCGGTGCAGGCACGCGAGGCGGCCAGATGCAGAAAGGTGAACAGAATCTGGTTGCGCCGCAACAGGTCATACTCGGCCGGTACCGGTTCCTTCACCTTGAGCAGCAGCTCCGCGTCGGCCCAGACCTGTTCGGCGGTGTCGGCCAGTTGGGCGCCGGCCGCCTTGAACTCGGAGTCGGGGATCGACGACCCCTCGCCGGCGCCGCTTTGCACCAGCACCTCGTGGCCGCGGCGGGTCAACTCGGCGACGCCGGCGGGGGTGAGGGCCACGCGAAATTCGTTGGTCTTGGTCTCGGTCGGTACGCCGACTCGCATGATCGCCCCTTGTCCGCGGATTCCCTTTCAAGTGTGGAGAAACTTCGGAGGGCCCGCAATCGGACCGAAAACGGATACCCGCTGGACAGAGCGGGTGGATATGATCCGACGATGAGTGACCCCAGCGTTTCTGCGTCCGTGCACATCGACGCCCGGCCCGAGGTGGTGTACCGGCTCATCACCGACCTGCCCACCCTGGCGTCGCTGGCCGAGGAGGCGGTGGCGATGCAATGGCGCAAAGGCGACGCGGCGCGCCCGGGCGCGGTGTTCACCGGACACAACCGAAACGGCGGCCGGCGCTGGAGCACCAAGTGCACCGTCACCGACGCCGAACCCGGTCGGCGCTTCGCATTCGACGTGCGCCACACCGTCTTTCCGGTGGCGCGCTGGCAGTACGACATCGTCGGCACCGACGGCGGCTGCGACGTCACCGAAAGCACCTGGGATCGCAGGCCTGGGTGGTTTGCCAAGGTCGCCGGCAGGGCCACCGGAGTCACCGATCGGGCGGGCGCCAACGCCGAGCACATCCGGCTCACCCTGCAGCGGCTCAAGCAGCGCGCCGAGGCCGAGTAGTCGCCGGCGCCCTCATCGACACCAAAGAACCCGGTACCGGCGGTTTCGCATACCGGGTTCGCGGACCTATACTTGCGACGCTGCTTGTGCCGGGCGACGCCCGCGGCGCGACGGGGTCGCCGGCCGCCGACGACGGCGCAACGCTGAGGTAATGCCGAGGTAGGGGGCCATCATGGTGACCATCGACAACCAGGCGGCGGGTCCGCACGACGCGTCGGTGGACCACGAGCGGCTGGTTCTCGAGGCCCGCGACGTGGAGTTCGACTGGGCGCAGCTGCCGTTCCACTACGTGCCCGCCGAGCCGTTCGCCACCCATGTGCTCAACGTGCTGCACCTGCTGCTGCCCGCCGGCGAGCAGTTCTTCGTCGAGGTGTTCAAGCAGGCGTTGCCGCTGATCCGGGACGATCAGCTGCGGCTGGACGTCCAGGGATTCATCGGGCAGGAGGGCGTGCACTCCCGGGCGCACGCCAATGTGCTGGCCCACTTCGCCGCCCGGGGCATCGACCTGAGCCCCTACACCGGTCAGATCGAGTGGCTGTTCGGCACGCTGCTGGGGCCCCGCCCCAATTGGAGCCCGCGCCGCCGGCAGAGCTGGCTGCTCGAGCAGATCTCCCTGGTGTCGGCCATCGAGCACTACACCGCCATCCTCGGCGAGTGGATTCTCGACTCGCCGGCCCACGACCGGATCGGCACCGATCCGGTGATGCTGGACATGCTGCGCTGGCACGGCGCCGAAGAGGTCGAACACAAGGCGGTGGCCTTCGACACCATGAAGCACCTGCGGGCCGGCTACTGGCGGCAGGTGCGCACCCAGCTGGTGGTGACGCCCGCCATGCTGCTGTTGTGGATCCGCGGCGTGCGGTTCATGTATTCGCGGGATCCCTATCTGCCGCCGCACACCAAACCGCGCTGGCGGGACTACTTCCGGGCCGCGCGGCGCGGACTGGTGCCCGGGCCGCTGCGGTTCGTGCGGGCGGTCGCCAACTACTACCGGCCGGGCTTTCACCCCTCGCAGCTCGGCGGGCTACAGCGGGCCGTCGACTACCTGGCCGTCTCGCCCGCCGCCCGGGCCTCGCACTGACCGATGACCGTCACGTCGACCATCACCGCCGACGACGGTGTCACCCTGGCGGTGCACCGCTACACCGACATCGACCCGGCGCGCCCAACCATCCTGGCAATCCACGGATTTCCCGACAACCATCACGTCTGGGACGGGGTGGCCGACGAGCTGACCGGCGCGCCGTACAACTTCGTGGCCTACGACGTGCGCGGCGCCGGTGAATCATCATGTCCGGCAACACGTTCCGGGTACGGATTCGCCCAGCTGGTCCGCGACGTCGGTGCGGTGATCGACAGCCTGGGCGTCGGGCGGGTGCACCTGCTGGCCCACGACTGGGGTTCGATCCAGGCCTGGGCCGCCGTCACCGACCAAGCGGTCACGGGCGAGTCGGTCATGGACAAGGTGGCGTCGTTCACCTCGATTTCGGGTCCGCACCTGAACTACGCGGGGGCGTTCCTGCGTTCGGCGCGCACCCCACGGGCGGTGGCCCGGGTGGTCCGGCAGCTGATCGCCTCGGGCTACATCGGGTTCTTCCTGTGCCCGGGCGCGGCGGAACTGTCGTTTCGCGCCGGGATCGGCGTGAAAGTCATTGCGGCCCTTGAGCGTATCGGGCACACCAGCACCCGGAGCCAACGCCGGGACACCCAGCGGTCGCTGCGGGACTACCTCAACGGGCTGCAGCTCTACCGGCAGAACATGCCCGCGCCGATGCTGGCGCCCGGACCGCGGCTGCCCGAGACGACGGTCCCGGTGCAGACCCTGGTTCCGCGCCGGGACGTCTTCGTCACGCCCGCGCTGCAACGGTTCACCGGCGCGATTCCCCAGCGCGCCAGGGTGATCGAGATCGAGGGCGGCCACTGGGTGGTGACCTCGCGCCCGGACGTCATCGCCCGGCTCACCACCGAATGGGTCGATTTGCAGTCCGCCGGCGCGGTCGCACCCCAGCTGACCGGCGAGCGCCGCGAGCTGCCCGGCGAGCGCCGCGAGGTCCGCGGCCGGCTCGCGCTGGTCACCGGGGCCGGCGCCGGGATCGGCAGGGCCACGGCGGTGGAACTGGCCCGTCAGGGCGCCCGCAAGGTCGTGATCGTCGACCGCGATCGGGCCGCCGCCGACCAGACCGCCGACGCGGTGCGCGCCGCGGGCGCCGGGGCCGCGGTCTACCAGGTCGACGTCAGCGACGAGGTCGCGATGAACGACCTTGCCGCCCAAGTGCGTAACGAGCACGGGGTGGTCGACATCCTGGTGAACAACGCCGGCATCGGCATGGCGGGGCGTTTCCTGGAGACCAGCCCGGCGAATTGGGACGCCATCATGGGCGTCAACGTCCGCGGCGTCATCTGGGGCAGCAGGGCGTTCGGGACGCAGATGGTCGAGCGCGGCCAGGGCGGCACGATCATCAACGTGGCCTCGGCGGCGGCCTACCTGCCGTCGAAGTCGATGGTGGCCTACGGCACCACCAAGGCGGCGGTGCTGGCGCTCAGCGAATCACTGCGGGCCGACTTCGCCGACGAGGGCATCACCGTCACCGCGGTGTGCCCCGGATTCGTCAACACCAACATCGCCAAGAGCACCATCTACGCCGGCATGAGCGCCCAGCAGCAGGAGCGGGCGCGGGACAGGGCCGACGCCGCCTACCGGCGCCGCAACTTCACGCCCGAGGCCACCGCCAAGGCGATCGTCAAGGCGATCAAGACCGGCCCGGCGGTGGTGCCGATCGCCGCCGAGTCGCGGATCGGCTACGCGCTGCGCCGGATCAGCCCCGGCGCGATCCGGCTGTTGGCGCGCTGGGACATTCGACAGACATGAGCATCCGCCGGGCCGCGTCGCGCGCGCCGAGCATCTGGGCCAGCAGACCCGCCGACCTGTACGGCCGGCGCGACCACGATCGCTTCACCGCGGTGCTGTGGGGCGTGCGGGCGGTGTTCGAGGGCTTCGCCTCGGTGTCGCGGTGGCACCCGGCGCGGGTGAAACCCGTGCAGCGCAGGCTGACCGCGGTGGTGACCAAACGCGAGTTCGCCGCCCCCGACGTCGTCGCGTTGACCCTGGCCGACCCCGACGGCGGGTTGCTGCCGTCCTGGAGACCGGGCGCGCACATCGACGTGCTGTTGCCCTCGGGCCGGCGCCGGCAGTATTCGCTGTGCGGCCCGCCCGGGCACCGCGGCGAGTACCGCATCGCGGTGCGCCGCATCGCCGACGGCGGCGGCGGATCGATCGAGATGCACGAGGCGTTCGGCGTGGGCGACACCGTGGAGTTCGAGGGCCCGCGCAACGCGTTCTACCTGGGCACCGCCGAACACGACGTGTTGTTCGTGATCGGCGGCATCGGGGTGACGCCCATCCTGCCGATGATCTTGGTGGCCGCGCAGCGCGGAATCGATTGGCGCGCAATCTATACCGGCCGCAGCCGCGAGTACATGCCGCTACTCGACGAGGTGGTTTCGGTGGATCCGCAGCGGGTGACGGTGTTGGCCGACGACGAGCACGGCCGGTTTCCCACCGCGGCGGAGCTGCTGGCGGCGGCCGGCCCGGCGACGGCCGTCTACGTGTGCGGGCCGAGTGCCATGCTCGAGGCCGTCCGGATCGCCCGCAACGAACATGCCGGCGCGCCACTGCATTACGAGCGGTTCAGCCCGGCGCCGGTCGTCGACGGTGTCCCGTTCGAGCTGGAGCTGGCGCAATCACGGCAGGTGCTCGCCGTGCCGGCGAACCGGACGGCGCTGGACGTCATGCTCGACCGCGACGCGACGACACCGTATTCGTGCCGGCAAGGATTCTGCGGCACCTGCCGGGTGAAAGTGCTTGCCGGACAGGTGGATCACCGTGGCCGCACCGATCCGGGCGAGGACGGCATGCTGGTCTGCGTCTCGCGCGCCGACGGCGGGCGGCTGGTCATCGACGCCTGAGCGCGTCGTCACGGTCGGGACTGCTCCAGGTAGGCGGCCAGGGCGTTGGTCAGGCCCCGGCGCGCCATGTCGAGGTCGGCGTAGGAGCCCAGCTGGCGTTCCGACACCAGGCCGCGCATCGCGCCGGGAATCAGGGCGGCCACCTCACGGACGCGGTCGGGGTCGACGGCCAGCCCGGCGAAGGCCTGCTGGCAGGTCTCGAGCCAGCTCTTGCACCAGGAGAACAGCTCGGCGGCGGTGCGCGGGTACAGCCGCTCCAGCTCGTCGGGGTCGCGCGGCAGCGCCGCCCGCAGGTTTTCGATCGCGCGGGAATCCGGTGCCGCCAGGCCGCGGTAGAGCGTCTCGATGATGGCGCCGACCCGTTCGCGCAGCGGCGCCTCCGGCGAGACCGGCGAGGACAGCGACGAGAACGTCGCGGCGCGCCGCTCGGCAGTGCGGTGCAGCACGGCCGCCCAGAAGCCGTCGGTGTCGCCGAACTGGTACTGCACCGCGCCCCAGGTGGCGCCGATGTCCTTGGCGATGCGATTGGCCGACACCGAGCCCGGTTCGCCGGAGGCCAGCGAGCGCAGCGCGGCCTCCAGCATGCTTTCGCGAGTCGCGTGGCCCCGCCGGTTGGGGCGCCGGCCGGCGACCCCGGCCCCGCTCGTCTGCCGGGTCATTCGTCGATCTTATCCGCCGGCACTTATCCACCCCCAGAGTTTCATAGAGGGTACTTTGATTTGGCGGCGGGGCGGCCTAATATTCGTACCCGAGGGAGGGCAGCTCAGATGGGAGGGCACGATGGCTAAGCCGCCGTTGTCGATGAAGCCGACCGGCTGGTTCCAGGTCGCCTGGTCCGACGAGATCGGCGTCGGCGACGTGCACAAGATGAAGTACTTCGACCAGGAGATGGTCGCCTGGCGCGCCGAATCCGGTCAGCTCACGGTGATGAACGCCTACTGCGAACACCTGGGCGCGCACCTGGGCTACGGCGGCAAGGTCGTCGGCGAGGTGCTGCAGTGCCCGTTCCACGGGTGGCAGTGGAGCGCCGAGGGCCGCAACGTCTGCATCCCGTACCAGGATCGGCCCAATCGCGGCCGGCGGATGAGCACCTATCCGGTGGTGGAACGCAACTCCTCCGTGTACATGTGGCATGACCTGCAGCGTCGCGAGCCCTACTTCGACCCGCCCGACGTGTTCGCCGCCTTCGGCGACGGCAGCAGCGCCGACGACTACTACCCGCAGCAGCGGCTGTACCGGCAGGCGCTGGAGATGCATCCGCAGTACGTACTGGAGAACGGGGTGGACTTCGCGCACTTCAAATTCGTGCACAACACCCCGATCGTGCCGGTGTTCACCCGGCACGACTTCGCCGAGCCGGTGTCCTACGTCGACTTCACCATCACGTTCGAGGGCGACGACGGCCAAAAGATCGAGGACGTCAACAGCGGTGTGCAGGCCATCAACGGCGGGCTGGGGATCGCGGTGACCAAGAGCTGGGGCATGATCGACAACCGCACCATCTCGGCGATCACCCCGGTCGACGAGCGCACCTCCGACGTCCGGTTCATGGTCTACATCGGGCGGACGCCGGCCAAGGATGCGGCCCGCGCACAGCGCAAGGCGGCCGAATTCGGGGGCGAGGTGATCCGGCAGTTCACCCAGGACATCGAAATCTGGCAGCACCAGCGGTATTCGGATCCGCCGGCGCTGGCCGCCGACGAGTATCAGGGCTTCATGGCAATTCGCCAGTGGGCCAAGCAGTTCTATCCCGAGTTCGCAGCGCAGGAGGCTTAGGCAAATGGGCACAGCACCGATTCGCGTCTTCCAGGTCGGAAGCGGGAACGTCGGCTCCGAGATGATCAGGCGGATCGCGACCCAGCCCGATCTGGAACTGATTGGCGTGCACTGTTATTCGCCCGAGAAGATCGGCAAGGACACCGGACAGTTCGCCGGCCTGGCGCCCAACGGGGTGAAGTTCACCGGGACCGTCGAGGAGATCATCGCCGCCAAGCCGGACGTGCTGACCTTCCACGGCGTGTTTCCCGACGAGGACCTCTACGTCAAGGTCCTCGAGGCGGGCATCGACATCGTCACCACCGCGGACTGGATCACCGGCTGGCACCGCGACAAAAACCACCCGCACCCGTCGGGCAAGCCGGTGACCCAGCTGCTGGCCGAGGCCGCCGCGAAGGGCGGCGCGACGTTCTACGGCACCGGCATGAACCCGGGGCTGAACCAGATCCTGGGTGTGGTGTGCTCGGCCGACGTCGCCGAGATCGAGAACGTCACCACCATCGAATCGGTCGACGTGTCCTGCCACCACTCCAAGGACACCTGGATCGAGGTGGGATACGGCCAACCGGTGGACGATCCGGAGATCCCGGCCAAGCTGGAGAAGTACACCCGCGTCTTCGCCGACAGCGTGTACATGATGGCCGACTGCTTCGACCTGACCCTCGACGAGGTCACGTTCAGCTATGAGTTGGGTGCGTGCACCAAGGACGTCGACCTGGGCTGGTACACGCTGCCCAAGGGGTCGCTGGGCGGCAACTACATCAAGTACCAGGGCATGGTCGACGGCGTGCCGCGGGTGGAGACGCACCTGGAATGGCAGATGACCCCGCACACCGACCCGAGCTGGAATGTCAAGGGCTGCTACATCACCCAGATCAAGGGTGACCCGTGCATCTACAACAAGCACATGATCTTCCCCAAGCCCGGCGTGGACCTGTCCAACCCGGACAACTTCGCGTCCATCGGCATGACCGTGACCGGCATGCCCGCGCTCGCCGCGATCAGGTCGGTGGTGGCCGCGCCGCCCGGGCTGCTCACCAGCGCCGATCTGTCGTTGCGCGGTTTTGCCGGGCGGTTCAAGAAGTAGGGACCTCACGGGTCCTCGCCGTCGAAAGCGCGCTCCGGATGGTGAAAGTCGTTGGTGCGCGCGCCGCGGTCCCACTGCGGTGGCGGGATCCACGCCGTGCGTCCATCTGCGAGTTTCTTTGTCCGCCAACCATTTTCGATCAGTTTGTGATGCGGCCCGCAGGCGAAGGTGAGGTTGTCGACATCGGTCAAGCCGCCCGTCGCCCACTCGTTGAGATGATGCACCTCGCACCAATAGCCGGGTGCGTCGCAGCCGGGGTGGGTGCAGCCCCGGTCTTTCGCGTAGAGCACCACGCGCTGGTCCGGCGACGCGACGCGGCGGCTCCGGCCGAGATACAGCGGCCGACTCGAGTGCTCGTCGAACACCGCCAGGTAGTGATACGCGTGACGCGCCATGCGGATCACGTCGCGCATCGGCAGCAGCGTCCCGCCGCCCGTCACCGCCCGGCCGGCGCCCGTCGTCAGCTCTCGCAGCGTGGTCGACACGATGACCGTGACCGGTAAGCCGTTGTGCAGACCGAGCTTCGGATCACCCAACCGGCCGCGCACCAGGGCGTTGAGTGCGTCGTGCTGTCGCTGGGCGGGAGTGCGCGAGTCCTTGGTGGCGGACTCCTCGTCGGGTTCGCCGGCGACGCAGGGGGCCTCGTCGTCCGGGTTGCACATGCCGGGGGCCGCGAACCGGGCCAGCCACGCGTCCAGATTGGCGCGCAATTCCGGTGAGGCCCAAAGCTTTCCGAGGCTCATCCCGTCTGCCCGCTGGCCGCACCAGGTGAAGCCGCGCTGGCGGGCACGGTCGGCGTCGGAGAACTTCCCGTCGGGGTTGATGCGCAACGCGCACTGGTGCGCGACCTTTTCCAGCTGGTCGGGCCGCAACAGCGTGGCCTGGTGGGCAAGAAACCGCTCCGCTTCTTCCACCGCGCGGACCGGCGTCGTCTCGGGAAGGTCGCGAACGAACTTCTCGATCACCCGCAGGTGCTGCCCGTCGAGCATGCCCTCGCGCCACACCCCGGCGGTGGCCGGCAATTCCGGTGGCAATTCCTGGCCGGTCAGCGTCAGGCGCGGCGACAGCTGCTTGGCTTCCCGAAGCCGCCGGCACGCCTCGGCGTAACTGATCCGCAGCCGGTCGGCGATGACCTTATGCACCGGGCCGCCCACGTTGGCGGGGCCCTCGCCGGCCAAGCCGGCGATCACGTCGTGACTGACCGCGATCTGCCGCCGCCGCGAGGCCTCCATCCGTTCGAGCGCGCGAAGCCGGACGACGGGATGCAGGGCGTCGAAGTCCAGCGCGCGGATCGCCGCGTCGGCGGTGTCCAGCGCGTCCAGGGCCACGCGCACCTCGGCCGGAACTTCGATCGAATGCATGTTCGAATCCTAGGGCGGATCGGGGCGCGGGGAAATGGACAATGCCGCAGCTGTGGATGAACCGCGAACTGTGGACAACCCCGGCTCGAAGCCCGCGCGCGGCGATCCAGCTGTGAGGGCGGGATGCGCTCGCGTTTGTCGTGGTGGCGCGGAGGGTAACCACGCGTCGTGCGCGCCGGATGGGCGAATGCGGCAGCCGCGATCACCGTGGTCGTCGCCGCATGCCCGTGTCCCACCGGTTCGGCCGACTCGACGCCGGACAGTCCACCGTTCCCGATCGGCCAGCTGGGCGTGCCCGTGCATGCACGAGCCGCCAGCGGGGCGACCGCCGACATCACCGTCAACAGCGCGACGTGGCTGCCGCCGGGCTGCACCTCGCATTTCGCGACTCCGACGGCTGGCTCCGCGTGCAACGTGGTGGAACTGACGATCACCGCGACGTCGCACCGGTTCTTCCAGGTGAATCAGCGCTATATGTTCGCGGGATACGGCGGCGGCAATCAGCCGTGGACCCATCCCGACGATGCGCCCCAGCCGGCCACGATGGCCGTCGACTACCAGAGGCTCGGCAAGATGCCCCGCTGCAGACGGGCGGCCTTCACGACGGGCAGACCGCACATGGATTCGTCGGCTTCGCGATGCCGGCGGGCGGTGACCTGTACCTCACGATCAACGATCCCGAGCAACCCGCTCCGTACACCGAAGCGGGCTGGATCGTGCACACCTGAACCCGCGGCACCGCGCGGCGCGGAATGTGACCCGGTCTAGGCTTCAGCCATGCGGGTAGGAGTGCTGGGAGCCAAGGGAAAAGTCGGGTCGACGATGGTGGCGGCGGTGCAGGCCGCCGAGGACCTGACGCTGTCCGCCGAGGTGGACGCCGGCGATCCGCTGAGTCTGCTGACCGACGGCGGCACCGAGGCGGTGATCGACTTCACCCATCCCGACGTCGTTATGGGCAACCTGGAGTTCTTGGTGCGCAACGGAATTCACGCTGTCGTCGGCACCACCGGCTTCACCGCCGAACGGCTGGCGCAGGTTCGGGAGTGGCTGGCCGACAGCCCCGGCACGTCGGTGCTCATCGCGCCGAACTTCGCCATCGGGGCCGTGTTGTCGATGCACTTCGCCAAGCAGGCGGCGCGCTTCTTCGACTCGGCGGAGGTGATCGAACTGCATCATCCGCACAAGGCCGACGCTCCGTCGGGCACCGCGACCCGCACCGCCAAACTGATCGCCGAAGCGCGAAAAGGCTTGCCCCCCAACCCCGATGCCACCAGCACCAGCCTGCCGGGAGCGCGCGGCGCCGACGTGGACGGCATCCCCGTGCACGCGGTGCGGCTGGCCGGGCTGGTCGCCCATCAGGAGATCCTGTTCGGCACCGAGGGCGAGACGCTGAGCATCCGCCACGACAGCCTGGATCGGACCTCGTTCGTGCCCGGTGTGCTGCTGGCGGTGCGGCGCATCAGGGAACACCCGGGCCTGACCGTGGGCCTCGAACCGCTGCTCGACCTGGGCTGAGCAAACCGGCTATGAGCAAACGGCTATGAACAAAGCGCTGCGCATCCAACTGCTCGTCGCCTTCCTGTGTGTGGCGCTGTTGGTGTACTTCGCCTTGCTCGGGCGGGTGGCCATCGCGATGATCGCCTCGGGCCGGGCCGCCGCCGTCGGCCTGGGCGTGGCGGTGCTGATCATGCCCGCCCTCGGGCTGTGGGCCATGATCGCCACCCTGCGCGCCGGATTCGCCCACCAGAGGCTGGCCCGGCTGATCGCCGCCGACGGCATGGAGCTGGACACCAGCGCGCTGCCGCGCCGGCGGTCGGGCCGCATCCGGCGCGACGCGGCCGACGCGCTGTTCGCCACCGTGCGCACCGAGGTGGAAAACCACCCCGACGACTGGCGGTGCTGGTATCGGCTGGCCCGCGCCTACGATTACGCCGGGGACCGCCGCCGCGCCCGGGAAGCCATGAAGACCGCCGTCGACCTGCAGGGCCACCAGTGACCGACACACCGAGCAAGACGCTGCTGATCGTGCACCACACGCCGTCGCCGCACACGCACGAGATGTTCGAGGCGGTGGTCTCCGGCGCCACCGACCCCGAGATCGAAGGGGTCGAGGTCGTCCGCCGGGCGGCGCTGACGGTCTCGCCGGCCGAGATGCTGGCGGCCGACGGATATCTGCTGGGCACCCCGGCCAACCTGGGTTACATCTCGGGTGCGCTCAAGCATGCCTTCGACTGCAGCTATTACCAGCTGCTCGACTCCACCCGCGGGCGGCCCTTCGGCCTGTACCTGCACGGCAACGAGGGCACCGAGGGCGCCCAGCGCGCCGTCGACACCATCACGACCGGCTTGGGCTGGACGAAAGCCGCTGAGACGGTGGTGGTTTCGGGCAAGCCCAGCAAGGACGACCTGCAGGCGTGCTGGGAGCTGGGTGCGACGGTCGCCGCCCAATTGATGGACTAGCCAGTTGATGGACTAGCCCAATTGATGGACTAGCCCAGTTGATGGACTAGGTGTACGTCGGCTGGAAGGCGTCCGCCGGCTGCGCCAATGCCAGCGCCGAGCTGGTGCCGAGCGGGCCGTGCCGGTCGAACAGCGTCGCGGCGCCGGCGGCGACCCCGGCCGTGCCGTAATGGCTTTGGGCCGCCAGCCCGAGGAACTCGCCGTCGGGCAACCGGCTCGCGGTGACGGTGTAGTCGGCGTTGATGTAACGCAATCCGCCGGTGCCCCAATGGGTCAGCGAACTGGTGATGTCGCCGACGAACGCCAGCCGGGTGAACGGTGTGAGCGGATGGCCGTGCACCATCGGGCGAAACAGCCGGGCCCAGGCGAACTTCTGCGAATGCGCCTGCTCCCACTCGCCGGCGGCGATACCGGGGCTGCCTGCCCGGGTGGCCCCGTATCCCCAGATGAGAAAGGGCATGTCCGCCGGGAAGCCCTCGGACGACGTCGGCAACGGCGGCATCTGCACCGGAGGCGACCACACCTGACCGTCGGGATGATCGCCGCGACGCAGGAACAGCGCGCTGGCCCGCGCGACGACGACGCCGTTCTGCACCAGGCCGGCGTCGACCAGTTTGATCCGCCGGCCCTCCCGCTGCACCGAGGTGCGGATCTGCACCGGCGCCAGCAAGGCGGGGCGCAACAGGTCGACGGTGAACCGGGCGGGCTGCAGGTCGGGGTCGATGCCGGATTGCTCTATGCCCCAACCCAACAGGCCGCCGACGATCTGCCCGCCCATGGCCGCGCCCCACGGGCCCCGGGTCATCGTGCCCGGAATATAGGAGTCGCCGTCTACAGTGAAAAACGCCTCGGGCATGATGGCGGGATCCTCGATCGTCACCGCTATCACGATAGGGCAGCAGGCAGGATAGGCAGCAGGATAGGTAGGACCGGCATGCCGCCAGTGATCGAAATCGCGCGGGAGCACAACCCGTTCCCGACCACCGGCGTGTCCCGCGGCCGCGACGGCATTCCGCGCTACGACGAGCTGCCCGCCACGCTGGTGGACATGCTCGCCGACCAGGTCGACGCCCGCCCGGACAGCGAGGCCGTGGTCGAGCTCGGCGGTGGCCGGCTGACGTACCGGCAGCTGTGGGACCGGGCGGCGCGGGTGGCCGGCGGGCTGCGCGCCGACGGTCTGCGGCGCGGGGACCGCGTCGCGGTGCGCTATCCCGCCGGGATCGACTGGGTGCTGGCCTTCTGGGGCACGGTGCTGGCCGGCGGCGTTGCGGTGGCGGTCAACACGCGCTCCGCGCAACCGGAGGTCGATTTCGTGCTGTCCGACTCCGGTGCACGGCTACAGCTGGCGCCGGGTCGCCCGCTGCCGGACGGAAAACCCTACGTCACCGAGCAACTCGGCGCGGCCGACACCGCCGCCCTGTTCTACACGTCGGGCACCACCGGCCACCCCAAGGGCGTGCCGACCACACACGAGGCATTCCTGACCAACACCGAGAACGCGATCCGCTGCCTGCAGCAGCCGCGGGACCTGGGCGAGGACATGCGCACGCTGATCTCGGTGCCGCTGTTCCATGTGACCGGTTGCAACTCACAACTTTTGGCCGCGGCCCGGCTCGGGGGAGCGTCGGTGATCCTGCCCGCGCTCGACCTGGATGCGCTGCTCAACGCGGTGGTCGCCGAACGTGTCTCGGTGATGGTCACCGTCCCGGCAATCTATGCATTGTTATTGCGCCACAAGGATTTTGCCGGAACCGACGTATCCCGCGTGCGCTGGGTCGGTTACGGCGGGGCGCCCATCGCGCCGTCGCTGGTGCGCACGGTGAAAGACGCTTTCCCGCACGCCACGGTGTTCAACGGCTACGGCATGACCGA
The DNA here is from genome assembly GCF_000523975.1 of Mycobacterium sp. MAC_080597_8934. NCBI lineage: Bacteria > Bacillati > Actinomycetota > Actinomycetes > Mycobacteriales > Mycobacteriaceae > Mycobacterium > Mycobacterium sp. MAC_080597_8934. The sequence goes on along the minus strand of NZ_JAOS01000019.1, from coordinate 412,712 downwards.
GACGGCGTCGCTGATGACGGTGCTGCCCGACCGCGAAGCCGTCGAGCATGCCGATTCGGTCGGGTATGCGGTCCCGTCGGTGGACCTGGGGCTGATCCCGTTCGGCGACAACGAACCCGGCGTCGGGGAGTTGGTCACCCGCGGCGGCAACGTGACCGCCGGCTACTGGAACCGGCCGCAGGCCACCGCGAGCACCTTCGCCGGGGGCTGGCTGCACACCGGCGACGTGGTGCGCGTCGACGACGCCGGCCGGGTGCACATCATCGACCGGCTCAAGGACATCATCAACCGCGGCGGCGAGAACGTCTCCAGCGTCGAGGTCGAGGCGGTGCTGCTGGGTGCGCCCGGCGTCGCGGATGCGTGCGTGCTGGGGGTGCCCGACGACGTGATGGGCGAGAAAGTGGGGGCGGTGCTGTTCGGCGACGACGACATCGACGTGCCGGCGGTGCTCGAGCACTGCCGTGGCCGGCTGGCCGACTTCAAGGTGCCGCAGTACATTACGGTCGTCGACGGCCCACTGCCGCGCAATGCCGGCGGCAAACTGCTCAAGGCCAGACTGCGCGACCAGGTGCGCTGGGGTGACCCGCTGCGATGACCGCGAGCCTGCTGGTCGCCAACCGCGGCGAGATCGCACTTCGAATCATCCGCACCGCAACCGAACTGGGCATGCGAACCGTCGCCGTGTACGCCGCGGACGACGCGCACAGCCCGCATGTGCACGCCGCCGACGAGGCGATGCCGCTGCCCGGCAGCGGCCCGCCCGCCTACCTGAACCAGGCTGCCCTGCTGGCCGTGGCCGAGAACACCGGCGCAACGCTGATTCATCCGGGCTACGGATTCCTGTCCGAGAACGCCGAATTCGCCGAGGCCTGCGCCGCCGCCCGCCGCACCTTCGTGGGCCCCGACGCGCGCGTGCTCGAGCTGCTGGGCAACAAGACGGCGGCCCGCCGCGCCGCGATCGCCGCCGAGGTGCCGACGCTGGCCGCCACCGCCGGCCCGAGCGGCGTCGAGGACATCGAGGCATTCTTCGCCGCGCACCCCGGCGGCATCATGATCAAGGCGCTGGCCGGCGGCGGCGGGCGGGGAATGCGCAAGGTGCACAACGCCGCTCAGATCGCCGGCGCCTACCAACGCTGCGCCGCGGAGGCGCGGCTGGGGTTCGGCGACCCGGCGCTGTTCGCCGAGGCGCTGCTCGGCGACGCCCGCCACATCGAGGTGCAGGTGGTCGCCGCGCCGGCCGGGCACCAAACGCACGCCCTGGCGGTGGGCGACCGCGACTGCAGCATCCAGCGGCGCTACCAGAAGCTGATCGAAATCGCGCCCGCCCAAGGGCTTTCGGAGGAGCTACGCCGCGCGCTGCACCAGGCGGCCGTGCGGTTGTGCGCCCGCGTCGGGCTGCGCGGGCTGGCCACCGTGGAGTTCCTGGTCAGCGGCGAGCAGTTCGTCTTCCTGGAGGTCAACCCGCGAATCCAGGTGGAGCACACCGTCACCGAACAGACCACCGGGCTCGACCTGGTCGCCGTGCAGCTTGCGATCGCCGGCGGCGAGTCCTACTACCGGCTGGGCCTGCCGGCCGGAATCGCCTCGGACGGCACCGAAGTCATCGGCGAGCCGGCCACCCAGCGGGGCATCGCGATCCAGCTGCGGGTCAACGCGGAGACGTTCGGCCCCGACTTCTCCGTGCTGCCGTCCGCCGGCACGCTCACCGCGTTCTGCCCACCCAGCGGACCGGGAGTGCGCGTCGACACCTACGGCCGGCCCGGACTGGTGGTGAGCCCGCAGTACGACTCGCTGCTGGCCAAGGTGATCGTCGCGGTGCACGGATCCTCGTGGCGGGCGGCGATGCGCAAGGCCGACACCGCCCTGTCCGAATTCGGCGTCGAGGGCGTGGCCACCAACATCGGGTTCCTGCGCCGGCTGCTGGCCGAACAGCGACTCGAAACCGGCTGGGTGAACACTGATTTCGTGGACGATAAGCTTCCCGAGTTGGCCGCCGCCGCGCTGACCCATCAGCCCGGCCCGCAGCCGGGCGCCGTCGAGCTCTATCCCGGCGAGGACGCGCTGCGGGCGCAGCTGGCCGGCACCGTGGTCGAGGTGGCGCCCGAGGGCGCGGATTACCCCGCGGGCGCCCAGCTGGTCGTCCTGGAAGCGATGAAGATGCAGCACGTCCTCGCCGCGCCGGACGCGCTGCGCACCGTCCGGGTGCTGGTGACCCCCGGCCAGGTCGTCGGGACCGGCGATCCGCTGCTGGTTTTCACCCGCACCACGGGCGGTGACGACGGTGAATCCGTCACGGCGGCAACCGATCTCGACCTAACCCGCGCCGACCTGGACGAGGTGATCGAGCGCCACGCCCGGACCCTGGACGAGGGGCGCCCGGACGCCGTCGCCAAACGGCACCGGCAGGGCCGGCGCACCGCCCGGGAGAACATCGACGACCTCGTCGACCCCGGCAGCTTCGTCGAATACGGCGCCCTGGCCATCGCCGCGCAGCGCAGCCGGCGCTCCGAGGAGGACCTGATCGCCAACACCCCGGCCGACGGTCTGGTCGCCGGCCTGGCCACCGTCGGCGCCGACCGGTTCGGGCGGGCCGCGGCGCAGGCCGTCGTGGCCTCCTACGACTACACCGTGCTGGCGGGCACCCAGGGCATGCGCAACCACGCCAAGACCGACCGCGTCTTCGACCTGGCCGCCCGGAAACGGCTGCCGGTGGTGCTTTTCGCCGAGGGCGGCGGCGGACGGCCCGGCGACACCGACGTCGGCGGCGCCGCGGGGCTGGACGTGCCGACCTTCCGGATGCTGGCCGGGCTGCGCGGGCGGGTGCCGCTGGTGTCGGTCGTCTCGGGCCGGTGCTTCGCCGGCAACGCCGCGCTCGCCGGGGTGTGCGACGTCATCATCGCGACCCCGGACGCCAACATCGGGATGGGCGGGCCGGCGATGATCGAAGGTGGCGGGCTGGGCGTCTACCCGCCCGAGGCGATCGGGCCGATCGCCGTGCAGCGCCGCAACGGGGTGGTCGGCCTGGTCGCCCGCGACGAAGCGCACGCGGTGTCGCTGGCCAAGCAATACCTCTCCTACTTTCAGGGCCGCCTGGACCGGTGGCAGGCGCCCGACCCGCGGGTGGCCCGACATGTGGTGCCGCAGAACCGATTACGCGCCTACGATGTGCACCGCGCCATCGAGGCGATCGTCGATGTCGGGTCGGTGCTGGAGCTGCGCCCCGACTACGGGGTGGGCATCGTCACCGCGCTGGTGCGCGTCGAGGGCGTGCCCTACGGGCTGATCGCCAACAGCACCCATCACCTCGGCGGCGCCATCGACGCCGAAGCCGCCGACAAGGCCGGCGACTTCCTGGCGTTGTGCGAATCCTTTGGGCTGCCGGTGATCTCGCTGTGCGACACCCCCGGCTTCATGGTGGGGCCCGATGCCGAGACCCAGGCCGCGGTGCGCCGGTTCGGCCGGATGTTCGTGCTGGGTGCGCGGCTGACGGTGCCGCTGGGAATGATCATCCTGCGCAAGGGATACGGGCTCGGCGCGATGGCCATGGCCGGCGGGTCGTTCCGCGCACCGCAATTCACCGTTGCCTGGCCGACGGGCGAGATCGGGGGCATGGGCCTGGAGGGCGCGGTGCGGCTCGGCTACCGCAAGGAGCTGGCCGCCGTCACCGATCCGGCCGAACGGCAAAACCTCTTCGACCGCCTGGTGGCGGCCGCCTACCAGCACGGCAAGGCGCTGCGGGCGGCGACCACCTTCGAGCTGGACGACGTCATAGACCCAGCAGCCTCGCGGGCCTGGATCACCAGGCTCTCGGGAGGCTGACTGGTTGAGCGGTTACGCGTGGCCGGAGCCGCAACCGACGCCGGGCAGGCAGCCCTGGCCGCCGGGCACGCCGCCGGGGCCGGCGAACTGGCCACCGGAGCCGCAGCCCACGCCGGGCACGCAGCCCTGTCCGCCCGGGCCGCCGCCCGGACCCTGGTCCTGCCCACCGGAGCCGCAGTTGCCGTTGGCGTCGCAGCCACCACCACCCGGGTCGTCCTTGAAGGTGATGTGCGTGGGCGCGGCCGGCCCGGCTGGCCCTGCGACGATGACGTCAGCGGCGGCCGCGGGCGCGGCGGCGATGGCCGCGGCAGCCGCTGCGGCAACGACCAGCGGTTTCATGAGTGTCAATTTCGATCGCATGCGGCTGGCATACCACCTCAACACCTGTCCAAAACATCGCGAATAAAATTTCGGCAGCAAACGAACGACCGGCCCACCACCGCGACAGAAGGCACACCATGACCTCACAGGATCTGACCGGACGCACCGCCATCATCACCGGCGCGTCGCGCGGTATCGGGCTGGCCATCGCCCAGCAGCTGGCCGCGGCGGGCGCCAACGTGGTGCTCACCGCCCGCAAGCAGGAGGCCGCCGACGCGGCCGCCGCCCAGGTGGGGCCGCAGGCCCTCGGGGTCGGTGCCCACGCGGTCGACGAGGACGCGGCCCGCCAGTGCGTGCGGCTCACGCTGGAGCGCTTCGGCAGCGTCGACATCCTGGTCAACAACGCCGGGACGAATCCGGCGTACGGGCCGCTGATCGAGCAGGACCACGCCCGGTTTGCCAAGATCTTCGACGTCAACCTGTGGGCGCCGCTGCTGTGGACCTCGCTGGCGGTCAAGTCGTGGATGGGCGAACACGGCGGCTCGATCGTCAACACGGCCTCCATCGGCGGCCTGCACCAGTCGCCGGCAATGGGCATGTACAACGCCACCAAGGCGGCGCTGATCCACGTCACCAAGCAACTGGCGCTGGAACTTTCGCCGCGCGTCCGGGTCAACGCGATCGCCCCCGGGGTGGTGCGCACCCGGCTCGCCGAGGCGCTGTGGAAGGACCACGAGGACCCGCTGTCGTCCTCGATCGCGCTGGGCCGCATCGGCGAGCCGATCGACGTGGCAGCCGCCGTCGCTTTCCTGCTGTCCGACGCCGCCAGCTGGATCACCGGCGAGACACTGGTCATCGACGGCGGCACCGTGCTCGGCGCCGCGCAGGGATTCCGGCCGGCGCCGACGCCGTCCTGACCTCACCGCCGCGGCGACGCTAGAGTTTCCCGACCACACCTTGAAGGCGGGAACCAGCGGATGCGTGTGCTGCTGTCGGCGTACGACTCGCGCGGCGGGGTGCAGCCGCTGGCCGCGCTCGCGGTGCAGCTGCGGGCGCTCGGCGTCGACGCGCGGGTGAGCGCCCCGCCGGACGCGGAATTCGCCGAGCTGCTGGCCCGCGCCGGGGTGCCGCTGGTGGCGTTCGGCGACTCGCTGCGGGCGATGAAAACCGCGGCGACGACGCCGTCGGAGGCGCAGCTGCGCCGCCAGCTGGACGGGCTCATCGCCGCCCAGTTCGACGCGGCGGCCGCCGCCCGGGAATGCGACGCCCTGGTGGTGGCCGGCTTCCCGCCGGCAGCGGCCGCCGCCCGCTCGGCCGCCGAAAAGCAGGGCGCCCACTACGTTTACGTCAGCTATCAGCCCACCATCCTGCCGTCGCCGCACTACCCGCCGCCCGGGTACGCCGACGCGGCGATCGACAACCGGCTGCTGTGGCAGCTTGACGGCCGGTACATGCAGGCGCTGTTCGGCGAGACGCTCAACGCGCGCCGGGCGGCGATCGGCCTGCCGCCGCTGGACGACCTCCGCGGCTACGCGCTCACCGAGCGCCCGTGGCTGGCCACCGACCCGACCCTGGATCCGTGGCGGCCGCCCGGCGACCTCGACGTGGTGCAGACCGGCGCCTGGCTGCTGGCCGACGATCGCCGGTTGCCCGCGGAGCTGGACGCCTTCCTGGATGCCGGCGCCCCGCCGGTGTACGTGGGCTTCGGCAGCATGCCGATGCGGGCCTGTCGGGACGTCGCCCGGGTGGCCATCGAGGCGGTGCGCGCGCAGCGGCGCCGCGCCGTCGTCTCCCGCGGCTGGGCCGGGCTGGGCCCGATCGACGACGGCGAGGACTGCCTGGTCGTGGGTGAGGTCAACCACCAGGCGCTGTTCGGGCGGGTCGCGGCCGTCGTGCACCACGGCGGGGTGGGCACCCTGACGGCGGCCGCGCTGGCCGGCGCGCCCCAGGTGGTGGTGCCCCAGGGCGCCGACCAGCCGTACTGGGCGGCCCGGGTGGCCGAGCTGGGCATCGGCGCCGCCCACGACGGCCCGGCCCCCACCGTCGAATCGCTGTCCGCCGCGCTCGGGACCGCCCTGACCGAGCGGACCCGCGCCCGCGCGGGGGCGGTGGCCGCGACGATCCGCACCGACGGCGCGGCGCGGGCCGCGCGGCTGCTGGTGGCGCGGCTAGCGGGGTAACGCCGCGGCGAACACGTCGCGCATCGCGTCCCAGTGCCGTTCGGCCGCGGCCGGGTCATAGGGCGCATTGTCGGGGACCGCGAAACCGTGTGCGGCCGAATACCATTCGATGGTGTGCCGGACACCGGCCGCGGTCAGCGCCTTGTCCAGCTGCTCGGCGTGATCGGTGGTGAACGACGCGTCGTCCTGGGCGCCGCCGACATACACCGTGGCGCTCATCCGGTCGGCCAGCAGGTGCGGGCTGTCGTCGCTGTCGGTCACCAGGCCGCCGCCGTGGAACGACGCCGCCGCGGCCACCCGGTCGGGCAGCCGGCCGGCCACGATGAGCGATGTCCGCCCGCCCATGCAGTAGCCGCACACCCCGAACCGGTCGCCGGACACCTCCGGGCGGGCGGCCAGGTAGTCGAAGAACGCCGCGGCGTCGGTGGCCATCCGGTCCGGGGTGACGCTGCCGATCATGGCGAACAGGCGGTTGCGCTCCTGCTGGTCGGCGAACACGGTCGCCATGTCGAACGGGGCCCATTCGCCGCTGCGGTAGTAGACGTCGGGCAGCAGCACCGCGTAGCCGAATCCGGCCAGCTCGGCGGCCATCTGGTCGAATGTGTCGCGCACCCCGCCGGCGTCGGGATACATGACCACGCCGGGCCACGGCCCGGACCCGTCGGGGAAAAACAGGCGCACCGGGCAGGTGCCGTCGGCGGTGCTGATGCTGTCGGTGATCTTCGGCATGGCACCCGTTCTACTCCTGGCCGTCCGACGTAAGATCGCCGCGTGCCCATCCCGACGCCCTACGAGGACCTTCTGCGTCTGGTGCTCGATCGGGGAACGGCCAAATCCGACCGAACCGGCACCGGGACGCGCAGCCTGTTCGGCCAGCAGCTGCGCTATGACCTGTCGGCCGGCTTCCCGCTGATCACCACCAAGAAGGTGCATCTGAAATCGGTGGTCTATGAGTTGCTGTGGTTCTTGCGCGGCGACTCCAACGTCGACTGGCTGCACCGGCACGGCGTCACCATTTGGGACGAATGGGCAAGCGACACAGGCGATCTCGGACCGATCTACGGCGTGCAGTGGCGGTCCTGGCCGACGCCGTCGGGTGAGCACATCGACCAGATCAGCGCCGCGCTGGATCTGTTGCGCACCGACCCCGACTCGCGGCGCATCATCGTCTCGGCGTGGAACGTCGGCGAGATCCCGCGGATGGCGCTGCCGCCGTGTCACGCGTTCTTCCAGTTCTACGTAGCCGACGGGCGGCTGAGCTGCCAGCTCTACCAGCGCAGCGCCGACCTGTTTCTGGGCGTGCCGTTCAACATCGCCAGCTACGCCCTGCTCACCCACATGATGGCCGCCCAGGCCGGGCTGTCGGTCGGCGAATTCGTGTGGACCGGCGGCGACTGCCACATCTACGACAACCACGTCGAGCAGGTCCGGCTGCAGCTGAGCCGCGAGCCCAGGCCCTACCCGGAACTCGTTCTGGCGCATAGGGATTCCATCTTCGACTACACCTACGACGACGTCGTGGTGCACAACTACGATCCGCACCCGGCCATCAAGGCCCCCGTCGCGGTATGACCCGTGCCGAGGTGGGCCTGGTGTGGGCCCAGTCGACGTCTGGCGTCATCGGCCGCGGCGGTGACATCCCGTGGAACGTGCCCGAAGACCTGACCCGGTTCAAAGAGGTGACCATGGGGCACACCGTGATCATGGGCCGGCGGACCTGGGAGTCGTTGCCGGCCAAGGTGCGGCCGCTGCCCGGCCGGCGCAACGTGGTGGTGTCCCGCCGGCCCGACTTCGTCGCCGAGGGGGCGCGGGTGGCCGGGTCGCTGGAGGCGGCCCTCGCGTACGCCGGGAGCGACCCGGCGCCGTGGGTGATCGGCGGCGCGCAGATCTATCTGCTGGCGCTGCCCCATGCCACCCGCTGCGAGGTCACCGAAATCGAGATCGACCTGCGCCGCGACGACGACGACGCGCTGGCGCCGGCGCTGGACGACAGCTGGGTAGGCGAGACGGGCGAGTGGCTGGCCAGCCGCTCCGGGCTGCGGTACCGGTTCCACAGCTACCGTCGGGACCCGCGCTCTTCCGTTCGCGGCTGTTCGCCCTCACGCCCGAGCTGACATACTCGGACGCGGGGGTCGGTCACACACCGTCTACCAGCCGCTGTTCGGGAAAAGGGGGAATTGGCAGTGATCACCGAACCCGTCAAGACGTTTTCGCGCAAGTTCATGGGCTACGACACCACCGCGGTCGACGCGCACATCGAGATGCTGACCGCCAAGCAGCAGCTGCTGATCGACGACGTGGAGAGCCTGCGGGCAAGGCTGCAGGAGTCCAACGAGCAAACGGCCGCGCTGCGCAAGGAGGTCGCCGCGCTCACCGACACCTCGCCGGCGCCGCACGCGGTGCAGCAGCGGATGGCCAAGATGCTGGCCCGCGCGGTCGACGAGGTGGCCGAGATGCAGGCCGAGGCGCGGGCCGAGGCCGACGCGCTGATCGCCGCGGCGGAAGCCGAGGCGCAGGCCGCCGAGCGCAAGCGCGACGAGGTGCTCGCCGACATGGCCGCGCAGCAGGAGGCACTGGAGGCCGAATACCGGGAGACCAAGGAGAAGCTGGACGCCGAGCTGGCCGACATGCGCGCCGAGGCGCAGGCGGCCATCGACGAGGCGCGCCGCACCGCCGAACGGGAGTGCGAGCAGCTGCTCGGCGACGCCAAGCAGGGCGCCGACCACTACCGCGACACGGCCCGGCGTGCGGTGGAGGAGGCCAGCGCGCAGCGGATCAAGATCCTCGAGCAGCTGATGAGCGTGTACGGCGAGCTCGAGGACGTCCCGGCCGCGCTGCAGGCCGCCTACGACGAGCAGCAGGGCTCGGCCGACGACGGCGTGCTGGCGGCGGTGGACGGCAAGGTCCGCGCGGGCTGAGTGTCGCCGGGCGGCGGTATCGTCGGCGCCGTGTCGACCCGCAGGCTGTCCGTCGCCCAGGCCCGCCGGATTGCCGTTGCGGCGCAAGGCTTTACCGAGCCCCGGCCCGCGGGTGCCGTCACCCGCGCGCACCTGAACCGGCTGATATCCAAAATCCAAGTGCTGCAATTGGATTCGGTGTCGGTGACGGTGCGTGCCCACTACGCTCCGGTGTTCAGCCGGCTCGGCCCGTATGACCGCGAGGTGCTCGACCGCGCCGCGTGGGGCCCGCGCTCGTCGCGGCTGCTGGTCGAGTACTGGGCGCATGAGGCCGCGCTGATGGCCGTCGAGGATTGGCCGTTGCTGCGCTGGCGGATGCGTCAGTACCGGCACGGCCGGTGGGGAACCCACATCGTGCAGGCCAATCCGCGGCTCGCCGACGCGGTCGTGGCCGCCGTCGCCGAGCTCGGGCCCAGCACGGCCGGGCAGATCGAGGCGCATCTGGCGGCCGAGCCGCGCCGCAGGAAGGGCGCCTGGTGGAACCGCAGCGACACCAAGTGGGTCGCCGAGGCGCTGTTCGCCGCCGGAGTGCTCACCACCGCCACCCGGGTCGGCTTCGCCCGCCACTACGACCTGGTGGAACGGGTGCTGCCGGCCGACGTCCTGGCCCGCCGGGTCGACGACGACGAGGCGATCCGGGAGCTGACGCTGCGGGCCGCCGGTGCGCTGGGGGTGGGCACCGAGGCCGACATTCGCGACTATTTCCGGCTGTCCGCCGCGCAGGTCAAGCCGGCGATCGCCGAGCTGGTGGCCGCCGGCGACCTGGAACGGGTCGAGGTGGCCGGCTGGCCGGCGCCGGCCTACCTGCGGACCGGCCGCGCGGTGCCGCGCACGGACCGCGGCACCGCGCTGCTGTGCCCATTCGACCCGCTGATCTTCTTCCGGCCCCGCGTCGAGAGGCTCTTCGAATTCCATTACCGCATCGAGATTTACACGCCGGCCGCCAAGCGCCGTTACGGCTACTATGTGTGGCCGCTGCTGATGGACGGGCGGCTGGCGGCCCGCGTCGACCTGAAGGCCGACCGGGCCGAGGGCACGCTGCGCGTCCTCGGCGCCTTCGCCGAGCCGCAGGCGCCGCGGCCCCGGGTCGCCGCGGCGCTGGCCGGTGAGTTGTGGTCCATGGCGTCCTGGCTGGGGCTGGGCGGGCTCAGCGTCGCCGACCGCGGGGATCTGGCCCCGGCGCTGCGTGCGGTCGCCTGACGCGGCCACACGGCGCGCATCGTCGCCGGGCGGGGGCAGATTGCCCGGCTCCTCCTCGCGCCGCGCGGCGGCGCGCATCGTCGCCGGGCGGGGGCAGATTGCCCGGCTCCTCCTCGCGCCGCGCGGCGGCGCGCATCGTCGCCGGGCGGGGTCAGATTGCCCGGCTCCTCCTCGCGCCGCGCGGCGGCGCGCATCGTCGCCGGGCTAAGGTGATTGCCCGTGGCCGAGATCGCGCCGCTGCGCGTGCAACTGATCGCCAAGACCGACTTCCTGGCGCCCCCGGACGTGCCGTGGAGCACCGACGCCGACGGCGGCCCCGCGCTGGTCGAGTTCGCCGGGCGGGCCTGCTACCAGAGCTGGTCGAAACCCAACCCCAAAACCGCGACCAACGCCGGCTACATCAAGCACATCATCGACGTCGGCCACTTCTCGGTGCTCGAACACGCGAGCGTGTCGTTCTACATCACCGGCATCTCCCGGTCCTGCACCCACGAGCTGATCCGGCACCGGCACTTCTCCTATTCCCAGCTCTCCCAGCGCTACGTCCCCGAAAACGACTCCCGCGTCGTCGTGCCGCCGGGCCTGGACGACGATCCCGAGCTGCAGCAGATCCTGGCCGCGGCCGCCGACGCCAGCCGGGCCACCTACACCGAGCTGCTGGCCAGGCTGGAGGCCAAGTTCGCCGACCAACCCAGCGCCGTACTGCGGCGCAAACAGGCCCGCCAGGCCGCCCGGGCGGTGCTGCCCAACGCGACCGAAACCCGCATCGTCGTCACCGGCAACTACCGCGCCTGGCGCCACTTCATCGCCATGCGGGCCAGCGAGCACGCCGACGTGGAGATCCGGCGGCTGGCCATCGAGTGCCTGCGCCGGCTGGCGGACGTCGCGCCCGCGGTGTTCGCCGACTTCGAGATCGCCACGCTGGCCGACGGCACCGAGGTCGCCACCAGCCCGCTGGCCACCGAGGCCTGAGCGGTCACGAAACCCCTTGCCCCCGCCAGGTAACCTGAACAGCGTGAGCACGGTCGGATTCGACGCCCCAGCGCGGTTGGGAACCGTGCTGACCGCGATGGTCACGCCGTTCGCGGCCGACGGCTCGCTGGACACCGCCGCCGCCGCGCGGCTGGCCAATCATCTCGTCGACTCCGGCTGTGACGGGCTGGTGGTGTCCGGAACCACCGGCGAATCGCCGACCACCACCGACGACGAGAAGCGCGAGCTGCTGCGGGTGGTGCTCGAGGCGGTCGGCGACCGGGCCCGCGTCATCGCCGGCGCCGGCACCTACGACACCGCGCACAGCGTCCGGCTGGCCAAGGCCTGCGCGGCCGAGGGCGCGCACGGTCTGCTGGTGGTCACGCCCTACTACTCGAAGCCCCCGCAGCGCGGGCTGATCGCGCATTTCACCGCCGTCGCCGACGCGACCGAACTGCCGGTGCTGCTCTACGACATTCCCGGACGCTCGGTGGTGCCCATCGAGTCGAGCACCATCCGCGCGCTGGCGTCGCACCCCAACATCGTCGGCGTCAAGGACGCCAAGGCCGACCTGCACGCCGGCGGCCAGATCATCGCCGAGACCGGACTGGCCTACTACTCCGGAGACGACGCGCTGAACCTGCCGTGGCTGGCCATGGGGGCCACCGGTTTCATCAGCGTGATCTCGCACGTCGCCGCCAATCAGCTACGGGAGTTGTTGTCCGCCTTCACTTCCGGGGACATCGCCACCGCCCGCAAGATCAACGCGACCGTCGCGCCGCTGTGCGACGCGATGGCCCGCCTGGGCGGGGTGACGATGTCGAAGGCGGGGCTGCGGCTGCAGGGAATCGACGTCGGCGACCCGCGACTGCCGCAGGTGCCGGCGACGCCCGAGCAGATCGAGGCGTTGACCGCCGACATGCGTGCGGCCTCGGTGCTCAGGTGACCCGGGGAGCGTCCGAGCAGTGGATGTAGACCTCGCCCCGCCTGGCCCGCTGGCCGCCGGGGGGTTGCGGGTCACCGCGCTGGGCGGCATCAGCGAAATCGGCCGCAACATGACGGTTTTCGAGCACCTGGGCCGGCTGTTGATCATCGACTGCGGGGTGATGTTTCCCACCCACGACGAGCCCGGCGTCGATCTGATCCTGCCGGACCTGCGGCACATCGAAGACCGGCTCGACGACATCGAGGCGCTGGTGCTCACCCACGCGCACGAGGACCACATCGGCGGCATCCCCTACCTGCTCAAGCTGCGGCCCGACATCCCGGTCGTCGGTTCGAAATTCACCCTGGCCCTGGTCGCCGCCAAGTGCCGCGAACACCGGCTCAAGCCGGTGTTCGTCGAGGTGTCCGAGGGGCGCAAGAGCACCCACGGCGTGTTCGAATGCGAATACTTCGCCGTCAACCACTCCATCCCCGACGCGCTGGCGATCGCCGTACACACCGGCGCCGGAACGGTTTTGCACACCGGCGACATCAAGCTCGACCAGCTTCCGCTGGACGGCCGGCCCACCGATCTGCCCGGCATGTCGCGGCTCGGTGACGCCGGGGTCGACCTGTTCCTGTGCGATTCGACCAACGCCGAGCTGCCCGGCGTCGGCCCCTCGGAAAGCGAAGTCGGCCCGACCTTGCACCGGCTGATCCGCGGCGCCGAGGGCCGCGTCATCGTGGCCTGCTTCGCCTCCAACGTGGACCGGGTTCAGCAGATCATCGATGCCGCAGTGGCATTGGGCCGGCGGGTGTCATTCGTCGGCCGGTCGATGGTGCGCAACATGGGCATCGCCCGCGAACTCGGATTCCTGCGGGTAGCCGACGCCGACGTGATCGACATCGGCGCCGCCGAGCTGATGCCGCCGGAGCGGGTGGTGCTGATCACCACCGGCACCCAGGGCGAGCCGATGTCGGCGCTGTCGCGGATGTCGCGCGGCGAGCACCGCAGCATCACGCTGACCGCGGGCGACCTTGTGGTGCTGGCCTCGTCGCTGATCCCGGGCAACGAGGAGGCGGTCTACGGCGTGATCGACGAGCTCGCCAAGATCGGCGCCCGGGTGGTCACCAACGCCCAAGCGCGCGTTCATGTTTCGGGCCACGCCTACGCCGGTGAGCTGTTGTTCCTGTACAACGGCGTCCGGCCGCGCCACGTGATGCCGGTGCACGGGACGTGGCGGATGCTGCGGGCCAACTCCAAGCTGGCAGCCCGCACCGGCGTGCCGGAGGAGTCGATCCTGCTGGCCGAGAACGGGGTGAGCGTCGACCTGGTCGCGGGCAGGGCCTCGATCTCCGGGGCGGTGCCGGTCGGCAAGATGTTCGTCGACGGCCTGGTCGACGGCGACGTCGGCGACATCACGTTGGGGGAGCGGCTGATCCTGTCGTCGGGTTTCGTGGCGGTGACGGTGGTGGTGCAGCGCGGCACCGGGCGTCCCGTGGCGCCACCGCATCTGCATTCGCGCGGCTTCTCCGAGGACCCCAAGGCGCTCGAGCCCGCGGTGCGCCGGGTCGAGGAGGAGCTCGAGGCGCTGGTGGCCGAGAACATCACCGACCCCAGCCGCATCGCCCAGGGGGTGCGGCGCACCGTCGGCAAATGGGTGGGCGAAACCTACCGCCGACAGCCGATGATCGTCCCCACCGTCATCGAGGTCTAGCCCCGGCTCACTCCGCACCCGGCTCGCTCCGCCGCGAAACTTAAAGCAGGCAGGCGCTTTTCGGCGTGTCGTCGCCAAGGTTTAAGTGTCGCGAACGCCCGCGGTGGCTAGGTCTTCTCCGCGTAGGCCGACCATTCCAGCTGGGAGGCTTTGAGTTTGCGGCCGGTGGGCACGACATACCGCTGCATGAGTTCGTCGGGTCCGGCCTGCTCCACCAGCCGCCAGCCGTACTCGGCGAGGAAGTCGGCGACCTCGCCGGGCTGCAAACCGAAATGCCACAGCTGGCGCCGCTGGCGCACGTTGCGGTACAGCGTGCGGGTGCCGTACCGGTTGGTTCCGTCGATGAAATCGCTTCGCACATAGGTGAATACGAGCCGGCTGCCCGGGGCGGCCGCGCGCAGCCCGTCCAGCGTCCGGCGCACGGTGGCCTCGCTGAGGTACTGGGTGACGCCTTCGCAGATGAAGAACACCCGGTAGTCGGTGCGGTAGCCGTGCTCGGCCAGCGCGGTGAGCAGGTCGTCGTGCTCGAGGTCCAACGCGACCAACCGAACCGACAGCGGCAGCTCGCCGAGCACCCGGCGGACCGTCTTGAATTTGCGGGCGACGTTGACCGGCAGGTCGACCTCGAACACCGGGATGCGCACCCGCCGGGTCAGCAGGTAGGCCCGGGTGTCGAGCCCCGCACCCAGGATGACGACGGCGTTGATGTCGTCGAGCGACTCCTTGAGCTTGTCGGCGATGAAACGCTTGCGGCAGGCCAGATTCGCCCACAGCCCGGGACCGGTGAACTCCGAGCCGCGGATCATCAGGTGACGAACCGGGGCGAACCGGGTGGCGCCGACCAGCCAGCGCAGCGGCGCGGGCAGGAACAGCTCGGCGAAGTCGTCGTCTACCAAACGGCGGCCGGGCGGCTCGTTCTGCTCCACCGCCGCCAACACCATCGGCCCAAATGCCGTCTGCGCTACCGGATTTCGTGCCATGGCCGCTACTTGTTCAAAAAGCCCGCGTCCACCGGCAGGGTGACGCCGGTGATGTAGCGGGCCTGGTCGGACACCAACCACGCCACCGCGTTGGCGACGTCTTCGGGGGCGAGCACCTCCACCGGCATGGCATTGCCCATCGCCCCCGGCGTGTCGGTCGCGTCGGCCATCTTGGCCAGCCACTCCCGGGTGAACTCGTTGTTGATCATCGGCGTCTCCACCCCGGAGGGATGGATCGAGTTCACCCGGATCATCTGCCCGGCAAGCAGATTCGCGTATACCCGCATCAAACCCACCACCCCGTGCTTGGCGGCGACGTAGCCGACCGAACCCGGGTCCGCGCTGCCGACGCCGGCCAGCCCGGCGCTCGAACTGATCAGCACGATCGACCCGCCGGTGCCCTGTTTGACCAGGGTCGGGATTGCGACCTTGATGGTGTGGTAGACGCCGGTGAGGTTGACGTCGATGACGTCGTGCCAGCCGTCGTCACCGGCGGACATGGGCGCGATGCCGGCGTTGGCCACCACGATGTCCAGGCGGCCGAACTCGTCGAGACCCGCCTGCAGCGCCGCCGACAGGGATTCCCGGTCACGCACGTCGGCCTGCCTGGCCACGATGCGCGAGCCGATGTCCTCCACCAGCTTCACCGTGGCCGCCAGCTCCTCGGGGGTGGCCAGCGGGTAGGGCACGCTGGCGATCTGGTCACACAGGTCGACGGCGATGATGTCCGCGCCGTCGGCGGCCAGCCGCACCGCGTGCGCGCGCCCCTGACCGCGCGCCGCGCCGGTGATGAAGGCGACCTTTCCCGTCAGGGGCCCTTCCGAGGAGCGGGGCATCAGGGACGCAACTGTCCCTTGCCCGGGTCGCCGGCCGGAACCGGCTGCAACATCTTGATGTCCGGGGCCCCGTCGAGGTGCTCGCCGGCCGCGCTGAACATCTTGCCGATCGCGGGCGCGGTGCTGTGCGCCTTGAGCGCCTCCTCGTCGGCCCACTGCTCGACGAACACGAACGTCTCGCCCGACTGGTGCAGCGAATACAGCTGACAACCGGGTTCGTCGTGCACCTCTTCGACCGCACGAGTCAAGATGTCGCGGACGGTGTCGACCGATTCCGGTTTGACGGTCATGGTGGCGACGACGACGACGGGCATGCTTGTGGCCTCCTGGGCGCTCCTGGGGTGGGGTGACGAGCACGACTTCTCGCACCGGATGTCACCCTACTCACGCGAATTCGGGGCCCGGCCCGCAGCTGCCGCACAAGCCTGGTCGTTACCAGTGTGGCGGGTGGTGTAGATGATGCCGTTGCGACTACCCTTGCCGTCATGCCCAGTAAGACCGCCGCCCGCTCCGGAAGCCGAACGAGCAGGTCAAAGGCCACTTCGCGGTCCAGCGGGTCGCGCGGCGCGCGACCGGCGGCGTCCGCCGCAAGCCGGCAGGCCACCCGGCGGCGGCAGCACCCGCCGCTGGTCGCCGCGGCCTGACCTGCGGCCGCGCCCTGCGCGCCGGCTGGATGCTGGCCGCCCGGGGCACCGGCGGCGCGGCCCGGTCGATCGGGCGGGCCCGCGACATCGACCCCGGGCACCGCCGCGACGGCATCGCGCTGCTGCTGCTGGGCTTCTCGGTGGTGGTCGCCGCCAGCTCGTGGTTCCACGCCGCCGGGCCGGTCGGGGCCTGGGTGGACACCGCGCTGCGGACGTTCATCGGCGCGGGCGTGCTGGCGCTGCCGGTCGTCACGGCCGCGGTGGCGGTGACGCTGATGCGCACCGAGCCCGATCCCGACGTGCGGCCCAGGCTGATCCTGGGCGCCGGGCTGATCGCCCTGTCGGTGCTGGGCCTGCGCCACCTGTGGTCGGGATCGCCGGGCGACCCCGACGCGCGCCGGCGCGCGGCCGGATTCATCGGCTTCGCCATCGGCGGCCCGCTCTCCGACGGGCTGACGCCCTGGATCGCGGCGCCGCTGCTGTTCATCGGCTTTATGTTCGGGCTGCTGCTGTTGACCGGCACCACCATCCGCGAGCTGCCCGTGGTGATGCGCAACCTGTTCCACACCCGGTTCGTCGAGGACTACACCGACGAGGACTACGGCGACGAGGACTACGCCGACGGGGACTACGGCGACGAGCCCTACGACTACGCCGGCGAATTCGACGACGCGGCCGCGCAACCGGAGCCGGAACCGGCGGCGTGGGCGCCCGACGACGACGCCCAGGCCGCGCTGCAGGACGACATCCCCACCGTGCCCGAGCCCGCCGTCAAAACCGGGCGCGGCCGCAAGCGGGGACGCGCGGCCGACAACTCCGACACCATCGAGCTGGACCGGGTGGTCGAGGGACCCTACGTGCTGCCGTCGCTGAGCCTGCTGGTGGCCGGGGACCCGCCGAAGAAGCGCAGCGCCGCGAACAACGTCATGGCCGACGCCATCACCGAGGTGCTCAACCAGTTCAAGGTGGACGCCGCCGTCACCGGCTGCACCCGCGGGCCGACCGTGACCCGCTACGAGGTGGAGCTGGGGCCCGGGGTGAAGGTGGAGAAGATCACCGCCCTGCAGAAGAACATCGCGTACGCGGTGGCCACCGAGAGCGTGCGGATGCTGGCGCCCATCCCCGGCAAGTCGGCCGTCGGCATCGAGGTGCCCAACACCGACCGCGAGATGGTGCGGCTGGCCGACGTGCTGACCGCCCCGTCCACCCGTCGCGACCACCACCCGCTGGTGATCGGCCTGGGCAAGGACATCGAGGGCGACTTCATTTCGGCGAACCTGGCCAAGATGCCGCACCTGCTGGTGGCCGGCTCCACCGGCTCCGGCAAGTCCAGCTTCGTCAACTCGATGCTGATCTCGCTGCTGGCCCGGGCCACCCCGGAAGAGGTCAGGATGATCCTGATCGACCCGAAGATGGTGGAACTGACGCCCTACGAAGGCATTCCGCATCTGATCACCCCGATCATCACCCAGCCCAAGAAGGCCGCCGCTGCGCTGGCCTGGCTGGTCGAGGAGATGGAGCAGCGCTACCAGGACATGCAGGCCTCCCGGGTGCGCCACATCGACGACTTCAACGCCAAGGTGCGCTCCGGTGAGATCACCGCGCCGCTGGGCAGCCAGCGCCAGTACCGGCCCTACCCGTACGTGGTGGCGATCGTCGACGAGCTGGCCGACCTGATGATGACCGCGCCGCGCGACGTCGAGGACGCCATCGTGCGGATCACCCAGAAGGCCCGCGCCGCGGGCATTCACCTGGTGCTGGCCACCCAGCGCCCGTCGGTGGACGTGGTCACCGGGTTGATCAAGACCAACGTGCCGTCCCGGCTGGCGTTCGCGACGTCGTCGCTCACCGACTCCCGGGTGATCCTGGACCAGGCCGGCGCGGAGAAGCTGATCGGCATGGGCGACGGCCTGTTCCTGCCGATGGGCGCGTCCAAGCCGATCCGGTTGCAGGGCGCCTTCATCACCGACGAGGAGATCCAGGCCGTCGTCGCCGCCTGCAAGGACCAGGCCGAACCCGAGTACACCGAGGGCGTCACCGCCGTCAAAACCAGCAGCGAACGCGCCGACGTCGACCCCGACATCGGCGACGACATGGACGTGTTCCTGCAGGCCGTCGAGCTGGTGGTGTCCAGCCAGTTCGGCTCCACCTCGATGCTGCAGCGCAAGCTGCGGGTCGGGTTCGCCAAGGCCGGCCGGCTGATGGACCTGATGGAGACCCGCGGCATCGTCGGGCCCTCCGAGGGGTCCAAGGCGCGCGAGGTGCTGGTCAAGCCCGACGAGCTGGCCGGCACGCTGGCGCTGATCCGCGGCTCCGGGGCCGGATCGGCCGACGCCGACGGCGGCGATCCCGACTAGCGCCGTTTAGCGCCGTTTAGCGCCGAACGTCACGCCAGCGTGACGTTCCGGCGCCAGCGTCACGCCAGCGTGACGCCCGCGCGGATGAGCGTTACAGCACCAGCAGCATCCGCGAGTTGCCGAGGATGTTCGGCTTGACGTAGCTCAGGTCCAAAAACTCGGCCACCCCGATGTCGTAGGAGCGGCACATCTCCTCGAACACCTCGGCGGTCACCGGCGTGCCCTCGATCTCGGTGAAGCCGTGCTTGCCAAAGAACTCGGTCTCGAACGTCAACACGAACAACCGCTTGAGCTCGAGCTCGCGGGCGACCTGCAGCAGCCGGTCCACGATTGCGTGGCCGATGCCGTGGCCGGTCATCGCCGGGTTGACCGCGACGGTGCGGATTTCGCCGAGGTCCGACCACAGCACGTGCAGCGCCCCGCACCCGACCACCCGGCCCGGGGAATCGGGGAGCTCGGCCACCCAGAATTCCTGGACCGCCTCATACAGCGTCACGAGGTTCTTTTCCAGCAGGATCTTTCCCGCGTAGGTGTCGACGAGTTCTTTGATGGCGGGAACATCGGACGTTCGCGCGCGTCGAACCAGCGGCCGGTAGCGCTGCGGACTTTCGGTCACGGCTAACAGTATCGGCATCACGGACGGCTGCGCTGGTCAACCGTTATTCTGTTGCGGTGCCGGGGCAGCCGCAGACGGGTCCGATGGTAGGGCGGGCAAACATCGCCAACCTGGCCAACACGTTGACCCTGCTGCGGCTGGTGTTGGTGCCGGTCTTTCTGCTCGCCCTGTTCGCCGGTGACGGCCACGAGACCGGCTTCCGCATCCTGGCTTTCCTGATCTTCGCGTTCGCCTGCATCACCGATCGGTTGGACGGGCTGCTGGCCCGCAACTACGGGATGGCCACCGAATTCGGCGCGTTCGTCGACCCGATCGCGGACAAGACGCTGGTCGGGTCGGCGCTGATCGGGCTGTCCATGCTCGGCGAGCTGCCGTGGTGGATCACCGTGCTGATCCTGGCCCGCGAATTCGGGGTCACCGTGCTGCGGTTGGCGGTCATCCGCCGGGGCGTGATCCCGGCCAGCTGGGGCGGCAAGCTCAAGACGGTGGTGCAGGTGTTGGCCATCGGTTTGTTCGTGCTGCCGTGGGCGGGCACGCCCGGGCCGTTCCGGGTGGGCGCGGCCGTGGTGATGGGCGCGGCCATCGTGCTCACGGTGATCACCGGGATCGACTACGTGGTCTCGACGGTGCGCGAAGTGCGCCGGACCGCCGCCTGATTCGGGCTGATTTTCGGCGTCCCCGAACGGGAACCACCGCGGCCCCGCCGGCGTTCACCTAATTGAGCACCTGCCGGAGGCGAGTGAAGAGGCGTGCCGCGCAGGGCCGACTGGACGAAGGAGGGCGGGATGCCGCCATTGGTGCGCGAGGTCATCGGCGACGTACTGCGCGAGGCCCGCACGACGCAAGGCCGGACACTGCGCGAGGTGTCCGATACGGCGCGGGTGAGCCTCGGCTACCTGTCCGAGGTGGAACGCGGCCGCAAGGAGCCGTCCAGCGAGCTGCTCAACGCGATCTGCGACGCGCTGGACGTTCCGTTGTCGTCGGTGCTCACCGACGCCGGCGAGCGGATGGCCAGCGAGGAACGCGCGGCCGTCGCCGCGCCGGCCGGCCCCAGCATCGACGCCAGCACCAAGGTCGTCATCCCGCCGGTGGCCAGCCTGGCGCTGGCCTGAGCGGCGGGATCCCCGCAAGGGGTACGGCGATCGGCGCCGACCCACTAAATTGAGCGACAGGCGTGGAGCCTTTTCAGGGCCGCCGCGGCCCCTCGAGAAGCGAAGGTGGAGCTGACTGATGGCCAATCCGTTCGTCAAGGCGTGGAAGTACCTGATGGCGAAGTTCAACGCCACGATCGACGAGCGCGCCGACCCCAAGGTGCAGATCCAGCAGGCCATCGAGGAAGCCCAGCGCACCCACCAGGCGCTGACCCAGCAGGCCGCTCAGGTCATCGGCAACCAGCGCCAACTCGAGATGCGGCTCAATCGCCAGCTCGCCGACGTGGAGAAGCTGCAGGTCAACGTGCGTCAGGCGCTGACGCTGGCCGACCAGGCCACCGCCGCCGGCGACACCGCCAAGGCCACCGAGTACAACAACGCCGCCGAGGCGTTCGCCGCCCAGCTGGTCACCGCCGAGCAAAGCGTCGAAGACCTCAAGACGCTGCACGACCAGGCGCTCAACGCCGCCGCCCAGGCCAAGAAGGCGGTCGAGCAGAACGCGATGGTGTTGCAGCAGAAGATCGCCGAGCGCACCAAGCTGCTCAGCCAGCTCGAACAGGCCAAGATGCAGGAACAGGTCAGCGCCTCACTGCAGTCGATGAGCGAGCTGGCCGCCCCCGGCAACGTGCCCAGCCTGGACGAGGTGCGCGACAAGATCGAGCGGCGCTACGCCAACGCGATCGGGGCCGCCGAACTGGCACAGGGCTCCGTGCAGGGCAGGATGCTCGAGGTCGAGCAGGCCGGCGTGCAGATGGCCGGGCATTCCCGGCTCGAGCAGATCCGCGCCTCGATGCGGGGCGAGGCGTTGCCGACCGGAGGCACATCGGCCGCCGGCGGTACCCAGGCCACCCCCGCGCCCGGCCAGGGCGCCGGCGACGCGGTCAGCGAGAAACCACTTGGTCAGTAGCTCATGGCCGTGAACGCAACGCAGCCCGGGCCGTGGCGGGCGTTGCTGCAGCGCGGAGTGGCCGCCGCCGCCGACCTTTCCGACCTGGTGGCCCGCAAGATCAGCGCGGCCACGGACCCGCGGGCGCGCCTGCTGCGCCGCCGCCGCCGCGCGCTGCGCTGGGGCCTGATCTTCACCGCCGGGTGCGCGTTCTGGGCGGTGCTGACGATCGTGCTGGCCGCCTGGGGATGGTTCGCCCTGCTCCTGGAGATCACCGGCGCCGTCGCGGTCGTGATGGCCATTCCGGCGACGTTGCTGCTGCTGCGCTACCGCTGGCTGCGGGCCGAGCCGCTGCCGGCGCCCCGGCCGGCGACCGTGCGCCGGCTGCCGCCGCCGGGTTCGGCGGCCCGCCCGGCGATGTACGCGCTGGGCGCCTCCGAACGCGGCTTCGCCTCGTTGCTGGCCGTGCTGGAGCGGGGCGCGATGTTGCCGGCCGCCGAAATCCGCGACCTGACCGCGGCCGCCGGCCGCACCTCGGCGGCCATGGCGTCCACCGCCGCTCAGGTGGTGTCCATGGAACGGGCGGCGCAGGCCGGCGAGGAATCCCGGTCGTATCTGGCGCCTACCATCAACGCGTTTACCGCGCAGCTGAGCGCCGGGGTGCGCCAGTACAACGAAATGGTCACCGCCGCAGCGAGATTGGTGTCCGCGGCCAACGGTGACGGGTCAACCGCGTCGCAGCACTACCGGGCCGAGCTGGTCGGGGCCACCGACCGGCTGAACGGGTGGGCGCAGGCCTTCGACGAACTCGGCGGGTTACGCGGCGCCGGTTAGTCTTCCGGGCGCGGGCCGTAGCGCTCGATGTAGGAGCGGTGGATGTGGGCGTCGCGCTGCCGGGAGACCTCGTCGACCAGCTCGGGGTCCAGATCGTGCACGGCCAGCATGTGCCGGCGCCACACCTTGTTGAGCGCGTGCGAAAAGTACACGAACGGAATGAGAATCGGCAGCGTCATGCTCAGGTGAACGTCGAGCGTCGTCGGGATCAACCAGAACGGGGCCAGCACCAGCACCGCCGGCACCGCCACCCGCCGCATCATCCGGGCCGTCGCGCCCTTGCCGGCCAGGTCGTTGCGCACCCAGTCGCGCATCGAGTCCGGCAGCCGCCCGCCGCAGCAATAGCGGACGAACTGAACGAAATTCGGCCGGGTGCGGCCCCTGTCCTGGCTCATGGCGCGCTCAGAACGTGGCTTTCAGCGACGGCAGCAGCAGCGCGGCCACCCCGCGCGCCGTGGCCTTGAGCATGTCAAAGAAGTCGAAGTAGTCCCGCCACAACGTGATTCGCCCGTTCTGCACCTCGAACACGCCGCACACCCAGAACTGCAGCCGCAGCGGGCCGAAGATCAGTGCATCGGTGCGTTCGGTGAGCACCGCGCCGCCGTCGGCCGCGATGCGGTGGATCTTCACCTCGAAGGCGGCGCGGCCCTCCATCCGGCGAAACAGCTTCATGGCTCGGGCCCGGCCGTGGATGGTGGGCAGCCCGACGTTCTCGTAGACGAGGTCGTCGGCCAGTGCGGCCTCGGCGGCGTCGTAATCCGCGTCCTGCAGCGCGTTGAGGAATCCTTCGACCGTACGGGTGTTCGCAACGGTGGTCCCAGTCAGCTCGGTCATATCGCCAGCGTAGGCGAGCGTGGCGGCCGAACGCTGTGGCAGGGTGAATCCGATGCGCGTCGCCGTGGTCGCCGGGCCGGATCCCGGGCATTCGTTCCCGGCGATCGCGCTGTGCCGCCGCTTCGCCGACGCCGGCGATACCCCCACGCTGTTCACCGGCGCCCAGTGGCTGGACACCGCCCGCGGCGCCGGCGTCGACGCCGTCGAACTGGACGGACTGGCGGCCACCGACGAGGACGTCGACGCCGGGGCCCGCATCCACCGCCGCGCCGCCCGGATGGCGGTGCTCAACGTGCCCGCCCTGCGCGACCTGGCGCCCGACCTGGTGGTGTCCGACGTCATCACCGCCGGCGGCGGGATGGCCGCCGAGCTGCTCGGCATCCCGTGGATCGAGCTCAGCCCGCATCCGCTCTACCTGCCGTCCAAGGGGTTGCCGCCGATCGGCAGCGGGCTGGCCCCGGGCACCGGCCTGCGCGGACGGCTGCGTGACGCCACCATGCGCGCGCTGACCGCGCGCTCCTGGCGGGCCGGGCTGCGGCAGCGCGCCGCGGCGCGGCCGAGATCGGCTTGCCGGCCGCGACCCGGGGCCGCTGCGCCGGCTGATCGCCACCCTGCCCGCCCTCGAGGTGTCCCGGCCCGGCTGGCCGGACGAGGCCGTGCTGGTGGGGCCGCTGCACTTCGAGCCGACCGACCGGGTGCTGGACATCCCGGCCGGTTCCGGGCCGGTGGTGGTGGTCGCGCCGTCGACCGCGCTGACCGGCGCCCGGGGTCTGGCCGAGGTGGCGCTGTCCTGCCTGACGCCGGGGGAGACGCTGCCGGCCGGGGCGCGGCTGGTGGTGTCCCGGCTGGCCGGGCCGGAGCTGGCGGCGCCGCCGTGGGCGGTGGTCGGGCTGGGCAGTCAGGCCGAGTTGCTGCGGCACGCCGACGTGGTGGTCTGCGGCGGCGGGCACGGGATGGTGGCGAAGACGCTGCTGGCCGGGGTGCCGCTGGTGGCGGTGCCCGGCGGCGGCGACCAGTGGGAGATCGCCAACCGGGTGGTCCGCCAGGGCAGCGCCCGGCTGATCCGGCCGCTGAGCGCCGACGCGCTGGTGGCCGCGGTGAACGAGGTGCTGTCGTCACCGGGCTACCGGGCGGCCGCGCAGCGCGCCGCCGCCGGCATCGCCGACGTCGCCGATCCGGTCCGGGTGTGCCGCGAGGCGCTGGCCGGATGACCTTATGCTTCGGCGGGAGGCACCCATCTCGGCGGGAGGCACCCATGAGGATCATCACCACGTTCGCCGCGGGCGCCGTGCTGGCCGGGGCGCTGTTCGGCTCGCCGTTGTGGGCCGGCCCGGCCCACGCCGACAGCGCCGATCAGCAGCAGGCCTGCCAGTTGATGGACGACCCGGCCGCCGCCGAGCAGGGACTGGCGCCGGCCGAGTACGCCTTCATGCAATTGCGCGCCACCATGTCCGCGCAACGCGCCCGCGACACCATGTCCCTGGCGGTGCAGACGTATTGCCCCAACCACCTGATCGACCTGCCGGCCAGCTGGCGCTGAGGACGCGTCTGGGTATGTTGGCTGGGATGCGGCTCACGGAGTTCCACGAGCGGGTGGTGTTGCGCTTCGGCACCACCTACGGCTCATCGGTGTTGGTGGATCACGTACTGACCGGTTTGGGCGGGCGGACGGCGGCGCAGGCGATCGAGGACGGTGTGGACCCGCGCGACGTCTGGCGGGCGTTGTGCGTCGACTTCGACGTGCCGCGGGAGCAGTGGTGAGCCCGCAAAGCGGGTGCTATCGATCCAGCACGCAGTCGCCGCACACCGAGCCCCCGGGCAGCCGGTAGAACAGGCAGCAGCTGGCCCGCCGGAAGTCCAGCGGCGGGCCGGTGACGGTGCCGGCGCCGGACATGATGCCGGTGTCCAGCAGCGCCAGGGTGGACTCGATGATCGCGGAGCGCAGGTCCGGCCGCGCCGACAACAGCGCCCGCGCCGCCCCGACCAGCGCCGAGGCCACGTTGCCGGCGAGCAGGGCGGGCGCCAGCCCGACGCGCAGGCCCGCGGCCAGCGGACCCAGGTGCTCGTCCACCACGAGGCGATACAGCAGCTCGGGGTGCGGCGCGGTGACGCGCCGCCCGACGGGCTCGGGCAGCCGCAGCTGCGCGCCGGTCGCGGCGCGGTGCAGGTCGCCGAGGTCGGGGACGACGCCGTGGCCGATCGCGCAGCCCAGCACCGGCGACCACAGCCGGCTGGCGTGGGCCAGGTGCACCAGCGAGGCGCCGATCCGCAGGTCACGGGTGCGGTAGCGGCGGGCGGTGGCCGCGATCAGGTCGGCGCTGCCGTCGGCGTAGCACTCGGTGGCCGGGCGCCAGCCGGCCGGGTCGCCGCCCACGGTCAGCGCGAAGAAGCCGCCGTAGGACGACACTTCCGACAGTTGCGGGGAGATATCCAGGATGTCGGCCGGCCTTTCGCGGCTGCCGCGGCGCCCGCGGCGTGTCGAACTTGAATCGAACACCTGTTCGGCTACTGTGGGGGAGGTTCGCAGCGTCAACTTGTCGGTGGCCTTCTCTAGTGTCACCGCCAACCGACCGATACCGGTCAGAAGACACACCGACTATAGGAGAGGCACCATGACGCAAGCCCCCGACCGCGAGAAGGCTCTCGAACTGGCGATGGCCCAGATCGAAAAGAGCTACGGGAAAGGCTCGGTGATGCGTCTCGGCGACGAGATGCGTCAGCCGATCTCGGTCATCCCGACCGGATCCATCGCCCTGGACGTCGCCTTGGGCATCGGCGGCCTGCCCCGCGGCCGGGTCGTGGAGATCTACGGCCCGGAATCCTCGGGTAAGACCACCGTCGCCCTGCACGCGGTGGCCAACGCCCAGGCCGCCGGCGGTGTCGCGGCGTTCATCGACGCCGAGCACGCGCTGGACCCCGAGTACGCCAAGAAGCTCGGCGTGGACACCGATTCGCTGCTGGTCAGCCAGCCGGACACGGGGGAGCAGGCGCTCGAGATCGCCGACATGCTGATCCGCTCCGGCGCGCTGGACATTCTGGTCATCGACTCGGTGGCCGCGCTGGTGCCGCGCGCCGAGCTGGAGGGCGAGATGGGGGACAGCCACGTCGGGCTGCAGGCCCGGCTGATGAGCCAGGCGCTGCGGAAAATGACTGGCGCGCTGAACAATTCGGGCACCACCGCGATCTTCATCAACCAGCTGCGGGAGAAGATCGGGGTGATGTTCGGCAGCCCGGAGACCACGACGGGTGGCAAGGCGTTGAAGTTCTACGCCTCGGTGCGCATGGACGTGCGCCGGATCGAGACGCTCAAGGACGGCACCAACGCGGTCGGCAACCGCACCCGGGTCAAGATCGTCAAGAACAAGGTGTCGCCGCCGTTCAAGCAGGCCGAGTTCGACATCCTCTACGGCCGGGGGATCAGCCGGGAGGGCTCGCTGATCGACATGGGTGTGGATCAGGGCTTCATCCGCAAGTCCGGTTCCTGGTTCACCTATGAGGGCGAGCAGCTCGGCCAGGGCAAGGAGAACGCCCGCACCTTCTTGATGGAGAACGACGAGGTCGCCAACGAGATCGAGAAGAAGATCAAGGAAAAGCTCGGCATTGGCGCGGTCGTGACCGATGACTTGTCCGATGACGGCGTCCTGCCCGCCCCCGTCGACTTCTGAGCCCTCCCGCGAGGAGCAGGCGCGGGCCCTGTGCCTGCGCCTGCTCACCGCGCGAGCGCGCACCCGCGCCGAGCTGCACGGCCGGCTGGCCAAACGGGGCTATCCCGACGACGTCAGCACCGCTGTGCTCGACCGGCTGGCCGCCGTCGGCCTGATCGACGACGCCGACTTCGCCCAGCAGTGGGTGCAGTCCCGGCGGGCGCATGCCGGCAAGAGCAAGCGCGCCCTGGCCGCCGAGTTGCACACCAAGGGGGTGGACGACGACGTGATCACCAGCGTGCTGGCCGGGATCGACGCCGGCGCCGAGCGGGACCGGGCCGAGCAACTGGTCCGGTCCAAGCTGCGCCGCGAGACGCTGGCGCAGGACGACGCGTGGGTGACCCGCCGGCTGGTGGGGATGCTGGCCCGGCGCGGCTACAGCCAGAACCTGGCGTGCGAGGTGGTGCTGGCCGAGCTGGCCGCCGAACGGGAGCGCCGCCGCGTCTAGCCGATGACGTGCGGTTTCTCCCGTGCGGACCGCTCGCCGTACCATGGCCCCGTGACTTCGACGGTGGCCCGGGATGTTTTGGGAGTGCGCACCTATCAGGTGCGCACCTACGGCTGCCAGATGAACGTGCACGACTCCGAGCGGCTGGCGGGTCTGCTGGAGGCGGCCGGCTACCGGCGGGCCGCCGAGGGGGCTGAGGTCGCCGACGTGGTGGTGTTCAACACCTGCGCGGTCCGGGAGAACGCCGACAACAAGCTGTACGGCAACCTCAGCCACCTGGCGCCGCGCAAGCGGGGCAACCCGGAGATGCAGATCGCGGTCGGTGGCTGCCTGGCCCAGAAGGACCGCGAGGCCGTGCTGCGCCGGGCGCCCTGGGTCGACGTCGTGTTCGGCACCCACAACATCGGGTCGCTGCCCACCCTGCTGGAGCGGGCCCGGCACAACAAGGCCGCCCAGGTGGAGATCGCCGAGGCGCTGCAGCAGTTCCCCTCGTCGCTGCCCAGTGCGCGCGAATCCGCTTATGCCGCTTGGGTTTCCATCTCGGTCGGCTGCAACAACAGCTGCACGTTCTGCATCGTCCCGTCGCTGCGCGGCAAGGAGGTCGACCGCAGTCCCGACGACATCCTGGCCGAGGTCAGGTCCCTGGTGGCCGACGGCGTCCTCGAGGTCACGCTGCTGGGTCAGAACGTCAACGCCTACGGGGTGTCCTTCGCCGACCCGGCGCTGCCCCGCGACCGCGGCGCGTTCGCCCGGCTGTTGCGGGCCTGCGGCGAGATCGACGGGCTGGAACGGGTGCGGTTCACCTCGCCGCATCCGGCCGAGTTCACCGACGACGTCATCGAGGCCATGGCGCAGACCCCGAACGTGTGCCCCGCCCTGCACATGCCGCTGCAGTCCGGCTCCGACCGGGTGCTGCGCGCGATGCGGCGCTCGTACCGCGCCGAGCGTTTCCTCGGCATCATCGACCGGGTCCGGGCCGCCATGCCGCACGCCGCCATCACCACCGACCTGATCGTCGGGTTCCCCGGCGAGACCGAAGAGGACTTCGCGGCCACCCTGGACGTGGTGCGCCGGGCCCGGTTCGCGGCCGCCTTCACCTTCCAGTACTCCAAGCGGCCCGGCACCCCGGCCGCCGAGCTCGACGGGCAGATCCCGAAAGCCGTTGTGCAGGAACGCTATGAGCGCCTCGTCGAGCTGCAGGAGTCGATCTCGCTGCAGGGCAACCAGGCCCTGGTCGGCCAGACCGTCGAGCTGCTGGTCGCCACGGGGGAGGGGCGCAAGGACAGCGCCACCGCCCGGATGAGCGGACGCGCCCGCGACGGCCGGCTGGTGCACTTCGCCGCCGACGACCGGGTGCGCCCCGGCGACCTGGTCACCACGGTCATCACCGGGGCCGCACCGCACCACCTGATCGCCGACGCCGGCATCCTCAGCCATCGCCGCACCCGGGCCGGTGACGCGCACGCCGCCGGCCGGCGCCCGCGCGGCGTCGGTCTCGGCATGCCCGCCGTTGGGCCGCCGGCCGGCCCGGCCCAACCCGTTGGATGTGCCTCATGAACGACGACCGCAACCACGACGACCCCCGGCTGGGCGCGCTGCGCACCGAGATCGAGGCCGCCGAACGGCGGGTGGCCGGCGGCATCGACCCCGGCGCCCGCGGCTTCGTGGTGTCGATCCTGGTGTTCGTGCTGCTGGGCTCGTTCATCCTGCCGCACACCGGCGACGTGCGCGGCTGGGACGTCTTGTTCGGCACCCACGACGCGGGCGCGGCCGCGGTGGCCCTGCCGTCGCGGGTGTTCGGCTGGCTGGCGCTGGTGTTCGGCGTGGGCTTCTCGACGCTGGCGCTGGTGACCCGGCGCTGGGCGCTGGCCTGGATTGCGTTGGCTGGCACCGCGATTGCCGGCGCCGCGGGGATGCTGGCGATCTGGTCGCGGCAGACCGTGCCCGCCGGGCATCCCGGGCCGGGGTGGGGCCTGATCATCGCCTGGATCACCGTGCTGGTGCTCATCTACCAGTGGGCCCGGGTGGTGTGGTCGCGCACCATCGTGCAGCTCGCCGCCGAGGAGCAGCGCCGCCGGGTCGCCGCGCAACAGCAGTCGACCACCCTGCTCGACGATCTGCCCAAGCCCGAGGATCCTGCCGCCGGGGCCTGACGCCGGCGGTCAGGGCTTGCGGGACAGCGCCTCGACGGCCGCCTGCGCCCACTGCCGCCACTGCTCGGCGTTGGCCCGCGCCTCCTCGGCCTCCTTGGTGCGGCCCGCCGCGGCGGCCTTGCGGGCCTGCTGTTCGTACTGCTCGGCGCGGGCCTGGAACTGCTCGGCCCGGGCCTGCGCCTGCGGGTCGGACCAGCCCGCGTCGCCGGCCTCGCGCACCTTCTTCTCCACCGCGCGCAGCCGGCGCTCCAGCTCGGCGGAGCGCTCCCGCGGCACCTTGCCGATCGCATCCCACTTCTCGGCGATCGCGCGCAGCGCCGCCCGGGCGGCGTCGTGGTTGCCGGTGTCCAGTTTCTCCGCCTCGGCCAGCAGCGCCTCCTTGGCGGCGGCGTTGGCGCGCAACTCCGCGTCCTTCTCTGCCGTCGCGGCGTTGCGCGCGGTGAAGAACACGTCCTGGGCCTGCTTGAACCGCCGCCACAGCGCGTCGTCGACCTCCCGGGCCGCGCGGCCGGCCGCCTTCCATTCAGCCAGCAGCTTGCGGAATTCCGCGCTGGTGGCCGTCCAGTCGGTCGATCCGGATAGCTCCTCGGCCCGCTCGCAGAGCCGCTCCTTGGCCTGGCGGATGCTCGAGCGTTCCCGGTCCAACTCGGCGAAATGGGCGCCCCGCCGCCGGTTGAAGGCCTCCCGGGCCGCGCTGTAGCGCTTCCACAGCGCATCGTCCACCCGGCGGTCCAGGCCGGTGATGGTCTTCCACTCGTCGAGGATTGCGCGCAGCCGGTCGCCGGCGGCCTTCCACTGCGTCGAGTTGGCGGCCAGCTCCTCGGCCTCGGCGGCCAGCGCCTCCTTGCGGGCGGTCTGCGCGGCCCGATGCTCCTCGCGCCGCGAGCGCTCGGCGGCGACGGCCGCCTCGGCCTGTTCGGCGATGCTGGCCAGCCGGGCCGCGAGCGCATCGATGTCGCCCAGCACCGTCGCCGTCGGCAGCGCCTCGGCCAGCTCGGAGGCGTGCGCCTTGATCTTGCGCGCATCCCCGGTCCCGGACGCCAGCCGCTCCTCCATCAGGGTGACCTCGGTGGCCAGGTCGTCGAACCGCCGGCCGAAGTGGGCGAACGCGGCCTCCCGGTCGCCGGCCTGCCAGGAGCCGACGACGCGCTCGCCGGCCGCGCTGATCAGCCACACCGTGCCGTCGTCGTCCACCCGCCCGAACCGGTGCGGGTCGCTGGGCGGCGGCGGCACCACCACCGGGTGGGCGGCCGGGCGCCCCGCGCTCACGGGCCGGGGACCGGGTCGCGGACCCGGGCGCGGCGCAGGCCGAGCCGAATCGTCGCGAGGCTGGTCACCCGTCATGCGCTCGTCACTACACCTTTCGCACCGTCCGCGCGGGTCAGTGTCCCGCGCGCCTGCCGCGCGTGGCGGCACCGTCTCCTGCAGCCGCGGATGACCGATCCAGGTTTTCCCAGCAGCTGCTTAACAGTATTCAAGCAGCTTGCCCCGCCGCTCGCCGCCACCTTGGCATTCCACCGAAGAACGCCCGCCGGCTCCCTGTGACGTTCTCTTAGAGTTATCCAAGCGGCTACATAGATTGCTGAAGTAATAATCGAGTGATCACCTTGGGACGCGGTCCGCCAACGTGTGGAACGTCATGAATTTGTAGTTGAACTGAACGCGAATTGTGCGTGCATTTGCTTGCGCCTCGGGGAAAGCTAGTCCGGACGGGTCGCGAGGCGGAGGGGTCGGAACATGTCGAAGGTTGATGTCGCTGCGTTGATCGCCCTGTGCGCGGCGTTGGCCTCCGCGGTCGGCGACGTGATCCGCCAGCGCTCCGCGCACGAGATCACCGACAAACCGGTGGGCCACCTCGAACTGTTCCGCATGTCGCTGCGCGACACGCGCTGGTGGCTGGGCGGCCTGGCCGCGATCACCAACTACAGCCTGCAGGCCGCCGCGCTGGCCTGGGGGTCGGTGGTGCTGGTGACCGCCCTGCAGGTGACGGCGCTGCTGTTCGCCCTGCCCCTCTACGCGCGGCTGGCCCACCAGCGGATCAAACCGCGGGAGTGGGCGTGGGCGCTGATTCTGGCCACCGCCCTGGCCGTGGTGATCATCGTCGGCGACCCGGCATCCGGCAAGCAGCGCGCCCCGCTGCACATCTGGGTGATCGTGGCCCTGGTCATGGTGCCGGTGCTGGTGGCCTGCGTGGTGGCGGCGCGCAGGTGGGCCGGCAGCCCGTTCGCGGCGGTGCTGCTGGCGGTGGTCGCGGGTTCGTCGCTGGCGCTGTTCGCGGTGCTGACCAAGGGTGTGGTCGAGATGTCCGAGCACAGCCTGGTCGGTGTGCTGACCTCGCCGGAGTTCGTGCCCTGGCTGTTGGTGGCGCTGACCGGGATGATCTTCCAGCAATCGGCGTTTCGCGCCGGCGCGCTGACCGCCTCGCTGCCGACGATGACGGTGGCCAAGCCGGTGGTGGCCGGGCTGCTCGGCGTGCTGGTGCTCGACGAGACGCTCAACGCGCACGGTCCCAAGGCGTTCGTGCTGGTCGGCGCCGTCGCGGTGGTGATCGTCGCGACCATCGCGCTGGCCCGCGGCGAGGCCGCCAGCATCAACCGGCCCGAGCCCGGCCCGGGCAGCGCCCCGCGAAAAGCCCGTGACACCGCCGCCGACGTCGCCGCGGACGACGACGACACCGGTCCGTTCAGCGGCCGGCTGCTGGTGGCCGACAGCTCCCGGTGGTGACCCCGGGCGCGCCGGGCCGCGTTAGTTTGGTGGCGTGCTGAGCGTCATCGCCATCGTCCCGTCGGCGCCGGTGCTCGTCCCCGAGCTCGCCGGAACCGCCGCCGACGAGCTGGCCGAGCTGAGCGCCGCGACGCTCGCGGCGGCCGCGTTGCTGCCCGATCGCTGGCTGATCGTCGGGACCGGCGCCGCCGACCAGGAGCTGGGTGACGACGCGGTGGGCACCTTCGCCGGGTTCGGGGTGGACGTGCCGGTCCGGCTGTCCCCGCCGGCCGACGGCCGGGCCGAGACGGCCCCGGCCGCGCTCCCGCTGTGCGTGCTGCTGGGCGGCTGGCTTCGCGGCCAGGTCCAGCCGCGGGCCGCCGCCCGGGCCCGCATCTATCGCGCCGATTACGACGCCGACACCGCCGTGCGCCGCGGCCGGCAGTTGCGCGCCGAGCTGGACGCGCTGCCCGAACCGGTCGGGGTGCTGGTGGTGGCCGACGGCGCGAACACCCTGACCCCGGCCGCCCCCGGCGGTCACCACCCCGGCGACGCCGCCGCGCAGCAGGCCCTGGACGACGCGCTGGCCGGCGGTGACATCGCCGCGCTGCGCCGCCTGCCGGGCCAGATCCTGGGCCGGGTCGCCTTCGGGGTGCTGGCCGGGCTGGCCGAGCCGGGGCCGCGCTCGGCCAAGGAACTCTACCGGGGGGCGCCCTACGGGGTGGGCTACTTCGCCGGCGCCTGGCAGCTGTGACGGCGGCCGTGCGGCCACTGGCGATCATCGGCCCCACCGGCACCGGCAAGTCCCAGCTGGCGCTGGACGTCGCCGAACGGCTCGGGCCACTCGGCGCCGAGATCGTCAACGCCGACGCGATGCAGCTCTACCGCGGGATGGACATCGGCACCGCCAAGCTGCCCGTCGACGCTCGCCGCGGCATCCCGCACCACCAGCTCGACGTCCTCGACGTCACCCAGACCGCGACCGTCGCCCGCTACCAGCGCGCCGCCGCGGCCGACATCGAGGCCATCCTGGCCGCCGGCGCGGTGCCGATCATCGTGGGCGGCTCCATGCTCTACATCCAGTCGCTGCTCGACGACTGGTCGTTCCCGGCCACCGATCCGCGGGTGCGGGCGCGCTGGGAGCGGCGGCTGGCCGAGGTCGGGGTGGGCGAGCTGCACGCCGAGCTGGCCCGCCGCGATCCCGCGGCCGCCGCGGCCATCCTGCCCACCGACGCCCGGCGCACGGTGCGGGCGCTGGAGGTCATCGAGCTGACCGGCCGGCCGTTCGCCGCGTCCGCGCCGCGGATCGGCGCGCCGCGGTGGGACACCGTCATCATCGGATTGGATTGCGACACAACGCTTCTCGACGAGCGGCTGGCTAGGCGCACCGACGCGATGTTCGAGCAGGGCCTGGTGGCGGAGGTGACCGGGCTGCTCGGGCGGGGGCTGCGCGACGGGGTCACCGCCGCGCGCGCCCTGGGCTACGCGCAGGTGATCGCCGCGCTCGACGCCGGCGGCGGCGACGAGCAGCTGCGGCAGGCCCGCGAGCAGACCTACGCGGGCACCCGCCGCTACGTGCGCCGGCAGCGGTCCTGGTTTCGGCGCGACCACCGGGTGCGCTGGCTCGACGCCGGCGCCTGCAGCCCGCCCCGCCTCGTCGACGCCGCCCTGGACGCCTGGCGCCACGTATCCTGAGCAGGTGAAATTCGCGAAGGGCCACGGCACCGAGAACGACTTCGTGCTGCTGTGCGACCCCCCGGCCGAGCTGCGCCTGACCGCGGCGGGCGTGGCCGCGCTGTGCGACCGGCGGCGCGGGCTGGGCGCCGACGGGGTGCTGCGGGTCACCACCGCCGGCGCCGCCGCCGCGGCCGGCGTGCTGGACCGGCTGCCCGACGGCGTGGCCGGCGGCGACTGGTACATGGACTACCGCAACGCGGACGGCTCGGTGGCCCAGATGTGCGGCAACGGCGTGCGGGTCTTCGCGCACTATCTGCGCGCCAGCGGGCTGGAGACCCGCGACGAATTCGTGGTCGGGTCGCTGGCCGGCCCCCGGCCGGTCACCGTGCACGCCGCCGACGCGACCGGCGCCGACGTCAGCGTCGACATGGGCAAGGCCAACACGCTGGGCAGCGGGGGCGAGGCCTTCGAGGCGACCGTGGGGGGCCGGCGGTTCGCCGGCCTGGCGGTAGACGTGGGCAACCCCCACCTGGCCTGCCTGGACCCCGAGCTGAGCGTCGACGAGCTGGCCGCGCTGGACGTCGCCGCGCCGGTGAGCTTCGATGCCGCCCAGTTCCCGGACGGGGTCAACGTCGAGGTCCTCACCGCACCGGCAGCCGGGGTGGTGCACATGCGGGTGCACGAGCGCGGCGTGGGCGAGACGCGCTCCTGCGGCACCGGAACCGTCGCGGCCGCCGTCGCCGCGCTGACCGCCGCCGGCGCCGACACCGGCACCCTGACCGTGCGGGTACCGGGCGGCGACGTCGTCGTCACCGTCACCGACGCCACCAGCTACCTGCGCGGGCCGTCGGTGCTGGTGGCCAACGGCGAAATCAGCGAGGAATGGTGGCAGCAAGCGCAGCGTTAATTCAGGTGCACGCCACCGAGGTTGCGTGCATCATCTTTTATTGCCTATGACACATCCCGAATTCCGCGACGACGCTCCGGCCATCACGGAGCCGAGCACCGGCGAACTCGCCCTGGAAGACCGGTCGGCGCTGCGCCGCGTCGCCGGCCTGTCCACCGAGCTCACCGACATCTCCGAGGTCGAATACCGCCAGCTGCGGCTGGAACGGGTGGTGCTGGTCGGTGTGTGGACCGACGGCACCGCCGCCGATAGCCGGGCCAGCATGGCCGAGCTGGC
This sequence comes from Mycobacterium sp. MAC_080597_8934, assembly GCF_000523975.1. Taxonomy (NCBI): domain Bacteria; kingdom Bacillati; phylum Actinomycetota; class Actinomycetes; order Mycobacteriales; family Mycobacteriaceae; genus Mycobacterium; species Mycobacterium sp. MAC_080597_8934. The sequence continues at coordinate 377,615 of NZ_JAOS01000019.1, read as the reverse complement.
CGCGCTGGCCGAGACGGCCGGCTCCCAGGTGCTCGAGGGCCTGATCCAGCGCCGCGACAAGCCCGACCCGTCCACCTACATCGGCTCGGGCAAGGCGGCCGAGCTGCGCGACGTGGTGCTGGCCACCGGCGCCGACACCGTGATCTGCGACGGCGAACTGTCCCCGGCGCAGCTGACCGCGCTGGAAAAGGCGGTGAAGGTCAAGGTGATCGACCGCACCGCGCTGATCCTCGATATCTTCGCCCAGCACGCCACCAGCCGGGAGGGCAAGGCGCAGGTGTCGCTGGCCCAGATGGAGTACATGCTGCCGCGGCTGCGCGGCTGGGGCGAGTCGATGTCCCGGCAGGCCGGTGGCCGTGCCGGCGGCAGCGGGGGAGGCGTGGGGCTGCGCGGTCCCGGTGAGACCAAGATCGAAACCGATCGGCGCCGCATCCGCGAGCGGATGGCCAAGCTGCGCCGCGAGATCAAGGACATGAAGCAGGTCCGCGACACCCAGCGCAGCCGCCGGCTGCACAGCGACTTGCCCTCGATCGCCATCGTCGGCTACACCAACGCCGGCAAGTCCAGCCTGCTCAACGCGCTGACCGGGGCGGGCGTGCTGGTGCAGGACGCCCTGTTCGCCACCCTGGAGCCCACCACCCGGCGCGCCGAATGGGACGACGGCCGGGCGTTCGTGCTCACCGACACCGTCGGCTTCGTCCGGCACCTGCCCACCCAGCTGGTCGAGGCGTTCCGCTCCACCCTGGAGGAGGTCGTCGACGCCGATTTGCTGGTGCACGTCGTCGACGGCTCCGACGTCAACCCGCTGGCCCAGATCGACGCCGTGCACCAGGTGATCTCCGAGGTCATCGCCGACCATCACGGCAATCCGCCGCCCGAGCTGCTGGTGGTGAACAAGACCGACGCCGCCGGCGACGTGGCGCTGGCCAAGCTGCGGCACGCCCTGCCCGGCGCGGTGTTCGTGTCCGCGGCCACCGGTGACGGCATCGAGGGCCTGCGCCGCCGGATCGCCGAACTGGCGGTTCCGGCCGAGGCCGCCGTGGACGTGGTGATCCCGTATCACCGCGGCGACCTGGTGGCCCGGCTGCACGCCGACGGGCGGGTGCAGCAGGAGGAGCACAACGCCGAGGGCACCCGGATCAAGGCGCGCGTTCCGCTGGCCCTGGCCGGGCGGCTGCGCGAGTTCGCCGCCCCCTGAGCCGTCCCTGACCCCGGCGGCTGCCGACCAACCGTCTGGTTGGTATATGTTGGGCGACAGCAATCCCAGTCGCCCGGAGGTCGTCCATGAGCAGCGCCATCAAATACCAGCGCACGCTTTTCGAGTCAGAACACGAACTGTTCCGCGAGTCCTACCGGGCCTTCCTCGATCGTCACGTCGCGCCGTATCACGACGAATGGGAGAAGGCGAAGATCGTCGACCGCGGGGTGTGGCTCGAGGCCGGCAAGCAGGGCTTCCTGGGCATGGCGGTGCCCGAGGAGTACGGCGGCGGGGGCAACCCCGATTTTCGGTACAACACCATCATCACGGAGGAGACCACCCGCGGCCGCTACAGCGGGATCGGCTTCGGCCTGCACAACGACATCGTCGCGCCCTACCTGCTGGCCCTGGCCACCGAGGAGCAGAAGCAGCGCTGGCTGCCGAAATTCTGCACCGGAGAACTGATTACGGCGATCGCGATGACCGAGCCGGGCACCGGCAGCGACCTGCAGGGCATCAAGACCCGTGCGGTCAAGCAGGGCGACCACTACGTGCTCAACGGGTCAAAGACGTTCATCACCAACGGAATCAACTCCGACCTGGTGATCGTGGTGGCCCAGACCGATCCGGACAAGGGGGCGCAGGGCTTTTCGCTGCTCGTGGTGGAGCGCGGCATGGAGGGCTTCGAGCGGGGACGGCACCTGGACAAGATCGGGCTGGACGCCCAGGACACCGCCGAGCTGTCGTTCACCGACGTGCACGTGCCCGCCGAGAACCTGCTGGGCCAGGAGGGCATGGGATTCATCTACCTGATGCAGAACCTGCCGCAGGAACGGATCTCGATCGCCGTCATGGCGGCCGCGGCGATGGAGCAGGTGCTGGAGCAGACGCTGGAATACACCAAGGAGCGCAAGGCATTCGGCAAGCCCATCGGCAGCTTCCAGAACAGCCGGTTCGTGCTGGCCGAGCTGGCGACGGAGGCCACCGTGGTGCGCATGATGGTCGACGAGTTCGTCCGCCTGCACCTGGACCACAAGCTGACCGCCGAACAGGCCGCCATGGCCAAGTGGTACTCCACCGAGAAGCAGGTGCACCTGATCGACCGCTGCCTGCAATTGCATGGCGGCTACGGCTACATGCGCGAATACCCGGTCGCTCGTGCCTATCTGGATGCCCGGGTGCAGACCATTTACGGCGGCACCACCGAGATCATGAAGGAAATCATCGGCCGCAGCCTCGGCGTCTAGCGTTTCGCGCGGCCGGGGGCACGCCGGGTCGCGATTCGGACATGGCCCCGCATCGGTTCGACATCGATGCGGTATCCGTTTTTGTAAAATTCGTAATTTGACTTCGCATTTCTTGTTGGCTGGAGCAAAGTAATGCGAGCCCGGCGACAAGGCGGATCGTGAGTGGGTCCTTTCCCCGCGCCATCGCGGCCCGCGCGCCGGAGACGCAGTACGGGCGTCGCCGCAGAGGGAGCCATGCCCGTCGGCTGGAAGGCTTGGTGAAGGTGCACAGAGGTCGGATGCGCAAGCTGGTCGGAAGCGCGCTGGTCAGCTTGACGACCACAGCACTGGCCGCGGTACTCCTGGCGCCCGCCGCGACGGCGAGCCCGATCGGCGACGCCGAGGCGGCGATCATGGCGGCCTGGGAGAAGGCCGGCGGCGACACCTCCCCGCTGGGCGGCCGCAAGGGCGACGTGTATCCCGTCGGGGACGGGTTCGCGCTGGACTTCGACGGCGGCAAGATGTTCTTCACCCCGGCCACCGGCGCGAAATTCGCCTACGGGCCGATCCTGGACAAATACGAGTCGCTGGGTGGGCCGGCCGGCAGCGACCTGGGCTTCCCGGCCATCAACGAGGTGCCGGGCCTGGCCGGTCCCGACAGCCGGGTGGTCACCTTCTCGGCCAGCGACAAGCCGGTGATCTTCTGGACGCCCGAGCACGGCGCCCACGTGGTGCGCGGCGCCATCAACTCGGCCTGGGACAAGCTCGGCAGCTCGGGCGGGGTGCTCGGGGTGCCGGTCGGTGACGAGACCTACAACGGCGAGGTGTCCACCCAGAAATTCAGCGGCGGCCAGGTGTCCTGGAACCGGCAGACCAAGCAGTTCAGCACCGAACCGCCGGGGTTGGCCGACCAGTTGAAGGGCCTGCAGGTCGCCATCGATCCCACCGCCGCCATCAACACGGCCTGGCGCGCGGCCGGCGGGCCCGGCGGCCCGCTGGGTGCCAAGCAGGGCGGACCCACCCCGGTCGGCGGCGACGGGATCGTGCAGAACTTCGCCGGCGGCAAGGTGTTCTTCACCCCGGCCACCGGGGCGAACGCGCTGGAGAGCGACATCCTGGCCAAATACGAGTCGCTGGGCGGGCCGGCCGGCAGCGACCTGGGATTCCCCACCACCAACGAGACCGACGGCGGCATCGGGCCGTCCAGCCGGATCGCCACCTTCTCGGCCCCCGACAAGCCGGTGATCTTCTGGACGGCCGACCACGGCGCCTTCGTGGTGCGCGGCGCGATGCGGGCCGCCTGGGACAAACTCCGCGCTCCGGCCGGCAAACTGGGCGCGCCGGTCGGCGACCAGGCCGTGGACGGCGACGTGATCTCCCAGCAGTTCACCGGCGGCAAGATCTCCTGGAACCGGGCCAAGAACACGTTCAGCACCGACCCGTCGAACCTGGCGCCGCTGCTGTCCGGCCTGCAGATCTCGGGCCAGAACCAGCCGAGCAGTTCGGCCATGCCGGCCCACCCCAAGAAGTTCAGCTGGCATTGGTGGTGGCTGATGGCCGCGATCCCGGTCGCGGTCCTGCTGGTGCTGCTGATCTGGGTGCTGTTCGTCTGGCGCCGCCGCCGGCCCGGGCCCGAGGCCACCGGCTACGGCGTCGACCACGGCTACGACGCGGCCGAGGGGCAGTGGGGACACGACGACGCCGACGTGGCCACCGAGCACTTCGGCGCGCCGCCGTCCGGTGAGCCGCCGGCCGGGTCCGGGGCCGCCGCCCGGGTCAGTTGGCAGCGCCAGGCCCCCGCCGACGGCGGGTACGGGTTCGAGGAGGAGGAGGACCCCGACGCGGTCGACACCGATTCGATCCCGGTGGTCTCCGACGAGATGCTCGCCGAAGCCGACTATCCCGCCGCCGAGGCCGACTACACCGACTACACCGACGCCGTCCCGGAGGTCGCCGAACCCGAGGCCGCCGACGACGCCGCCTACGCCGACGCCGACTACGCCGAGGTCGACTACCCGGATGTCGGCTACCGGGAGGACGATTATCCCGACCTCGCCGTGCCGCACACCCCGCCCGACGCCGACGCCGTGACCGGCGGCATCCCGGCCGCCGAGGCCGACGACGAATACGCCGAGCTGGCCGCGCCGCAAGCGCAGCCCGAAGAGCGCCCGGAACCGCAGCCGGGACCGGAGGAGGTGGCGGAGGCCGCCGGTGCCGTCGCCGCCGGTGTCGCCGGGACCCGACCGCGGTCCGGACGGCACGCCGCCGCGGACGAGGAGGACGCCTCGGAGAACGGTCTGGCCGGCCCGGACGGGCGGCCGACGATCCACCTGCCGCTGGACGACCCCTACCAGGCGCCGGAGGGTTACCCGATCAAGGCCAGCGCTCGCTACGGCCTGTACTACACGCCGGGCAGCGACCTGTACCGGGACACGCTGCCCGAGCTGTGGCTGTCCAGCGAAGAGGTCGCGCAGGCCAACGGTTTCACCAAGGCCGACTGACCGGCGTCACACCTTGCGGATCACCGTGACCACCTTGCCCAGCACGGTCGCGTCGTTACCGGGAATGGGGTCGAACGCCGGGTTGTGCGGCATCAGCCAGACCTGACCGCCGGCGCGTTTGAACGTCTTGACGGTGGCCTCGCCGTCGATCATCGCCGCGACGATGTCGCCGTTGTCGGCGACGTGCTGCTGGCGCACCACCACCCAGTCGCCGTCACAGATCGCCGCCTCGACCATCGAGTCACCGACGACCTTGAGCAGGAAAAGCGTTCCGTCGCCGACCAACTCGCGCGGCAGCGGAAAGACGTCCTCGACGGCCTCCTCGGCGAGGATGGGCCCGCCGGCCGCGATCCGCCCGAGCACCGGGACGAAGGTGGGTTCGGGCAGCGCGTCGGAGCCGGCCACCTCGGTGGCGGGCGCGGCCACGTCGTCGTCCACGCCGCGGACATCGACCGCGCGCGGCCGGTTGGGGTCGCGGCGCAGATAGCCCTTGCGTTCCAGGGTGCGCAGCTGGTGGGCCACCGAGGAGGTCGACGTCAGGCCGACGGCGTCGCCGATCTCCCGGATGCTCGGCGGGTAGCCGCGGCTGGTCACCGAGGAGCGGATGACATTCAGGATGGTGCGCTGCCGTTCGGTCAGCGAGGGATCCACGGCGTGCAGCCGGCCGTCCGGTCCGGCTGATGAACTGTCGTTGCTGTCGTCCATGGCACCGAATGTAACCCCATCGCCGACGAGAATCAAACATGTGTTCGACTGGCGTGTCGTGTCCGACCCCGGTGTCGGCCGCGGAGCCCGCCTGGGGCCTAAAGACCCTACAACTGCGGAATCACACATGTGTAACTTTTGCGTAGACCGGGTACCTGATCTGCATGACAGTGGTAAGGCCGACGAAGTTGTCGGTGGCGTGATCTAGCGTTTGGCTCGTGCGACACGCTTCGCTCAAATGTTCGGGTTTCGAACACACAAGCGATTAGAGTCGAACACACGAGCGAGAGCTAGTTGACCGGAGGAACGCAGATGACAGTCATCCATACGCTTGCGCCGCGTCCGAGCAGTCTTCGGCGCCCGGTCAACGGACCGGTTCAGGGCGTTCGGTACGGCCGCGACGGGCTGACCCGTCCACGCCGGCCGGGGCCGGTCCGGCCCGCCGGGGCGGCGACCCGCTACCACGGCACCGGGGTGGCCATGTCGGTTGCTCCGCACCGGAGGCGCTCGGTCACCTGGGTGACGACGGTCGGGCTGGCGTTGGCCGCGGGGGCGATCACGCTGTGGCTTGGTGTGGTCGCCAACGTCGGTCAGGTGCTCAACGGCGACGCGCCGAGCTCGGCCGCCCACGTTCCGGACCGGCTCGCCGTGGTGCGGGTAGACCCGGGGGAGTCGCTGTCCGACGTCGCCCACCGGGTGGCGCCCGACGCGCCGGCCGCCCAGGTCGCCGACCGCATCCGCGAGCTCAATGACCTGAACTCGCCCACATTGGTTGCCGGCCAGACGTTGATCGCTCCCGTCGGCTGAACTCCTTGTGCCACAACGTTTCCGGGGCCCGATGCCACTGTTGCCGGTGGCGGGCCCGGAGGCCCGGTGGCTCCGTTAGCCGGGGCGCCGTCGGCGCAGGTACGCTCGAAGTCCTGCGGTACCCGGTCGTCGGCACGGTGAAGGAGCAGTCATGCACTGTCCGTTCTGCCGTCATCCGGACTCCCGGGTGATCGACTCGCGGGAAACCGACGAAGGCCAGGCCATCCGGCGGCGCCGCTCCTGCCCCGAGTGCGGACGGCGTTTCACCACCGTGGAAACCGCGGTGCTGGCGGTGGTCAAGCGCAGCGGCGTCACCGAGCCGTTCAGCCGGGAAAAGGTGATCAGCGGTGTCCGCCGGGCCTGCCAGGGGCGCCAGGTGGACGACGATGCGCTCAACCTGCTGGCCCAGCAGGTGGAGGACACCGTGCGCGCCGCCGGCTCGCCCGAGGTGCCCAGCCACGAGGTCGGCCTGGCCATCCTGGGGCCGTTGCGCGACCTCGACGAGGTGGCCTACCTGCGCTTCGCCTCGGTCTACCGGTCGTTCGAGTCCGCCGACGATTTCGAGCGCGAGATCCAGGCGCTGCGCGAGCACCGCGGGGTGGCGACCCCGGGCTGACGACGCCGCGCACACCGCGTCGGCCTAGGCTCGCGTTCATGCCCACCGACTTGCATCCCGACCTGGCGGCGCTGGCCCCGCTGCTGGGCACCTGGACCGGCCGGGGCTCCGGCAAGTACCCCACCATCCAGCCGTTCGACTACCTCGAAGAGGTCACCTTCTCCCACGTCGGCAAGCCGTTTCTGGCCTACGCCCAGAAGACCCGGGCGGCGGCCGACGGCAAGCCGTTGCACGCCGAGACCGGATACCTGCGGGTGCCGCAACCGGGTCGGCTCGAACTGGTGCTGGCCCACCCCAGCGGCATCACCGAGATCGAGGTCGGCAGCTACGCGGTCACCGGCGGCCTCATCGAGATGCGGATGTCCACCACGTCGATCGGGCTGACCCCCAGCGCCAAGAAGGTGACGGCGCTCGCGCGTTGGTTCCGCATCGACGGCGACGAGCTTTCCTACTCGGTGCAGATGGGCGCGGTCGGGCAGCCGCTGCAGGACCATCTCGCCGCGGTGCTGCACCGGCAGCGCTGAGGAGTCATCGCCGCCGGCTCGTCAATCCAGGTGCCGCACACCGTCATTGACCACCCGCCCGGCCACCCCCACCCAGCCTTCGGCGCTCCAGCTGGTTTCGATCACCGAACCCTTGCCCTGGGTGATCCGCAGGTCCCGGCTCAGGTAATCGGTGATCCGCATCGCCGCCGAACCGGTCGCCTCGTCTTCGGGCACGCCCAGGTTGGCGGCGAACATCCGGGACCGCAGCGCCCCGGCGGCCCGGTCGGTCCAGGCCCACAGGTAGTGCGCGGTGTCGTCGGAGAACTCCGTCGGATCGGCGGCGAGAACCTCCTCGGCCGAACCGAATTCGTGCAGCGCGAGTTCGGGCGCCCATTCCGAGCGGGCGCTGATGCGGGCGCGCGGCCCGTCGTAGCCGACCTGCACGATCCCGGCCGGAACCGCCAGCGTGTTGATCGGCGAGCCCTGCTCGCGCAGCCACCACGCGGCACCGACGGTGGGATGACCGGCGAACGGCAGCTCGGTGCGCGGCGTGTAGATGGTGGCGTGCGCGGTGGACGAACCGGGTGCCGGAAGGTCAACGAAAACCGTTTCGCTGTAACCCAATTGGGTGGCCAGCCGCTGCCGGTCGGCGACCTCGACCCGGCCGGCGTCCACCACGCCGAGCGGATTGCCGAAGTTGCCGTCCGAGTCGGTGAACACCCGCAGCACCGTCACGTCGATACCCATGGCCCGACTGTACGACCCCGGCCGCGGCCGGCCCGGACTCAGGTGGCGCTGCGTTCGTCGGATCCCATGGCGCTGAGCACCGCGACGCGGGTGGGCGCGGGGCCGGTGACGGCCTGCGCGCCGCCGCCGCTGCGCAGCAACCGGCGCAGCGCCTCCTGATCGTATGCGGCGGGCTCGGTGGAGTCGATGAAGCGCTCGACGACGTCGATGAACCGGGCCGGGTCGTCGTGGAACGGAAAGTGGCCGGAGCCCTCGAAGATCTCCAGCCGCGAGCCGGGCATGGCGGCGTGCGCCATCCAGGCGTGCCGGACCGGGACCACCACATCCTTGGTGCCCCAAACGATCTGCACCGGGATGGCCTCGGTCAGGTAGCAGCGGTCGAGCATGGTGACGATCTGCCCGCGCCAGTCCACCACCGCCCGCAGCGTCCGGCTGAACGCCGCCGACGCCGTCGGCTCGGGCAGGTCGTCGAGGATCCGCAGCACGTTGGGCAGGTCGCGGCCCAGGCCGGTGCTGCCCAGCGCGGTGCCCAGGACGCGGCCCATCAGCTGCACCGCCGGCAGCACCAGCGGCAGCCGCAGCAGGGCGATGGCTTCGCTGCCCAGCGGCAGGGACGCCCAGCGCAGCACGAAGTTCACGTCCTTGGTCACCCCGCCGGCGCCGACCAGGATCAGCCGCTCCACCAAATGCGGGAACTGGTAGGCGAATTGCATGGCCACCCCGCCGCCCAGGGAATGGCCGACGATGGTCACCCGCTCGATGTCGAGCACCGCCAGCAGGTCGCGCATCCCGTTGGCGTAGGCCGCCACCGAGTAGTCGGCGCGCGGCTTGTCGGACTGCCCGTGCCCCAACAGGTCCGGGGCGATGACGGTGAACCGCTGGGCGAGCTTGGCCTGCACGGTGTTCCACGTGGTGGAGTTGTCGCCGATACCGTGGATCAACAGGATCGCCGGCCCCGACCCGGCGATGCGGTAGGCGCGGCGGTAACCGTGAATGGTGCGGAACTCGAGGCGGGGTGCGCTCACTTCCCGCACCGGGCGGAGCGTGTTCTTGCGCTTCCGCTCGGTCATATCGCCAACCTTGTTGTCGGGCCGGGGTGACGGCGGTGGTGGCTGGGTGGTCGGGTCAGGCCTGGTCGTCGTCGTCGAACTTCTTCTCCGCCTGCTGGGCCAGGAATCGCTCGAACTCGGCGCCCAGCTCGTCGCCGCTGGGCAGGTCCCCGTCGCGAGTAAGTAACGACCTGTTCTCCTGGGCGTCGATGAAGGCATCGTACTGGCGCTCGAGCGCGGCCACCACTTGAGCCACCTCCGCGCTCGCCTCGACCTGCTCGTCGATCTTGGCCCGGATCACCTCGGCGGCTTCGCTCAACGCGGTCAGCGGCAGCTCCAGCGACGCGGTCTTGGCGACCTGCTCGAGCAGCGCCTGGGCGGCGGCGGGGTAGTCGGTCTGGGTGAGGTAGTGCGGCACGTGCACGGTGTAGCCGACCACCTCGTGCCCGTGCTGGGCCATCCGGTACTCCAGCAGGTTGGACGCGCTGCCGGGGACCTGGATCTCGGCGATCCAGGGCTGGAAGTTCTTGATCAGCTCCGGGTTGTTGGAGTGCGCCGTCATGGTGATCGGCCGGGTGTGCGGGACCGCCATCGGCACGGTGCCCAGGCCGATGGTCTGGCGCACGCCCAGCCGCTCGGCCAGCAGCCGCACCGCGGTGATGAAGCGCTCCCACTTCAGGTCCGGCTCCAGCCCGGCCAGCAGCAAAAACGGGGTGCCGACGCTGTCGCGCAGCGCGTACAGGCTCAGCTCGGGATCGTCGTAGTGGGTGAAGTGGTCGGTCTTGAAGGTCATCAGCGGGCGCCGCGAGCGGTAGTCCAGCAATTCGTCGATCGCGAACGACGCGACCAGCTCGGAATCGAGCGCCGCCTTCAGATGCTTGGCCGCCAGCCGGATGGCGTGCCCGGCGTCGGAAAAGCCCTCCAGGGCGTGCACCAAGACCGGGCCGCGCCCGTCGGACGTCGACAACTGCGGGGCGGGCAGCTCCAGCTCGTACATGCCGGCCTGCCCCGGCTGGTATTGATCACCTGCGTCTTGACGGTGAGTCATGGGGATCGCCTCCTTTCGGGGGTCTCTCCAGGGTGCCCTACCAAGTGTCCCCCGAATCGCGGGGCACCGACATCGAACAGCGAACGCGAAGTCACGCTGTCAGCTGAAACGTCACCATTGTCCGGCGTAATCCGCGGCGCCCCGATCCGGGGTCCGCACCGCGGCGCGCCAGCAAACCCGTGGCCACACCGCGACGCGCGGAAGTCGGCCCGGCGGGGCAGGGTCAGGCATGATGAAGGCGATGCGCGTACCGATCCTGATGCTCTGCTCGGTGGTGGGGGTGGCGGCGTCGCTGACGTCGTGCCACCGGCCCGTCGAGCACGTGTCGGGTGCCCCGGTGTCCGCACCGCGGGTCGGCGGCCCGGTGCAGCGGCTCAGCCAGCCCGAGCAGAAGGCCGTCGCGGGTCCGGTGGAGCCGGACCGGCGCATCGGGGCGATCTTCATCGACGGTGGGCCGCTTCATGTTTGCACCGGTTCGGTGCTGCATTCCGCGGCCGGCAACCTCATCATCACCGCCGCGCACTGCCTGGCCGGGGCGTCGCTGATCACGTTCGTTCCCGGCTTCGCCGGCGACGCCGCACCCGGGCCCGCCGACGTGTGGAAGGCCGACGCGGTGTACCTCGATCCGCGCTGGACCAACGGCAAGGATCCGCACGCCGATTACGCGGTGGCCCGGGTCAGCAACGACAGCGGCGCCGCCGTCGAGTCCCGGGTCGGGTTGGCGCTGACGCTGGGCGTCACACCCCCGCCGGGCAGCCGGGTCACCGTGCTGGGCTATCCGGCCGGCGTGGGCGGCTCGCCGATCGGGTGCCAGGCCGCCACGTCGGTCACCGACACCGGATTCCCGGCGCTGGCCTGCGAGGGGCTGGTGGACGGCACCAGCGGGGCGCCCTGGGTCAGCGGCACCACCGTGGTCGGGTTGATCGGCGGCCTGGAGCGGGGCGGCTGCGCGGCCAACATGTCGTACTCGGCGCCGTTCGACGCGCAGACCGCGGAGTTGCTGGCCCGCGCCGAGGCCGGCGGACCGGGCGACCCGATCCCCAACGACCTGCAGGACGCCTGCTAGCGGGTCAGCGGCGGAACTGGTTGAGCGCGCGCACCTTGTTCATCACGTCCAGCGCCGCCACCTTGTAGGCCTCGGAGAAGGTGGGGTAGTTGAACACCGCGTCGACCAGGTATTCCACCGTGCCGCCGCAGCCCATCACGGCCTGCCCGATGTGCACCATCTCGGTGGCGCTGGTGCCGAAGATGTGCACGCCGAGCACCTTGAGGTCCTGGGTGGACACCAGCAGCTTGAGCATGCCGTAGGAGTCGCCGGCGATCTGGCCGCGGGCCAGCTCCCGGTACCGTGCCACCCCCACCTCGTAGGGGATCGCGTCCTTGGTCAGCTCCACCTCGGTGGCCCCGACGTAGGAGACCTCGGGGATGGAGTAGATGCCGATCGGCTGCAGCTCGGTGATGCCGTCGGACGCCTCCCCGAACGCGTGGTAGGCGGCCAGCCGGCCCTGCTCCATCGACGTGGCGGCCAGCGCCGGGAAGCCGATCACGTCCCCGACGGCGTAGATGTGCGGCACCTTGGTCTGGAAGTTGTCGTCGACGAAGATGCGGCCCCGGTTGTCGGCCTCCAGCTCGGCGTTGTGCAGGTCCAGATGGTCGGTCTGGCCCTGCCTGCCGGCCGAGTACATCACCGTCTCGGCGGGAATCTGCTTGCCGCTGGCCAGGGTGGTGACGGTGCCCGCCGACCCGACGTCGACCGCGGTCACCTCCTCGCCGAACCGGAACGTCACCGCCAGGTCGCGCAGGTGGAACTTGAGCGCCTCGACCACCTCGGGGTCGCAGAAGTCGAGCATGTCGTCCCGCTTCTCCACCACGGTCACCTTGGTGCCCAGGGCGGCGAACATCGAGGCGTACTCGATGCCGATCACGCCGGCGCCGACCACCACCATCGAGGTGGGCAGCGATTTGAGGTCCAGGATCCCGTCGGAGTCGAGCACCCGGTCCTCGTCGAACTCGACGCCCGACGGCCGCGCCGGCCGGGTGCCGGTGGCGATGACGACGTATTTGCCGCTGATGGTGATCTTTTCGCGCCGGGACGGGTCCTCGACCTCGATGGTGTGCGGGTCGACGAAGCGGCCGTGCCCGATCAGCAGGTCGATGCGGTTGCGCATCAACTGGTTGCGCACCACGTCGATCTCCTTGCCGATCACGTGCTGGGTGCGGGCCAGCAGGTCGGCGGGGGTGATCTTCTCCTTCACCCGGTAGCTGGCGCCGTAGAGTTCACGCTGGCTCATGCCGGTGAGGTAGAGGACCGCCTCGCGCAACGTTTTCGACGGGATGGTGCCGGTGTTGACGCACACGCCGCCGAGCATCTGTCCGCGTTCGACGACCGCGACGGACTTGCCCAGCTTGGCCGATGCGATCGCGGCCTTCTGCCCGCCGGGCCCCGACCCGATGACCACCATGTCGTACTCTTGCGGCGAGCTCATGGGCTAAACAGTAGAGCAGCTCAACTCACAGTGCTGGGTTCATCCACAGCTGTGCTGCCGCGCCCGCGCGGCCGCGCACCCGGTGACGGTGGCGGCCGTCAGCGTGGGTGCTCATGACCACGCATCGACAACCCGACTTCACGCTTTCCCGCCCGGGCGCGCTCATCGCCGCGCTGCCCGCCGTTCTCGGCTTCGTCCCCGAAAGTTCATTGGTACTGGTGTCTTTGGAGGACGGGCGGCTCGGGTCGGTGCTACGCGTCGACCTGTCCGACGAGTTGGCGCACCGGGTCGACCACCTGGCCGAGGTGGCCGCCGCGGCCCGGCCCGAGGCGGTGATCGCGGTGATCGTCGACGCGGCCGGGGCGCCCTGCCCGAGCTGCAACGAGGACTACCGACAGCTGTGCGATGCGCTGTCAGAAGCGTTGGCGCGCAACGACATTGAGCTGTATGCCGCGCACGTGGTGGACCGGGTCGCGCTGGGCGGCCGTTGGCACTGCGTCGACGGCTGCGGGGCCAGCGGCCTGATCGACGACCCGTCGGCGTCGCCGCTGGCCGCCGCGGCGGTGCTGGACGGCAGGCGGCTCTACGCGCGGCGCGCCGATCTGCAGGCGGTCATCGCCGTCGAGGACCCCGAGCGCAGCGCGGCGTTGACGGCCGCGGTCCGGCGTCAGGCCGGCCGGCGGACCGCGGCGCACCGGGCGGATCCGGTGCGCCGCACCCGCGGCGACGTGGAAAAGGCCATGGCCGCCGCCGCCCGGGTGTCATCCGGTGAGGCGCTGTCCGACACCGAGCTGGCGAGGCTGGGCTGCGCGCTGAGCGACCCTCAGGTGCGCGACATGCTCTACGCGCTGGCCGTCGGCGAGGGCGCCGACGAGGTCGAATCGCTGTGGGCGGTGCTGGCGCGCACGCTGCCCGAGCCGTGGCGGGTCGAGGCGCTGGTGCTGGTCGCGTTCAGCGCCTACGCCCGTGGCGACGGTCCGCTGGCCGGGGTGTCGCTGGCCGAGGCGCTGCGCTGCGAGCCCGGGCATCGGATGGCCGGCATGCTGGACACCGCATTGCAGTCGGGTCTGCGGCCCGAGGACATCCGGGACCTGGCGCGCACCGGCTACCGGCTGGCCAAACAGTTCGGCGTGCGGATGCCGCCGCGGCGGCCGTTCGGCCGCAGGGCCGGCTGAAACGTTCGGCCGCGGGGCCGGCTGAAGCGGAGAAGCGGTGCGGCTCAGACCTTTTCGACCTTGACCGCGTGGGCCATCTCGTGCGGCAGGGTGACGTTCTCGTGGCCGGGGATGACGATCGTCACCCCCGCGGGGCCGGTCTGCACGGTCACCCGGGCGTTGGGCACCACACCGGCGTCCTTGAGCCGCGAGATCAGGTCGATGTCACCCTGGACGTGCTCGGTGAGCTGGCGCACCACCACGGCCACCGGGGCGCCGGACGGCAACTCGGTGAGCCGGACCAGGTTGGCCTCCTCGGCGCCGGACTCGGGCCCCACGCCCAGGTCCAGCAGCCCGGGAATCGGGTTGCCGAACGGCGAGGTGGTGGGGTTGTTCAGCACCTTCACCAGGCGCCGCTCGACGTCCTCGCTCATCACGTGCTCCCAGCGGCACGCCTCGGCGTGCACTTCCTCCCAGGGCAGCCCGATGACGTCGACCAGCAGCCGCTCGGCCAGCCGGTGCTTGCGCATCACGGCCACGGCCAGCGCCCGGCCCTTGTCGGTGAGCTCGAGGTGGCGGTCGCCGGCGACGTGCAGCAGCCCGTCGCGCTCCATCCGGGACACGGTTTGGCTGACGGTCGGCCCGCTCTGATCGAGGCGTTCGGCGATCCGGGCACGCAGCGGCGTCACGCCCTCTTCTTCGAGGTCGTAGATGGTCCGCAGATACATCTCGGTGGTGTCAACCAGGTCGTTCATTCAGCACCTTCCATCGACGCTGAGTCTACTTGGCCAGCTGCGTGAATGGGTGTAACGCGTCGACGGCAAGCAGTATGCCCGCCGCTGACGCGGCGGGCATACCGTCTGCTACCTAGCTTGGGTGAGCTATCAGCTCGCGTACGACCGTAGCCGGTCGGCGCGCTCCCCGTTGCGGAGTTTGGACATCACGTCCCGCTCGATCTGGCGGACCCGCTCCCGGGACAGCCCGAACAGCTTGCCGATCTGGTCCAGCGTGCGCGGCTGGCCGTCGTCGAGGCCGAACCGCAGCCGGATCACCTGGTGCTCGCGCTCGTCCAGGGTGGCCAGCACGCTGCGGATGTCGGTGTGCAGCAGCTCGGCGATCACCGCGTTCTCGGCGGACATCGCCTCGGCGTCCTCGATGAAGTCGCCCAGCGGGGCTTCCTCCTCCGAGCCCACCGGCATGTCCAGGCTCACCGGGTCGCGGCTGTGCTCGAGCAGGTCGTTGATCTTGTCGATCGGGATGCCCGACTCGGCGGCCAGCTCCTCGTCGGTGGCCTCGCGGCCCAGGTTCTGGTGCATCTCCCGCTTGATCCGCGCCAGCTTGTTGACCTGCTCGACCAGGTGCACCGGCAGCCGGATGGTGCGGCTCTGGTCGGCCATGCCGCGGGTGATGGCCTGACGGATCCACCACGTCGCGTACGTCGAGAACTTGAATCCCTTTGTGTAGTCGAACTTTTCCATCGCCCGGATCAGCCCCAGGTTGCCTTCCTGGATCAGGTCCAGCAACGGCATGCCGCGACCCGTGTACCGCTTGGCCAGCGACACCACCAGGCGCAGGTTCGCTTCCAGCAGATGACGGCGCGCGGCCTGGCCGTCGCGCACCACGGCCTCCAGATCGCGTTTGCGGTTCTCCCCGAGGCGCTTACGCGTTTCGAGCAGGTGCTCGGCGTAGAGCCCCGCCTCGATGCGCTTCGCGAGTTCCACTTCGCCAGCCGCATTCAGCAACGCCGTCTTACCGATCCCGTTCAGATACACGCGCACCAGGTCCGCTGCGGGGCTTTGAGCATCCAGATCGCCGTCAAATCTGCTCGTGCTGGCGTTCGCCATAGCGACCTCCCGTTCGGCTTGTACTGTCATCGGGTTCAACGACAGACCAGCCTTCTGAGTTCCCGGCGGTTCCCCATCTCACACGTGTTGACGTGCAGAAATGTGTCGCCGACCTGAGAATGTCCTGAGAAGTGCGCCCCGGCGGCACGCTCAGTGAAACGGCGGGCGGTCCCGATCGATTCCGTCCCACCCGCCCGGTTGCCACCGCGCCTGCGCAGCTGGCGGCGGCTCCAGCGCCGCCTGCTCGGCGCGGGGAAACAGCGGGGTGCGGCGGCGGGCGTTGTCGAACCGGCGGGCTCGTCGGGACTGCGCGGCGGCCGGTCGTTGGCGATCAGCACAGCCATCCACGGCAGCGGGATCGACGCCGCCACGATCGCCAGCGAGATCAGCCCGTTGTGCCAGGCGCCGTAGGCGACCGCCGCCAGGATCAGCGCCGGAATCCGGAAAGCCATCAGGGTCAGGTATTTACGCACCCGCGCGCGGTGCTGCTCCTCGTAGGAGGGCGCGGCGGCGGTGATGAGCACTGGCCGGCTCTTGTTGCGGTCAAAGTCGTCGAATCCGCCATCGAACCCCGAATCGGAGCCGTGCTTCATTCCTCCACTGTCCCACACCCGGGCGATTCCGGCTCGGCCGGTTTCCGCCCGTCCGGCGGCGCGTCCGCCGGTGCCGCCGTCGGTGCACAATATGGGGTATGCAGACCCAGACGATCGAACGCACCGAGACCGACGAACGCGTCGACGACGGGACGGGCAGCGATACGCCCAAGTACTTCCACTACGTCAAGAAGGACAAGATCGCCGAGAGCGCGGTGCTGGGCAACCACGTCGTGGCGCTGTGCGGCGAGGTCTTTCCGGTCACCCGGGCGGCCAAGCCGGGCTCACCCGTCTGCCCGGAGTGCAAGCAGATCTACGACCGGCTCAAGAAGGGCTGATCAGCCCCGCGGTTCGGCCGGCGCCACCTCGCGCCGCTGGGTGGCCGGGTTCGCGATCGGGCTGGCCAGCGTCTGCACCGTCCGCTCCAGGGCGGGCGACCGGGAGAACAACCAGGTGCGCAGCCGGTGCGCATGGGTCTTCGGCGCCGGGAACTCCTCCTGGACGGCGGCGTTGAGCTCGGCGCCCAGCATGATCGCGAAGCCGCCGAAGAACGCGAACAGCAAGAACGCGATCGGGGTGGACAGCGCGCCGTAGGTGTAGCCGGTGCTGGTGATCCAGCGCAGGTAGAAGCGCAGGCCCAGGGTGGCGGTGACGAACACCGTCGTGGCCAGCATGGCGCCCAGGATCAGCCGGTGCGACGGCAGCGGCTCGGGCAGGGCGACCCGGTACAGGATCATCACCGCGATCGTCAGGCCGACGATCAGGGCGGGGTAATAGCCGTAGCGCAGCACGTTGGACAGGCCGAGCGGGATGTGTTCGCCCACCTTGCGCGGGCCCACCACCACCAGCGGCGCGGTCGCCACCACGCCCACCAGCATCACCACGTAGAGGAACAGCGCGAAGAACCGCTGGCGCACCGGGTGGCGCAGCGGCGTCTGGTCGTGCGCCTCGACCACCGAGTCGACGAACGCCGAGATGGCCGACGACCCCGCCCACAGCGAGATCAGGAATCCCAACGACACCACCTCGCCGC
Source organism: Mycobacterium sp. MAC_080597_8934 (assembly GCF_000523975.1). NCBI lineage: Bacteria > Bacillati > Actinomycetota > Actinomycetes > Mycobacteriales > Mycobacteriaceae > Mycobacterium > Mycobacterium sp. MAC_080597_8934. The sequence goes on along the minus strand of NZ_JAOS01000019.1, from coordinate 360,123 downwards.
GGGCGTTGTTGGCGATGTCACGGACGGTCGGCTCGATGATCTCGTTGACCACGCTGGGGGAGAACACGCTGTGCGCCGTCGAAATCAGCTGCCGCAGGATGCTGGGCAGCATGTCCGGACCGAACAGCGGCGCCACGTAGGCGAGCGTCCCCAGCAGCCCGAGCAGCAGCGGCGGCAGGGACAACGCCGACCAAAAACCCGCCTGAGCCGACTCCGAGAAGATCGAGTCGTCCCAACTCTTGGAAAGAGTCCTCAGGGTGATTCGCCAGATGTGGTGGCGCGACGGTTTTGCGACCTGATCGCTCATACCAGTCCAGCATTACCGGAAATCGCGCCCACTTCCCACATTGGCGGCGGGCGAGTTCGGCAGGGCTAGCTTTCGCTGACCTCCAGCACCGCGTCCAGCTCGGTCAGCTTGGCCTCGTGCTCGTTGGCGTGGTGCTGGCAGAAGAGAAGCTCCAGTCCGGAAGGCAGCTTGGCGCGCACCCGAGCCGCGGCACCGCAGCGATCGCAGCGGTCGGCTCTGGTCAGTTCAGGACTCGTCAGAGTTGCATTCATGGCTTCTCCGTTCTCGTACATTCACTTTCTCAGACGTATGGCGTTTTCGCCTTGTTCCCCGATCGTTATCGGGTGTGTCGTTTCTCACGACCTGGTCAGGTTTGGTTCGGCGGGGTCTCTAGGGTGGCGGTCGTGACCGTCACTCCCGGCGTCCTGGTGCACCTGTGCGGGGCGAAACAGTGGGCCCGCGCCCGACGCCGGGGCCGCATCGATCCGCAGGACGCCGACTTCATCCACCTGTCCACGCCGCAGCAGGTGCACCTGCCCGCCAACCGGCTCTACCGCGGCCGCGACGACCTGGTGCTCCTGCACGTCGACCCCGACCGGCTTGCGGCGCCGCTGCTTTGGGAACCGGGAGTGCCAACCGATCCCGCATCGATGTTGTTCCCGCATCTGTACGGGCCGCTGCCGGTGAGCGCTGTGATCGCGGTCACCGACTACCGGCCGGGACCCGACGGCGGCTTCCCGCCCGTCGCCACGTAGGCGTCGGCTTCGATCTCCACCAGCAACTCGGGCGCGATCAGCGCCGCGACCTCGACCATGGTGGCCGCGGGCCGTATCGCGCCGAACACCTCCGCGTGCACCGCCCCCACCTCGCGCCAGCGCGAGATGTCGGTGACGTAGATGCGGGTGCGCACCACATCGGCGAGCGCCGCGCCGGCCTGTTGCAGCGCAATCTCGATGCGGCGCAAGGCATCTCGGGCCTGGGCGGCGATGTCGCCGGCGGGCCCGGCGCCGGTTGTCCCGGCGACCCAGACGTGCGGGCCGACGCGCACCGCCCGCGCGTAGCCGACGTCGGATTCGAAGGCCGAGTCGGATTGGACCACGGTGCGGCTGGTTGACATGCGCCTCACGGTACGACGGCGACACCGCCGGGGCCACGAATTTTTCACACCTGGCTGAATTGCCTTGGGCGGCAACGCTTCCGGTGCGTTCCGCCCGGACCGCTCAGTCCAGGTAGTCGCGCAGCACCTGGGAACGGCTGGGGTGGCGCAACTTTGACATCGTCTTGGACTCGATCTGGCGGATGCGCTCGCGGGTCACCCCGTACACCTGGCCGATCTCGTCCAGGGTGCGGGGCTGGCCGTCGGTCAGGCCGAACCGCAGCCGCACCACGCCGGCCTCGCGCTCCGACAGCGTCTCCAGCACCGACTGCAGCTGGTCCTGCAACAGCGTGAACGACACCGCGTCGACGGCCACCACGGCCTCGCTGTCCTCGATGAAATCGCCCAGCTGGGAATCGCCCTCGTCGCCGATCGTCTGGTCCAGCGAGATCGGCTCGCGCGCGTACTGCTGGATCTCGAGCACCTTTTCGGGAGTGATGTCCATTTCCTTGGCCAGCTCCTCGGGCGTGGGCTCGCGGCCCAGGTCCTGCAGCAGCTCGCGCTGGATGCGGCCCAGCTTGTTGATCACCTCGACCATGTGCACCGGGATGCGGATGGTGCGGGCCTGGTCGGCCATGGCCCGGGTGATGGCCTGACGGATCCACCACGTCGCGTAGGTGGAGAACTTGTAGCCCTTGGTGTAGTCGAACTTCTCGACCGCACGGATCAGGCCCAGGTTGCCCTCCTGGATCAAATCGAGGAACGCCATCCCGCGGCCCGTGTAGCGCTTGGCCAGCGACACCACCAACCGCAGATTCGCTTCCAGCAGATGGTTTTTCGCGCGGTCGCCGTCGCGGCAGATCCACATCATGTCGCGGCGCTGGGCGGCGGGCAGCTTCTCGCCGCGCTCGGCCATCTCCGACATCAGCTGGGTGGCGTACAGGCCGGCCTCGATCCGCTTGGCCAGCTCGACCTCTTCCTCGGCGTTGAGCAGCGCGACCTTACCGATCTGCTTGAGGTAGGCGCGCACCGAGTCGGCCGACGCGGTCAGCTCGGCGTCCTTGCGGGCCTGCCGCAACGCCTCGGATTCGTCCTCGTCCCAGACGAAATCGCCGGAGGCCTTGTCCTTTTCGGACGGCTCGGCGATCTCGTCGTCCTCGTCGGCGACGGTGGCGCCGGCAGCCTTGGGGGCGGCGGCTTCCTCGTCCTCGCCCTCCTCGGCGTCACCGGGCTCGATGTCGGCGTCGTCGGCCGCCACGTCCTCCTCGAGGTCGTCGAGGTTCAGGTCGGTGTCGATGTCGAGGTCCTCGCCGGGCTCGCCCTCGAGGTCGGGTTCGGTGTCGAGATCCTCGACGGCGCCGTCGGTGTCGAGGGCGTCGGGATCGGCCGGGCCGCCCTTGGCCGCCTTCGTCCCGCGCGTCGACGCCGCCTTGGCGTCGGCACCCTTGGCCGACGAGCGGGTCTTCTTGGCGGGTTCGGCGGCCGCGCCGGCCTCGGACTTGGCGGACCGCGATGCGGTCTTGGTGGCCCGCTTGGCGGGCGCGGAGCCGTTGGCGGCCTTGGCCGCCGGCCGCTTGGCGGGGGACGACGGAGACTTCGTGGCGGTGCGTTTCACCGGCCCATCCGTCGCCGGGCTTGCTTTGGTCGCTGCCACTTACACCCCTTCGTTTGGGCTCACTTTCGGTGGGTAGTGGGCATGGTTAACCGAAAGTGTCTGCTATGTCGATGTCGGCGTTGGTATCAGCGTGACCAGTCGCACGCTGGCGGTTGGGCGTTCGCCGAGCACCATTGTAACGACAGTGCGCGGTACTACGGCTGTGCCGGCCAAAAATCAGTGGGTGACGTCCGAGGTCGCGGCCATGGCCGCGCCGACGATCCCGGCGGTGTTGAGCAGGGCCGCGGCGACCACCGGGGTGCGGTTTTCTAGCAGCGGCAGCCATTTGTCGGCCTTGCGGCTGATCCCGCCGCCGGCGATGAACAGGTCCGGCCACAGCGCGTTCTCGATGCTCACCAGCACCCGGGTCACCTGTTTGGCCCACTTCTCATAGGACCAACCGTGGCGTTCCTTCACCGAGGACGCCGCGCGCTGCTCAGCCTCCTTGCCGCCCACCTCCAGGTGCCCGAGCTCGGTGTTGGGTATCAGGGTGCCGTTGTGAATGACCGCCGAGCCGATCCCGGTGCCGAACGTCAGCAACACCACCAGCCCCGACTGGTTTCGGCCCGCCCCGTAGTGCTCCTCGGCCAGCCCGGCCGCGTCGGCGTCGTTGAGGACGGTGACCTCCTGGCCGTTCAGTTCGGCGCTGATGATGTCGCGCGCGTTGGTGCCGATCCACGCCTTGTCCACGTTGGCCGCGGTCTGCACGACGCCGTGGGTGACCACCCCGGGATAGGTGACGCCCAGCGGCCCGGTCCATTCGAAGGCGTCGACCACCGCGGCGATGGTCTTGGCGACCGCCGACGGTGTCGCCGGTTGCGGGGTCAGCAGCTTGACCCGCTCGCCGATCAGCAGCCCGGTGTCCATGTCGACGATGCCGCCCTTGATGCCGCTGCCGCCGACGTCGACGCCGAAGCCGCGCCGCGGCGGCGGGCCGGCGGCCGGGGCGTCGGGGGTGTGCGCGGTCGAGTCGGTGCTGGTCATCGAATCTCCTCGGCGTCACTGGGCTGTCCGCCCACCTTAACGCCGCGACCGCGCGGTCCACGGCGTCTGCGCGGCGGCGGCGACTGTGATGCGATGGACCGGTGATGCCCTCCGATGACGAGCTCGTGCGGCTGCGTTCGGTGGCCGAGACCCTGGCCGCCGAGGCGGCCGCGTTTGTCCGGCGCCGGCGCGCCGAGGTGTTCGGCACCGAGCCCGGCGGGGCGTCCGCCCCCGACGGCGGCGCGGTGCGATCCAAGAGCACGCCGACCGACCCGGTGACCGTGGTGGACACCGAGACGGAACGGCTGCTGCGGGACCGGTTGGCCCAATTACGGCCCGGCGAACCGATTCTCGGCGAGGAGGGCGGCGGGCCCGCCGAGCCGTCGGCCCCTGGGGACGGGACGGTCACCTGGGTGCTCGACCCCATCGACGGCACGGTGAATTTCGTGTACGGCATCCCCGCCTATGCGGTCTCGGTCGGCGCTCAGGTCGACGGCGAGTCGGTGGCCGGGGCGGTCGCCGACGTGGTCGGCGACCGGGTGTACTCGGCGGCCGCCGGTCTCGGCGCCCATGTCAGCGACGGCGCAGGCAGGCAACCGCTGCAGTGCGCGGCGGTCGACGATGTGTCGATGGCGTTGCTGGGCACCGGTTTTGGCTATGCGCGGCAACGGCGCGCGGCGCAGGCGGCGCTGTTGGCGCGGATGCTGCCGGTGGTCCGCGACGTGCGGCGGATCGGCTCGGCGGCGCTGGATCTGTGCATGGTCGCCGCGGGCCGGCTGGACGCCTATTACGAGCACGGTTTGAAAGTGTGGGACCGCGCCGCGGGCGCGCTGATCGCCGCGGAGGCCGGCGCCCGGGTGGTGCTGCCGGCACCCGACGGCGACGGGGCCGGGTTGGTGCTGGCCGCCGCGCCCGGGATCGCCGACGAGCTGCTGGCCGTCCTGGAACGCTTCGACGGCCTGGACCCGATCCTGGACTGAACGGCTCAGCAGCTGCTGGCGTGAATCTTGGCCAGCAGCGTGGGATCCGAGGGTTCGGTGGCCCCGGGCCGCAGGGTGGCCAGCACCGCGTCGATGTCGTCGTTGTGGGCCAGCGCGGTGAAGTCGGTGCCCAGCGCGAGGTCGACGGAGTCGTCGGCGCGGTTGTCGTTGAACAGTTCGGTGCACGGCGCCACCAGCCACACCGCCGCGGCGGTGGCCTGCCCGGCGGTGCCGAACCGGATCTGGCCCTGGCAGGTGAGCCGGGTGCCCGCGTACAGCGGGTCGTTGGCGGCGGTGGGCTGGGCGAAGCCGAGGTCTTTCATCGCCCCGGCGACGTCGCCGGCCTGCCCGCCGCGGCCGCTGGCGTTGAGCACGCGGACCTTCGTGTCGGCGAGCTTGGCGGGCGTCACGTCCATCATGGCGCTGCGCGACACCTGCTCACCGAGCTGGGCCGGCGCCGAACCCGTCGACCCCGCCGGCCCGGTCGACTTGGGTGGGGGATTGCACACCGCGGCCTCGTGCACCTTGGCGGGCCGCGTCAGCGCCACCGTCCAGATAACGGCGGTGGCCACCGCGAGCAGGCTCACCACCACGATCGCCGGCCGGGGGTTGCGCCGGCGGAATGGCCGGCCGTGCTTGTCAAAAGCGGTACCCTCGGTGATTTGTGTGACCACAGCTGCACTCTAGTCGCACGCCAAACCCCTGTTCAGAAGCGAGCGCAAGGGTAAAAATAGGGGTGTGAGGTAAATCACACCTTAAGGGGCCGCGATCCGGGCACGAATCGTTTGGTGGATGCGTTCGACGCTGGTACAAAGCGATGCTTGGATAACGAGGGCATGTGAGGGGAAAGAATGCCTACCGACTATGACGCTCCACGGCGTACCGAGACCGATGACGTCTCGGAGGACTCGCTGGAGGAGCTCAAAGCGCGACGGAACGAGGCGGCTTCGTCCGTCGTCGACGTCGACGAATCTGAATCCGCTGAATCTTTCGAACTGCCCGGCGCCGACCTCTCGGGGGAAGAGCTCTCGGTGCGCGTCATCCCGAAGCAGGCTGACGAATTCACCTGCTCGAGCTGCTTTTTGGTGCAACACCGCAGTCGGCTGGCCAGCGAGAAGAACGGCGTGATGATCTGTACCGACTGCGCGGCCTGATCGGTCAGCCGCGTAATGCCGACAGCACCCGCTCCGGGTGACGGCAGCTCACCAACCAGTACGGCGTCGGGTCGTCCGGGTCGTCGAGTACCACTAGGATCATCGGTCCCACCCACGCCCGGTGCAGTACGTAGGCGGCCGGGTCGAGCTGACGGCCCAGGGCGGCGGATTTCGCCGACGGCGCCACCGGCGCGGAGCGGGCGATCGCGGTGACCGGCAGGTGCGCCGGGCCGGCCCACAGTTCCACGTCGCCGGGCGCGGCGGGGTTGGCGGTGACCCGGACCTCGATGCGGCCCAGCCACAGCAGCGCCGCGGCGGCCACCGCGAACAGCGCCGCGTACGGCCACCACGAGGACTGGCGGGTGACGCCCATGTTGAACTCGAACGCGATGATGCCGGCCAGCGCGAACGCCGGCGGCCACCACCACCAGGGCACCCACAATCGTTCGCGATATCGCACGTGGTGCGGCGCGACGCGGGTATCGGACACGCGGTCAAGGGTAGTCTGTGGCCCCGTGTCGACCAGTCTGGCCATCGTCCGTCTCGACCCCGGGCTTCCGCTGCCCAGCCGCGCCCACGAAGGCGACGCGGGCGTCGACCTCTACAGCGCCGAAGACGTCCGGCTGGAACCCGGCCGGCGCGCCCTGGTGCGCACCGGGGTGGCGGTCGCCATCCCGTTCGGCATGGTGGGCCTGGTGCATCCGCGGTCGGGACTTGCTGCGCGCGTTGGACTTTCGATCGTCAACAGCCCGGGTACCATCGACGCGGGCTACCGCGGCGAGATCAAGGTGGCGCTGATCAACCTGGACCCGGCCGAGCCGATCGTGGTGCACCGCGGCGACCGCATCGCCCAGCTGCTGGTGCAGCGCGTCGAGTTGGTGGAGCTGGTCGAGGTGTCGTCGTTCGACGAGGCCGGGCTGGCCGGTACGTCCCGGGGCGACGGCGGCCACGGTTCCTCCGGCGGACACGCGAGTCTGTGATGCGCGCCGGCGAGGATTTCACGAGGAGGCGCGATGAGGCGCGATGAGGTGGGCACCCCACCCGGGGAAGAGCGGCGCTGATGGCTGTATTCGGTAGGCGCGCCCGCAGGGGCGACGACGAGGACACCCCGGTCGGCGCGGAGATCCCCGAACCCGACCCGGTGGTGGCGCACGACGACGCGGACGAGCAGGCCGCCGACGAGCTCGAGGGTCCGTTCGACATCGACGATTTCGACGACCCCGCCGTGGCGGAGCTGGCCCGGCTGGACCTGGGCTCGGTGCTGATCCCGATGCCGGAGGCCGGCCAACTGCAGGTGGAGTTGACCGAAACCGGTGTGCCGAGCGCGGTTTGGGTCGTCACGGCCAACGGCCGTTTCACCATCGCGGCCTACGCGGCGCCCAAGACCGGCGGGCTGTGGCGCGAGGTGGCCGCCGAGCTGGCCGAGTCGCTGCGCAACGACTCGGCCAAGGTCAGCATCCAGGACGGGCCCTGGGGGCGGGAGGTGGTCGGCACCGCCGCCGGCGTGGTGCGCTTCATCGGCGTCGACGGCTACCGGTGGATGATCCGCTGCGTCGTCAACGGCACCCACGAGACGATGGAGGCACTCGAGCAGGAAGCGCGAGCGGCGTTGGCGGACACCGTCGTTCGCCGCGGCGACACCCCCCTTCCGGTGCGCACGCCGCTGCCGGTGCAGCTGCCCGAGCCGATGGCCCAGCAGCTGCGGGAGGCCGCGGCCGCGCAACAGGCCGCCGCGCAGCAAGCCCAGTCCCAGCAGTCGCCGGGCAACGAGCCGGCCGCGCGGCGCAGCGCCGACGGGTCGGCCATGCAACAGCTGCGCACCACCACCGGCGGCTGACCCGGCCGCTCGGGACTACAGCTCGGCCAGCGCGGCCAGGCAGGCCGCGCCCAGGGCGGCGGGGTCGGCGCCGATCTGATCCAGCGTCACCGTGCGCAGCGCCGCCCGCGGCGCGGCGGCCACCCAGTCCCGGCCGGCCTGCAGCGGGTGAATCGGGTCGTCGAGCGCGGCCGCCACCGCCAGCGGCGCGGTCAACCCGGCCAGCTCGTCGCGGCTCGGCGCCACGTAGCCGGCCGCCTCTTCCATGGCGTCGGGCAGGTGCGGCCACTGCGCGCCCCACGAGCGGGTCAGCTCGTCGGCCAGCCACGCCGGGCTGGACGCGCGCATCTGGATCGTCGTCGCCGCCAGCCCGTCGGCGCGCAACCGGGCGGCCGAATAGCGCGCCGCCAGCGCGGCCGGCGCCTCCTCGGGGGCCCCGGCCCAGGCCGGCAGCGCGGCCAGCACCGCGACCGCCCGATCGGGATGGGCCAGCGCCCACGCGGCCGCCACGGCCGCGCCGATCGACACGCCGCCGACCGCGATCGGCCCTCGGCGCGCCGCGTCGTCCAGCGCCTCCAGATAGCCCGCCACCAACCGGTCGGGACTTGGCGGCGGGGCCACCAGCACCGCGCCCACCCCGGCGAGCGGACCCGAGAATGCCCGGTGAATGTAGTCGTCGTCGGAGCCGGTGCCGGGCAACAACACGGCCCTGACACCGCGCAGATCGACCACCACCCCTTGATAGTGCCCCGGCGTTCACCGGGGCTCCAACCGGGGTGTTTGAGTCGGTTGGCGCGGGGGAACCAAGAGGTCTACGGTGTCCGTTGGCATAAATGGAAGCGTCGAGGCTTATCAGCATTGTCAGGAGTGGCCATGGGGGCCCAAGGGTATCTGCGCCGGCTCACCCGACGGTTGACGGAGGATCCGGAGCAACGCGACTCCGAGGAACTGTCCGACGAGGTCGCCAGCACCGGCGCGCAACGTGCGATCGACTGCGAGCGTGGCCAGGAGGTCACCATGGTCGGCACGCTGCGCAGCGTGGAATGTAACGGCCGGGCCTGCGCCGGCGGTGTGCGCGCCGAGTTGTTCGACGGCAGCGACACCGTCACCCTGGTGTGGCTGGGCCAGCGCCGCATCCCGGGCATCGACTCGGGCCGCACCTTGCGGGTGCGCGGCCGGCTGGGCAAGCTGGAGAACGGAACCAAGGCGATCTACAACCCGCACTACGAAATTCAACGGTGACCGTCCCCGACGACATGGGGGCAATCCCGTCCCCCGGGGAGCCGGGCTCATCGGAACAAATGACCGCTAACCGCATCAATCCCGAACGTCTGCTGGCACAGGCAGGCGGAGTCAGTGGTGTCATCTACTCGTCGCTGCCGGTGGTCGTGTTCGTCATCGCGTCGAGCGTGTCCGGCCTGGTCGCGGCGATCGCGGCCGCGCTGGGGGTGGCCGCGCTGGTGCTGCTGTGGCGCCTGGTGCGCCGGGACTCGCCGCAGCCCGCGATCTCGGGGTTCTTCGGTGTGGCGCTGTGCGCGCTGATCGCCTACGTGGTGGGGGAGTCCAAGGGCTACTTCCTGCTGGGCATCTGGATGTCGTTGCTGTGGGCGGTGGTGGTCGCCGCGTCGGTGCTGATCCGCCGCCCGTTGGTCGGCTACGCGTGGAGCTGGGCCGGCGGGCGCGGCGACGGCTGGCGCAGCGTGCCGCGGGCCGTGTACGCGTTCGACGTCGCCTCGCTGTGCTGGGTGCTGGTGTTCGCCGCCCGCTTCGTGGTGCAGGGGCTGCTGTACGACGCCGACCGCACCGGCTGGCTGGCGGCGGCGCGGATCGGGATGGGCTGGCCGCTGACCGTGCTGGCCGCGCTGGCCACCTACGCCGCGATCAAGTCGGCGCAGCGGGCCATCGCCGCGGTCGAGCTGGCCTCCGGCGCCGCCGGCGAGTAATCCGGCGGCCGCTAGCCGAGCAGCAGTTTCTGCAGTTCCTCTTCGGCCTCGGCCACGGCGACGAACAGCAGCTCGTCGCCGCCTTCCAGCGGCTCGTCCTCCTCGGGCACGATCACGCGCGGCCCGCGCAGGATGGTCACCAGCGCGGCGTCGCGGGGCAGCTGCAGCCGGCGCACTGGCTTGCCGCCCCACGGGGTGTCGTCGGGCAGCGTGATCTCGACCAGGTTCGCCTGCCCCTTGCGGAATTCCATCAGCCGCACCAGATCACCGACGGCGACGGCCTCCTCGATGAGCGAGGCCAGCATGCGCGGCGTCGACACCGCCACGTCCACCCCCCAGGCGTCGGTGAACAGCCATTCGTTGCGGGGATCGTTGACCCGGGCCACCACCCGCGGCACCGCGAACTCGGTTTTGGCCAGCAGGCTCAGCACCACGTTGGCCTTGTCGTCGCCGGTGGCGGCCACCACCACGTCGAACTCCTGCAGCTGCACCGACTCCAGCAGGCTCAGCTCGCAGGCGTCGCCCAGCCGCCAGTGCGCGGCCGGGATGGCGTCGACGTCGACGTGATCGGGGTTGCGTTCGATCAGGGTCACGTCGTGCCCATTGGCCAGAAGTTCCCGGGTGACCGAGCGGCCGACCGCGCCGGCGCCGGCGACAGCTACCTTCATTTGCGCCGCTCCTCGTACCCGGCTTGCCCATGGGGCAAGCCGGCTCCTTCGTCGTCGGCGGTCTTCATGCGCGCCGCTCCTCGTGGTTCACAGGTCTTCGCTCGGCGGTAGCGCGGCGATGGCCGCCGCCTCGGCCGCGCGGCCCGATATCGCCGCCACGTACACCTGGTCGCCGGCCTGGATGACCGACTTGGGCTCGGGCAGCACGCCCGACCCGAACCGGATCAAGAACGCGACCCGCGCGCCGGTGGCCTGCTCGAGATCGGTGACCCGGTGCCCGATCCAGTCCTCGTGCAACACGACCTCCGACACCGCGACAGTGCCGGTCGGGTCGCGCCACTTGGCCGTCTGGGTCTCCCGCAGCAGCGCGTTGAGCAGACGGTCGGTGGTCCAGGGCACGGTCGCGATGGTGGGAATGCCGAGGCGCTCGTAGACCTCGGCGCGCTTGGCGTCGTAGATGCGGGCCACCACCCGCTTGACGCCGAACGTCTCGCGGGCCAGCCGCGCCGAGATGATGTTGGAGTTGTCGCCCGAGGACACCGCGGCGAACGCGTCGGCCTCCTCGATGCCGGCCCTTAGCAGCACATCCCGGTCGAATCCCTGGCCCAGCACCCGCTCGCCGGCGTATTCGGGGCTGAGCCGGTTGAAGGCGGTGCTGTCGCGGTCGATGACCGCGACGTCGTGACCGATGCGCGACAGCCCGTCGGCGACCGAGGACCCGACCCGGCCGCAGCCCATCACCACTACACGCACATCCAGATCCTCTCGGCCGCGTCTGGCGCCGTCACCGGCAACGCACGTCGGCAAGCCGTTTCGGTCGGCGAACATTCTCGCCTACGAACGCTACCGGCATACTCGCCGGGGCTTACTCTTGGCTCTCGTGTCCAAACTTTCAACCGCCACTCGTCGGTTGCTTATCGGTCGGCCGTTTCGTAGCGACCGGCTGAGTCACACCCTGCTGCCCAAGCGGATCGCCTTGCCGGTGTTCGCCTCCGATGCGTTGTCGTCGGTGGCGTATGCGCCCGAAGAGGTGTTTTTGATGCTGTCGGTGGCCGGGGTGAGCGCGTACGCGCTGACGCCCTGGATCGGCCTGGCGGTGGCCGCGGTGATGTTGGTGGTGGTGGCCAGCTACCGGCAGAACGTGCACGCCTACCCGTCCGGCGGCGGGGACTACGAGGTGGTCACCACCAATCTCGGCGAGACCGCCGGCCTGGTGGTGGCCAGCGCGCTGATGGTGGATTACGTTCTGACCGTTGCGGTTTCGACGGCCTCGGCGATGGCCAACATCGGCTCGGCGGTCCCGATCGTGGCCGAACACAAGGTGTTCTTCTGTGTGGCGGCCATCCTGTTGGTGATGGCGTTGAACCTGCGCGGGGTGCGCGAGTCCGGGGTAGCCTTCGCGATCCCGACATATGCGTTCATCATCGGGGTGCTCACGATGATCGGCTGGGGGCTGTTCCGGATCTTCGTGCTAGGCAACCCGCTGCGGGCGGAATCCGCCGGATTCGAAATGCATGCGCAGCACGGCCAGGTCGTCGGCTTCGCGCTGGCCTTCCTGGTGGCGCGGTCGTTCTCCTCCGGGTGCGCGGCGCTGACCGGTGTCGAGGCGATCAGCAACGGGGTGCCGGCGTTCCAGAAACCCAAGTCGCGCAACGCCGCCACGACCCTGCTGATGCTGGGCGGCATCGCCGTCACGCTGCTGATGGGCATCATTGTGCTGGCCGAGAAGATCGGGGTGAAACTCGTCGAGGATCCGGCGACGCAGCTGAGCGGGACGCCGCCGGGCTACTACCAGAAGACCCTGGTCACCCAGCTGGCGCAGGCGGTGTTCGGCGGCTTCCACATCGGGTTCCTGCTGATCGCCACCGTGACCGCGCTCATCCTGGTGCTGGCCGCCAACACCGCGTTCAACGGGTTCCCGGTGCTCGGCTCGATCCTGGCGCAGCACAGCTACCTGCCGCGGCAACTGCACACCCGCGGCGACCGGTTGGCGTTCTCCAACGGCATCCTGTTTTTGTCCGGGGCGGCGCTGCTGGCGATCATCGCCTTCCGCGGCGAGGTCACCGCGCTGATCCAGCTCTACATCGTCGGCGTGTTCATTTCGTTCACGCTGAGCCAGATCGGCATGGTGCGGCACTGGACCAGGTTGCTGCGCACCGAGACCGACCCGGCCGCGCGGCGCAAGATGATGCGCTCCCGGGCGGTCAACACCGTCGGATTGCTTTCCACCGGCGCGGTTTTGCTGGTGGTCCTGATCACCAAGTTCGCCGCCGGGGCGTGGATCGCCCTGTTCGCGATGAGCTTGCTGTTCGGGATCATGAAGATGATCAACCGGCACTACAACACGGTGAACCGCGAATTGGCCGAGCAGGCCGCCGACCAGGACGACGTGGTGTTGCCCAGCCGCAACCACGCCGTGGTGCTGGTGTCGAAGCTGCACCTGCCGACGCTGCGGGCGCTGGCCTACGCCCGGGCCACCCGACCCGACGTGCTCGAGGCGGTGACGGTCAGTGTCGACGACGCCGAAACCCGCGATCTGGTGCACAAGTGGGAGGAGGCCGACATCAGCGTCCCGCTCAAGGTCATCGCCTCGCCCTACCGCGAAATCACCCGCCCGGTACTGGAATACGTCAAGCGGGCCAGGGAAGAGTCGCCGCGCACCGTGGTCACGGTGTTCATTCCGGAGTACGTGGTCGGCCACTGGTGGGAGCAGGTGCTACACAACCAGAGCGCGCTGCGGCTCAAGGGGCGGCTGCTATTCATGCCGGGGGTGATGGTGACTTCCGTTCCCTGGCAACTGAGTTCGTCGGAGCGGCGCAAGACCCTGGAGCCGCACATGGCCCCGGGCGACGCCCGGCGGGGAATCTTCGATTGACCCGCCCGGGGCCGCCCCCGGTGGGCGAGCTGACGCTGACCACCGGCAGCCCGGCCAACGGCGGCAGCTGCGTGGCGCATCACGAGGGCCGGGTGGTGTTCGTCCGGTACGCGCTGCCCGGTGAGCGGGTCCGGGTTCGGGTCACCGCCGACCGCGGATCCTATTGGCACGCAGAGGTTCTCGACGTCATCGAGGCGGCGGACGGCCGCATCGAGTCGCTGTGCCCGATCGCTGGGGTGGACGGCGCCGGGTGCTGCGACCTGGCTTTCGTGCGGCCCGAGGCGGCCCGGGCGCTCAAGGCCGCGGTGGTGGCCAATCAGCTGGAGCGCCTCGGCGGGCATCGCTGGGCCGGCGAGGCCGAACCGCTGGGGAATACCGGGCCGACGGGGTGGCGCACCCGGGTCCGGCTGGACGTGGGCGCCGACCGCCGGCCGGGCTTTCACCGGTACCACAGCGAGGAATTGGTGACCGACCTGCGCTGCGCGCAGCTGCCGCCCGGCATGCTGGACGGCATCGCCGAGACCCAGTGGCCGTCGGCCGCCCAGCTGCACGTGGCCGTCGACGACGACGGCGCCCGCCACGTGGTGCGCACCCTGCGGCAGGGCCGGCGCACCGCGACCAAGGTCATCGAGGGACGCTACGAGGCGGTGCAGCGGGTGAGCGGGCGCAGCTGGCGGGTGCCGGTGACCGCGTTCTGGCAGGCGCACCGCGACGCGGCGGCGACCTACCGCGCCCTGGTGCTCGACTGGGCGCAGCCCGGCGCCGGCATGACCGCGTGGGATCTCTACGGCGGCGCAGGCGTTTTCGCCGCGGCGCTGGCGAGGCCGTGGGCGCGTCCGGGCGGGTGCTCAGCGTCGACACCTCGCGGGCGTCCACCCGGGCCGCCCGGGCGGCGCTGGCCGACCTGCCGCAGGTGCAGGTGGTCACCGACTCGGTGCGCCGCGCCCTGGCGGCGCAACGAACCCCGCCTTGCAAGCAGACGTGGCGGTGCTGGATCCGCCGCGGGCCGGCGCCGGGCGCGAGGTCATCGACTCGCTGGCCGCCGCCGGTGTGCCCGCATCGTCCACATCGGTTGTGAGGCAGCATCTTTCGCCCGCGACATGGGAACCTACCTGGCGCACGGCTACACCATCGAGAAGATCAGGGTGTTCGACGCGTTCCCGCTCACCCATCACAGCGAATGCGTCGCGCTGCTGACGCGGTGAGTTTCGCACTCGCCGAGCGTGGGGGATATGGACGAAAAACGAACGAGGCTCGTACCCAGGCCCCACGTTCGACGCCGAATCAGCCCCACACGAAATAGCGCAGCCACAGATACAGCGCGGACAGCGCGACCGAGACCGCGGTGACCACCACGCCCTTGCGGGTGAACTCCCAGAAGGAGATCGGATTGTCGGCCCGGCGGGCGATCCCGAGCAGCACGATGTTGGCGCTGGCGCCGATCGCGGTGAGGTTGCCGCCGAAGTCCGTGCCCAGCGCCAGCGACCACCACAACACTGCGGGGTTGGCGTGGTCGCCCAGGGCCGGCACCAGGTCGGCGACCACCGGCGCCATCGTCGCGGCGTACGGGACGTTGTCGACGATCCCGCTGATGACGACCGACGCGACGAGGATGACCATCGTCGCGGTCAGGGTGTTGCCGCCGGTGGCGGTGATCGCCAGGCGGGCAAGGTGTTTGACGACGCCGGTCTTCACCAGGGCGCCGACCATGACGAACAGGCCGGCGAAAAACAGCAGCGTGTCCCACTCCACGCCGGACAGGTAGTCGGCGGGCTGCAACCGCGACGCCACCACCAGGATGCCGGCGCCCAACAGTGCCACCAGCGAGGGTTCCAGGTGCAGCGGCCCGTGGGCGATGAACGCCGCGAACACCGCCAGCAAGACCACCCCGCAGGTGACCAGCAACCGGGGATCGCGGATGGCCTCCTTTTCCTCCAGCGACATCACGTCGGCCACCCGCTCCGGATCGACGGTGAAGGCTCCGGGAAAAAGCCTGGGCAGCAACGCAATCAGCGCGCCGACGACGATGACCACGATGGGCGCCAGATGAACCAGGAAGTCGTTGAAGCTCAGCCCGCCCCTGCTGGCGATGATGATGTTGGGCGGGTCGCCGACCAACGTCGCCGCGCCGCCGACGTTCGACGCGCACACCTCGGCCATCAGGAACGGGGCCGCGGTGATCGCCAGGCGATCGCACACCAGCAGGGTCACCGGGGCGATCAGCAGCACCGTGGTCACGTTGTCCAGCAGGGCCGACGCGAGCGCGGTCACCAGCACCAGCAGGATCATGACGCGCAGCGGGGAGCCCCGGGCCCGCTTGGCCGACCAGATCGCGACGTACTCGAAGACACCGGTTTGGCGCAGCACGCTGACGATGATCATCATGCCGAGCAGCAAAAAGATTACGTCCCAATCGATTCCGGTCTCGCGCGAGTAGAAGACGTCGTCCGAACGGATCAGCGGCAACGTGATGACCACCGCGGCGCCGGCCAGCGCGACGAACGTCTTGTTGACGCGATCGCTGGCGATCAGGGCGTAGGCCACCACGAACACCGCAATCGCGATGACGCTCATCTATGTCCCACCCGATTCAAGGCCGCAGCGCCGCCCCGAGCACCCGCGATGCGGTGATCACCCCGATCAGCCGGCCCTCCTTGACCACCGCGACGAGCGGGCTGCGCAGCCGCGCCATCAGCGCGGCCACCTCGATGATGGTGTCGTCCGCGTCGGCCGGGGGCACGTCGACCAGGTGGTCCGGCAACACGTCGCGCACCGTCTTGCCGCGCAGCTTTTCCGCGCAGCGGTCGGCCACCGACTCGTTGAGCACCCCGGCCAGCGACGGATCGTCCTGCACGTAGCGGGGCACGATGAAGCGCACGACCTGTGAGGCGGGCAGCACCGCGAACGGTTTACCGGACGCGTCGGTGACGACGATCCCGGGCAGCCGGTGCTCGGCCAGCAGCCGGGTGGCGTCCAGGGCGTCGGAGTCGACCGAGACGACCGGGAAGTCCTCGGCCAGTTCCGCCGCGCGCATACCCAGGACAATACGACGAGCGCCGGCCACATTGATCAGTAGTGTTCCGCCGGGCGCTGCGTAGACTGACGGGATGCTGGAACAGATCCGCGGGCCCGCTGATCTGCAGCACCTTTCGACGCATCAGCTCCGCGAACTGGCCGCCGAGATTCGCGAGTTCCTGATCCACAAGGTCGCTGCCACCGGGGGGCATCTGGGGCCCAACCTCGGCGTGGTCGAGCTGACGCTCGCGCTGCACCGGGTGTTCGACTCTCCGCACGACCCGATCATCTTCGACACCGGCCATCAGGCCTACGTGCACAAGATGCTGACGGGGCGGGCGCACGAGTTCGAAAGCCTGCGCAAAAAGGGTGGCCTGTCGGGGTATCCGTCGCGCAGCGAAAGCGAACACGACTGGGTGGAGTCCAGCCACGCCAGCGCCGCCCTGTCCTACGCCGACGGCCTGGCCAAGGCCTTCGAGCTGAGCGGGCACCGCAACCGGCACGTGGTCGCGGTGGTCGGCGACGGCGCGCTCACCGGCGGCATGTGCTGGGAGGCGCTGAACAACATCGCCGCGTCCGGCCGCCCGGTGATCATCGTGGTCAACGACAACGGCCGCAGCTACGCGCCGACGATCGGCGGGGTGGCCGACCACCTGGCCACGCTGCGGCTGCAACCCGCCTACGAGCAGGCGCTTCAGCGGGGCCGCGACGCGCTGCGGGCGCTGCCGCTGGTGGGCAAGCTCGCCTACCGGGTGATGCACAGCGTCAAGGCCGGCATCAAGGACTCGCTGTCGCCGCAGCTGCTGTTCACCGACCTCGGGCTGAAGTACGTCGGCCCCGTCGACGGCCACGACGAACGCGCGGTGGAGGCCGCGCTGCGCCATGCCCGCGGCTTCGGGCGCCCGGTGATCGTGCACGTGGTGACCCGCAAGGGGATGGGCTACGCGCCCGCCGAGGACGACGAGGCCGACCAGATGCATTCCTGCGGCGTGATCGACCCGATCACCGGGCAGGCCACCAAGGTCGCCGGGCCCGGCTGGACGGCGACCTTCTCCGACGCGCTGATCGGCTACGCCCGCAAGCGCCGCGACATCGTGGCCATCACCGCGGCCATGCCCGGGCCCACCGGGCTGACGCCGTTCGGCCAGCAGTTCCCCGACCGCCTGTTCGACGTCGGCATCGCCGAACAGCACGCGATGACCTCGGCGGCCGGCCTGGCCATGGGCGGCATGCACCCGGTGGTGGCCATCTACTCGACGTTCCTCAACCGCGCCTTCGACCAGATCATGATGGACGTCGCGCTGCACCGGCTGCCGGTCACCATGGTGCTGGACCGGGCCGGCATCACCGGTTCGGACGGCGCCAGCCACAACGGCATGTGGGACCTGTCCATCCTCGGCGTCGTGCCCGGCATGCGGGTGGCCGCACCCCGCGACGCCGCCCGGTTGCGCGAGGAGCTCGGCGAGGCGCTCGACGTCGACGACGGGCCCACGGCGCTGCGCTTCCCCAAAGGTGATGTGGGCGAGGACATTCCGGCGATCGAGCGGCGCGGCTCCGGCCTGTCGGGCGTCGACGTGCTGGCCCTGCCGGCCAGCGGCTGCAACCACGACGTGCTGCTGATCGGCGTCGGCGCGTTCGCGCCGATGGCCCTGGCGGTGGCCAGGCGGCTGGCGGATCAGGGCATCGGCGTCACGGTCGTCGATCCGCGCTGGGTGCTGCCGGTCTCGGATTCCATCCTGGAGCTGGCGGCCTGGCACAAGCTGGTGGTCACCTGTGAGGACAACGGCGTCAACGGCGGGGTGGGGTCGGCGGTCTCGGCCGCGCTGCGCCGCGCCGAGCTCGACGTCCCGTGCCGCGACGTCGGATTGCCGCAGCGGTTCTACGAGCACGCCTCGCGCGGGGAGCTGCTGGCGGATCTGGCGCTGACCGATCAGGACATCGCCCGCCGCATCACCGGCTGGGTCGCCGCGCTGGGCAGCGGCGTGGCCGAGGCCGAGATCCGCGAGCACCTCGACTAGTCACGGGTCTGGGTGCCCACCCGGCGCGGCCGGTGCGCGTCAGCCGTCGTCGTCCGCAACCGCCGGCGGCGGCTGCTGCAGCGCCCGGGCCAGAACCGGATCCACCAACTCGCGCTGCCAGGGCCGGGCGTGCCCGGCGCACAGGAACGCCTCCACCGCCGCGAACGGGTCGGGGGTGGGCTCCCAGTCCCAGCACAGCCGTCGCACCAGGTCCGGCGCGACCAGGTTCTCGGTGGGGACGTGCACGCGTTCGGACACCTCGGCCAGCGCCGCGCGCGCGGCCTCCAGCCGCGCGGCCGCCTCCGGTTTGCGCCGGCTCCACCGCGCCGGCGGCGGCGGCCCGTTCGGCGGTTCGGAGTCCACCGGCGGATTCTCGCTCTGCCGGGCCGCATCCAGCGCCGCCAACCAGGTCGCGGCGCTGCGCCGTTGATTGCGCCCGCCGAACACCGGCAGCGCCACCAGCTCCTCGATGGTCGTCGGGTTGGCCAGGGCGGCCTCGATGATCGCCGAGTCGGGCAGGATGCGCCGCGGGGCGATGTCGCGGCGCTGCGCGATGCGGTCGCGCGTCAACCACAGTTCGCGCACCGCGGCCAGGCCGCGCTGATCGCGCACCCGATGGATTCCCGACGTCCGCCGCCACCGGTCGCGCCGCGCGGCGGGGCCCGGCTCCTTGGAACCCGCCTGCCGCAGATAGTCGAATTCCTGTGCGGCCCAATCGGTTTTGCCCTGCTCCGCCAGCACGTCGGCGATCGCGGCGCGCAGCTCGATGAGCAGCTCCACATCCAGGGCGGCGTAGTTGAGCCATTCGGCGGGCAGCGGGCGCTTGGACCAGTCGGCCGCGCCGTGGCCCTTGGCCAGCCCGAAGCCCAGCAGCCGCTCGACCATGGTCGCCAGGTTCACCCGCTCGAACCCGGCCAGCCGACCGGCCAGCTCGGTGTCATACAGCGCCGGCGGCCGCATGCCCACCTCCGCCAGACAGGGCAGGTCCTGATCCGCGGAGTGCAGAATCCACTCGTCGCTGCCGAGCACCTCGGCCACCGGTCGCAGCGCTCGCACCGGGTCGGCGCCGTGGCTCACCGGGTCGATCAGCACGGTGCCGGCCCCGGCCCTGCGGATCTGGATCAGGTAGGCCCGGTTGGAGTAGCGGAATCCCGACGCCCGCTCGGCGTCCACCGCGAACGGCCCGCGGCCGCGGTCCAGCCGCCGCGCCGCGTCCTCGATGTCGGGCACGCTGGCCGAGATCGGCGGGACGCCTTCGGACGGGTGCGGCAGCGGGATGGGAGCGGGCACGCCGCTACCCGGCCCCTCGGCCGACGGTTCGCCCATGCTAGGCGCGTGACCGCGAGCTCAGGTCGGTGACTCCGGCGGGCGGCAGCCCCGCGGCGTGCTCGAGCACCTCGCAGAACGCCTGCACGTGCGCGCCCACTGCGGGCGACGTCGCAGTCCAGGACGCCCGCAGCTCGAGCTGGTGGGCACGCGGCGGTCCGGAGATGTCGCCGTAGCGCACCGACGTGGTGGCGGTGACGGTGCCGCCCAGCGCGACGACGTGTTCCATGCGTGACTCCAGTGCCTCGACCAGCCAGCTCCACGCTACTTCAGGAAGCAGCGGATCCACCGCCTCGCTGGGGTCGAGGTCGGCCTGGATGTAGGCCACCATGCGGATGGTGCCGTCCCAGGCATCGGCGCCTTCGGGGTCGTACAGCAGGATCAACCGGCCGAAGGCGTCACCGTCGGACCGTTCCGGAATGATTTCGCGGTCGGGATGTTTGACCTCGGCGCCCAGGGCGTAGCTGTGGGGCGCCAGGCGTTGCGGCGGCCGGATCGGACCCAGCTCGATCTCCGGCCGCATGACGACGGCGTTCATCGCCGCTACCGCCTCGCGGAATGGGGCCGGTTCGGATGAGGTCACTTGACGCCGCTCCTGTTCATCCCGGCCGTTCTGCATCGTCACAGCGCGGGTCACAGGGATCGACGGTAGACCCATCGGCCGACACGCCGCGACAGGCGCGCCGGGTTATACACCCGCCGCGACCAAGCCGTTACCGGGCCTCCACCAAAGCTATATGTCCAGCTCAGGTGGCAGATCCGCCGGTGAAGCGGGCGGCGCGTTTTTCCCGGTGCGCGGCCAGGCCTTCCTGCACGTCGGGCCCGCTGAAACTGAGGAATTCCAGCCCCACCGAGGTCTCGAAGGTGGGGCCCATCATGCGGTACCAGTGATTGAGGCTGCGCTTGGTCCATTGGATGGCGTGCTGGGCGCCCTGCGCCAGTTTCCCGGCGATGCCCGCGGCGGTGGACAGCACGTCGTCGTCGTCGACGCACAGCGACACCAGGCCGATCCGCTCAGCCTCCTCGCCGAGCAGCGTCTCGCAGGTCAGCAGGTAGTACTTGGCCTTGGCCATGCCGACCAGCAGCGGCCAGCAGATGGCGGCGTGGTCGCCGGCGGCCACGCCCAGCTTGGTGTGCCCGTCGATCAGCTTGGCGGTGCGGCCGGCCACCGAGATGTCGGCGAGCAGGGCCACCACCAGGCCCGCGCCCACGGCCGGCCCGCGGATCGCCGACACCACCGGGGTGTCGCAGTTGATCATGTTGTGCACTAGGTCGCGGGCCTCCCGCATGATGCGGATCCGGCCCTGGTAATCGCCGATGGTCTCGTCGATCAGGTCGAAGCTGCCGCCGGAGGA
Organism: Mycobacterium sp. MAC_080597_8934; assembly: GCF_000523975.1. Lineage (NCBI taxonomy): Bacteria > Bacillati > Actinomycetota > Actinomycetes > Mycobacteriales > Mycobacteriaceae > Mycobacterium > Mycobacterium sp. MAC_080597_8934. Next base: position 338,953 of record NZ_JAOS01000019.1, on the reverse strand, counting down.
GAAGGCCTTGCCCTCACCGCGGACCAGCACCGCGCGCACCGCCGGGTCGCGGTCGATCACCGGCCAGATGTCGGCCAGGTCGCGGTGCATCTGCGGCCCCACCGAATTCAGACCCGGCGAGTCGAGCACCACCGTCAGCACCCCGTCGTCGCCGAGTTCGCAGCGCAGGCTGGGGAAGTCGTGGTAATCGACCGGCGGGTGGCTGACTGGCACGGTCGTCGATACTACGCAGCGACGCCGTCATGGCAGCATTGAGCCCGATGAACAGCAGCGCGCGTACCCGCCGCGACCTTCCCGAGTCGCCGTATCTGGCCGCGGTGAACGGCCGCAAACCCCACCGGGTTCCGGTGTGGTTCATGCGGCAGGCCGGCCGGTCGCTGCCCGAATACCGGGCGCTGCGGGCCCAGCACGAAATGCTGTCGGCCTGTTTCGACGCCGAGCTGGTCTGCGAGATCACGCTGCAGCCGGTGCGCCGGCACGACGTCGACGCGGCGATCCTGTTCTCCGACATCGTGGTGCCGCTGCTGGGCGCCGGCATCGACCTGGACATCGTGGCGGGCGTCGGGCCGGTGATCGCATCGCCGGTGCGCACCGCCGCGGACGTGGCCGCGATGAAACCGCTTGAGCGGCAACGTGTTCAGCCGATCGCCGATGCGGTGCGGCTGCTGGTGTCCGCGCTCGGTGAGGTTCCGCTGATCGGCTTCGCGGGTGCGCCGTTCACGCTGGCGTCCTATCTGATCGAGGGCGGGCCCAGCCGCCACCACGCCCGCACCAAGGCGATGATGCTGGCCGACCCGGACAGCTGGCACGCCCTGATGGAGAAGCTGACCGACATCACCGTGGGCTTCCTGCGGGTGCAACTGGACGCCGGGGTGGACGCCGTCCAGGTGTTCGACTCGTGGGCCGGGGCGCTGTCGCTGGCCAACTACCGCAGCTACGTGCAGCCGCACAGCGCCCGGGTGTTCGCGGCGCTGGCCGATTACGGCGTGCCGATGACGCACTTCGGGGTGGGCACCGCCGAACTGTTGGGGGCGATGTCGGCCGCCCTCAAACCGGCGCCCGCGACGGTGGTGGGCGTGGACTGGCGCACCGCGCTCGCCGACGCGGCGACCCGGGTGATGCCCGGCACCGCGCTGCAGGGCAACCTCGATCCGGTGGTGCTGCTGGCCGGGTGGCCGGTGGTGGAGACGGCGGCGCGGGCGGTGGTGGATGACGGGCGGCGCGCCGTCGACGCCGGCGCGGCCGGGCACGTGTTCAACCTCGGCCACGGGGTGCTGCCCGAAACCGATCCCGGTGTGCTGACCGAGCTGGTGTCACTGGTCCACTCGCTATGACGGCCCGCTCGTATTGTGTTGTGGGCAGCGGTATTTCAGGGCTGACGGCGGCCTACCGGCTGCGGGTGGCGGCCGGCGACGACGCGGTGATCACGCTGCTCGACCCGGCGCCGCGGCTCGGCGGCATCCTGCGCACCGAGCCGGTCGGCGGCGTGCCGATGGACCTGGGCGCCGAGGCGTTCGTGCTGCGCCGCCCCGAGCTGCCCGCACTGCTGAGCGAACTGAATCTGACTGGCCGCCAACGCGTTTCGACCGGCGCACGCCCGCTGATCTACAGCCGGGGACGGCTGCACCCGCTGCCCACCGGCACGGTGGTGGGCATCCCGTCGTCGGCGGCGTCGATGGCCGGACTGGTCGACAATGCGACGCTGGCCCGCATCGACGCCGAACCGCGGCAGCCGCTGCACTGGCGCCCCGGCAGCGATCCCGCGGTGGCCGACCTGGTGGGCGATCGGTTCGGCGAGCAGGTGGTGTCGCGGTCGGTGGATCCGCTGCTGAGCGGGGTGTACGCCGGCTCGGCGGCCACCATCGGGCTGCGCGCGGCCGCCCCCACCGTGGCGGCGGCCCTGGACCGCGGCGCCGCCAGCCTGACCGACGCGGTCCGGCGGGCCCTGCCGCCGGCCACCGGTGCGCCGGTGTTCGGTGCGCTGGACGGCGGCTACCGGGTGCTGGTCGACGAGCTGGTCGCGCGCGCCCTCCCGCGGCGGGTCCGGCCGCGGCGGCCCGGCTGGAACCCGCCGGCCGGGATGGGCCGTGGTCGACGACGCCGGTGCCCGCCGGCACGCCGACGCGGTGATCCTGGCCGTGCCGGCGCGGGAGGTCGCGCGGCTGCTGGCCGGGATCGCCCCGCGCAGCGCCGCCGCCGCCGGCCGCGTCGTCGCCGCGTCGTCGGTGGTGCTGGCGCTCGCGGCGCCGGGCGACACCGCGTTTCCCGACTGCTCCGGCGTGCTGGTCGCCACCGGCGAGCGGTTGCGGGCCAAGGCCATCACGCTGTCGTCCAAGAAATGGGGGACGCGCGCGGACGTGCAGCTGCTGCGGTTGTCGTTCGGCCGGTTCGGCGACCAGGTGGCCGCCCGCACCCCTGACGAGGAGCTGCGCGGCTGGGCGCTGGCCGACCTGGCCGCCGTGTTCGGGCTGGATGTCCGCCCGGTGGACGTGCGGGTGCAGCGCTGGCTCGACGCCATGCCGCAGTACGGGCCCGGCCATGCCGAGCTGGTCGGCGAGCTGCGCGCGGGCCTGCCGCCGACGCTCGCGGTGGCCGGCGGCTACCTGGACGGCATCGGGGTGCCCGCCTGCGTGGGCGCGGCCGGGCGCGCGGTCGAGGCCCTTCAGGCGGAAGTGGCACGATAGGTCGCATGGCCAAGCTTGACTATGACGCGCTGAACTCGGCGATCCGCTACCTGATGTTCTCGGTGTTCGCCGTGCGCCCGGGCGCGTTGGGGGACCGGCGGGACGAGGTCGTCGACGACGCGTCGCGGTTCTTCAAACAACAGGAGGAGCGCGGCGTCGTGGTGCGCGGGCTCTACGACGTGGCGGGCATGCGCGCCGACGCCGACTTCATGATCTGGACGCACGCCGAAACCGTCGAGGCGCTGCAGGCGACCTACGCCGATTTCCGGCGCACCACCGCGCTGGGGCGGGTGTGCTCGCCGGTGTGGAGCAGCGTGGCGCTGCACCGGCCGGCCGAGTTCAACAAGAGCCACATCCCGGCGTTTTTGGCCGGCGAGGAGCCCGGCGCCTACATCTGCGTGTATCCCTTTGTCCGGTCCTACGAGTGGTATCTGCTGCCCGACGAGGAACGCCGCCGCGTGCTCGCCGAACACGGCATGGCCGCCCGCGAGTACAAGGACGTCCGCGCCAACACGGTGCCGGCGTTCGCGCTCGGCGACTACGAGTGGATCCTGGCCTTCGAGGCGCCCGAGCTGCACCGCATCGTCGACCTGATGCGCGAGCTGCGCGCGACCGACGCCCGCCGGCACACCCGCGCGGAGACCCCGTTCTTCACCGGTCCCAGGGTGCCCGTCGAGCAGCTGGTGAATTCGCTGCCGTGACTGCATCGTTCGATCCCGCCGACCCCGCCCGCTTCGAGGAGATGTACCGCGACCAGCGGACGTCGCACGGATTACCCGCCGCCACGCCGTGGGACATCGGCGGCCCGCAGCCGGTGGTCCGCCAGCTCGTCGCGCTCGGCGCGGTCAAGGGTGAGGTGCTCGACCCCGGCACCGGCCCGGGTCATCACGCGATTTACTATGCGTCCCAGGGTTTTTCGGCGACCGGAATCGACGGCTCGGCTGCCGCCATCGAGCGGGCCCGGGCCAACGCCCACAAGGCCGGGGTGTCGGTGAATTTCGAATTGGCCGACGCGACGAAGCTGGACGGCTTCGACGGCCGGTTCGACACGGTGGTCGACTGCGCGTTCTACCACGTCTTCGCCACCGAGCCCGAGCTGCGCAGCTCGTATGCGCGGGCGCTGCATCGGGCCACCAAACCGGGCGCCCGGCTGTACATGTTCGAGTTCGGCGAACATGACGTCAACGGCTTCAAGATGATGCGGTCGTTGTCCGAGAACGACTTTCGCGACGTGCTCCCCGCCGCCGGCTGGGAGATCAGCTACCTGGGGCCGACCACCTACCAGGTCAACCTCAGCGCCGAGACGATTCAGATGATGGCTGCTCGCAATCCCGACATGGCCGACGAGGCGGCGAAGTTGCTGGAGCGCTTCCGCGCGATGGAGCCGTGGCTGCAGGGCGGCCGGGTGCACGCCCCGTTCTGGGAAGTGCACGCCACCCGGGTGGACTGACGGCTCCTTTCTTCGGCCGCGAGACTTAAACCATGGCGCCGGTTTCCGGCGTGTCGCGTGCGTGGTTTAAGTGTCGCGGTAGCCGCGACGGGTTAGTGCATCACGTGTGCGTCGCACCACGTCGTCAGGCTTGTCCTCGGCGATCACCCGGACGACGATCCACCCCAGTTCTTGCAGCGTGCGCAGCCGAGCCTGGTCGCGCGCGTACTGCCGCCGATTGGTGCGGTGGTGATCGCCGTCGTACTCGGCGGCCACCAGATAATCCTCCCAACCCATGTCGAGCACGGCGATGAGCCGCCAGTTCTGTTGGACCGGTATTTGCGTGGCGGGTACCGGAATTCCGGCATCGATCAGCAGGAGGCGTAGCCAGGTCTCCTTTGGCGACGCGGCTCCGGGGTCCACCAGCGGGAGGGCCGCACGCAGCTTTCGCAGCCCCCGCGCTCGTGGACGCCGCTCGGCCAGCATCAGCACTTCCTCGGTCGAGAACGGTGTCGCCCGCATCAACGCGTCGAGTCGCGCCACCGCCTCGCCGCGGGGCCGTTGCCTGGCCAAGTCGAACGCGGTCCTGGCCGGGGTGGTGACCGGCAGACCGGCGACCCGGGTGATCTCGTCGGGCTCGAGCCGCTGGTTGCGCGTGATCACGCCGGCCGGCGGATGCGGGTTGCGCCAGATCAGCTCGATGGGCTCGTCGTCGTCGATCCAGCTCGACCCGTGCAGCGCTGCGGCGGCCAACCCGGCGAGGACGCCGCGGCGGCCCGACCACAACCACGCCGCCACCGAACGTGTGCGCAGCGAGCGCGCGGCGTGGGCGGGCAGATAAATGTCGGGATATATGGCGCGGAATTGCGCTCGCAATTGGTGGCGGCTCAAGGTTCCGCGCCGCACGGCGTCGCTACCCACAAACGCGTCGTCCACGCATGAACTGACGCCGGGGCGGAGCCGGGGGATCCGCGAAACTTAAACCAGGGCGCCCGTTTCCGGCGTGTCGCGTGCGTGGTTTAAGTGTCGTCGCAGCGAGCGAGGTCAAGGGCAACAGGCGCCTCGCAAATCAGGACGGCACCAGCCGCAGGCAGATCGAGTTGATGCAGTAGCGCTGATCGGTCGGCGTCGGGTAGCCCTCGCCGGTGAACACGTGGCCCAGGTGGCTGTGGCAGTTCGCGCACAGCACCTCGGTGCGCGTCGTGCCCAAAGAGTGGTCCGGCCGCAGGATCACCGCATCGGAGTTCGCCGGGTCGTAGAACGACGGCCAGCCGCAGTGCGACTCGAATTTCTCTGTGCTGCGGAACAATTCGGCCCCGCAGGCCCGGCACTGGTAGACGCCCTCGGTCTTGGTGTCGGTGTATTCACCGGTGAAGGGTCGTTCTGTGCCGGCCTGGCGCAGCACGTGGAACTCCTCCGGGGTGAGCCGCTGGCGCCACTCGTCGTCGGTCAATTGCACCTTCGGACTGGTCATATTGCGACGCTCCTCCTCATCGCTGCGCTCTGCATCGTCGCCGGCGCGTCATGCCTCCACGCTAGCGCTAATGGCGGTGACCCGCTGCGCCCGGCTGCGCCGCGCTTGCGATCACCGCGCCGCTAATGGCGGTGACCCGCTGCGCCCGGCTGCGCCGCGCTTGCGATCACCGCGCCGCTAATGGCGGTGACCCGCTGCGCCCGGCTGCGCCGCGCTTGCGATCACCGCGCCGCTAATGGCGGTGACCCGCTGCGCCCGGCTGCGCCGCGCTTGCGATCACCGCGCAGCTACTCGCGCCCACCCGTCAGCCATGCCGGATCGATGCCGCGATCCAGCCGGTCCTCGGCCTTGGCGTCCAGATACCGGTAGCAGAGCACGCTGAACACCACGATCAGCAGCAGCGACCACCCGTAGGTGATCTTGAGGTATTCCAGCGCGCGGCCGTAGCGCATCCAGTTGAACAGCAGCCAGCGGTCCAGCGTCATGAAGCCGTAGATCCCCAGCCACGCCGGCCAGTTGCGGATCAGCGAGTTGGGCAGCACCACCGTCATCAAGAACGGGAACAGCATCATCGAGTAGTAGCCCTGGGCCAGCGGCAGCACCAGCCACGACCACAGCAGCAGCACGCCGGCGGAATTGGTGAACCAGAACCGCGGATCGCGGGTGCGGTAGTAGCGGTACAGCAGCCACAGCGCGCCGATCGCGATCAGCGTGAACAGGATTCGCATGAACACGATCAGCCAGGTGGGCAGGCCGAAGTACACGCCGTTGCCCTCGATCGAGCTGTTGAAGTAGTCCCGCACGCCCCCGATGTAGGGCAGCGTGCGGGTGACGAAGTCCATCGGGTCGCTGACCAACGGCCACGCCGCCGCGTTGATGAGGATCGGGATCGCGAACGCGGGCACCAGCGCCCGCCACTGCCGGTTCAGCAGCGGCAGCAGCAGCAGCGGCCCCAGCACCGGCTTGAGGGTGAGCGTCAACCCGATGGCCACCCCGGCCCACCACTGGCGGCCGACCCGGCCGTCCAGCAGCCAACGCAAAAACAGCATCTCGGCGAGCAGCACGCAGCCGTTGATGTTGGTGAACACCAGCGTGTTGGTCACGGTCTCGGTGCAGAACATGGCCAGCAGCAGCGCCGGCGCGGCGACCGAGGACAGCGTGTAGCCGAACAGTCGCAGCAGCAGGTACCAGGCGATCAGGATCGCCACGGTGTTGATGAGGATGAACAGGTACCGCGACGGATACTCGGGCAGATAACCGAACGGGGCCATCAGCAGCGTGCCGCCGGGCGGATACAGGTAGTGCGGGTCGACGTAGTCGAAGTGCTCGTTGTAGATGTCCCAGCCGCGCCGGAAGTTCAGCACCGCCCGGTAGACGGGTTTGAAGTCGTCGGTGATGTTCCCGTTGGTGGTGACCACGATGCTGCGGTGCAGCACCGAGAAGATGGCGATCGGCCACAACGCGGACCGCAGCACGGTCGCGACGCTGGGTGCGCTGGTGCGGGGACGAAAGGCGGCCTGGATCCAATCACGCAAGCCGGTCGATTCAGCTGCCGTCACCAGCGCACCGTACACCGGCGCGCCGGGCGATCCGAAAGCAGCGTCAGGCCGGGCAGTAGGTGTCGGTGTTGGGCAATTTGCCGCTGCCCAGGTAGCCGATCAGCGGCGGAACCGCGCAGCCCGAATAGATGCTGGCGCCGTGTCCGATGCCCTGCCACATCACCCGCTTGCTGGCCGCGTTGGCGTTGATGATCCCCGCCGCGGTCGCCGCCACCCCGTCGGTGCCGACGATCGGGTCGTTCTGCACGCCGAGCAGCAGCACGTCGACCTTGAGGCTCTTCGGCGACGGCGGCGGCGAGCCGGTGGGCCAGTGCACGCACTTGACCATGTTGAGCGCGGCGACGGTCCCGAACTGCGGATAGAGCTTGCCCCAGGCCACCACCAGCTCGCGCACCCGGTCCGGCGTCGGGCGGTTGACCGCGTCGCTGCAGACGTTGACGAACTGGCCGTCCGAGTCCTGCATCGCGTTGGCGTGGTTGATCAGGTTGTTCAGCGCGTTGGTGTCGCCGGAGCGGGCGCTGGCCAGCGCGTTGGCCAGGTCGGTGGTGGCGTTGACGCGCCCGCCGGACGGGAAGCCCAGCGCGACGGTGATCGCGTTGGCCACCTGCGCCACCGACACGCCGCCGGGTCCCTTGCCGGCGCGGGCGTCGGCGAGCAGCGCGCTGACCGCGCCCTTGGGGTCGGGGCCCAGCGCGCAGTTCACCGCGATGCACTGGGCGGCGAAGGCGTCCAGCGCGGCCTGCTGCCCCTTGACCTGTTGCTCGGCGGCGGCTTCGGCGTTGACGCCCAACGCGACCGGGGAGTCGAGGATCAACCGGGCCACCTTGTCCGGCCGCGACCCGGCGTAGGCCAGCGCCACCTGGGCGCCGTTGCCGATCCCGATCAGCGCCAGCGCGGGCACGTCCCAGGTGCTGCGCAACCGCTCGATGTCGGAGGCGGCGTGCGCGTCGTCGTAGGCCGACGCCCCCGGCGCGATCGCGTCGGTGCAATTGGTGGTGGCGGTGTTGGCGACCTCGGACAGGTTGGCCACCGGGTCGTCACCGGCCTGGAATTGCGACTGATCACGCATCTGCTGGCGGTCGAACTTGTCCCGGCAGTCGATGGGGCTGGACATGCCGATGCCGCGGCGGTCGACGGCGACGATCGGGTGCGCGGCCAGCACGTCGGCGCCGGCCCGCGACAGCCACACCGGCAGCTGCGCCGACGACGGCAGGTCCGAGCCGGTGGTGAACACCAGCGGGCCGGCGTCGCGGGGCGTCTGATTCGACCGGGCGCGCACCACGCCGATGCTCAGGGCACCGCCCCCGCCGTTGACCGGGTCCAGGTCGGCGTCGTAGTTCGCGCAATCCAGCTGGATGCCGGGGGCGGGCGGGACGGCCGCGTCGGCGAACACCCGGGACGTGCAGTCGTGCCAGGCCAGGTCGTTTTTCGGGGCGGCGAGCGGCGGCGGGCCGCCCGGCGCCGGCTTGGAGGTGGCCGCGCCCTGGGGCCGCGCGCCGGAATTGGTGGCGAAGCGCGGGTCGGCGGCCAGGCCCGGGACGCAGCCGGCGAGCAACGCGGTCACCGCCACCAGGATCGTGGCGCACGGGTGGGGCCGACTCATGCCGACCACAGTAGCTAGCACCTGACGTAGCGGGTGTACAGGTAGCCGGCGTCGTCGGTCAGCACGTGCGCGCAGCGCATCCGGGTGAGCAGCTGGCCCGGCCCGGTGGCGATGCGCCGGGCGTGGCCGCCGACGAGGTAGGGCGCGATGGTCAGGCACAGCTCGTCCAGCAGTTGGCGTTCGAGCAACGAATTCAGCAGCGTCGGACCGCCTTCGGTGAGGATGCGCCGCATCCCGCGCTTGCCGAGCAGGGCCAGCATGGTGGCCTCGTCGACCCGCTCCGGGTCGCCGGCCGAGCAGTCCAGCACCTCGCACAGGCCGCTGAGCAGTCGGCGGGTCTGGTCGGCGGCCGCGGCGCAGGTGAGCACCAGCGGCGGCACCTCGGTGCGGGTGAACACCGCCATGTCCCGGTTCAGGTGGCCGGATTTGGTCACGATCCCCAGCGGCGGGACCTCGCTCTGGCCGCGGGCCTGGCGCTGCTGACGCTGGGCGACGCCGAGCTGCGCGCCGGAGTAGCCCTCGATGCGCACCGTGCCCGCCCCCACCACGATGACGTCGGCGAGTTCGCGCAGCAGGTTGAAGACGAACCGGTCGCCCGGCCCGCCCATGGCGCCGCTGCTGCCGTCGGCGGTGGCGCCGCCGTCGACGCTGGCGATGAAGTTGGCCCGCACCCAGGTTCCGGCGTGCCCGTCGGGATAGTCGTACAGGCCGGGGAGTTCGCCGTCGTCGATCTCGCGTACCGACCCCAGCAGCGACAGCGGCGTCTCCGGAAGGGCCATGCGTCTGATTGCAGCACGCGGTTACAGTGCGTGCATGCACGGGTCCGGCTCCGCGTCCGCGTCGGCCGGTGTGGCGCACCTGGTGGACCGGCATCCCACGGTGTCGCCGCAGCGGCTGATCGCCCAGCTGCGACCGCCCCCCACCTTCGCCGACGTGAGCTTTGCGACGTATCAGCCCGATCCGGCCGAGCCGACGCAGGCCGCCGCGGTCGCGGCCTGCCGGGAATTCTGCCGCCAAGCCGTGCAGCGCCGCGCCGGCCGGCGAAAACTGTTGGGACGACGCGAGATTCTGCCCGGCGTGGGCCTCTACCTGGACGGCGGGTTCGGGGTGGGCAAGACGCACCTGCTGGCGTCGGCCTACTACGAGCTGCCCGGTGACGGCCCGGTGCGCTCACCGGATGGCCCGGCGCCCAAGGCGTTTGCGACGTTCGGCGAGCTGACCCAGCTGGCCGGGGTGTTCGGCTTCGCCGAATGCGTGGACCTGCTGGCCGATTACACCGCGGTGTGCATCGACGAGTTCGAGCTCGACGACCCGGGCAACACCACGCTGGTCGCGCGGCTGCTCTCGTCGCTGGTCGAGCGCGGCGTGTCGGTGGCCGCCACCTCCAACACGCTGCCCGAGCAGCTCGGCGAGGGCCGCTTCGCCGCGCAGGATTTCCTACGCGAGATCAACACGCTGGCAAGCATTTTCACCACCGTGCGGATCGAGGGGCCGGACTACCGGCACCGCGATCTGCCGCCGGCCCCGCCGCCGCTGTCCGACGCACAGGTGGCCGCGCGCGCCGCCGTCGTGCCGGGGGCGACGCTGGACGATTTCGACGCGCTGTGCGCGCATCTGGCCACCATGCACCCGTCGCGCTATCTGACCCTGATCGAGGGTGTCACCGCGGTGTTTTTGACCGGCGTGCACCGCATCGACGACCAGAACGTCGCGCTGCGGCTGGTGTCGCTGACCGACCGGCTCTATGACGCCGGGGTGCCCGTGCTGGCCTCGGGGGAGAAGCTGGACACCATTTTCAGCGCGGAGATGCTTTCCGGTGGATACCGCAAGAAGTACCTGCGGGCCATGTCCCGGCTGTTGGCGCTGACCGCCGGCGCTAACGAAGCGTACGGCTCATGAGGTAGTCGTCCTCTCGGCCGGCGCCCAGCTGAAAGGTTCTGGTGCCGCTGACCGTGAAGCCGTGCTTGGCGTAAAAGCGTTGTGCGCGTTGGTTTTTCTGGTTTACGCCCAGCCACACCCGGCTGGCGCCCCAGCGGCCGGCAGTGTCCAGCGCCAGGCGCATCAGTGCGGCCGCGGTCCCGGCGCCGTGCTGTTCGGGTGCGACGTAGATCTTCGACAGCTCGGCCGCGTCGCCGGCGAGGTCGTGAATGAGCATGGCGTAGCCGACGATTCGGCCGTCGAGCTCGGCGGCCAGGACCGCGCGGTGCGGGTCGGCCAGATACCGGGCGAAACACTCGGCCGACAGGTTGGCGTCGATGAACGCCGCGATGTCCTCCCGCGCCGCCGACGTCGGGCACGCCAACGGGAACGTCCGCGCGGCCAGGTCCGCAAGCTGTTGAACGTCAACGGATTCCGTCGTGATGATGCGGACGGCGTGGGTGGCCGGCGCGGGCGTCAAAGATTCCACTGAGCCAGGTGATAGCCCGTCTTCTTGTCCAGCAGCACCACGTTGGAGACGGGGTCGCGGTAGGCGTCCCAGTACACCCCGCCGCGCACGATCGCGCCGTTGGGCGCGTTGACGAGCACGTTGTCCAGCGCGTCGGGCGCATCGGAGGCGCGCGGCTTGTAGGCGTCGGCGTTGGGGGTCACGCCGTTGAAACTGAACACGGTCGCCAGGATGTAGGGGTTGGGCACCCGGATGGCCCGGATGGTCACGTCGGCGCGGTCGACGGTGCTGCCGGGGAAGCCCTTGTAGGTACCCTCGCGGGTGTAGCCGAATCCCGGGGGCGGGTCGCAGGGCGCCACGCTGCTCACCGTGACGTCGGCGATGAAGGTGCCGTTGTCCACCCGCAGCGTGTCACCGATGTGCCCGATCGGCGCGTCCCCGGCCCAGGCGCGGGGGAGCGGGACCGCCCCGACGCCGGCCGCCGCAACCGGAAAGGCGATGAGGAAGGCGGACACGACCCTCAGCCAACGACGCATCCTCGCATGATCGCACACACCGTCGCGCCGAAGGGAGGGTCAACCGTCTTCGCCGGCGCCGACGTTCTTGCCGCTGCCCAGTGATTCCAGCGCCCGGATCAGATCGACCTCGACCCGCTCCTTGTCGACGCCGCCGCGGTGCAGCGGCCCGTCGCCGTCCTCGAGCTCCAGCAGTGCCAGCAACTGGTGCTCGGTGCCGACGTAGTTGTGGCCGAGCCGCAGTGCCTCGCGCACGGTCAGTTCGAGCACCTTGCGGGCCGGCCCGCTGAACGGGATCAGCGCCGGCGGGTCACCGTCGGCGCGCAGCGCGGCGATCGCGGCGGTCGCGGCGTCGCGCAGGGCGTCGGTGTCGACGTGCTGCAGGCGCAGCAGCACCGTCGCCAGCGCGGCCGGGTCGCTGAGCACACCGATCAGCAGGTGGTCCGGGGTGATCTCGCGGTTGCCGGCCTGGTGGGCGGCGTTCTGGGCCGCGACCACCGCGCCGCGCGCCCGCGGGGTGAACCGCTGGAAGCCCTGACCGGGATCCAGGATGGTGGCCTCGCGCGGGACGAAGCGCTTCTGCGCGGCCTGTTTGCTGACGCCCATGCTCTTGCCGATGTCCGTCCACGACGCCCCGGAGCGGCGGGCCTGGTCCACGAAGTGGCCGATCAGGTGGTCGGCCACCTCGCCCAGGTGCTCGGCCGCCAGCACGGCGTCGGCCAGCTGGTCCAGCACGTCGGGGTGGGTGGTTTTGATGGCGTCGATCAGCTCGTCGAGGCGGACCGGGTGGGCGATGCGGATGGGCTCGGACATGCCGTCAACGTTAGGTTGACGCTTGTGGTGGTGTCAACCCACGGTTGACGCCGCGGGGTTTCGGGGTCGTCCGGGGAAAGGATGCGGTTTGCTCCGTGCTCTGCAAGAATCACCGATTCATGAAGCTGTTTTTGATTGTGGCGGGATTTGCCGCGGTAATTGGGTTGGCCGTACCCGCGCGCGCCGACAGCACCGACGACGCATTCGTGGCCTCACTGGATAAAGCCGGCATCAAGTACGGCGACGCCGACAAGGCCGCCGGCGCGGGCAAATGGGTGTGTACCACGCTGCAGGGCGGCAAGCAGATGTCGGACGTGGTCAGCACCCTGCAGTCCAAGAACTCCAACCTCAGTGACGACCATGCCAACACGTTCGCGGCCATCGCCGTCAACGCCTACTGCCCGGATCAGGCGTCCAGCATCACGCCGGCCACCCCGACCGACACGCCGCCCAGCACTTCCTGACGGCGCGCGTTTGCGATGTAGCGCGGCCGAAACCTGCGTTTAACATCGCGGCCCTAATATGCACCCCGCTGGGAATTGCCGAAAACGGTGTGAATCGTTTGCTGTGCGTCGCCGGCGTCAATTTCCGAGGCGGGCCGTCCTGCGGGCGGGTGCCCGACGAGATGCCGATCGCCGCCGGGTTTGGGACAATCGGTGCGCTATGCGACTCTTCCTGGGGCTGTGCGCCCTCGCCGCCACCATCGGACTGGCCGCGCCGGCGCACGCGGACATCGACAACGATCAGGACTTCCTCAAGGACCTGCGCGACGCCGGCATCACCTACCAGGACGCCGGCAACGCCATCACCATCGGCAAGTCGGTGTGCGAGCTGCTCGACGACGGCCAATCCGACGCCAAGATCGTGACCGATCTGCGCAACCAGAACCCGGCGTTCCAGGGCGCGAGCGCGGCCAAGTTCACCTACCTCTCGGCCGCGCACTACTGCCCGAAGTACATCACCGGGGAGGACCGCGGTCCCAAGCCCGAGGGTGCCGTCGGCAACTGAGCCGGCCGGCCCGCAATAGGCTGGTGCCGTGCGCGTCGATCCCGGACCGCTGACCTGGGACACCGCGGTGCAGACCTGGCATCTCGACCCGGTCTCCGCGGTCGTCGTCGTGGCGCTCGCCGCCGGATACGCCTGGTGCTACCGGCGGGCCGGGGCGTCGGCCCGCATCGCACCCGCCGCCTGCTTTGCGGCCGGGCTGCTGGCGTGGGTGGCGGCCACCTGCAGCGCCGTCGGCGCGTATGCCTACCTGCTGTTCTGGGTGCGCGCGCTGCAGGTGTTGCTGCTGCTCTACGTCGTGCCGTTCTTCCTCGCACAGGCCACGCCGGTCACGATGCTGCGCGACGCGCTGGGGCCGTCCGGCCGCGACCGCCTCGATCGCCTGCTGGCCAGCCCCATCGCCCGGGTGCTCGCCCACCCGGCGACCACCTCGCTGGGGATGCTGGCCACCCCCTGGCTGCTGTATCTGACGCCCTGGTACACCGCCGCCCTGCACAACGAATGGGTGGGCGCGCCCACCCGAATCCTGTTGGTGGCGCTGGGTTTCGGCTACTTCTACGCCCGCCTGCAGGAGGACCCGGTGCCGCGCCGCTACCCGCAGTCGATCTCGCTGCTGATCACCGTGGTGGAGGCGCTCGGCGACGGGCTGCTGGGGCTGGTCATCTGGCAGGGGTCGCTGATTGGTGCGTCGTATTACGCTGGGCTGCACCGGGTCTGGGGCCCCGACCCGCGGCTGGACCAAACCATCGGCGCCGGTGTTCTGTGGATCCTCGGGGATCTGGTCGGGTGGCCGTTCGTGCTGCTGCTGATGCGGGCCATGTCCCGCGACGAGCGGGCGCACGCCGTCGCGGTCGACGCCGAACTCGACGAGGCCGAGTCACACGACGCCGGCGGCGCCGCCGCGTCGGGCCTGTGGTGGGAGAACGACCCGCAGCTGCGCGAGCGCTTCGGCCGCGGCTGACGTCGAAACTTCCTGGCCTGCTGGGATTTTCAGGCCGCGCGTGCCGTCCAGGTGAAGCTCTGCATCTGCGGCAGCCGCGGGGCCAGGGCCGCGGCGACGCTGCGGCCGATGCGATCGGAGTCCGACAGGGACGTGGCGGCATCCAGGAAGCCCTCCACCTCGACCCGCAGGGTCCGCCCGGTCCACCGGGCCCGGGCGTGCGCGTGCGTCACACCGGGCACCGAGACCGCGACGGCCTCGGCGGTGGTGACGATGTCGGGATCGACGCCGTCGAGCAGGCGATGCGCGATGTCGGCGGTCACCTCCCAGCCGACGTGGCAGATGAACCCGGTGACGACGATCCCGGCGACCGCGTCGGCCCAGCCCCAGCCGAGCGCCACGCCGATCAGCCCCAGCACCGCCCCGGCCGACGAGAGTGCGTCCAGCCACGAATGCTTGGCGTCGGCCACCATGGTTGCCGACCGAATTCGCCTGCCTACCACCAGTTTGTAGCGGGCCACCAGCTGGTTGCCGACGACCCCGACGACCGCGGCGGCGATGCCCCAGCCGACGTGTCCGGTGCCGCCGTGCCGCAGCAGTTTGGTGACGCTCTCGAAGCCGGCGACCACGGCGCTGCCCCAGATCACCAGGGCCACCCCGATACCGGCCAGGTCCTCGGCGCGCTCGTAGCCGTAGGGATAGCGCTCGGTCGGGAGCTTGCGCGACGCGCGGAAGCCGACGAACACCAGGGCGCTGGTCGACACGTCGGACAGGTTGTGCAGCGCATCGCCGAGCAGCGCCACCGAACCCGACACCACCGCGATGACCAGTTCGACCAGCCCGGTCAGCGCCAGGCCGGCGGCGCTGACGGCGACGGCCCGGTTGGCCTGCCGGCGCTCACCGGCGTCGTCGGTCGCGGTGTCGAGGGGAAAGCTTGCCGCCGGGTCGCGGACCCCGTTGATCACATGCATACGGCCAGCATGCCCCACTCGGCAGCGCCGCCCAAGTGCCGCGGTCCCGGACACGTGATGGCGATCGGCGGGCACGGCCGCGGCCACCGGACGGCGCCACGCGGAATCGCCAGCGCGCCAACGCATTTCGGGCCCGGCGCAAGGCCGCCACCGCCGCCGGATGCCCCTACTTGTCCCTCTCGGAGTCGGACGGCCCGTCGCGCCAGGGGCGGGAGGTTTTCGGCACCACCATGAACGCCACCGGCAGCCGCAGCAACGCGTCGCGGGCGGAGACCTCGAGGAAAACGATCTCCATCTCCATGCGGTTCAGCGGGCGCGTTTCCATCATGAAGCGCGTCCGCAGGTAGCGGGGGGTCCGCAGCCACTCGACCAAGTTCATGATCGCGACTGTACCCTTCCGGCGGAACTATCTGATCTGCACGGCATTTCGCCGACCCGACGTGAATTTCCCGGCCGGATGCGCACCGGCGCGCCGTCAGCTCATGCCGATGCGGATGTTCTTGACTTGCAGAAACTCGTGCAGGCCCTCGACGCCGCCGGTGCGGCCGAAGCCGCTCTGCTTGTATCCGCCGTAGGGGCCCTGCGGCTCGATGTCGCTGTGCCTGTTCACCCACACCGAACCGGCCTGCAAGCGGCGCGCAACCCGGTGTGCGCGTTCCAGGTTGGCGGTCGCGACGAACGCGTTCAGGCCGTAGCGGGAATCGTTGGCGAGGCTGACCGCCTGCGCCTCGTCGGCGAACGGCATGACCGAGGCCACCGGCCCGAAGGTTTCGGTCTGCGCCAGCGACGAGCGGTTGTCCACGTTGCTGAAGATCGTCGGCTCGATGAAGTAGCCGGACGCGAGCTCACCCCCGAGCCGCCGCCCACCGGTGACCAGGTCGCCGGCCTTCTCGGCGACCGCCCGCTCGATGACGCCGAGGATGCGGTCGGCGGCGGCCTCGGTGATGACCGGCCCCAGCATGACGTCGGGGCGCAGCGGGTCGCCGATCGTGGCGGCCTGCACCTGGGCCACGAGCTTTTCCACGAAGCTCACATACACCGACGCCTCGACCAGGATCCGCGAGGCGCAGGCGCAGCTCTGGCCCGCCTGGGTGAGCGGGCCCTGGTGGGCGGCGATGACGGCCGCCGTGTCCAGGTCGGCGTCGGCGAACACGAGATAGGCGGATTTGCCGCCCAATTCGGCCGTCACGGGCGTGACGTTGTCCGACGCGGCCCGCAGCACCTGCTGGGCGGTCGCGTGGCCGCCGGTGAAGTGGACCTTGCCGACTCCGGGGTGCCGAACCAGCGCCTCGCCGCCTTCCGGGCCGGCCGGCAGCACGTTGACCAGTCCCGGCGGCAACCCCGCCTCCAGGCAGAGTTCGCCAAAGCGCAAGGGCGCCAACGACGCAAGCTCGGAGGGCTTGAAGATGACGGCGTTTCCCGCCGCCAGTGCGGGTGCGACGGCGGCGCCCGCGACCACCAACGGTCCGTTCCAGGGGGCGATGACGGCGACCACGCCGTAGGGTTCACGTTCGACGATGTTGACGTCGAACGCGCCGCTGACCGGTGTGCTCGCCCCGGTCAGCTTGTCCGGGTAACCGGCGTAGTAGCGCACGAACCGCTCGGTCAGCACCGAGTTGCCGGCGACCGAGATCGGCACCCCGTAGTCGTGCACGTTGAGCTCGGTCAGCTCGGCGAAGTGGTCGCGCAGCAGGTCGGCCAGCCCGAACAGCAGGTCGCGGCGGCGATCGACGGGGTAGGAGATCCATTCCCGCTGCGCCTCCCGGGCGCTGTGCACGGCGCGGTCGACCTCGCTGTGGCCGGCCAGCGGAATGGTCGCGTTGGGCACACCGGTGCCGGGATAGCGGTGCTGGTGGCTTCCGCCCGACGCCGCGGTGATCCGTTCCGTGCCAATGAGTAACGCACCCGTACGCGGCGGTGAGGACGCAGTAGCCGTCATGGGTCAGCCGACCGGTGTGGCGTCGGAGTGGTTTTCGGCGATCACCCGCTGCTTCTGCTCCGCGATCGCCTGGTTGAGGTGGTCGGCCTTGGCGCAGCCGTAGTACGCGGCGAACTGCAGCGCCACCTCGTCCATCTCTCGAAACGACACGTCACCGCTTTTGAGCGCCGCGTAAACATGCGACATGATCGGGATTTCGGCGTCCTGGAAGGCCACGCAGGCGACCGTGATGAGGCGGCGTTCCTTCATGCCCAGGCCGGGCCGCAGCCACATCTCGCCGAAGACGAAGTTGAGAATGCCGGCGCCCGAATAGGGGTTGTCCCGCGGCGGCGCGAACGGCAGGCAGTTGATGTCCTTGAACGATCGTTCGCCGCCCCGCAGCCGCTGCTCGGGATCGGCGGCGGTGACCAGCGGCAGCAGCGGCTCCGGGTCGGGCGCCGGCTCACCGCGTTCCGCGGCGATCCTGGCCCACTGCTGGTCCACCACGATGTTGAAGCGTGACGCCTTCGGCCAGCCCGCGTAGACGGCGAAATGCAGCACCGCTTCCCGCATTTCGGTGATGCTGAGGTCGCCGCTGTTCAACGCGGCGTAGACGTGCTGCTCGAGCGGGGCCTGCGCGTCGGCGGCCGCCACGCAGGCCAGCGTCACGAACCGCCGGTCGCGCCGGCTCAGCCCCGGCCGCGACCACACCTCGCCGAAGACGAAGTCGATCAGCCCCGAGGCGCAGGGGCTGGCGTCGTCCGGCGGGTCGAAGGTCATCACCTCGGCGAAGGTGCGCACCCCGCGCTGATGCCGCGCCGCGCTATCTGATCGTGACACCGGCATCGACCTTCAGCTCGAGTCCTGTGACGTAACGGGATTCGTCGGAGATCAGGTAGAGCACCGCGTTGCTCACGTCGGACGCCTCGATCAGCGGCGCGGGCAGCGCGTTGAGGAAGATGGGCACCAGATCGGGCCGCTGTTCGGCGATCAACGCGTGCATGCCCGGCGGCGCCATCCCGGTGGCCACCCCGGTGGGATGCACGGTGTTGACGCGAATGTTCTGTGCGGCAAGCTCATTGGCCAGCGCGAGCGTCATCCCCACGATGCCGTGCTTGGACGCCGTGTAGGGCAGATGCAGCGGGGTTCCCTTGATGCCCGCCGACGAGCTGATGTTGACCAGGCTGCCGCCGCCCCCGCCGATCAGGTGGGGAAGCGCGGCCGCGCAGGTGTTCCAGGCCCCGATCAGGTTGACGTCGAGGACCAGCCGCCACTGCTCGGCGGTGGTGGTGTCCCAGGTGCCCACGGTGAGCACACCCGCGTTGGCGACCGCGCCGTCGAGCCCGCCGAGCTCGTCGACGGCCGCGTCGACCGCCGCCTTCATGGCGGCCTCGTCGCGCACATCGACGATCTTGGGCACCGCCCGGCGGCCGTGCTTCTCCACCAGTCGCACCGTCTCGTTCAGGTCCTCCTCGGTGGCCAGCGGGTAGTCCAAACCTGTTGGGGTGCAGCAGATGTCGACCAGGATGCAGTCGGCGCCCTGTTCGGCCAGCCGCACCGCGTGCGAGCGTCCCATGCCCCGCGCGGCCCCGGTGATGAGGACCCGTTTGCCGGCGACCCGGCCCGTCGCGTCGTCGGTTGCCATGTCAGACCTTGTTGCAGAAGCCGGCATCGACCGGGAACGTCACCCCGGTGACGTAGCGGGCCTCGTCGGAGACCAGGTAGGCGATGGCGGCGCTGACGTCTTCGGGCTCGAGCATGCCGACCGGCATCGGGTTCTGCAGGTGCGGGCCGGCGCCGGGATTCTTCTGAAGGAATTCGGTCATGTCGTCGTTGGTGGCCATCATCGTGTTGACCGCGGTCGGGTGCACCGTGTTCACCCGAATGTTCAGCGGTGCAAGCGCATTGGCCAGGGTGCGCATCAGCCCCACGATGCCGTGCTTGGAGGCCGCATAGCCCAGGCCGCCGCCCTGCAGGCCGCCGAAGCCCTTGATGCCGGCGGTCGAACTGGTGAAGATGATCACCCCGCCGCGGTTACCGGCCAGCAGATGCGGAATGGCCGCCCACGCCGTGTGATAGGCGCCGTCCAGGTTGACGCCGGTGACCGCCCGCCACTGGGCCAGTTCCTCCTCGATGCTCAACTGCCGGAAGGCCAACGGCGCGATGCCGGCGTTGGCCAGCACGATGTCCAGCCGCCCGAATTGCTCCACACCGGCGTCCAGCGCGGCCTTGACCTGGCCGAAATCGCGCACGTCGGCCACCGTGCCGAGCATCTTGCCGCCGGCCTCCTCGACCAGCGCGACGGTCTGGTCGAGCTCCGCGCGGGAGGCCATCGGATAACCGTTGGCGGCGATGTCCGCGCAGATGTCGATGCCGATGATGTTGGCGCCCTCACGCGCGAGCCGTACCGCGTGGCTGCGGCCCTGGCCGCGCGCTACTCCCGTGATGAAGGCGACTTTGCCATCTAGTGAACCCACGGCGGGCGTCCTCGTTTCTTGTCCGGCGGCCCAGTTCAGGGGTGAGTAACGTGGTTACTCACCCGCGCACAGTAACATGGTTACCGTGACGGCAAAAGGGCCCGACGCCCCGATCGTTTCCGGGGATCCGATTCTGGGCATCGTGGTCGACATGCTCGATACCGGGGGCTACGAGGCCGTGCAGCTGCGCGAGGTGGCCCGGCGGGCCCGCGTCTCGATGGCCACCATCTACAAGCGCTATCGCACCCGCGACGAGCTCATCGTGGCGGCCCTGGAGGGGTGGATGGACGCCAACCGGTATGCGCGGTTGCCGTCGCTGATCGACGAGCTGCCCGGCGAATCGATGTATTCCGACCTCATGCACGTGATGCGCACCATCTTCGAGCCGTGGGAGCGGCATCCGCTGATGCTGCGCTCCTACTTTCAGGCGCGCTCGGGGCCCGGCGGTAAACGCCTGATCCAGCGCGGTGTCGAGGCCGTCGTTCCCGTCGCAAAAAGCGTTCTGGCCCAGGCTGATCCGGGATTCGTCAACGATCTGGAGCTCATCCTCACCGGTGTGGTCTTCGGGTTTCTGACCCGGTTCGCCCAGGGCGAGATCGACGTCACCGAGATCGTGCCCGGCATCGAGCGCACGGTGTACTGGCTCACCCAGGCCTACCAGAACGCCGATGCCGGCCGGCAACCTCACATCAGCGGCGGCGGGATCAGCCAGCCCAGCGAGGGGTCGACGTCGTCCTTGTACTGCGGGCAGTAGCTGGCGACCGAAAGACCGATGAAGTAGCCGGATTGCTTCGGCGTCAACGGGGTTTGCTTGGTCAGCCGCAGCGCCAGCATCGACACGTTGGGGTTGGCGTCGATGCTCGAGCACACGCTGTGGCCCATGGCGATCGCGTCGTCGTCGTCGAACATGGTGATCCCGCCCTTGGCCAGGCCGGCGAGGAACGCGTCATCGGCTTCGTCCGCGGCGGCCGGCGCCGCGCACAACAGCGCGGCGGCGGACAGGACGACCGCGCAGGCGGCCGGCCACGCGGCACGACCGGCCTTGGTGTGAGTCATGGCCTCCCCTGGGTGCGGTGGGCCGAAACAAGACGACTTATTGAAACGATAGACGAATTCTGGGTGCCGTCGCCGCGGCGCACGCCGGCTCGCGGTCACGACGAACAATGCGTGGCTTTGATCCGCCCGTTCGGCGCCCCCAGCTTGGCCAGGGCGTCGGAGTCGGCGCTGGCCGCATCGGGGCCCGAGCCGCCCCGGAACCGCCCGGAGCCGCGGTCGAAGGCCACCGACGCGCAGCCGTTGCGGGCGCCCGCGACCACTTCGCAGGCGTCGCCGGCCTCGGCGGTGCAGTGCGCAAGGGCGAGTTGGTTCGCCTGGTCCTGGCTGTTCGCGGTGGCCCAGCCGGCGGCGCGTCCGCTGCCCACCGACACCGCCAGGGCGACGAAGTCGTCGTCGGCCCAGGCGGTTTGGGGCGCCCACAGCGCCGCGGCCGGGCATCCGACCGCGACGACGACGACGGCGATGAGTGACCGCACGCTGGGCTCCTTTGTGTCCAGGACAGCAATGTAGCGCCGACGCCGGGGCGCGCGCGGCGGAATCGGCCGGCGGCTACGCGCTGCGTTCGGGGTCTTCGGCCAGGTAGGTGACCTGATACCAGCGGCTGCCCGGCGGGCCGCCGGAGGCCCCGGTCGCGGTTGCCCGCTCCAGCCGGACGTCGGTCAGCTGTGGATTCCGCACGCGGATGTAGTCCTCGAGGGCGGCGTGCAGCGCGTCGCCGCGAAGGCTGGTGTCCGCCAGGGCCCGGGTCTCGTACCGCGTCCAACTCACGCGAACATCTTGCTCCCACCCAGCGGAACGGAACACGCTGGTATCACCGGGGCTTCTCCCTATACTCGACCTGATTCATGGAGGGCGCGATGGCTACAACCTGGGACACGCTGGACCGTTACATCGTCATCTCGACGGACACTCACGCCGGGGCGGATCTCTACGGCTACAAACCGTATCTGCCGGCGCGGCTGCACGACGAGTTCGACGCCTGGGCCAAGGCGTACGCCAGCCCGTTCGACGACCTGATCGTCGCCACCGCCAACCGGAACTGGGACCACGAGCTGCGGATCGGCGAGATGGACGCCGACGGGGTGGCCGCAGAGGTGTTGCTGCCCAACACCGTTCCGCCGTTCTTCCCGACCACGCCGAACATCACCATCAGCCTGCCCCGCACTCGCGCGGAGTTCGAAAAGCGCTGGGCCGGTGTGCAGGCGCACAACCGGTGGCAGGTCGATTTCTGTTCGCTGGCTCCCGACCGGCGCCGCGGGCTGATCCAGATCTTCCCCAACGACGTCGAGTTGGCGATGGAGGAAATCCGTTGGGGCGCGCGGCAGGACTGCTTCGGCGGTGTGCTGATTCCGCCGGTCTCGCCCGGCGATTCGCAGGTGGCCCCGCTTTTCCACACCCGCTACGAACCGCTGTGGGCGCTGTGTGCCGAACTGGACCTCACCGTGGTGCAGCACGCGGGGGCCGGCAGCCCGGAGATGCCGATGGACCAGCCGGCGTCCAATGCCGTGTTGATCACCGAGATGGCCCTGTGGGCCCAGCGGACCCTCGGCCACCTGATCCTGGCCGGTGTGTTCGAACGGTATCCGACGCTGCGGTTCGTGCCGACCGAGCAGGGAACCCTGTGGGTGCCGGCACAACTCGGCGTCCTCGACGCCATGGTGCCCACCATGAAATCCGATGCGCACAACCGCACCTACGGGATGTTCGGCGGCTCGTCGGTCGACGCGTTGACCCTGACGCCCAGCGAATACGTCCAGCGCAACTGCTATCTGGCCAGCGAGCTGATGCCCTACGACGGCGCGATGATCGACTTCATGGGGCCCGATCACATCATGTGGGGCAGTGACTATCCGCACGAGGAAGGCTTTGCGCCGCACTCGAAGTTGGCCATCCGCTGGGCGCTGCACGACCGGCCCGAGGATGCCTGCCGAAAGATCTTGGGCGGCAACGCCGCTCGGCTCTACCGTTTCGACCTCGACAAGCTGATTCCGGTGGCCGCCAAGATCGGGCCCACGGTCGAGGAGGTGCGCACCCCGGTGCCGGACACCGGCTATCGCGCCCCGGCCGCATTCGGCTACCGGCCCTTCGAAGGCGGGCTGGCGCTCAAGCGGCTGGCGCCGCAACGCGGTTAACCGGACTCGGTCAGGGCTTGGCTCAGCCGGCGGGTCGCGGCGGCCAGCTGGGTGCCCAGCCGGGTGACCGCCGCGCCGCTCATCGGCTCGGCGCTGGGCACCAGGCTGAGCATCAACGCGATGCTCGGGCCCGGCCCCAGGATCGGGGAGTCGATGTGGCTCACCTTGTAGCTGCGGTCGGGGGCCAGGCTGATCGGGAACCACTCCTCCTGGTGGATGAGCTCGTCGGTCAACGCCTGCGCCAGCTGGCTCAGCCGGGTGGATCGCACCTCGGCGCTGCGCACCAGCAGCGCCAGTTCCTGCAGCCGCACGTCGGGCAGCAGGTGCAGGCCCACCGCGTAGCCGCGCTGCCGGGCGGCGGCGATGGCCTCGCGGTAGCGGTCGCGCACCTCGTCGGGCAGGGCGGCCAGCCAGCGCTCCCGGTCCTCGGTTCCCGCCCAGGCAACGGTCGACGCCCCGTACGGCGGGCGGTGCGGGAACTGGGTGCCGATCGGCATCGGGTGCCCGCCGCCGCGGCGGCTGCGGACCTGATCGACGACGGTGGAGTAGTCCTCGCTCACCGAGAACGCCACGCAGTGCGCGCCCGTCGCCGCCGCCAGCTCGTCCATCACCGAGCGGGCCAGCACCAGGGCCGGGTAGCGGGCGGCGGCCTCGCGGCCGAGCCGCACCAGGGCCGGGCCCAGGTGGTAGGTCTTGCGCACCGGGTCGCGCAGGAGCCAGCCGGCCCGCAGCAGTTCGGACAGCATCGAGTGGCAACTGGCCTTGTGCACGTGCAACCGCCGGGACGCCTCGGCCAGGGTGATCCCCGCGCTGCCGTCGGCCGCCAGCAGCTCGAACAGATTCACCACCCGCTCGGTTTGCGGCGAGGGACGCGCGGCCATGCCGGCAATGGTCACATAATGCGAACGCTTGTGGTGCTCTGTGCGACCATGTGACGATGGCCACACCATGACGGACCTGCAGGGCAAGGTGGCGGTGATCACCGGCGGCGCCGGAGGGATCGGCCGGGCCCTCGGCCGTCGTCTCGGCCACGAGGGCATGAAGGTGGTGCTGGCCGACGTGCTCGCCGACCCGCTGCAGGAGGCGACGCGGGCGCTGACCGACGAGGGCATCGAGGCGGCCGGCGTGGTCACCGACGTCACCGACTACTCCTCGGTCGAGGCGCTGGCCAAGGAGGCGTTGCGCCGCTTCGGCGCGGTGGACGTGGTGTGCAACAACGCCGGTACCGGCGCGGTGTCCGAGGGCTATCTGTGGGAGCACGACCTGGCCGACTGGCGCTGGGGGATCGACGTCAACGTGCTGGGCGTCATCCACGGCCTCAAGGCGTTCGTACCGATCCTGCTCGAGCGGGGCGAGGGACACGTGGTCAACACCTGCTCGGGCAACGGCGGATTCGCGCCGATCGCGCGAGGCGCCATGGGCGGACCGGCCACCGCGGTCTACCCGATGACAAAGGCCGCGGTGCTGTGCCTGACCGAGAGCCTGTACACGCACCTGGAGATGACCGGGACGCGGGTGCGTGCGCACGTGCTGTTCCCCGGCGGGTTTTTGAACACCGGTATCTGGGAGTCGTGGCGGCATCGACCGCCGCGCTACGCCCCGACGCAGCAACGCCGCACGCCCGAGCAGACGCTGGACAAGGTGGTGGCCCGGTTCGAGGCCGCCGGCGCCCGCGTCGAGTTCACCCCGCTGGAGACGGTGGCCGACCTGGTGGTGGACGGCATTGCGGCGGACCGGTTCTGGATGATGGGCCCGCCCACGGCGTCCGACGACGTCGTGCGCCGCAAGGCGGCATCGATCCTTTCCCGCGGCGCCCCGGACTACCTGGTCGACGTTCTCGGCCGCAGCGCCGGCGCAAACTCCGAAACGCAAGGAGAAAACCAGTGAGCAGCAACGTCATTCGCTACGGGCCCCGCCCGCCCGAGGCCCAGGTCGACCACGAGATCGATGCCACCAAGGCGCCGATTGCCACCGAGGCGGTGACGGTCACCTACCTCACGGAGCCGGACATCGTCGCGGCGGTGCTGCCCAAGCCGCTGCAGCCGGCCGACGAACCGCTGGTGCGTATCCAGCTGCAGCGGGTCCGCATCGAGGGGATGGCGCCGTTCGGGTCGGCGGTGTTCTCGGTGACCGCGCGGCACGGTGACCGGCACGGCGACTATCCGCTGTTCATGCCCCAGTCCACCGAACAGTCCGTCACCGGCGGCCGCGAAACCTTCGGCGAGCCAAAGAAACTCGCGCAGATCACGGTGGAGCGCGACGGCGACCGCGTCACCGCCGGCGTGGACCGGCTGGGCTACCGGCTGATCCGGCTGAGCGGGCAGGTCAGTGGCCCGGCGGAGTTGCCGCCCGACCAGATGAACACCGAGTTCTACTTCAAGTTCCTGCGCGCCCCCGACGGCAGCGGCATCACCGACCCCCACCTGGTCTACGGTGAATACCACCGGCACTACGAGCTGCTGGAGAACATCGACGGCACCCTCGAGCTGGGGGAGTCGCCGCTGGATCCGGTGGCCGACATCGTGATTCGTCAGGTCACGTCGATCACCTGGTGCCGGCGGCGCACCGTGCAGGTGGGGCGGATCGCGGCGCGGGTGCCGCAGGAGTGGCTGCTGCCCTACGTACACCAGCGCTACGACGACGTGGCCCTGCTGGCCGCCCCGCGGCCCGAACCGGCGCGGGCGTAGCGCATGGACCGCTACACCGTCATCTCGGCCGACTGCCACGCCGGCGCGGACCTGCTCGACTACCGCGACTACCTGGATCCGCAGTACCGTGACGAATTCGACCGTTGGGCAAAGACTTACGTGAACCCGTTCGGCGACCTGAGCGAGCCCGACGCCGAGCGCAACTGGAACAGCGCGCGGCGCAACTGTGAGCTGGACACCGAAGGCATTGCGGGAGAGGTGATTTACCCCAACACCGTGCCGCCGTTCTTTCCGCACGCCAGCCTGGCCGCCCCGCCGCCGGAGACTGCGCGGGAGCTCGAGCTGCGCTGGGCCGGGCTGCGCGCCCACAACCGCTGGCTGGCCGACTTCTGTTCGCTGTCACCCGAGCGGCGCGCCGGGGTGGGGCAGATCCTGCTGGGGGACTTGGACGAAGCCGTTGCCGAGGTGGGGCAGATCGCCAAACGCGGCCTGCGCGGCGGGGTGTTGCTGCCCGGGATCGCCCCCGGCACCGGCATCCCGCCGCTGTACGCCGAGCACTGGGAGCCGCTGTGGGCGGCGTGCGCGGAGGCCGGGGTGGTGGTCAACCACCACGGCGGCAACGCCGGGCCGAGCCCGATCGACGGGTGGGGCAGCTCGTTCGCCGTCTGGGTGTACGAGACGCACTGGTGGGCGCATCGGGCGTTGTGGCACTTGATCTTCAGCGGTGCACTGGACCGCCATCCCGATCTCACCGTGGTGTTCACCGAGCAGGGCGCCGGGTGGATACCGGCGACGCTGGCCTCGCTGGACGTGGCCGCGGCCCGCTACGCGCGAGCGAACTCGGCGATCGCCCGGTTCGCCGGTCCCACCGCCGGTTCGCTTTCGCTCAAGCCGAGCCAGTACTGGGCCCGCCAGTGTTACGTCGGCGCGAGTTTCATGCGCCCGGTCGAGTGCGCCGAGCGGCACGGAATCGGTGTCGAGAAGATCATGTGGGGCAGCGACTACCCGCACTACGAGGGGACCGCCCCCTACACGCGAGAAGCGTTGCGGTACACCTTCAGTGACGTTCCGCCCGACGAGGTGGCCGCCATGGTGGGCGGGAACGCGGCGAGGGTGTACGGCTTCGACCTCGACGCGCTGGCGCCGCTGGTGGACCGGATCGGCCCGAGCGTGGCCGAGGTCGCCGAGCCGCTGGCGGCCGTGCCCGCCGACGCGAGCAGCACCGTCTTCGAGCCCGACCCCATCCGCACCTGGTAAGCGAAAGGACTCTCAATGACGATGTCAAGCCGCCGACTGAGTGATCGGGGGTGAGTCGGGTTGCCAGGTGCGGTTGTCGCGGATGAGTGCGTAGAGGACGTTGGTGCGGCGTCGGGCCAGGCAGATGGTGGCTGGGATGGGTCGTTTGCCTTGGTTTCGTTTGCGTTGGTAGTAGGCGCGGGAGGCCGGGTCGCAGCGGATGGCGGTCAGTGCGGACATGTACATCACCCGGCGCAGCCGGCGGCTGTAGCGCTTGGGGGTGTGCAGTCGTCCGGTGCGTTTTCCCGAATCTCGAGATACCGGTGCGAGCCCGGCCCAGGCGGCGAGCTGGTCGGCCGAGCCGATCAGTTCGGGATCGCCGACGGCGGCCAGGAATTCAGCACCGAGCCGAAATCCCATGCCTGGGATGCTGGTGATCACTTCGGCCAGTGGATGGCGGCGAAATCGGTCCTCGATGTCGGCATCGGTGGTCTTGATGCGGTCATCGAGGGCAATCACCCCCTGCGCCAGATCAGCGATCAGTCCGGCGGCCACTTGTTCGCCGGGCAGTCGGACCGTTTGAGTTTTGGCGGCCGCCACCGCAGCCGCCGCAATGGCCGCGGCATTACGCACTCCGGCGTCGGCCAGGATCCGGGTCAGCCGCGAAATACCGGTCTGGCGGATGGCTTTGGGGCGCTGGTAGCGCGCCAGCAGCACTACCCAGCCCCGGTCAGCGCTGAGCTGGGCGGCCCGCTCCAGCGCCGGACACACCGCAACGAGTTGTTGGCGCAGTCGGTTGATCGTGCGGGTGCGGTCAGCGACCAGGTCGGCGCGATGAGCGGTGAGCAGCCGCAGTTCGGTGATCAGATCGTCGTCGGGATGCAGCAGTGGCAAGTCATCGCCGCGCATCCGCGACTGATCAGCGATCACCCGGGCGTCTTTGGCGTCGGTCTTGGCTTCACCACCTCGATAGACCGCCGAGGCTTGCCAGACCGCACGGCCCGCCAGGTAGCGCACCGACTTGCCGGCATCAGCCAACACGGTCAACAACAGGGCGGCATACACCGTGGTCAGGTCCACCGTCCAGGCAACCTGATCAGCCAACGAGTCAATCTCGCCGATCAGCGCACGGATCGGTTGCTCCTCGTTGCCGAGTCTGCGCGACAACACCACCGTGCCGCTGTTGTCGACCACGCACACCCAGTGATGTTCCTTGCCGACATCAACCCCAGCCCACAACTGGCCCGCTGCCATCGATCTCCTATCCGCTTGTCTGCCAACACGATCCCCACGGACAACCCCGCCAGCATTTCCTTAAACAAGCGATCACGTCGCAGATCTCAATCAGCGGCCCGAGGAAGTCCAGGAAGGCCGGGCGGCCAGTCCTTTCAAGCCGCACCACCAGGCCGGCAACCGACATGCCGCCTCACCCGACCCACCCGGGTCACAGCACAACGTAACAACACGAAGTAACTGCACCTACGAACTTAAGGACCGCCATGACCGACGTGGACCCCTACATCATCATCTCCGCGGACACCCACGCCGAGCTGCCGACCGAGCGCTACCGCGAATACGTCGACCCCGAATACCGGGAGGACTTCGAGACGTATCTGGCGGAGAAGACGGCCGCGGCGCAGGCCGGCGGGTTCATCGACGAGGAGTTCGCGCAGGAGTGGTTCTCCGAGCACGGCGAGGGCATCGCCGGCGGGTGGGATGTGGCGTTGCGGGACAAGGAACTTGACGGCGACGGGGTGGTCGGCGAGGTCATCTTTCCCGACGCCGACGCGGTGACCGGGGTGGCCGGCGCCCCGTTCGGGGCCGGCCTGGGCCAGTCGGGCGACCTCGACCCGGGCCGGGCGATGGCCGGGGCGCGGGCGCACAACCGCTGGCTGGCCGAGCTGTGCAGCCACAGTCCCGAGCGGCGGGCCGGGGTCGCGGTGGTGCCGATCCTGGCCGACGTGGACGCGGCGGTCGCCGAGATCACTCGCGCGGCCGAGTCGGGGTTGCGGGCGGGATCCTGATCCCGGCGCGCTGGGTCGGCTACCCGCCGTATCACGACCGTCGCTACGACAAGGTCTGGGCCGCTTGCCAGGACCTGCAGATGCCGGTGCACACCCATTCCGGTCCCGCGCCGCAGGAGGAGTACGGGGGCCATCTGGGCATCTATGTCACCGAGGTGCGGTGGTGGGGGGCGCGGCCGCTGTGGTTCGCGTTGTGGTCGGGCGTGTTCGAGCGTTTCCCGGGCCTGCGCTGGGGGGTGACGGAGTGCGGCGCGTTCTGGGCCAACGATCTGCTGTGGCTGATGGACACCCGGTATCTGCGTGAGCATTCGGCCAAGAAGATGAGCCATCTGATGGAAGGCGACCTGACCATGCCGCCGTCGGCGTACTTCGACCGGAACTGTTTCATCGGCGCCACCACCACCGAGCGCAGGGAGCTGGCCCGGCGCTACGAGATCGGCGTGTCGAACATCTTGTGGGGCAACGACTTTCCGCATCCGGAAGGAACCTGGCCGCACACCCGCGACTGGCTGCGGCGCTCGTTCTGGGACATTCCCGTCGAGGAGACCCGCCAGATGCTGGGCCTGGCCGCCGCCGAGCTGTACAACTTCGACCTGGGCGCGCTGGCCCCGCTGGCCGCGCGCATCGGCCCGGTTCCCGCGGACCTGGGCCAAGACGATGCGGTGAGCATTCCCAAGTGGGAGGCGGCCCGCCGGACCGGACGACACTGGCTGACCGACGCGGAGCCCATGCCCGATCTGGTGCAGAGCTGAACGCGGCTCAGGTGTGGACTTTCCAGCCGGCCAGCGGGGTGGGGGCGGCCGGCGCGTCGGGGTCGTTGAACTCGATGTAGACGTCGCCCTGGCGGATGGCGCCGTCGTAGGCGATGAAGCCGTGGGCGGTTTGACCGTTGGTGACGCTGCCCACGCGCAGCGGCGGCGTCTTGTTGAGCTGCTGGTAGTCGGCCAGCGACGAGCCGCCCTGGGTGTCGCGGTAGGGGTCTTGACGCCACGGGGTGGAGGCGGCGGTGATCGAGGCCTGGCTGTAGGTGAACGGCTTGTCGGATTTGCCGGCGATGGTGAGTTCAATGACGTTGCACCCGCCGCCGCCCGGGCAGCCGGACGAGACCCAGGTCGCGCTGTTGAGCGTGACGTCGGCCGTCGCGGTGCTGTACTCCGTGACGTGGATGGTGGTGCCGGACTTTCCGGTCGGGAAGGGCGACTGTTGGGGCGTCGGGTCGGCGGTGGCGCCGGGCGCGGTCAAGCACGCCGTCAGCGACAGCGCCGCCGCGAGGGTGCTCATGCGAGCAGGTCTGGTCACCGGCTGAAGATAGCGCATTGCGACGTCGCGACGCCGCCGTCATTCCTGCGGTCGAGGCTCACGGCGGCGGCGGGGGCGGGGGCTCGGCCGGGGGCGGCGGCGCCGGCGGGTTGTCCCAACTTCCCGGGGTGCCGGCGGGCACCTGCATGCCGAGCCAGTTGCACGGCAACATCGAGCGCCACGCGATCAACGCGCACTGCTGTTCCGGTGTCAGGGGACTGGGACCCGCGCAGGGCGGTGTTCCCGGCGTCCCGCAGATCGGGTCGGCCGATGCCGGGGGCGCGGAGGCGAACGCGGCAACCGGGAACATCGCCGCGGCCGCCGCAACGAGGGTGATGACGACACGTCGGATGCGATGCATGGCCACCTCGAATCTGTAACTGCGTGCCGCAGATCGTAACTCGGGGCTCTGACACGGCGGGGCGGTTTTGACGTGGGCGGCCTGGTTGGGCGGGTGGCGACTGTGGCCTCGGGTGAGAACTCAACCGGGCTCGATGTCGAGTTCCTTACAGAGTTCGGTTAGGGAAACCGTGTCGCCGCTGCGCAAGGAAACGCTGAGCCGGTCTTCGAGGTCATCGAGCACCAGGTTGATGATGCGGGTCGGCACGCCGCGGAAGACGGCGTCGTCGACCGCGTCGCACAGCTGATTGGCTGCGGCAGCAATGGTTTCGATGCCGAGGGCGCGCACTGTCGGGTCGTCCGGGGCGAAATGCTCGAGCCGGTCGGCCGCGTCCAGCTCCGCGTCCTCTGCGTCCGGATCACTCATGTTGACCAGAAAGCCGGTTGGCGGTTACCAGATGACTACTTCGGCGTTGTCGCCGCCGTAGCAGCGCGTCGAGATCTTCGTCGATCCGTCGGTGAAATACGCGGGGTATCGGCCGACGCAGGTGATCTGATAGCCGTTGCCGGTCACCGGCGAGTACGCGACGAAGGTGTTGGCCATGCCTGAGGCGTAAAAGACCTGGCGCACGTTGGCTGCGAATTCGCAGCTGGTGTGGCCGCCGACGACGCCTTCATGCCCATCCGGGCAAATCGTGAAAACGTCGGCGCCGCCGCGTGGCGGGAGCGCCGGAGCCGGTATCACCGGAGGCACCGGTGGCGGCGCGGCCGGCACGGGTGTGGGTGTCGGCATGGCCGTCGCTATGGAGGGCGGCTGCTCACCGGCCGGCACGGGTGCGGCGGTGGTTCGTGGGTGCACCCCAGCAGGCTCGACCGTGGCGGGGTGCGTGGTGCCCGCTGCAACTTTCGCCCTGCTCTGGTCATAGAGGTAGAACCCGAGCCACATCAAGAGGCCCAGAACGATCGCGACTGCCGCGGCGGTAATGAGGATGATGCTGGCCTTTTCCGCAGTTCGCCCCCACGTGTAATCACCCTCGGCGTTGCTGTCCTCATCGGACCACGCCAGCCCCGGTGTGGCGACAGTGAGCGGTGGCACGACCTCGGTCTCATCGGAGGCGCTCCCGACTCCGGTCTCATCGTCGTTGGCAGCGGCCGTGGTCGGTGGCTGTTCGTCGCCTTGGTGGTCGTTGGTGGGCATGTGCGGGGGCTCCTGCTCGGTGTGTTCTTGAATGTTCGCACCGGGGAGCGACAGCCGTCCGCGAAATTGGCCGCGGGATCGCTGGGCCCGCAGCCTGAGTCGGCCTCTTGTCAAAACGAAGTCCGTGCGAATGCAGGATCAGAAGGGCGCGACTCAGCCCGCCAGGCCGAGGTGTAGACACTCGGGCTGCCGGCTTAGCGACGTGCCGAAAGACGTTGATGGATGGGGTATTTCACTCGCTGGTTGGTGGGACTGGCTTGCTCAGGCACCCCTGAATGCAGCGAAAAAAGGTGTTAGGCCTGTGCTAATGCGGTGCGTTGGCCATGAAGCACCGCACCCGAGTGGCGGCGTCTTCCGGCTTGACTCCCATGTCCACTAACCGCTGGACCACCTGTTCGGGAGGCACGCCAGAACTGAGGTCAACGTCGATCACATGAACGCTGGGAAACCAAAATTCTGCCTGTTGCCCCGGTGGCGGGGGCTTGGCATCGCCGCCGACGCACTGTACGTAGCCATTGACGCCGGTATCAGCGTGCGCTGCCGCCGCGCCTATGAGCGCAGTGAGAGCCATGCCGGCCGCCGCCGCGGCAGAGGTGAAACGCATGGGGGCATTATGCCGCGTTTGCCTCGTTTAACAACTACGAATCGGCGGTTGAAATGCACAAACCCCGCTGTGCTCGGCCGGTGACCGCTCTCACCGGGAAGTCGCCCAAGTCGTTCGTGCAGAACGCGATCCGGATGGCAGTCGATAGCCGCGTCACCCGTGTCGCCGAGACGTTCAAGTACGTGACGGCCCGGCCGGGTGCGCTGCACCGGCCGTTTCGCGTGACCGTCTATTTGAGCGCGACGGCATCGTTGCTGGCGGCAGCATCGCGTGTGCCCGCTCGGTGATGACGCCTACTCGACGCTGCACGACAAGGTGGCTGCGTTGCTGCACTCGCTGGCGCGCAACCGTAGCTTCATGGACGGCGATAAGTGCCTCGCTCGGGCATACGCCTGGCCGTTCATTCGGCTGAACAGCATCGACCTGTCGACCATTACGAGGTTGACTTCCCCGAGGAGCCGGTAATCACAGCGGCGATAGGCGGTATCGACTGGCCAAGGTTGCCGAAGGTCTGCGCCTCATCGCCGGATACAAAGGCAGACAACGACAGATCGTCTGCAATGGGCTGAATTTTCAATTCCGCTAGCGTCAGCGATCGCACATTAGCTGTGGGCGTTGCTGGTGGCAGAACTCGTACGCTCCGGGTGGGGATGAGGTTTTGCCGCCGATGACCTTAGTGTCGCAGAAGCCGGTGCAGGGCGCTCGGATGGTCTGCCGCCGCTTGCGGTCGGTCCCATGGGTGATCCTCAACGGGCCTCCACCGATACTGGTGGAAATTCCTCGCGGGCTCACGGTGAACCGCACTGGCCCGAATTTCCTTGGCCTGCGATGGCTCACGATCATTGCCTCCGTTGGATAGTGGTGGCCGCATCTAGTACCCGCTCAGGCGTCTAGGTTGATAAACAACCAGATCGACAGTTGCTTCCCAGCTTCGGCGGTCAGCGCCGCTGAAGCGACCTCCCCAGTTCGGGATCCGTTGCGCCAGAGCGCCTGCGGGAGCCGTAGCACGATCTGGCTATTTTGACCGCGGACTTGTGCGGTGTTCCGACCCCTATGTATTCATTTTGGGATTTTGAAAATCGACATACGAATGACTCGGCGCAGCTAAATTAATGTCCTCCCGGCATCGGGGACGTTTCCGCGCGAACCAAAAGGAGTTGAGCCATGTCTCGTGCCACCAAGATCATCGTCGCCCCGGCTACCATGACCGCGGCTCTCTCGATCCTTGCTCCGCTCTCGCCCATGGATCCACGACCGTCGTGCGGCGGCTACATCAACGTTGACGGTAACTGCGTTCCATCGCCGGATCACACACGGAGCAGCCTCCCCGACAACGATGGGACGTACAGCCACTCCCAACACAAGCAGGGGTCAGGCTCCTGGCACGGCGGCACCGGTAGGTCCAAGTAGGCGAGGAGCAGGCAAGTCATGGGAGCAATGAAACTTGGTCGTGCCGTGGTTGGGCGGTGGCCTTACACATAAGAAGTCTGGTGGTCGGGTTTGATCGACACCGTCGGCAACCAGCTGCCGCCGACAAGCCCGTTCAGCCGTACCGGAAAAACCGCGCGGGCTAGTGTCGCGAACATGCCTCTTCGGACCCTGGTGAAGGTTGCAGCCATCGTCTGGTCGGCGGCACTGATCGTCGCTCTCCTCGTGGGATTGCCCGCGCTGCTCACAGCACAGGGCGTCAACATCAACTTCGCCCTGGTAATTAGCGCGCTGTCTGCCGCCGGTTCCTTCACCGCCGCCGCAGTAGCCGTGTGGATCGCTACGACCGACCGGCGCCAGCGCAAACGTGAACGCGATGCCGCTAACGAAGCGCAGGCCAAACTGGTCATCTTGGACATCACCTCCAGGATGGGGCGAGTCGGCTGGGACGCACCCGAATACAGCGTGGGATGCCTCAATCACGGCAGCACGCCGATCTTGGACGTGAAACTTGAGTCTGCACACATGCGCGCCTTTCCCCAAGCCGTACCGACGCTCTCGAAGTCCGAGCGGCCAGTGCTTCGGCCGACACCACACGAAAGCGCATCCTTCACCACCCGCTGGGTGGACGAGAATGGCCAACCGTTCCCGATGGACAAGAAGCTGCACCATGTCAACGTCGTGGATATCGAAGCGGCCGTGACGTTCTTCGATGTCCACGGCAACCAATGGCGCCGATCAAACACCGGCACACTCACACTCCTGCGGAAAGGCGGCAGCGAAGATGGCTGACATCGAATTCAACGACGAGTTCTTTAACCGCCTTGAGAAGGGATGGCGGATTCCGCTTGACGGGACCGAGCACGACGCGATACTCGCAGTAAAGCGCCAGTTCGAGGAAATGGGAGTAACACCCGACGATGCCGGGATCGCGCAAATGGTCCGCGAGGCGCGGAGCGCCGCGCTAGCGTCACCGGATATGTGGGAACTCAGCCAGCCTGGTGGTAATGCGGTCACCTACCTGCGGAATCCATCGGACAACAATCGGTACAACGTCGTGGTCAGAAGTCAGATGATCCGCAACAGAGAACAGCAGGTGACGCTTCCGGTGGTCTACGCACAGGCGCAAGAAGAACTCGACACCATCCGTGCCTTTGGCGTCGACACCAGGGTCACGATTACTTGGCACGAACGGCAAGACGAGTCGGACGACCCGCAACAGTGGAGCACCGTACTTCCCTGAAGTCCCGTTTCCGAAATGCTCCGGTGGCGCGGGAAGCCCAGACGCGGTGGTCACAGGTCACCTTGGACGGCGAGGGCCAGGCGGTTCACCAGCGCGGTGGTGTAGGCCAGCCGCTTCGCCAGGTCCTCCACGCGGCGCTGGCGTGGCCCGGTCAGGTGATCGGCGGCGTCGAGCGCCACTGTCTCAGCGCGCAGCAGCTTCGCTCGGCAGGCATAGAGGCAGGTCAAGGCGGTTTGTCCCGGCAGTGGTGTGGTGGTCGTCATGCGGGTGACGGCCACTCCGTGGCGGCGAAATACCAAGGGAAGCAAAGGAAATCGTACATATGCGCTGATATGGACATGTGCCTGGAAGGGCAACATATGTTGCCTATTCGCACGTAGTTGGCACGGGGCTTATATAGCTCGGCTAGGTACAGCTGTTAACCTGCATAAACTCTGGTGCGCGATACTGGGATTGAACCAGTGACCTCTTCCGTGTCAGGGAAGCGCTCTCCCGCTGAGCTAATCGCGCCGGGGAAACCAAAAGCTGGAGGTGGAGACGGGAATCGAACCCGTGTGCACGGCTTTGCAGGCCGTTGCCTCACCACTCGGCCACTCCACCGTTGGGGTCCACGCCACTTGCACCTTCGAGCGGATGACGGGATTCGAACCCGCGACCCTCACCTTGGCAAGGTGATGCGCTACCAACTGCGCTACATCCGCGCGCCACGGACGAGATCGTCGCCCGGTGCGAAGCACGACGATAGTCGACGTGAGCGGGCACATACAAATTTCTTGGTACGAGCCGTGTCTAGGCTATCGTGTCGTCCCGCCGAAGCCGATGCGGCCGGTATCGTCGGGTCTGGCTCGTGCTAGTGTTCGACGTCGTTCGCCGGTCCCGTGGCTCAGTGGGAGAGCGTCCGCTTCACACGCGGAAGGTCGCTGGTTCGATCCCAGCCGGGACCACCGTCATCAAGGCCGTTTGGCCACCGGCGCGGCCGACTATTGCCTGATCGCGCCCGCTGGGCCACCATAAATGGCGTGAGTAAGGTAACCCTAACTACCGAGCTGCCGATCCCGGTGGAAACCGCGTCGGCGCTGGCCCGCAAGCCCGAGATGATGCGCCACGTGCTCAGCCCGGTGCTGCAGATCTACCGCCTCGACGTCCCCGAGCGCATCGAGGTCGGCACCCAGGGATCAGCGCGATTCTGGTTGTTCGGAGTGATCCCCGCCTGGACGCATCACCTCACCATCAAGCGGCTCGACCCCACCGAGATCTACACCAACGAGCACGGCGGACCCGTCCGCACCTGGAACCACCGCCTGACCTTCGAGCCCATCGACGAGGGCAGCTGCCGCTACACCGACGAGATCGAAACCGACGACGGCCTGCGCGGCCTGCCGACCCGCGCCTTCGCCCGGGTCATGTTCCGCCACCGGCACCGGCGGTGGCGCAGGCTCGCGCGGATCCTGCACTGACAGCGAGAGGACGGTGAACCATGGCCGGCAATCAAGAAGGCATCGGCATGCTGAAACTCGAATGCCCGCAACACCATCCCGTCGGCAGGATCCTCAAGGACGCCCCGCATCAGGCCGTCCAGTTCGACCCCGGCGCCCAGGTGGGGCCGCGCCGGTTCTGGCCCGACGAAGACGAGCAGCCGAACTTCACCACCCGCTGCCGGTTCTGCGACCAGCCGGTGGGTGAGGCCACCGCCACCCTGCAGGCCCAACTCGCCGAGGTGGTCGCCGACGCCGCCGCCACAGCCGCGACGACCGCCCTGCCGTATGTGTAGCCGCCGGCCCCCGCAGATACTGTAAGAGCTACCGTAGCGGCGTTGCGGCGCGACGCATCCGCGGCGGCGCCGACCCGAAAGGAGCCCCGTGGCGCAGAACCCCACACCGCCCGACACCCCCCGTCCGCCCGAAGGCGATTGGCTGGGCACGCCGTACCTGCGCTTCGAGCGCTACGGACCCATCGCGCTGTGCACCATCGACCGGCCCCAGGCGCGCAATGCGCTGAGCCCGGCGATGTACTTCGGAATCCGTTACGCCGTCGGACGTCTCAACGAGGAACCGGATCTGGCCGGGCTGGTGCTCACCGGAACCGGCGACGTCTTCGCGCCCGGTGGCGACATGGGCGGCGGGGGAGGCGAGGACAATTGGATCACCTTCGGCTCCGCGCTGGGCATGGACGTCACCCCGTTCGACGCGGTGCGCACCTCGGCCAAGCCGATCGTCTCCGCGGTCAACGGGCTGTGCCAGGGCGGCGGATTCCAGATCGCGCTGTGTAGCGACCTGTCGGTGGTCAGCGATCGCGCGACCTTCCGGGTGCCCGAGTTGTTCCGCGGCTACGCCGACACCTACTACAGCCAGATGCTGGCCCGGGTCATCGGGCCGGTGCGCACCCGCGACCTGATGTTCACCGGCCGGGTGCTCACCGCCGTCGAAGCGCTCGACTGGGGCCTGGTCACCCGGGTGGTGCCGCACGAGAACCTGCTGGACGCGGCCAAAGACCTACTGGCGCAATGCTGCCGGACCGCGCCGCGCGCCCGCGGCGTCATCAAGTCCAGCCTGGACAACTACCTGGGCCTGTACGACCGCATCGGCATGACCGCCAGCCTGTCCGACGACGAGGCCATCGAGGGCTTCCGCGCGTTCAAACAACGCCGC
This sequence comes from Mycobacterium sp. MAC_080597_8934, assembly GCF_000523975.1. Taxonomy (NCBI): domain Bacteria; kingdom Bacillati; phylum Actinomycetota; class Actinomycetes; order Mycobacteriales; family Mycobacteriaceae; genus Mycobacterium; species Mycobacterium sp. MAC_080597_8934. Next base: position 301,324 of record NZ_JAOS01000019.1, on the reverse strand, counting down.
TCACCGGACTGGGTGCACCCGGATCTGCGGGTCGACGGACGGCTGTAGCAGGCTCACACCCGCATGTCCCGGTCGCGCCAAAACGGTTTCCGCAGCTGCGTTTTCAGAATCTTGCCGCTGGCGTTGCGGGGCAGCTCCGCCACGAAATCCACCGTGCGCGGGCATTTGAACCCGGCCAGGTGCCGGCGACAGAACTCGATGACGTCGGCGGCATCGACGTCACCGTCGGCCACCACGATCGCCTTGACCGATTCGCCCCAGAAGTCGTCGGGCACCCCGATCACCGCTGCGTCGACGACGGCGGGGTGCTCGATGAGCACGCTCTCCACCTCGGGGCCGTACACGTTCTCGCCGCCGGTGATGATCATGTCCTTCAACCGGTCTTCGATGTACACGTAGCCGTCGGCGTCCAGACGTCCCACATCCCCGGTGCGCACCCAGCCATCGGCGGTGATCGTCTCGGCCGTCGCTTCGGCACGGTTGAGGTATCCGCTCATGTTCTGGTTGCTGCGCACCCACACCTCGCCGGACCGCCCGGCCGGCAACTCGGCGCCGCTGCCCGGGTCGACGATGCGAATCTCGCAGCCCTGCACCGCTTTTCCGGCCGAGAGCTGCAGCTGGGGGCGCGCCGCATCGCGGTGATCGTCGTCGGACAGCGCGGTGACCGCACCGCACAACTCGGTCTGCCCGTACACCTGGACGAATTTGGTGCCCGGCCACGTCGACAGCGCCCGGTGCAGCAGCGGCAGCGGCATCGGCGCCGCCCCGTACACGATGTAGCGCAGACCGGCGATGCTGGCGCGCGCCGCCTCGCCCGCGTCCAGGAACCGGGCGATCACCGGCGGGACGAAGAACGCGTGGGTGGCGCCGGCGCGCACCGCCCCGATCAGCGCCGCCGCGTCGGGCTCGCGGGTCATGATGGTCGGCGCCCCGGCCCGGATCCCGAACAGCGCGTAGCCGATTCCGCCGACGTGAAACAGCGGCATCGCAACAAGATTCGCGTCCCCGTCGCCGAACGGGAACGCAGGCGCCAGGTTCGCCGCGTGATTGACCAGCGCGCGCTGGCTCAGCAGCACGCCCTTGGGCCGCCCGGTGGTGCCGGAGCTGTAGATCACCAACGCCGTCTCGTCGGTGTCTACGCCCGCATCGCTCGGCGCCGGTTCGGCTGCGGCGAGCAGGGATTCGTACTCGTCACCGACCTCGATGATGCGTTCCAGGCTCGGCACCCGACGGGCGGCCGCCTCGGCCGCCGGACGCAGCTCGGCGCCGACCACCAGCACGCGGGCGCCGCTGTCGGCCAGCACGTGCACCAGCTCGTCGCCGATCACCCGCCAATTGACCACCGTGGTCACCGCGCCGACGGACGCGCCGCCGATGAGCACCTCCAGGCAGGCGGGGTGATTCTTGTCCAGGAACGCCACGCACTGGCCGCGCTCGATGCCGGCGCCGCGCAGCGCCCCCGCCGCGCGCCGGATCCGCGAGCTCCACTCCGCCCAGGACCACTGCCGTTCGCCGTAGCGGATGGCGATCGCGTCGGGCCGGCGCTGCGCGTGCCGTTCCACGATTCCGGCGAGCGTCTCCCTGGTCTCGGCTGCTGGCATGAACCCCTCCGCGTTCGGTTTGTCCCCGTTCTTCCTACGCGGTCGGGCGCGGGCCCGCGACGGCGGCCCCGGCGAGCGCCGGCCGCTATTGCAAAGACGCGATCATCGCCGCACCCTCGCCGGCGGCCTGGGTGGTCGCGCTGCTGTCCTGCCGGAAGTCGACGAACGCCGAGCGGCCGGTCGAGGTGTTGAGAAGCTCGGTGAAGGTGCCGATCACTGGGATCGAGCCCTGCGGATGCACCACCGTGGCCGTGTAATTGAGCGAGGCTTGCTGCTGAAAGTTGGGGCCTTGCAGCGGCGTGGTCTCCGGCGGGCCCAGCCGGTTCACATCGGTCAGGACGGCCGAGGCGCCGCCGGTGTACTGGTCGATGTCGGCCTGCAGCAGCGCGGCGGCGTCGGTGCCGGCCCCGGGTTTGACCGTGATCCGCAGCTGCGCGGTGGTGTCGGAGTTGTTCAGCGCCACCCAGTTCGGGCCGCGGTTGCCCAGCGTCCAGCCGGGCGCGGGGGTGACCGAGACGCCCTGGGCGATGGCGATCGCCTCGCCGGAAACCAGCGCCACCCTGGGCGCGCCGGGAGGCGCGGCGCCGGCCCAGACGACGGCCACGGCCAGGGCGGCGAGGCCGGCGGTAGCGAGCCGCCGTCCGCCGGGGCGCGACGGGGCGCGGGGAGGTCGAGTCGATGACATCGTTGTTCCTAACTCGCTCGGGCGGTGCGGGTTTCACCGATGGCCTCATCGTGCCCCGCCCGGGCCTCGATGTCCAAGGACGCTCGATAGGGCGCCGCCGCTGGTCGGGTAAACCTCAGTGCGCCAACGTATTTCAGCAGAAACCAGCCATCGGCAACCCCGGGACCGGCGCGGTGTGCCACCATGACGGGCATGGTGAACCCCGACCGTGCCCGTTCCCGCACCTTCGTCGTGACCGGCGCCGCCTCCGGCATCGGCCTGGCCACCGCGCGGCGGCTGCTGGCCGAGGGCGGCACCGTGGTCGGCGCCGACCTGGCCGACCCGCCCGGCGGCCTGGGCCCCCGGTTCACCTTCGTGCCCGCCGACGTGACCGACGAATCCGCCGTCGCCGCCGTACTGGCCGCCGTGCCGGGCCGCCTCGACGGCGTCTTTCACGCCGCCGGTGTCGCTGGGGGAGGCCCGGTGCACCTGCTGGACCGCTCCGAATGGGACCGGGTGATCGGGGTCAACCTCACCGGCACCTTCCTGGTGGCAAAGGCGGCCCTGGCGCGGATGATCGACCAATCCCGCGTCGACGGCGAGCGCGGCTCGCTCGTCACGGTCGCCAGCGTCGAGGGCCTGGAGGGCACCGCCGGCGGCAGCTCCTACAACGCGGCCAAGGGCGGTGTTGTGCTGCTGACCAAGAACATCGCGCTCGACTACGGGCCCAGCGGGATCCGCGCCAACGTCATCTGCCCCGGCTTCATCGAAACGCCCATGGCGCACAACGTGTTCAGCATTCCCGGTATGGAGGCGCCGCTGGCCTCGATCACCAGGGAGCACGCCCTGCAGCGGCTGGGGCGGCCCGAAGAGATCGCCGCGATGGCCGCCTTCCTGCTGTCCACCGACGCCTCGTTCGTCAGCGGCCAGGCCATCGCCGTCGACGGCGGCTACACCGCCGGCCGCGATCACGGCGTGGTGGAACTGTTCGGCTTTCCCAGCTGATACCAATTGGATTCAATTACCACTAAGATCCGTCCATGAGCGGTGGATTAACTCCCGACCAGGCGATCGAGGCGATCCGGGGGACCGGGGGAGCCCAGCCCGGCTGCCGCGCACTGCACGCCAAGGGCACGCTGTACCGCGGCACGTTCACCGCCACCCGGGATGCGGTGATGCTTTCGGCCGCACCGCATCTCGACGGCTCGACGGTCCCGGCGCTGATCCGCTTCTCCAACGGATCGGGCAACCCGAAGCAACGCGACGGCGCGCCCGGAGTGCGCGGGATGGCGGTCAAGTTCACCCTGCCGGACGGCTCCACCACCGACGTCTCGGCGCAGACCGCGCGGCTGTTCGTCTCCAGCACCCCGGAGGGGTTCATCGATCTGCTCAAGGCGATGCGGCCCGGCCTGACCACGCCGCTGCGGTTGGCCACCCACCTGCTCACCCATCCGCGGCTGCTCGGGGCGCTGCCCCTGCTGCGGGAGGCCAACCGGATCCCGGCGAGCTACGCCACCACCGAGTACCACGGCCTGCACGCCTTCCGCTGGATCGCCGCCGACGGCAGCGCGAGATTCGTTCGCTACCACCTGGTTCCGACCGCGGCCGAGGAATACCTGTCGGCCTCCGACGCCCGCGGCAAGGACCCGGACTTTCTCACCGACGAGCTGGCGGCGCGACTGCAGGACGGGCCGGTGCGGTTCGACTTCCGGGTGCAGATCGCCGGGCCCACGGACTCGACGGTGGACCCCTCGTCGGCCTGGCAGAGCACGCAGATCGTCACCGTCGGTACCGTGACGATCACCGGCCCCGACACCGAACGCGAGCACGGCGGCGACATCGTCGTCTTCGACCCGATGCGCGTCACCGACGGCATCGAGCCCTCCGACGATCCGGTGCTGCGGTTCCGGACCCTGGTGTACTCGGCGTCGGTCAAGTTGCGGACCGGGGTGGATCGCGGCGCGCAAGCCCCGCCGGTGTGACCCCGGCCCCTTGGTCTGCGCCGAAATCGGCGGCAGGCTAAGGTTTTTCTCCGGTGTCGCCATTTCAGATGTTCGTCATATGCCTGGCCGGGCTGGCCGCCGGTGCGATCAACGCGCTGGTCGGGTCCGGCACCCTGATCACCTTCCCGACGCTGGTGGCGCTCGGCTATCCGCCGGTGACGGCCACCATGTCCAACGCCACCGGCCTGGTCGCCGGCAGCGTCTCGGGCACCTGGGGCTATCGCGCCGAGCTGCGCGGTCAGTGGGACCGGCTGCGCTGGCAGCTGCCGGCCTCGCTGGCCGGCGCCGGGCTGGGCGCCTATCTGCTGCTGCATCTGCCGGAGAAGGTGTTCGCCCAGATCGTGCCGGTGCTGCTGGTGGCCGCGCTGGTCCTGGTGGTGACCGGGCCGCGGATCCAGGCGTGGACGGCCCGGCGCGCCGAGCTGGCGGGCCGCTCACCCGAACACGTGCCACCCGGACGGATGGCGACGCTGGTGTTCGGCACCTTCGCCGTCGGCGTCTACGGCGGCTATTTCACTGCCGCTCAGGGCATTTTGCTGGTCGGCCTGATGGGGGCACTGCTGCCCGAATCGGTGCAGCGGATGAACGCCGCCAAGAATCTGCTGGCCCTGGTGGTGAATGTGGTTGCGGCGGTTGCCTATACGTCGGTGGCGTTCGGCCGGATCAGCTGGGCGGCGGCCGGGCTGATCGCGGCGGGCTCGCTGGTCGGCGGGCTGCTCGGCGCCCGGTACGGGCGCCGGCTGTCCGGCGGCGCGCTGCGGGCCATCATCGTGGTGGTGGGGCTGATCGGGCTCTACCGACTGCTCGCGGTGGCATGACGAAACAGCCGCTGCAGCAAAGGTTTTGGTGCTACCCGGTGCTCACCAGCGGTCGGCGCCGGACAGCGCGGAGTCGACCGTGGGGTAGATCGGCAGGATGTCCGACAGCCCGCACGCGTCGATGATGCGGGCGACGATCGGCTCGCAGCTCACCAGCCGCAGGTCGATGCCGCGCTGTCGGCAGCGTTTCGCCTCGTCGGTGAGCACGGCGAACGCGCAGCACCCCATGAACTCCAGGCCGGTGACGTCGACCACGAACGGCCCAGGGGTGGTGACGACGTCGGCGGCCTCGCTGACCAGGTGGCGCCAGGTGTCCTCGTTGCACGCGTCGATCTCGCCGCCCGCATAGATCAGCACCGCGGAGCCGCTGCGCGCGGTCGTCGCCCGCAGTGTGCTGTTGGGGTCGCCCAGTTCGTAGACGAGTTTGGTGCTCAGCGTCAGGTGCGTGGCGGACATCGGTTCCACAATGACTGAATTCATGATGGACCCCCTAATCGACAGGCGCGGGAGCGCCTCGAATGGATGCCCGTCCTTCTGTCTGAAGACAGACCGTTCGCCTAGGCGAATTTCTTTTGTATAACGAGACAGGGCGGTCTGTCTACGGATCCTGACCTAAGAGTACGGTAAGGCTCGTATGACAACTCCGGATGCCGGATCGTCCGGCGCCTCGGCACGTGAACGCGTCCTGACCGCGGCATATGAGCTGTTCAGCCGGCGTGGGATCCGCGCGGTGGGCACCGACGAAGTGATCGCCCGGGCCGGTGTCGCCCGGGCGACGCTGTACCGCCATTTCGCGACGAAGAACGACCTGGTGCTGGCCGTGCTGCAGCGTCGCGAGGAGCTGTGGACGTACGGGCTGATCGAGGAGCAGTCCCGGCTGCGCGGCGCCACGCCCGAGGAGCAGCTGCTGGCGATCTTCGACGTGATGGACGAGTGGTTCCGGCAGGGCGACCGGTACGAGGGCTGCTCGTTCATCAACGTGCTGCTCGAGCTTGGCCCGGAGCATCCGGCCGGGAAGGCCTGCATCGCCCACATCGACCGCGTCCGCGACATCGTGCGCCGCCGCGCGGTGGCGGCGGGTTTGACCGACGTCGAGGACTTCGCGTCGTCCTGGCACATCCTGATGAAGGGCGCCATCGTGCTGGCCGCCGTCGGCGACCTCGACGCCGCGCGGCGCGCCCGCCGGATGGCCCGCACCCTGATCGAGGAACACCGGCCGCCGCTGGTGTCCGACACCGGCGAGGCGGTGTAGTCAGACCGGGTCGGTCGCGGTGTTGCCGGTCTTGCGGTAATGCTCGGCCTCCAGCTCGGCGATCGCCCGGGAGGTGCGCTCCCGCAACAGGATTGCCGCCGTCAGCCCGGCCACCACGGCGACCACCAGCCCGATCCAGGAGAACCGCTCCAGCCAGCGCTCGGCGGCCACCCCGGCGAAATAGACCAGCGCGGTGGTGCCGCCCGCCCAGCAGATGGCGCCGGAGACGTTGGCCGTCAGGAACCGCGGGTAGTGCATCTTCAGCGCGCCGGCCAGCGGCCCGGCCAGGATCCGCAGCAGCGCGATGAAGCGGCCCAGGAAGACGGCCCGCGCGCCCCACCGGTTGAACAACTTCTCGGCCAGCGCGACGTGTCCGGGACCGAAGTGTTTGGGAAACCGCCGGCCGAGCCGCTCGAACAGCGGCATGCCGAACCGCCGCCCCACCGCGTAGCCGATCGAATCGCCGATCACCGCCCCGATCACCGCGGCGACGCCGACACCGAGCGGATTGACGGCCAGGTCGTGATGCGACGACATCAGCGCCGCGGTGACCAGCACGATCTCGCCGGGCAGCGGAATGCCCAGGCTCTCGATCCCGACCACGCCGCCGACCACCAGATAAACCGCGAGCGGCGGGATCGAGTGCAGCAAGGGCTCCACGTTCATGCGTCAAGGATGCCTGATGCGCTGCCCACACCCTGCAGCCGCGGACGTTTGGGTTCGCGCCCGTCGTACGACGAGAGGCCGCGCAGCCGCCGCCAGACCCACGGGACGAAGCTGTCCTGCGTCCAGCGCCACTGCTCGTAGGCGCCGGCCGCGACCGAACGCCGGGCCCGCTGCTGCCCGCCCAGGGCCCAATCATGGCTGCTTTCAGGCAGATTCAGCGCCTCGGCGGCCGCGGCCGCGAACAAGATGTGCCCCTTGGTCGAGGCGTGCACCCGGTCGACGGCCCAGGTGTCCAACTCCCGCATCGACGGTGCGCTGTACAAGTCGACCAGCCGGAACCCGTGCCGGTTCGCGGCCGCCCGGATGACCGCATTGATCCGGGTCAGCCGCCCGGCTACCAGCCGGCCCAGCGGCAGGAACTGCGCGACGTTCGGAAAGGTCGTCGTCACCACCGTCGCGCCGGATCCGGCCAGCGCGGCGTAGATGTGGTCCAGGTCGGTCAGGGCCGGGCCGAACGAGCGCCCGGGCTGGATGACATCGTTCATGCCGGCGCACACCGTGATCAGGTCCGGCCGCATCGCCAGGGCCGCCGGGACCTGCTCGGCCAGCACGTGGCCGATCCGTTTGCCGCGGATCGCGAGGTTGGCGTATTGCAGCCCGGGAAACGCCGAATCGAGCATCGCGGCGAGGCGGTCGGCGAATCCGAGCAGGCCCGTGCTGTCGTCGCCGTCCCACAGGCCCTCGGTCTGGCTGTCGCCGATGGCGACGTAACGGCGGTATCCAGGGTGAATGGCCCCGCTCACGAAGCCGAGAATAACGCGAAGCCGGGCCGCCGACTGGTTACCGTGGAGCCATGCCAGCCAAGCGTGCGCGAGTCGCCGGGCCAGCCGCGGCCGCGCCGGCCGCCGATGCGCTTGCGCCGCAGTATCCGATCGAATCGGTCGACAACGCGCTCAAGCTGTTGCTGCTGCTGGGCGAGCAACCCGAGATCCGGTTGAGCGAGGCCACCCGCTATCTGGGTGTGGCGTCCTCGACGGCGCACCGGCTGCTGGCGATGCTGGCCTACCGCGGATTCGTCCGGCAGGACCCGGTGTCCAAGGCGTATCTGCCCGGCCCGTCGCTGACCGGGGTGGCGTTCGCCATCTTCGGCCGCCTCGACATCGCGCGATCGGCCGCGCCCATCATGCGCGCGCTCAGCGAGCAGCTGCGCGAGACGGTGCACGTCGGCATGCTCGACGGGGCCAGCGTGCGGTTCGTCGCCGCCGTCGAGGGCCCGGCCGCGGTGCGCGTGGCCTCCCGGCTGGGCCGCGCCTTGCCGGCGCATTGCACCTCGACGGGCAAGGTGATGCTGGCGCAGTTATCCGCGGCCGAACTGCGGGCGCTGCTGCCGCGCGAGCGGCTCAAGCGCATCACCGCGCATTCCATCGGCAGCCGCGCCGCGCTGGAGGCCGAGCTGGCCGGGATCCGCGAGCGCGGCTACGCCACCAACCGGGAGGAGAGCGAGGAGGGTGTCGCGTCGGTCGCCGTGCCGATCCCCACCCGCGCGCCCGGGCTGCGGCTGGCCCTGAACGCCGCCGCCCCGCAGAACCGGCTGGACGCCGCCCGCTACCCCGCGGTGGCCGCCGCACTTGTGGCCGCCGCCAAGGAGATCGGCGATCAGCTCGGCTAGCCTCCGATCCGCGCCACCTCGTGCCGCCAGGCCGCCTCGGCGGTGAACGCCGGACCCAGGTCCGGCAGGTCGTCCCAGTCGGCGTCGTCGATGTCGCGCAGCGTGCCGCCGGCCGCGCGCACCCGCAACGACATCCGGGCCAGCGCGTCGACGCTGATCGCCTGCAGCACCGCCTGGGGCACGGTGGCGGCGGCGCTGGTGATGCCGTGCCCGCGGCAGATCACCACCGGCCGGCCGCGCATCGCCGCCACCATATCCCGGGCCAGCCGCGAATCGCGGATCAGCACGGCGCGTTCGTACACCGGCACGCCGCCGCGGGCCAGCCAGGCGCCGGGAATGTCGTGGGCGCCGTAGATCGGCCGCAGGCTGATGCCGGCCAGGTCGGCGGCGACCACGGCCGCTGGGTGCAGGTGCGCGACGGCGGTGTGCCGCGGGTCGGCCAGCATGGTCTCGACGTGGATCGGCAGTTCGTTCGGCACCCGGTAGCCGTCGAGTTCACCTGGGGCGCCCGCGGTTCCGTCGAACCGGACCAGCCGGATGTCGCCGGGCCGGGTGAACGCCACCCCGTCGTCGGTGTCGCTGCGGCAGCGCACCAGCAGGCGCTCGTCGTCGATCCGCAGGCTCACATGCCCGAGGATGCCGTCGACCAGGCCGCGGGCCGCCGCCACCCGGCAGCCCTGCGCCACCAGGGCGCGCTGCTCGTCCAGCCGGCCGCTCACCGCGGCGTCCCCAGCCCGAATCCGCCGTCGGGCCTTACGGTTTCGCCGGTGATGCCGCGGGACCGGTCGGAGGCCAGGAACACGAAACTCCAGGCATGGTCGGCGCCGGACAGCGCGACCCGCAGGGGAGTGCGGGCGGCCACCTCGGCCGCCCGGTCCGGGGCGTCGTCCAGGCGGGTGCCCTGCAGCCCCAGGCTGGCCAGGCCGCGCAGGTCGGTGCCCAGCGTGCCGCCCGGGGCCACGCCGTTGACCCGGATCCCCGGCGCCAGCTCGTGCGCCAACGCCGAAACCAGCCCGCGCACCGCGAATTTCGACGACACGTAGAGCACCCCGCCGCGGCCCGGATAGAACGACGATGCGGACTCGGTGAGCACGATCGAGGAGGCACCGGCGGCCCGCAGCGCGGGCAGCGCCGCCTTGACCGACTGCAGGTGGCTCAGCACGTTGGTGCGAAACATCTCGTCGAACGCGTCGGCGAGCGCGCCCGCGTCGATGTCGCCCACCCCGCGGTAGAAGTCGAACACCCCGACGCAGTTGACCAGGGTGTCCAGCCCGCCGAAGGTGTCCACCGCGAGCGCCACGGCCCGTTCGTTGGCCTCGCGGGTGGTGGCGTCGCCCTCGGCGACGGCCACCTCGGGCAGCTGCCGGCGCAGCCGGTCGCACTTGTCGCTATCGCGTTCCAGCGCAGCGACTTTCGCGCCCTCGGCGGCGAAGGCGTCGACGACGGCGCGCCCGATTCCCGACCCCGCGCCGACGACGAGGGCGCGCTTGCCGTCAAGCCAGCCGGTCATCGCCGTCCTCCGGTTCGTCGGGCAGCAGCGGCGCCTGGCCGTTGCCCACCATGGCGGCCAGCGTGCGGGGGTTCTGCCAGGTCAGCGCCTCGACCTCCAGCGGGTCCAGGGTGATCGAGCGCCCGGTCTTGGGGGCGCTGATCAGCAGCCGCGACCCGTTGCGAGTCTCGACCCGCTGCACCCGCACCTCGGTGAATTCGTTGCCGAGGATGATGGGTTCGCCGACGGGATTCACAAAAACACCGCCAGGTTCTGCATCCGCAGCACCGACTCGTCGACGAAGATGCTGCGGCGGGCCAACTTCCAGCGATCCTCAGACCAGCGCAGCACGTCCTCGCGGCCGCAGGACACCAGGGCGCTCTCGTTGACGTCGCCGCGGCTGCGGAACAGCAGCTCGGCGGACTCGACCAGCAGGTGCCGGTCGTCCTCGACGAAGGTGCGCACGTTGGTGACGAAATGCCGCAGCCGCGACGGCGGATCCTCGGTCCAGGCGTGCTCGGTGGCGAACCGCGCGACCCGCTGGCTCAGCGAGTACTTGTCCTCGTCGAAATGCGCCATCCCCGGGCTGGTGTCGAACCCCGCGCCGCGCGCGGTGGTCACCCGCACCGGCATGACGTAGCGGACGTCGTCGGTCAGCGTGTCCAACCACGCCTGGTAGTGCTGGGCGTCGAGCAGGTAGGCCTCGTCCACCAGGAACTGGTGCGCCTGCAGGTGCCGAGCATCGTCAAAGGGCAGGCAGGTCAACGATTTTCGCATGCGTCGCCTTCCTGCAGATAGTCGGCCCACATGGCCAGCAGCGCCCGCTGGTTGTGCTCGTTGTAGCCGACCTGCGCGCGTCCGGGGCCGTGGAAAGCGCTGGGCGCCAGCGCCTCGACGACCGGGCGGCCGTCGTCGTACAGGCCCATCCGGCTGTTCAGCAGCAGCCGCCGCGCCATCGACCCGCCCGCGGTGGTGGTCAGCGACACCCAGTTCTCCACATCGTCCTGCTCGAACATGCCGGTGGACCCGAAGCACATCAGATACGCCTTGTACGAATCCTGTTTGTAGTGCGCGGGAGCCGCGGAGTCCACCGCGAACCACGAACACACCTCGGTCTCGTTCTCGCTGATCGGCTGCCACAACCGGATCGAGATGAACGGCAGCGTCTCGTCGTCGCGCCCGTCGCGCACCTTGGGCCAGTTGTGCACGAAACTCAGATTGGGAAAGCAGGTCGCCGCCGAGACCATGAACCCGTCCTCGCCGACCACCCGCTGCTGCCGCGGCGTCCACACCTGTTTGATCCGCCCGATCATCTCGTCGGGGTAGCCGACGTAGCGCATCCGCTCCTCGAAGCCGCCCGGCGGAAGCTTGTAGGTGGTGCCGCCGCCGCGGTGCGCCCAATAGGTAGCGCCGTCCTTGCGCTTCTGGGCCTTCGGCTCGCGGAACAGCCCGATATCGACGATCGAGGCGTGGGTGTGCGGGGTGTGGTACATGTCGCCGGCGAAATTCTCCGCCCCGATCTTCCAGTTCGCCCGGATCCGCCAGCGCTGCGGCCCGCGCAGCTCCACGCCGCCCGCGCTTTGGCGGGTGTAGTAGTCCAGGTAGAACCGGAAGTCGCCGAGAAAATCCTGCAGCGGTGGTGCGGCCGGATCCAGGCTGATGAACAGCAGCCCGTTGTAGCCGGCGAAATTCGGTGCGGGCAAAAGGGTTTGGTCCTTGACGAACCCGTCGTCGCCGCCGTAGGCCTCCCGGTGGAACGGCAACCCGGTGAGCCGGCCGTCGTTGCGGTAGGTCCAGCCGTGATACGGGCAGCGGAAATTGGAGGCGTTGCCCAGCTCCGCGCGGCACACCTGCATCCCGCGGTGCAGGCACATGTTGAACAGGGCCCGCACCCGGCCGTCGGATCCGCGGGTGATGATGAACGAATCGTCGAGCACCCGGCGCACCATGTAGTCGCCGTCGTGCGGAATCTCGGACTCGTGCCCCACGAACGTCCACGCCCGGGCGAACAGTCGCCGCTTCTCCAGCGCGAACAGTTCGGGGTCGTTGTAGATGTGCGCGGGGATCATCCCGCGGCGCACGTTCTCGAGCACCCCGAGCAATCCGCCGTCCGGCCCCGCCATCGCTGCCTCTGTTCTACAGAAATACTTTCCGCTCAGTAGAATCCCGCAGTCGGTAGCGCTGGTCAATCTCCGGGCCCGCGCGTCACCAGGTTTCCGCCAGAATGCTTGGTGCTAATTCACAGGTTGCACGCAATCGAAAGCCGCAACGCCGCAGTTACGGTTGTTCACGTCAGCCATCCCGCGCATGTGAGCGCGGCGCGTTAAGGGGTATCCGTTCGGTTCGGCGTGATGATCGCCGTCTGCCTGCCGGCGTGAGAAAGGACTGGTGTCATGGTGGGTCGACCACGAGCGGGTCGATTGCAGAAGGTCGGATCGAAGGTGGTGGCGGCGATCGGCCGCCAGGAGTGGATGGACCGGCCGAGCTACCGGTTCGAACACCTGCTCAGCTTCGCCTACAACGGGCTGGGCAGCGCCCGCAACACCGTCACCAACGCGCTCAACGGGGTCTGGCTCGGTCACCCGGTGCACCCGCCGCTGGCGTCGCTGACCAGCGGCGCGCTCGGCACCACGGTGGCGCTGGACGCGCTGAGCGTGCTGCCCGGGCAACCCGCCTCCGAGGTCGTCGACGCCTCCCGGTTCGCCACCCGCGCGCTCGGGGTGGGCATCCTGGCCAGCCTGGGTTCGGCCGTCACCGGCGTCACCGACTGGCAGCACACCCACGAGGAGGACCGCCGGGTCGGCGCTGTGCACGGCCTGCTCAACGTGGCCGCCACCGCGCTGTACGTGCAGTCGTGGTTCGACCGGCGCCGGGGCCGGCACGGACGCGGCATCCTGCTCACCGCGCTGGGCTACGGCATCACGGTGGCCGGCAGCTATCTGGGCGGGGCGCTGGTCTTCGAGTCCGGCATCGGCATCGACCAGTCCGGCCCGCGGCTGCGCACCTCGGCCTGGACGCCGGTGCTGCCGGCCAGTTCGCTCAACGGCAAACCGGTGCGCGTCGAGGTCGACGGCGTCGGCCTGGTCGTCTGCCAGACCAAGCCGGGCGAGGTCGCCGCGTACGGGGAGTTCTGTCCGCACCTGGCCGCCCCGATGGCCGACGGCTGGCTGGACCGGGGCCGGTTGGTCTGCCCCTGGCACGGCTCGTGGTTCGCGGCCGAGTCCGGCGAGGTGGTGCGCGGGCCGGCGGCGGCGCCGCTGCCGTGCTACCAGGCCCGAGTGGTCGACGGAGTGGTCGAGGTCCGCGGCGAGCAGCAGCCCGCTCCCGGCGGCGCGGTCGGAATCGCAAAAGGAGGAGCCAGTTGAACGCCTACGACGTCTTGAAGGAACACCACATCGTGATCAAGGGCCTCGGCCGCAAGATCAGCGATGCGCCGGTGAATTCCGAAGAGCGCCATGCCCTTTTCGACGACCTGCTGATCGAGCTCGACATCCACTTCCGCATCGAGGACGACCTGTACTACCCGGCCCTCAAGGAGGCCAGCAAGCTGATCGCCGTCGCCCATGCCGAGCATCGCCAGGTCGTCGACCAGCTTTCGGTGCTGCTGCGCACCCCGCAGAGCGCGCCGAACTACGAGGACGAATGGAACTCCTTCAAGACGGTGCTCGAGGCGCACGCCGACGAGGAGGAACGCGACATGATCCCGGCCCCGCCGCAGGTGCACATCACCGACGCGGAGCTCGAGGAGCTGGGCAACAAGATGGCCGCCAAGATGGAGCAGTACCGCGGCTCGGCGCTGTACAAGATGCGCACCAAGGGACGCGCGGCGCTGGTGCGTTCGCTCTGAGGCCGACGGTCGACCACACCGCCCGCCTGCCGGGTTCGGCGACGGATCGGGAGTAGCCTCACGGCTCATGGACCCCGAGTGTGTCGCTTCTCAGGGCGACATCACCGCGGAGATCGCCCGCATCGCAGCGCAATACCGCGCCGACGACGGGGGCGCCGGCCAGCCGCTGCTGGACTATCCGCCGTACCGGGCCACCATCCTGCGCCACCCCAAGCAACCGCTCGTCGCGGTCGATCCCGAGGCGGCCGAGCTGTGGGCGCCGTGCTTCGGCCGCGACGACGTCGACCCGCTGGACGCCGACCTGACCGCCGGCCATCGCGGCGAGCCGATCGGGGAGCGGGTCGTCGTCGCCGGGCGGGTCGTCGACGAGGCCGGCCGGCCGGTGCCCGGTCAGCTGGTCGAGATCTGGCAGGCCAACGCCGCCGGCCGCTACCGCCACCAGCGCGACCGCCACCCCGCCCCGCTGGACCCCAACTTCACCGGCGCCGGGCGCTGTTTGACCGGGCCGGACGGCTGGTATCGCTTCCTGACCATCAAGCCCGGCCCCTACCCGTGGCGCAACCACCACAACGCCTGGCGGCCCGCCCACATCCATTTCTCGGTCTTCGGAACCGCCTTCACTCAGCGGCTGATCACCCAGATGTATTTTCCCGGCGACCCGATGTTCGAGCTGGATCCGATCTTTCAGTCCATCCTGGACCCCGCGGCGCGCCGGCGGCTGATCGCCCACTACGACCACGACCTCACCCAGCCGGAATACGCCACCGGATACCGGTGGGACATCGTGCTGGCCGGCGGCGGGCGAACCCCGACCGGGGCCGGGAATGACTGAAACAGCCTGCACGCCAGGGCAAACCGTCGGCCCCTTTTTGGACCTGGGATTGCCGTATCCCGGCGACGCCCGGTTGGTCGACGACGGCGATCCGCGGGCCGTCCGGCTGCACGGCACGGTGTACGACGGCGTCGGCGCGGCCGTTCCCGACGCGCTGGTGGAGCTGTGGCAGCCCGACGGCGCGGGACGCATTGTGCGCCAAGCCGGTTCGCTGCGCCGCGATCCCGCGGTGTTCACCGGATGGGGCCGGTGCGCGACCGGCGAGGACGGGGGATACGGGTTCACCACGCTCGCGCCGGGATCGGTGATCGACGGCCGCACGCCGTTCTTCGCGCTCACCGTGTTCGCCCGCGGGCTGCTGAACCGGCTGTTCACCCGCGCCTACCTGCCCGGCGCGGGACCGGACACCGATTCGCTGCTGGCCCATGTCGCCCCCGAGCGCCGCACCACGCTGCTGTGCGTCGCCGAAAACGGCGGCCGCGCTTACCGATTCGATATCCGCCTGCAGGGACCTGGCGAGACGGTGTTCCTGGCCTACCGGACGGACGAGCGATGACCAACCTGTTGTGGCCGGGGGACCACCGCGCCGGTGAGCACATGACCGACGCCGCGCTGCTGGATGCGATGGTGGCGGTGGAATCGGCGTGGCTGGCCGCGCTGACGGGCGCCGGACTGGCACCGGCCGACTGCGCGGCGGCCGACCTGCGGAACCTGGTGGCGGACAACGACTCCGAGACGCTAGCGGTCGGCGCCGAGGACGGCGGCAACCCCGTCATCGGGCTGGTGCGCTTGCTGCGGGAGCGCGCCGACCCGGCCGTCGCGCCGTGGATTCACCGCGGGCTCACCAGCCAGGACGTGCTGGACACCGCCCTGATGCTGGGCGTGCGCGCGCTCGCCGACGACCTGATCGCCGAACTGCGAGAGCAGATCCGGGTGCTGTCCGCGCTGACCGACCGGCACCGGGCCACCCCCATGGTGGCCCGCACCCTCACCCAGCACGCCGCCCCCACCACCTTCGGCGCCAAGGCCGCCGGCTGGCTGAACGGGGTCATCGACGCCTTCGACAACGTGATAGCCCTGGTCACCCCGGTCCAAATCGGCGGCGCTGCAGGAACATTGGCCGCCAGCACCGAACTCGCGGCGCTGCGCACCGGCACCGCCGACCCGGCGGCGGTCTCCGTCGAGCTCGCTCGCGGCACGGCGGCCGCGCTGGGCCTGGCGCCGCGGCCCCCCTGGCACACCGCCCGCGCACCGATCACCGCGGCCGCCGACGCCCTCGTCGGCTGCACCGACAGCTGGGGCCGTATCGCCGCGGACGTCGTCACCCTGGCCCGCCCGGAGATCGGCGAACTCGGTGAGCCGCCGACCGCCACCCGCGGCGGCTCGTCGTCGATGCCGCACAAGCGAAACCCGGTGTTGTCCATCCTGATTCGCCGGGCGGGGATCGCGGGCCCGCCGCTGGCCGCGACGCTGCACACCGCCGCCGCGCTGGCCGGCGACGAACGCCCGGACGGCGCCTGGCATGCCGAGTGGGACACGCTGCGCACCCTGGGCCGGCGCACCGCCGTGGCCGCATCCCAGTGCACGGAACTGCTGGGCGGGCTGAGCGTGCACGCCGCGCGGATGGCCGAAAACCTCGCAGCCGCAGACGTTTTGGGTGAACAGCGAGCGATCGCCGAGCTGGCCGGCGGCGCACCGTCACCGACCTACTTCGGCGCCGTCGACCGGGTGATCGACGAGACGCTGCGCCGCGCCGCGCGGGTGCGTCCCGAGCGGTGAGCGATCGGGCGTCTCAGTCGGCCACCGCGATCTCGATGGACAGGCACTCGCCCAGGGCGTGCGCGGCCGCCCAGTCGCCGCCGCGCACCGCGCGTTCGAGTTCGTCGACCAGCGGGCTGTCGGCGCCCAGATCGGCCAGCCACGCCGACACCGTCGCCGTGATCTGGTGGGCGGGCACCCGGGCGACATGCCCGCGGTGCAGTCGGTCGGTCAGCTGGTAGATGGTGGCCGTCGGCCTGCGCTGCGGCCAATGAACCATCCATTTCGGTGAATTCATCGTCCCCTCCCCGCTAGCCTCAACGACTCATTCGACTCCGGCGGCACGTCCAGCTCTCGAGCACAATAGTACGTGTGTACCATTGCGCCGGTCGTTGTTTTGACCGTGAAATATCCCGATTTTTTCCGCTCTTCGGTCATCGTGATCGCCCACCTGGTTCTCCCGTCGCGACGAGCGGGCCGATCAGTGCCGCGCCAACGAGGCACGGCCCGCTCGGGCCATGATGCGTTGCAACACGTTGTGCGACAGGTCGCCGTCGTTGGCCACCCGCGCCAGGCCCCGCCGCCGCAAGAACATGTCGAGCCGGCGATCGGGCGACCAATCCGCGTACGTCGAGCCGAGGTAGTGCGACTGCAGGAAATCCGACGCCAACGCATCGAGGTCGGACTCCGTCATTGGACTGGCCCCCATAACCGGCATGCTCCTTTGTTCTCCGCGACCGCCGCAGCCAAGTTACGTCAGGGGGCGTCACTAATCCGTCACGCCGCGATTGCGGAAAGGGCCCAAAGTCGGCCGCGGTCAGCCGGTCTGCGACGCCGTCGGCTTGTGGGCGACGATCGCGACGGCGGCCAGTTGCCTGCGATGTTTGCGGAACGTGCGGCGCATGGTCAGCACCCGCTTGCGGGCGTCGCGGTGCACCAGCACGTTGCGGGCGAACCGCAGCGCCCCGAACAACCCCTCGTCGGAGACCAGCCGGCGCGGCTGCAGCAGCGCCATCGGCGCGGTCGCGACGTGATCGACCACCAATCCGTGCTCGGCCAGCAGCGCCGACCACTCCGCAACGGTCAACGGACGGGCGTTCACCTTGATGGCCCGGGCCAGCGCCCGGCGGATGTCGGTGCTGACCTCCTCGGAGACGGTGTCCGGCGTCAGCGCGAGTTCGTGGATGGCGTAGCGGCCGCCCGGGCGCAGCACGCGCGCCGCCTCGGCGACGATCGCCCGCTTGGCCGCATCGCCCTGCATGGTCAGCATCGCCTCGCCGATGACGACATCGCCGCTGGCGTCGGGCAATCCGGTGTCGGCCGCGTCGGCGACCCGCACGGCGGCGTTGTGCGCACCGAGATCGCCTAGCACGCCGCGCACCACGTTGGCTGCATCGGGGTCGGCCTCGGCGCCCACGTAGGAGCGCGGCGCCCGGGCCACGATCTCGGTGGCGGTGCGGCCCAGGCCCGGCGCCAGCTCGACGACGTCGGCGCCGGGCAGTTGCGCGTGGGACAGCAGGGTGCGGGTCAGCTCGACACCGCCGGGCCGCAGTACCCGTTTGCCGAGCCGCGCCAGCAGCCAATGCCCGGCCACCGCCTCGTCGGCGCGGTGCGACCCGGGGAGCGGAGGTTCGGAACCTGTGCGAAGTTCGTTGGCGGCCATGGATTCTCCGACGGTGAGCCTAGTTTTTACAAGATTGATTGTGTAAACTCTAGCGCATGACCTACGTGATCGGGAAGCCATGCATCGATGTGATGGACCGCGCTTGCGTCGACGAGTGTCCGGTGGATTGCATTTACGAGGGCGGCCGGGCGCTCTACATTCATCCCGACGAGTGCGTCGACTGCGGCGCGTGCGAGCCGGTGTGTCCGGTGGAGGCGATTTACTACGAAGATGACCTGCCCGAGGACCTCAAACCGCACCTGGCCGACAATGAAGCGTTCTTCGCCGAACCGCTGCCGGGCCGCGACGCGCCCCTGGGATCCCCGGGCGGGGCGGCGAAGCTGGGCCCGCTCGGCGTCGACACCCCGCTGGTGGCAAGCCAGCCCAGTGCCGCCCATTCGGACGGCTCCTGACCGACGAGGAGCGTGGGGGACCCGTTGACCAAGTCACGGAAGTTGCTGGCCACCTCGGCCGGGGAATCGGCCGGCCGCCGCCGCGCGGTGCTGCGGTTGCTGCGCGCCTCGCCCGAGCCGATGAGCATCGCCGGGATCGCCGACGTGCTGGGCGTGCACCCCAACACGGTGCGCTTCCATCTGGACAGCCTGGTCGCCGACGGCCAGGTCGAGCACGTCGAGCTAGACCGCAAGGGGCCCGGCCGCCCACCGCTGATGTTCCGGGCGGTGCGGCAGATGGACCGCGGCGGGACGCGGCACTACCGGCTGCTGGCCGAAATCCTGGCGAAGGCCTTCGCCGCCGAAACCGATCCCGCGCCCAAGGCGCTGGCCGCCGGCCGGGCCTGGGGGCAGCAGCTGGACGCCGAACGGCTGCCGCGGGACGCGGCCGGCGCCGAGCAGGCCATCGCCCAGCTGGTCGACGTGCTCGACGAGCTCGGCTTCGCACCCGAGCGCCGGGTGATCGACGGAGAGCAGCAGGTCGGCCTGCGGCACTGCCCGTTCCTGGAATTGGCCGAGAACTCCTCGAATGTGGTGTGCCCGGTGCATCTGGGCCTGATGCAGGGGGCCATGGAAAGCTGGGGCGCGCCGGTCTCGGTGGACCGGCTCGACCCGTTCGTCGAGCCGGACCTGTGTCTGGCTCACCTGACGCTGCAAGGGGCGGGCAGATGAGCACCGGAACCGCGATCGCCGTCGCGCTCACCTTCGTCTGGCTCGGCATGGTGCTGGCCATCTCGTTCCTGGAGGCGCCGCTGAAGTTCCGGGCGCCCAACGTGACCCTGCAGATCGGGCTGGGCATCGGACGTTTGGTCTTTCGCGCGCTCAACACCGTCGAGGTGGTCTTCGCCCTCGTCATCGGCGCGATCGTGGTGGCCGGCCCCACCCGGGCGGGCGTCGCGGTGGCCATCGGCGTGGCCGTCGCCGCCCTGGCCGTCCAGCTGGTGGCGGTCCGGCCCGCCCTGACCCGCCGGTCCGACCGGGTGCTGGCCGGGGCGGACGGACCCCGCTCCCGGGCCCACTATGGCTACGTCGCGCTGGAGGCGGTCAAGGTGGTCGCGCTGATCGCGGCGGGGATACTGCTACTGAGCGGTTGACGGCCAACCCTCAAGGCGAAGGCCTTGCGACTTCGAAGGACCCGATCATGGATTCCGTCTCGTTGACCGACCTTGCGGCCGAAAAGCTGGCCGAGGCAAAACAATCGCACAGCGGGCGTGCCGCGCACACCATCCACGGCGGGCACACCCACGAGCTGCGGCAAACCGTGCTCGCGCTGCTGGCCGACCACGACCTGTCCGAACACGACAGCCCGGGCGAGGCCACGCTGCAGGTGCTGCAGGGTCACGTGCGGCTGACCACCGGCGGCGACGCCTGGGAGGGCAGGGCCGGCGAGTATGTCGCCATCCCGGCCGAACGGCATGCCCTGCACGCGGTGGAGGACTCGGTGGTCCTGCTGACCGTGCTGAAAACCATCCCGTCGGCGCACTAGCCGGCCATGTTGTCCACACCGTGGTCCGCGGGTTTCGGCCTGCGGGTACCCATCGTCAACGCCCCGATGGGCGGGGTCGCCGGCGGCCGGCTGGCCGCGGCGGTCACCGCCGCCGGTGGCCTGGGCATGGTCGGGATGGGCAGCGTGGCCACCCGGCGGCTGCTGGCCGAGCAGTTGCAATACGTCGACGGCCGGTTCGGGATCGGGTTGGTCGACTGGGTGATGCGCAACGAGGCGGGACTGCTCGAGGACGCGCTGGCCGCCCGGCCCGCCCTGCTGTCGGTCAGTTTCGGCACCGACTGGTCCTGGGTCGCCAAGGCGCACGACGCCGGAATCCCCACCGTCACACAGGTTTACGACAGCCTCGGCGCGCGGCAGGCGGTCGACGCCGGCGTCGACATCCTGGTGGCGCGCGGCTCGGAGGGCGGCGGGCACGGCGAGGTCAAGCTGGGGCTGCTGCCGCTGCTCGACGCCGTGCTGGACGCCGTCTCGGTGCCGGTGCTGGCCGGCGGCGGCGTCGCCTCGGCGCGCAGCCTGGCCGCGGTGCTGGCCGCCGGCGCCAGCGGGGCGTGGGTGGGCACCCGGCTGTCGGCCTGCCCGGAGGCGCTGACCGCCGACGGCAACCGGCGGGCCCTGGTCGAGGCCGCCGAGACCGACACCGCCGTCACCCGGGCCTTCGACGTCGCCAAGGGGTTGCCCTGGCCGGCCCGGTTCCCGTCCCGGGTGCTGGCCAACGACTTCGTCGAGCGGTGGACCGGCCGGGAGGAAACGCTGGACGCCGGGGCCTGCGAGGAGTTGGCCGCCGCGATCGCCGCCGGGGACTGCCGGGTCGCGCCGGTGGATGCCGGCCAGGGGGTGGGGATGATCCGCAATGACGCGACGGTCGCGGAGGTCATCGACGAAATGTGCAGTGGCGCAGAGCAATTGCTGTCCCGCTGGGGCTCGTGACCCTCGGCGGCGATCGCCGCCTCCGTTGTCACGCTGGCGTGACGCTCAGCGGCGGTCGCCACGCTGGCGTGACCCTCGGCGACGAAACCGCGGTGGCTACACCGCGCGCAGGTAGCGCCGGGCGATGACGCGCTGACCGACCCGCAGCACCGGCCCGCCGGCCCTGGCCCACCAGGTCGCGGGCCGGGAGAACGCCGTCACCTCCGCGTACACCGCGGACGTGGCCGGGTCGTGGCGGACCACGAAGCGTTCCTCGCCGGACTCCGGATGGCCCGGCAGCGTGCCATAGCCGAAGCCGCGGATGTCGGGTTCGTCGACGACGTAGACGACGCGGCAGGGGGCGGGCACAAACCCCAGCCGCACCACCACCACGGCGTCGACGACGGCCACCTCGGAGCTGGCCTGCACCCGCAGCCCCGAGCCGCGCTGCATGCCCCAGCGCAGCACCGCCCCGGCGGCCTGCTCGAAACGCGCTGCACCCGTACCGATTTGGCGCTCGACGTGTTGATGGTGATATCCGGCGGGCAGGTCGCCGGAGGCCGTCGCCCCCACCTCGGAATAGGTCAGCGGAAGTTCCTCGAGCGCTCGTAGGTCCACCCGGCCAGCTTGCCACGCCGGGGCGCGCGGCGAGGTTCGGCGGGTACGGTCGGAGGGGTGAGCGCGCCACAGACTATTGCCCAGGCATCCGGAACGTTGACCCTCGGCGGCGACCTGACCGTCAACCGCCTCGGCTTCGGGGCGATGCGGTTGACCGGCGCGGGGGTGTGGGGCCCGCCCGCGGACCGCGACGAGTGCGTCCGGGTGTTGCGGCGGGCCGTCGAACTCGGGGTGAACTTCATCGACACCGCCGACTCCTACGGCCCGTACGTGTCCGAGGAGATCATCCGCGAGGCGCTGCACCCGTACGACGGCCTGGTGATCGCGACCAAGGCGGGGCTGCTGCGCACCGGCCCCGACATCTGGATCCCGTTGGGCAACCCCAGTTATCTGCGCCAGGAATGCGAGATGAGCCTGCGCCGGCTGGGCACCGACACCATCGACCTGTTCCAGCTGCACCGCATCGACCCCAACTTCCCGCTGCAGGATCAGGTGGGCGAGCTGCTCACCCTGAAAAACGAGGGCAAGATCCGCCACATCGGGCTGTCGGAGATCACGCCCGATCAGCTCGCCGCGGCCCAGCAGATCACCGAGATCGTGTCGGTGCAGAACATGTACAACGTGACGGCCCGGCGCGCCGAGCCGCTGCTGGACGCCGCGACCCGGCAGGGCATCGCCTTCATCCCGTGGTTCCCGTTGGCGGCCGGGCCGCTGGCCGCGCCCGACGGCCCGCTGCAGCGCATCGCCGCCGAGCACGACGCGACGCCGTCGCAGCTGGCGTTGGCCTGGTTGCTGAAACGCTCGCCGGTGATGCTGCCCATTCCGGGGACCTCCAAGGTGGCGCACCTGGAGGAGAACGTGGCCGCCGCCCGGATCACGCTGTCCGACGAGGAATTCGAGGCGCTGTCGACGGCCGGGACCCAGCAGACGGTGTAGCCGGCGCGCGAAACCGCGCCCGCCGGGCAATACGGTGTGGTGGTGGCCGAACATCAACGACACCCCGGCGGTGGGTTCAATCCGCCCGAACCGACCACCAAGGGCGGGCCCGACTACGGCCGGTTCATCGACGCCGTGCGCGCGCTGCAGGATCACGCTCGCGCCGTCGACGCCCCCGACGAGGTGATCACCCAGGCCGCCGACCAGCTGGAGAAGGTGTCGGCGCTGCTGGCGCCGTTCGACGCCGACGAGTGGGCGTCGCCGTCGGGCCGGCGGATGGATCTGCCGATGCGCGGCAACATCCTGACCATCCCGATGTCGGCCCAGAAGGGTGCGGACGGCCGCATGCACGGCCGGGCCCGCTTCGCCCGCTTTCACTTGGGCCGCAACGGCGCCGTGCACGGCGGGTCGCTGGGGATGCTGTTCGACACCGTGCTGGGCCTGACCGCCTCGGTGCTCACCGGCAGCCGGCGCCAGCGCACCGCCTACCTCAAGATCGACTACCGCAGCATCGTCCCGATCGAGACCGAGCTGCAGTTCGACGCCGGCGTCGACCGGGTGGACGGGCGCAAGATCTTCGTGTCCGGCCGGCTGACCCACGGCGAGCGGTTGCTGACCGAGGCCGACGCGCTGTTCGTGCGGCTCAAACCCGGCCAACCGTGATCCGAGTGGGTACCCACCCCGCATGACTGGATCCGCATCGCCCCGCGGCCCGGTGCTCGCGGGTTTGCCCGGGATCCGTGGCTGGCAGGAGGACCTGTACCGCGACCTGCACCGGCATCCGGAACTGTCACACCAGGAACACCGCACCGCGGCGGTGGTGGCCGAGCGGCTGCGCGGCTTCGGTTACGACGTGCACGAGGGCGTCGGAGGCACCGGCGTGGTCGGGGTGCTGCGCAACGGCACCGGCCCGGCCGTCCTGCTGCGCGCCGACATGGACGCGCTGCCGGTGCGCGAAGACACCGGCCTGCCGTACGCCAGCGCCGTCACCGCCACCGACCCGCGCGGCGACGAACGGCCCGTCATGCACGCCTGCGGGCACGACATCCACGTCACCTGCCTGCTGGGCGCCGCGTCGCTGCTCGCCGGGGCGCGCGAACACTGGCGCGGCAGCCTGGTCGCGGTCTTCCAGCCCGCCGAGGAGCTCGGCGACGG
Source organism: Mycobacterium sp. MAC_080597_8934 (assembly GCF_000523975.1). Classification (NCBI taxonomy): domain Bacteria; kingdom Bacillati; phylum Actinomycetota; class Actinomycetes; order Mycobacteriales; family Mycobacteriaceae; genus Mycobacterium; species Mycobacterium sp. MAC_080597_8934. The sequence continues at coordinate 277,488 of NZ_JAOS01000019.1, read as the reverse complement.
CGCGCGCCGCATGGTCGACGACGGGCTGGCGAGGCTGGTCGGTCACGTCGACGTCGCCCTGGCCCAGCACGTGCTGCCGTTTCCGGCCGGCCAGATCGTCACCCGATCGGGGCCCTTCATGGCCACCGCCGACAGCATGCGGGTCACGGTGTACGGCCGGGGCGGCCACGGGTCGATGCCGCAGACGACCGTCGATCCCGTCGTGCTCGCCGCCATGATCGTGATCCGGTTGCAGACCGTCGTCTCGCGCGAGGTGGCGCCCACCGAGACCGCGGTGCTGACGATCGGCAGGATCGAGTCGGGCGCCAAGAGCAACGTGATCGGCGACCACGCGGTGCTGGAGCTGAACCTGCGCACCTTCAGCGGCCGGACCCGCGACCGGATGCTCGACGCGGTCCGGCGCATCGTCACCGCCGAATGCCAGGCGTCCGGGTCTCCGCGGGACCCCGAGTTCGAGATGATGAACCACTTCCCGGCCACCGACAACGACCCCGCGGTCACCGCGCGGGTGCGGGCGGTGTTCGCCGAGCATTTCGGCGACCGGGCGACGGAGATTCCCGCGCAGACCGGAAGCGAAGACTTCAGCAACATCGCCACCGGGCTCGACGCGCCGTACAGCTATTGGGGTTTCGGGGGAGCCGACCCCGGCGCGTATCGGCGCGCCGAGGCGGCGGGCCGGCTGGCCGAGGACATCCCCGTCAACCACTCCGGGAGGTTCGCCCCCGTCATCCAGCCCACCCTCGACACCGGCACCGAGGCGCTGACCGTCGCCGCGCTGGCCTGGCTGGCCCCTAGCGCGTCCTGAAATCAACTGGGGCTCAACGCTTTTGACTGCGTCGGGGGGATCGCGGCAACCCCATCGGCAGCATGCTCTCCTCGTGGTCAAGTTCGCGTTCGATCGCGCGCAGGCTCTGGTCGGGCAGCATGCCCGCGTCGCGCCAGCGCACGAGTTCGTCGCGCTGGGCGTCGATGGCCACCCGGCGCAGCCCCACGGCGGCCTCGTAGGCGGGGGCGGCGGGCAACTCGTCGACGTCCGACAACAGGGTGAGCCGGTGTTCGTAGCGCTCCAGCTGCGCCGACAACTGTTGGCGCACACCGTCGATCACCCGGGGATCGACGTCGGCGCCGTCCTCGGGGTCCAGCGAGTCGAGCCGGTCCAGGGCGGCCCGCAGCGCGGCCGCCCGGGCCCGGTTGCGCAGCCGCAGCTCGTCGGTGGTCTTGGCGCGCAGGCCCAGGGCGCGCACCAGCGGACCGAAGGTGACACCCTGTCCGATCAGCGTCACCAGCACCACCACCAGGGTGCAGAACAGCAGCAGGTCGCGGTCGGGAAACGGCGCGTTGCCCTCGGTCAGCACCGGCACCGCGAAGATCGCGGCGAGGCTGACCACGCCGCGGGTGCCGGCCCAGCTCAGCACGACGATCTCGCGGCCGCTGAGCCGCTCGCGGGTGCGCTCGGGCCGCGGCTCGGCGTCATCGGTCGCCGAATCGTCAACGTTGCCCAGCCGGGTGTGCAGCGACCGGGGCAGCGACTGGGTGAGCAGCAGCCACAGCGGCCGGACCAGCAGAACCACCGCGACGGTCACCCCGACCGCCACCAGGATCGTCGACAACGCGTAGCCGCCCAGCTCGTCCAGGATCACCGGCACCTGATGGCCGATCAGCAGGAACACCACGCCCTCGAGCAGGAAGTTGACCAGCCGCCAGACGGCGCGGGTCTGCAGGCGGCTCGCCCCGGATTCCACCCGCGGCGAGTCGTGGCCGACGATCAGCCCGCACACCACGACGGCCAGCACGCCGGAGGCGGACAGCTTCTCGGCGACCAGATAGGTGAGAAACGGCGTGGCCAGCGAGATGGCGTTGGCGGTCAGCACGTCGTGCCGCCACCGGCGCAGCAGGCGCCGGGCGTAGGCGAACACCTGGCCCACCACCAGGCCGCCGACTGCCGCCAGCACGAACTCCCGGATCGCCGACGGCGCCGAGAACGCGGCCCCGCGCGCCACGGTGACGGCGACCGCGAGCGTGGTCAGCGCGGTCGCGTCGTTGAGCAGCCCCTCGCCCTCGATCAGCGTGACGATGTTGAGCGGCAGGCCCTCCTTGCGGGCGACGGCGAGCGCGGCCACCGGATCGGTCGGCGCCACCGCCGCGCCCAGCACCATGCCCACCGCGAGCGTCGCGCCGCCCACGAGCAGGCTGAACGCGACACCGACCGACGCAGCGGTCAGCAGCACGAGGACGACCGACAGGCTGACCACCGTGCGCAGATTGCGGCGGATGCCGACCAGTGACGATTCCAGCGCCGCGTGGTAGAGCAGGGGCGGCAGGATGCAGGTCATCACCACGTCGGGCTCGAGGCCGATGGTCGGCCCCGGCAGCAGCGCCTGCCCGATGCCGACCAGGACCAGCAGCGTCGCGCTGGGCAGGCGGGTGCGCTCGCTGATCCAGTCGACCAGCACGATGACCGCGATGGCGGCGAGCAGCAAGGTCAAAGCCGTCTGCGCGCCCATCGACCTCATTGTGCCGGACCGGACGGTGGCTACTCGACGGCCCTGCTCGCCCTTCGGCCGCCCCGATAGCATGGTCGTCGACCCTGCGAGCCTTGGAGACCGCCACAATGACCGTCCCCGCAACCGATTCCTGGCCAGCCCCGATCCGGGTGCCGGCCGGGACCACCGCCGCCGCCGCGGTGCGCGACGCGGGGCTGCCGGGCCGGGGAGCGCCCGACGCCGTCGTGGTGGTGCGCGACGCCTCGGGCACGCTGCGCGACCTGAGCTGGGTGCCCGACACCGACGCCGAGGTCGTCCCCGTCGCGGCCAACACCGACGAGGGCCGCAGCGTCATCCGGCACTCGGCGGCACACGTGCTGGCCCAGGCCGTGCAGGAGTTGTTCCCGCAGGCCAAGCTGGGCATCGGCCCGCCCATCACCGACGGCTTCTACTACGACTTCGACGTGCCCGAGCCGTTCACGCCGGAGGATCTGGACAAGCTGGAAAAGCGGATGCGCCAGATCGTCAAGGAGGGCCAGCTGTTCTCCCGGCGGGTGTACGAGTCCAAGGAGCAGGCGCGCGCCGAGCTGGCCGGCGAGCCCTACAAGCTGGAACTGGTCGACGACAAGTCCGGTGACCCCGACATCATGGAGGTCGGCGGCGACGAGCTCACCGCCTACGACAACCTCAATCCCCGTACCCGGGAACGGGTTTGGGGTGATTTGTGCCGCGGGCCGCACATCCCGACCACCCGCCACATCCCGGCCTTCAAGCTGACCCGCAGCTCGGCGGCCTACTGGCGGGGCGATCAGAACAACGCCAGCCTGCAACGCATCTACGGCACCGCGTGGGAGTCGCAGGAGGCGCTGGACGACCACCTGCGGCTGATCGAGGAAGCCCAGCGGCGCGACCACCGCAAGCTGGGCAGCGAGCTGGACCTGTTCAGCTTCCCCGACGAAATCGGTTCGGGCTTGGCGGTTTTCCACCCCAGGGGCGGGGTGGTGCGCCGGGAGCTGGAGGAGTATTCGCGGCGCAAGCACATCGAGGCCGGCTACGAGTTCGTCAACACCCCGCACATCACCAAGGCGCAGCTGTTCCACACCTCCGGGCACCTGGACTGGTACGCCGACGGGATGTTCCCGCCCATGCACCTCGACGCCGAATACGACGACGATGGGACGGTGCGCAAGCCCGGGCAGGACTACTACCTCAAGCCGATGAACTGCCCGATGCACACGCTGATCTACCGGTCCCGCGGGCGGTCCTACCGCGAATTGCCGTTGCGGCTCTTCGAATTCGGCACCGTGTACCGCTACGAGAAGTCCGGCGTGGTGCACGGGCTGACCCGGGCGCGCGGGTTCACCATGGACGACTCACACATCTTCTGCACCCGCGAGCAGCTGCACGGCGAGCTGGCTTCGCTGCTGCGGTTCGTGCTCGAGCTGCTGGGCGACTACGGGTTGACCGACTTCTACCTGGAGCTGTCCACCAAGGACCCGGACAAGTTCGTCGGCTCCGACGAAATGTGGGAGCAGGCCACCACTTCGCTGGCCGACGTGGCCGCCGAGTCCGGCCTGGAGCTGGTGCCCGATCCGGGCGGGGCGGCGTTCTACGGCCCGAAGATCTCGGTGCAGGCCCGCGACGCGCTGGGCCGCAGCTGGCAGATGTCGACGATCCAGGTGGACTTCAACTTCCCGGAGCGATTCGAGCTGGAATACACCGCGTCCGACGGCACCCGGCAGCGGCCGGTGATGATCCACCGCGCGCTGTTCGGGTCGATCGAGCGGTTCTTCGGCATCCTGACCGAGCACTACGCGGGCGCGTTCCCGGCCTGGCTGGCGCCGGTGCAGGCGGTGGGCATCCCGGTCGCCGACGAGCACGTGCCCTACCTGGAAAGCGTTGCCGCACAGCTGAAGTCGCACGGGGTGCGGGTGGAGGTGGACGCCAGCGACGACCGGATGGCCAAGAAGATCGTGCACCACACCGCGCAGAAGGTGCCGTTCATGCTGCTGGCCGGCGACCGGGACGTGGCCGCGGGGGCGGTCAGCTTCCGGTTCGGCGACCGCACCCAGATCAACGGCGTGCCCCGCGACAGCGCGGTCGACGCGATCGTCAAGTGGATCGCCGACCGCGAGAATTCCGTCCCCAGCGCCGAACTCGTGAAAGTGTCCAGTGGTGAGTGATCCCGAACAGGCCGAGCAGGACGCCGAGCGCACCATCCTGGACCGCGGTGTCGGCGAGCAGGACCACCTGCAGCGGTTGTGGACGCCGTACCGGATGACCTATCTGGCCGAGGCGCCGATGAAGCGCGGCCCCAACTCGTCGGGCAAGAGCGAGCAGCCGTTCACCGACATTCCGCAGCTGACCGACGAGGACGGCCTGGTGGTCGCGCGCGGCGAACTGGTCTACGCCGTGCTCAACCTCTACCCCTACAACCCGGGGCATCTGATGGTGGTGCCCTACCGGCGGGTCTCCGAGCTCGAGGACCTGACCGACGCGGAGAGCGCGGAGCTGATGTCGTTCATACAGAAGGCGATTCGCGTCATCAAAAACGTGTCACGCCCGCACGGGTTCAACGTCGGCCTGAACCTGGGCACCTCGGCCGGCGGGTCGCTGGCCGAGCATCTGCACGTGCACGTCGTGCCGCGCTGGGGTGGGGACGCGAACTTCATCACCATCATCGGCGGGTCGAAGGTGATCCCGCAGTTGCTGCGCGAAACCCGCCAGCTGCTGGCCACCGAGTGGGCCAAGCAGTCGTGAGCCCACACCGCCATGAGTAAGGTGCCGTTTTTATCCCGCGCGGCGTTCGCGCGGCTGACGACTCCCACCGCCCGGGCCTGCCTGCGGCTGGGCCTGACCCCCGACGTCGTCACCGTCGCGGGCACCATCGTGGCGGTGGCCGGGGCGCTGATCCTGTTCCCGATCGGCGAGCTGTTCGTCGGCACGCTGGTGGTCTGGTTCTTCGTGCTGTTCGACATGCTCGACGGGGCGATGGCGCGGGAGCGCGGCGGGGGCACCCGGTTCGGCGCGGTGCTGGACGCCACCTGTGACCGGCTCAGCGACGGCGCGGTGTTCGGCGGGCTGCTGTGGTGGGTGGCCTTCGGCCTGCACGACGAACCGTTGGCGGCGGCCACGCTGATCTGCCTGGTCACCTCCCAGGTGATCTCCTACATCAAGGCCCGGGCCGAGGCCAGCGGGCTGCGCGGCGACGGCGGCATCATCGAGCGGCCCGAGCGGCTGATCATCGTGCTGGTCGGCGCCGGGCTGTCCGACCTTCCCGGCTACCCGCTGCCGTGGGCGCTGCCGGTGGCGATGTGGGCGCTGGCGGCGGCCAGCCTGGTCACCTGCGCGCAGCGGCTGCACACCGTGCGGACCTCGCCGGGCGCCACCGACCGAGGATCGGACGCGCCGTGATGCCCACCCCGCCGGGGATGAGGGCGATCACCGCGCCGGGCCGGCTGGCCGGCCGGCTGGTGGGCGGCGTCGGCGCCGACTGGGCGTACGCGACGGGCTGGATGGCGGTGCGGGCGATGCCGGAGTTCGCCGCCCGCAACGCCTTTGACGCCGCCGCGCGCTACGCGGCCCGCGGCGGCGGCCCCGACCAGCTGCGCAAGAACCTGGCCCGGGTGCTGCGGGTGCCGCCCGCCGACGTCCCCGACGCGCTGATGCGGGCCTCGCTGGCCTCCTACGCCCGCTACTGGCGCGAGGCCTTCCGGCTGCCCAGCATGGACCTGACCGAGCTGGGCCGCCGGCTACAGGACTCGGTGCGCGGCGAGGACAACCTGGACGCCGCGCTGCGCGCGGGACGCGGCGCGGTGATCGCGTTGCCGCACAGCGGAAACTGGGACATGGCCGGCGTCTGGCTGGCCCAATCGCACGGCACCTTCACCACCGTCGCCGAACGTCTCAAACCCGAGTCGCTGTATCGGCGGTTCATCGCCTACCGCGAACGGCTCGGGTTCGAGGTGCTGCCGCTGTCCGGGGGCGAGCGGCCGCCCTTCGAGGTGCTGTGCGACCGGCTGCGGGCCAACCGGGTGGTGTGCCTGATGGCCGACCGCGACCTGACCCGCACCGGTGTGCAGGTCGACTTCTTCGGCGAGGCCACCCGGATGCCGGCCGGGCCGGCGAAGCTGGCCATCGCGACCGGCGCGGCGCTGCTGCCGGTGCACGTGCATTTCGAGGGCGAGGGCTGGCGGTTTTTGATCTACCCGGCGCTGGACTGCAGCAGCGGCGACGTCGGCGCCATCACCCAGGTGCTGGCCGATCACTTCGAGAAGAACATCGCCGCCCACCCCGAGGACTGGCACATGATGCAGCCGCAGTGGCTGGCCGACCTCCCCGACTCCACGCGGGCCCGGTTGAGGGACAGCTGATGCGGATCGGGATGGTCTGCCCCTACTCGTTCGACGTTCCGGGCGGGGTGCAGTCGCACGTCCTGCAGCTGGCCGAGGTGATGCGGTGCCGCGGGCACGACGTCAGCGTGCTGGCGCCGGCCTCGCCGCACGCCGTGCTGCCCGGCTACGTCGTCTCGGCGGGCAAGGCCGTCCCGATTCCCTACAACGGCTCGGTGGCCCGGCTGCGGTTCGGCCCGGCCACCCACCGCAAGGTGAAAAAGTGGCTCGTGGACGGCGATTTCGACGTGCTGCACCTGCACGAGCCCAACGCGCCGAGCCTGTCGATGCTGGCGCTGAACATCGCCGAGGGGCCGATCGTGGCGACGTTTCACACCTCGACCACCAAATCGCTGACCCTGACCGTGTTCCAGGGGATCCTGCGCCCGATGCACGAGAAGATCGTCGGCCGGATCGCGGTCTCCGACCTGGCCCGGCGCTGGCAGATGGAGGCGCTGGGCACCGACGCGGTGGAGATCCCCAACGGCGTCGACGTCGCCTCGTTCGCCTCGGCGCCGCGGCTGGACGGTTTCCCGCGGGCCGGCAAGACGGTGCTGTTTTTGGGGCGCTACGACGAGCCGCGCAAGGGCATGGCGGTGCTGCTCGACGCGCTGCCGCGGCTGGTCGAGCGGTTCGCCGACGTGCAGCTGCTGGTGGTCGGTCGCGGCGACGAGGACCAATTGCGCACGCAGGCAGGCGAATTGGTGAAGCACATCCGCTTCCTCGGCCAGGTCGACGACGCCGGCAAGGCGTCGGCCATGCGCAGCGCCGACGTGTACTGCGCACCCAACCTGGGCGGGGAGAGCTTCGGCATCGTGCTGGTCGAGGCGATGGCCGCCGGCACCCCGGTGGTGGCCAGCGACCTGGACGCCTTCCGGCGGGTGCTGCGCGACGGCGAGGTGGGCGCTCTGGTGCCCGTCGGCGACGGCGACGCGCTCGCCGATGCGCTGATCGCGGTGCTGGAGGATGATGTGCTGCGGGACGGCTACGTGGCCGCCGGGCAGGCGGCCGTCCAGAGCTACGACTGGTCGGTGGTGGCCAGCCAGATCATGCGGGTGTACGAGACGGTCGCCGCGACGGGCGCCAAGGTTGAGGTGGCCAGTTGATGACGTGGGTGATGGTCGGCATCGCGATCCTGGTCGCGGTGCTGGCGGTGGTCGGCGTCTGGGCGTACCGGACCGCCAACCGACTGGACCGGCTGCACGTCCGCTACGACCTGTCCTGGCAGGCGCTCGATGGCGCGCTGGCCCGGCGCGCGGTGGTGGCGCGCGCCGTGGCGATCGACGCCTACGGCGGTGCCTCCGAGGGCGCCGGCTGGCGGCGCTGGCCGACGCCGCCGAGGCCGCGCCCCGGGCCGCCCGCGAGGCGCGCGAGAACGAGCTGTCGGCCGCGCTGGCCGCCGTCGACCCGGCGTCGCTGCCGGCCGGGCTGATCGCCGAGCTGGCCGACGCCGAGGCCCGGGTGCTGCTGGCCGCCGCTTCCACAACGACGCGGTCCGCGACACCCTGGCCCTGGCCGAACGGCGCCTGGTGCGGCTGCTGCATCTCGGTGGAACCGCCGCGCTGCCCAGCTATTTCGAGATCGTGGAGCGGCCGCACGCGCTGGCGCACGGCGATCACGGCGTGCTCAACCACCGCACCTCGGCCCGGGTGGTGCTGCTCGACGACCGCGGCGCCGTGCTGCTGCTGCGCGGGTCGGACCCGGCCCTGGCCGGCCAGCCGGCACCCAAGTGGTGGTTCACCGTGGGCGGCGAGGTGCAGCCGGGCGAACGGCTGGCCGAGGCCGCCGCGCGGGAGCTGGCCGAGGAGACCGGCCTGCGGGTCGCGCCGTCCGAGCTGGTCGGACCGGTGTGGCGGCGCGACGAGGTCTTCGAGTTCAACGGCTCGCTGATTGACAGCGAGGAGTTCTACTTCGTCTACCGCACGCAGCGCTTCGAGCCGTCCCGGACGGGCCGAACCGAACTGGAACACAGCTACATCCACGGCCACCGCTGGTGTGACGCTGCCGACATCGCCCAGCTCGTCGCGGCGGGGGAGACGGTGTACCCGCTGCAGCTGTCCGGGCTGCTCACCGACGCGGCCGCGCTGGCCAGCGGCCGCACCCCCGGCCCGCTGCTGTCGATCCGCTGACTCCGCCGGTCAACGCGGGGCCGGGTCGCCTCACTAGACTGGGTCGACAACGTTGAAGGAGATCGAGCAGTGAACACCGCCCATTCACCGGACGGCAGCGGGCGAACCGGGACCGCGCGGGTCAAGCGCGGCATGGCCGAAATGCTCAAGGGCGGCGTCATCATGGACGTCGTCACCCCCGAGCAGGCCAAGATCGCCGAGGGCGCCGGCGCCGTCGCCGTGATGGCCCTCGAGCGGGTGCCCGCCGACATCCGCGCCCAGGGCGGGGTGTCGCGGATGAGCGACCCGGACATGATCGAGGGCATCATCTCCGCGGTCACCATCCCGGTGATGGCCAAGGCCCGCATCGGGCATTTCGTCGAGGCGCAGATCCTGCAGAGCCTGGGCGTGGACTACATCGACGAGTCCGAGGTGCTCACCCCCGCCGACTACACCCACCACATCGACAAGTGGAAGTTCACCGTGCCGTTCGTGTGCGGGGCGACCAACCTGGGCGAGGCGTTACGACGCATCAACGAGGGCGCGGCGATGATCCGCTCCAAGGGTGAGGCCGGCACCGGCGACGTCTCCAACGCCACCACCCACATGCGGGCCATCGGCGGCGAGATCCGCCGCCTGATGTCGCTGTCGGAAGACGAGTTGTACGTCGCCGCAAAGGAATTGCAGGCCCCCTACGAACTCGTCGTCGAGGTGGCCCGGGCCGGCAAGCTGCCGGTCACCCTGTTCACCGCCGGCGGCATCGCCACCCCGGCCGACGCGGCGATGATGATGCAGCTCGGCGCCGAGGGCGTGTTCGTCGGCTCCGGCATCTTCAAGTCCGGCGACCCCGCCCAGCGCGCCGCCGCGATCGTCAAGGCCACCACCTTCTACGACGACCCCGACGTGCTGGCCAAGGTGTCACGCGGGCTGGGCGAGGCGATGGTCGGCATCAACGTCGAGCAGATCGCGCAGCCCGAACGGCTGGCGGAACGCGGCTGGTAAGAACAATCCGTGTCGATCGAGCAGATCCTTGATCTCGAGCAACTCGAGGTCAACATCTACCGCGGGGGCGTCTTCAGCCCGGATTCCGGATATTTCCAGCGCACCTTCGGCGGCCATGTGGCCGGCCAGTCGCTGGTGTCGGCGGTGCGCACGGTCGACCCGCGCTACCAGGTGCACTCGCTGCACGGGTACTTCCTGCGGCCCGGGGACGCCAAGGAGCGCACGGTGTTCATCGTGGAGCGCACCCGCGACGGCGGCTCGTTTGCCACCCGGCGGGTCAACGCCATTCAGCATGGCGAGATCATCTTCTCCATGGGCGCGTCGTTCCAGACCGACCAGGAGGGCATCCACCACCAGGACGCCATGCCGGCCGCGCCGCCCCCGGACGGCCTGCCCGGCCTGGACTCGATCAAGGTGTTCGACGACGCCGGGTTCAAGCAGTTCGAGGAGTGGGACGTCTGCATCGTGCCGCGGGAGAAGCTGCAGCTGACCCCGGGCAAGGCGTCCCAGCAGCAGGTGTGGTTCCGCCACCGCGACCCGTTGCCCGACGACCCGGTGCTGCACATTTGCGCGCTGGCCTACATGAGCGACCTGACGCTGCTGGGCTCGGCGCAGGTGACCCACCTCGATGTGCGCGAGCACCTGCAGGTGGCGTCGCTGGACCACGCCATGTGGTTCATGCGGGCGTTCCGCGCCGACAAGTGGCTGCTCTACGACCAGTCCTCGCCGTCGGCCAACGGCGGCCGCTCGCTGTGCCAGGGCAAGATCTTCACCCAGTCCGGCGAGATGGTGGCCGCGGTCATGCAGGAGGGGCTGACCCGCTTCCAGCGGGGATATCGGCAGTGAGCGCCCCGCGGATCGGGGTGCTGGCGCTGCAGGGCGACACCCGCGAGCATCTGGCCGCGCTGCGCGAGGCCGGGGCCGAGTCGATGCCGGTGCGCCGCCGCGGCGAGCTCGAGGCGGTCGACGGGCTGGTCATCCCCGGCGGGGAATCGACCACCATGAGCCACCTGCTCAAAGACCTCGACCTGCTGGAGCCGCTGCGGGGGCTGCTGGCCGACGGCCTGCCCGCCTACGGCGCCTGCGCCGGGATGATCCTGCTGGCCAGCGAGATCCTGGACGCCGGCGCCGGCGGGCGGGAGGCGCTGCCGCTGCGGGCGATCGATATGACGGTGCGCCGCAATGCTTTTGGACGCCAGGTCGACTCGTTCGAGGGTGACATCGCGTTCGCGGGACTGGACGGGCCGGTGCGCGCGGTGTTCATCCGCGCGCCCTGGGTGGAGCGCGCCGGCGACGGCGTCGAGGTGCTGGCCCGCGCCGCCGGTCACGTCGTCGCGGTGCGCCAGGGCGCCAGGCTGGCGACGGCGTTTCACCCCGAGATGACCGGCGACCGGCGCATCCACCGGCTGTTCGTCGACCTGGTCACCGGGGTGGTCTGAGCGCCGGCCGTCACGCTGGCGTGACGCTCGGCGACGACGGTCACGCTGGCGTGACGCTCGGCGCTTTCGGCGCCCACGTAGACTCGTCTGGCGACTTTCGACGAGATAGAAGAGGTACGACACACCGATGAGCGGCCATTCCAAGTGGGCCACCACCAAGCACAAGAAGGCCGTCATCGACGCCCGCCGCGGCAAGATGTTCGCCCGGCTGATCAAGAACATCGAGGTCGCGGCCCGCGTCGGTGGCGGTGATCCGGCGGGCAACCCGACGCTCTACGACGCGATCCAGAAGGCGAAGAAGAGCTCGGTGCCCAACGAGAACATCGAGCGGGCCCGCAAGCGCGGCGCCGGCGAGGAGGCCGGCGGCGCCGAATGGCAGACCATCACCTACGAGGGGTATGCGCCCAACGGCGTGGCGGTGCTGATCGAGTGCCTGACCGACAACCGCAACCGCGCCGCCAGCGAGGTGCGGGTGGCGATGACCCGCAACGGCGGCACCATGGCCGACCCCGGCTCGGTGTCCTACCTGTTCTCCCGCAAGGGCGTCGTCACCTGTGAGAAGAACGGCCTGACCGAGGACGACATCCTGGCGGCCGTGCTGGATGCCGGCGCCGAAGAGGTCGAGGACCTCGGCGATAGCTTCGAAATCATCTGCGAGCCAACCGATCTCGTCGCGGTGCGGACGGCGCTGCAGGACGCGGGCATCGACTACGACTCCGCCGAGGCGGGATTCCAGCCTTCGGTGACGGTGCCGCTGGACGCCGACGGCGCGCAGAAGGTGATGCGGCTGGTCGACGCGCTCGAGGACAGCGACGACGTCCAGGACGTGTGGACCAACGCCGACATTCCCGACGAGATCCTGGCCCAGATCGAGGAGTGACGCAGGCCGATCAGTCGTAGCCGTGCCGCATGTCGCCGACGATGCGCGGATTGTCCAGCGTCGAGGGTTCCAGCGGGCGCGGCCCGACGTCGCCGGAGAACACCACCGCGGCCTGCAGCACCCGCTGATCGAGGAAGCGCAGCGGCGGCGCGTCGGGCGGCACCTTGGGCGCGGGCGGGGTGTCGCCGCGCTGGGCCAGCACGAAGCCCCAGTCGCCGAACGTGGGCACATGCACGTGATAGGGCGTGACGGCGTAGCCGGCCGCCCGGATGGTCGACACCGTGCGCCAGTACGCCGTCGGGGTGGAGAACGGGCTGCCCGCCTGCACCACCAGCAGCCCGCCGGGCGCCAGCGCGTGGGCGGCCAGCGCGTAGAACTCGGTGGAGTACAGCCGCCCCAGCACCGGGGTGTCGGGGTCGGGCAGGTCGACGATGACCGCGTCGAACCGATCCGGGTTCGGCCCGCGCAGCCAGGCCATCGCGTCCCCGGTCAGCACCCGCACCCGCGGGTTGTCCAGCGAACCGCCGTTGGCGGCGCGCAGCGTGGTGCGGGCGATCTCGATGACGGCGGGGTCGAGTTCGACCTGCACGATCCTGGAAATGCCGGGCTGGCGCAGTAATTCGCGCGCGGCCAGGCCGTCGCCGCCGCCGAGCACCAGCACCGACCGGGCGCCGTTGCCGAGTGCGGGGTAGACCAGGCTCTCGGTGTAGCGGTACTCGTCGCGGGTGGAGAACTGCAGCCCGCCGTCCAGGTACAGCCGGGTGTCGTCACCGCGGCGGGTCACCACGATCTCCTGGTAGGGCGTGTGCCGGTAGGCGATGATCGGGTCGGCGTAAAGCCTTTGCCTGCTGGTGGTTTCGACGTCCGCCGAGCGCAGCAGCAGGGTGGCCAGCAGCGCCAGCGCGGCGGCCAGCGCGCACAGCGCCAGCGCCAGTTGCTGCGCCGAAACCACTTGCCGCAGCAGGAAAATCGCCACCACGGCGGCCGCCGCCAGGTTGATCATGCCGGTGGCGGCCGCGCCCCGGATCATGCCCAGCTGCGGCAGCAGCAGGAACGGCCACACCAGCCCGCCGAGCAACGCGCCGAGGTAGTCGGCGGCGTTGAGGTTGGCCAGCGTGCGGCCGGCGTCGGCGGGCCCGGCCGTCCGTCCGCGCTGCAGCAGCGTCATCAGCAGCGGCACCTCGGCGCCGACCAGGCCACCGATCAGCGCCGTGCTGACCGCCAGCACCCAGGTCGACCCGACCGAGCCGTCCAGGAACGCGAACACCACGTACAGCGCGGCCGCCGACAGCCCGCCCACCACGCCCAGCAGCGCCTCGACCGTGATGAAGCCGAGCGCGGCGTGCGCCAGCAGCGGTTTGGCCAGCAGCGCGCCCACCCCCAGCGCGGCGATGTAGCCGGCCACGATCAGCGAGGTGGCGACGATGCCGCCGCCGTCCAGGCTGGCCGACAGCGTCAGCAGCGCGAGTTCGTAGATGATGCCGCAGGCCGCGCACGCCGCGACGGCGGCCAGCAGCAGCGCCCGCCACCGCCCCGGCGACGGCGGCGCGGCCTCGGGCGCGCTGACCTCGACGGTGCTCATGACACCGCCGCGGCGGTCACTCCTCCCACCGCGAGCAGGATCAGCGCCACCGCGAACGATCCCGGGTGCAGCTGCGGCTCCTCGACGTGCTCGTGGAAGCTGCCCGGGATCAGCAGGTGCATCGCCAGCAGCGCCACCCCGAGCAGGATGACGCCCATCAGCCCGTACACCGCCACCCCGACCAGGCCCTGGCCCAGCTGGCTGTAGCTGTTGGCGATGGCGGTGATGATCACCGCGGTCAGCGCGATGTACATCGCGCCCGCCACGACGACGGCGTTGGGCCGGCGGTCGATGAACACCAGTTGGCGCAGCTTGCCCGGGGTCAGCAGGTCGACCGCGTAGAACCCGACCAGCAGCACGGCCATGCCGACTGCGAAGTACAGGATGGTCGCGACCGCGCCCTTGAGGACGGGATTGAGGTCGACGGTGCCGATCTCGACGGCGAGGTACATGGTTGTCTCCTTTGCGTTGTGGATCCGCTGCTACGGCCGGGCCGTCACTTGGTGCCGCCCGGCCCGCCGGGGGTGCCTCCGGCGCCGCCGGACGGCGACCCGGGGAAGAAGCCCGGGCCGAGGAAGACGAAGGCGCCGTGGCTGTATCCGGCGCTCAGCGGCTCGACGCGAATGCTGCACGGGTAGTTGCCGTCCGGGCCGACGATCACGATGTCGTTGCTGTAGCGCAGGTATTCGGTCTTGTTGTCGTCGGCCCGCGCCGCGGGCTCGGCGTACTCGGACAGCGTGTCGGCCACCTGCTCGGGCGAGCCGGTGCACTGGTAGCGGGTGCCGTTCACGTCGCGGGCGTACTCGTGGTAGTGGCCGGCCACATAGGACGCAATGTTCTTCTGCAGCAAGATGATTCCGGTCACCAGGCACACCACCGCGGCGACGGCCAGGGCGCCGGCGATGACGAACAGGCGGTTGCGGCTCACGGATGCCACCGGCTGGCGGTGCGAACGACGGTCCCGCCGCGGCCGGCGGGGCGGTCGGGATACAGGTGCCAGGTCCGCCAGCGCCAGCCGGCGCCGTCGGGCCGGGCGGCCAGCACGGTCAGCGCGGCGCCGTCGCCGGGGAAGCTGCCGCCCAGCCAGCCGGGCCGGCGCGCGCACCGGTCGCGAAGGTCGTCGGCGAGCCGGCGAAAGCTCGCCGCGTCACGGGCGTCGGTGCGGGAGCGCAGGCGGTAGCCGGGCGCCTCGGCGCGCGCGGGCAGGTCGGCGCCGAAACTGCGTGCGGTGCAAGAGATTTCCTCGGAGAACGCATGCTCGACCGCGACGACGTGCGACGCGCCCAGCACCCCGAGCAACAGCGCGCCGCCGCCGGGATGGTCCAGCCGATGGCTGACCAGCGGCGCCGGCACCGGCGCGTTGAGCGCCAGGCCCAGCTTCTCCCCGGACACGTCCGCGGGGGTCACGGCGAGCTGATGAAGGGGCACCGGGTTGACCTTCTGCGCGTCAGGCCGAACTCGGTGGCGGCGCGGCATACACGGTGATCTCGCCGGGCGACACCGGCTTGCCCGTCGACACCTCCCACGGCATGTCCGGGGCCCAGCGCTCGAACGACAGCAGCGCCGTCTCGTCGGCGTTGGTGCAGTCGACGAATTCCATCTCGCCGCCGGCCGGCAGCCCGGTGGTGCCCTCGGTGGTGTAGGAGGCGCGGCCGCGCTCGGACTCGTGGAACGTCACGCCGTCGACCACGTAGTTGTCGCCGGGCCGCAGCGACAGGTCCTTGCGGGTCACCCACAGGGCCAATTGCAGCCGCCCGTCGTCTTCTTCGACGCTGAACCACAGCGGCTGGTCGCCGCCTTCCAACAGGTGCTCCCACCACACGAACGGGCCCTCGCGGTAGGTGACCGAGCCGCGCACGATGTAGTCGGTGCCGCCGTAGCTGACGACGGCGCCAGGCCCGAGTTGGCGCGGACCGAACTGCGGCAGCGCGTCCGCGGCGAGCGGATCGGGCCGCCCGGCCGGGCGCGCGGGTTGCTTGGGCCGTCGCAAAGCCACCACGAGCACCACGATCGACGCGATGAACAGCACGATGGCGAGCATGACCAGCAGAGATCCCACGCCAACCCCTCCGTTGCCACCTTGCTCGAGCGAACGTGGGCTAAAGCTAACAGCTTTTCGGTGGCCGCGGCGCCGTAACGTCTCGACCGGGAATCGGCGCCCGCGCCGCGTGTCCTACCCGGGCCGGTCGGCGCCGGCCGCTAGGCTATCGAACAGCTGTTCTACTAGGTGGGAGCGGGTAATGCGGGTGATGGGCGTCGACCCCGGCCTGACCCGGTGCGGGCTGTCGGTGGTGGAAAGCGGGCGCGGTCGCACCGTCGTCGCGCTGGACGTCGACGTGGTGCGCACCCCGTCGGACGCGCCGCTGGCCGAGCGGCTGCTGAGCATCAGCGACGCGGTCGAGCATTGGCTGGCCACCCATCAGCCGGACGTGGTGGCCATCGAGCGGGTGTTCTCCCAGCTGAATGTGACGACCGTGATGGGCACCGCCCAGGCCGGCGGCGTGGTGGCGCTGGCGGCGGCCAAACGCGGCATCGGCGTGCACTTCCACACCCCCAGCGAGGTCAAGGCCGCGGTGACCGGCAACGGCGCCGCCAACAAGGCCCAAGTCACCGCCATGGTCACCAGAATCCTTGCGCTGCAAGCCAAACCGACACCCGCAGACGCCGCCGACGCGCTGGCGCTGGCCATCTGCCACTGCTGGCGGGCGCCGATGATCGCCCGGATGGCGCGGGCCGAGGCGCTGGCGGCCCAGCAGCGGCAGAAATACAAGGACAAGGTGGACGCGACGCTGAGGGCCGCGCGATGATCGCCTCGGTGCGCGGCGAGGTGCTCGAGGTGGCGCTCGACCATGCCGTGATCGAGGCCGCCGGTGTCGGCTACCGGGTCAACGCGACGCCCTCGACGCTGTCCACGCTGCGCACCGGGACGCAGGCCCGGCTGATCACCGCGATGATCGTCCGCGAGGATTCGATGACGTTGTACGGCTTCACCGACGCCGAGACCCGCGATTTGTTCCTGACCCTGCTGTCGGTGTCGGGCGTCGGCCCGCGGCTGGCGATGGCGACGCTGGCCGTGCACGACGCCGGCGCGCTGCGCCAGGCCCTGCACGACGGCGACGTCGCCGCGCTGACCCGGGTGCCCGGGATCGGCAAGCGCGGCGCCGAGCGGATGGTGCTGGAGCTGCGCGACAAGATCGGCGCGGCCGGGGCCGCGGGCGCCCCGGCGGGCGCGGCCCGCAACGGCCACGCGGTGCGCGGCCCGGTGGTCGAGGCGCTGGTCGGCCTCGGCTTCGCCGCCAAGCAGGCCGAGGAGGCCACCGACAAGGTGCTGGCCGCCGAGCCCGAGGCCGGCACCTCCGGCGCGCTGCGCGCCGCCCTGTCGTTGCTGGGGAAGTCCCGATGACCGCCACCGCCGACGACGATGCAGAGCGAAGCGATGAGGAGGAGCGGCGCAGATGACCGCCCATGACGCCGACTGGTCGGACCGCGACGTCTCGGGCGCCCTGGTACCCGGCGAAGGCGACATCGACGTCAGCCTGCGACCCCGCTCGCTGCGCGAATTCATCGGCCAGCCGCGGGTGCGCGAACAGCTGCAGCTGGTCATCGAGGGCGCCAAGAACCGCGGCGGCACCCCCGATCACATCCTTCTGTCCGGCCCGCCGGGGCTGGGCAAGACGTCGCTGGCCATGATCATCGCCGCCGAGCTGGGCTCGTCGCTGCGGGTGACGTCCGGCCCGGCGCTGGAACGCGCGGGCGACCTGGCGGCCATGCTGTCCAACCTGGTCGAGCACGACGTGCTGTTCATCGACGAGATCCACCGCATCGCCCGGCCGGCCGAGGAGATGCTCTACCTGGCGATGGAGGACTTCCGGGTCGACGTGGTGGTCGGCAAGGGCCCGGGGGCGACGTCGATCCCGCTGGAGGTGGCGCCGTTCACCCTGGTCGGCGCCACCACCCGGTCCGGCGCGCTGACCGGCCCGCTGCGGGACCGGTTCGGCTTCACCGCGCACATGGACTTCTACGAGCCGGCCGAGCTGCAGCAGGTGCTGGCCCGCTCGGCCGGCATCCTGGGCATCGAGCTGGGCGCCGAGGCGGCCGAGGAGATCGCCCGGCGCTCGCGCGGCACACCGCGGATCGCCAACCGGCTGCTGCGCCGGGTCCGCGACTTCGCCGAGGTGCGCGCCGACGGGGTGATCACCCGTGACGTCGCCAAGGCCGCGCTGGCCGTCTACGACGTCGACGAACTCGGCCTGGACCGGCTGGACCGCGCCGTGCTCACCGCGCTGACCCGCAGCTTCGGCGGCGGCCCGGTCGGGGTGTCGACGCTGGCGGTGGCGGTGGGCGAGGAGGCCGCCACGGTCGAGGAGGTGTGCGAACCGTTCCTGGTCCGCGCCGGCATGGTGGCCCGCACGCCGCGCGGCCGGGTGGCCACCGCCCAGGCCTGGACACACTTGGGCATGGTCCCCCCGGCCGGGGCCGCCGGGCTGGGTCAACCCGGTCTGTTCGACTGACCGGCTCGACCACCCGGCGGTGTTACTGCCCCTCCACATCTTTGTGATGGAATCGTTGGCCTGGACCTCGCCGCGCGCCCGGGCCGCCGTCGGCGCCACCGCCGGCGGGGACCGAGACCACCGCGGCGCCCGGCTTCCACCAACCCGTTCCCCTGCCGCCGTCGGCGCCTCGGGAACCGACGCAATCCTCTTGGGGCACAAGGCCATTGGTGTGTGCGCCGGTGTCGGGTCGAGGGCCGCGGCGGCGGTGCCGCCGGTGGGTCTGCGCGGAGCGGGGCGCGGGCCGTACCGTCCCCGGGCGGCTGCGGGCGGCCCCGACGAGGGCCGCGGGTCGCCGGACTTCACCAGTAACAGCAGCCTCACCAGCCTCAATGGCCACCGGGGGCGGTGGCTTTGACCCCGCCGCGTGGGTTACTAGTGGAAACCGCCGGGTACCCATGTCCAGCCGGAAATACGCCGGTATTCAACGAGGGGATGTCATGAAATACGCAGAGGACGGCCACACCCGCGGGCTGAGCATGCCGCGCTCGCGCGGCGCGGTCAGCGGACTGCTCCTGGTGATCCTGGGAGCTTGGGGGGCGTTAATACCGTTTGTGGGTCCACACTTCAATTTCGCCTACACGCCGGACAGAGACTGGGCCTGGAGCTCGGCCCGCGGCTGGCTGGAGGTGGCGCCGGGCGCGGCCACCGCGCTGGGTGGGCTGTTGCTGATCGTCGCCGGCAACCGGGTCGCGGCGATGCTGGGCGGCTGGCTGGCCGTGCTGGCCGGCGCTTGGTTCGTGGTGGGCGGTCAGCTCGCCCCGCTGCTGGGCATCGGCTCGGCCGGTGACCCGATCGCCGCGACCGAGCGCAAGCGCGCGCTGCTCGAGGTCACCTATTTCTCGGGCCTGGGCGCGCTGATCATCTTCGTGGGCGGCGTCGTGCTGGCCCGCGCCAGCGCGCGCCTGGCCCGTGACGTGCAGCCACTGGCGTCCGACGCCCCGGCGGCGCCGGCCGTTGAGCCGTACCGGGATCCGGCCTACGACCCGGCCGACGTCTCCTCGGGGGCGCTGACCAAACCGCGGACCTCGGCCGACCCCGAGCCGAAGCGGGGATGGCGCAAGAACCGCGCCGGCGGCAACGCCGCGTACCTGCGCTGGCCGCACCCGCAGCAGTAGTTATCCGTCGATCAACGCCAATCGCCCAGTCCCGCAACGGGACTGGGCGATTGCGTTCTTGACCGTCAGAGCAGCCCGAGCAGCTGCAGGTCGGTGATGTACTTGACGATGACCGGCGGCGACACGTGCGGAATGTCTTTGTCGGGGCCGATTTTCGCCTCCTGCACCGCTGCCCGGAACACGTCGGTGGGAGCTATCGACCCGTTGATCGGCTTCTCCGGCGTGCGGTAGTTGTGCAGCAGCGGCAGCAGCGAGTACTGGCGCTGCCGGTCCGGCAGGGCCCGCAGCGAGGTCTCGAACCGCCGCAGCCATTCGGAGTAGTCGGCGATCCGCTCGATCGAATAGCCGGCGTCCACCAGCCAATCGACGTACTCGTCCAGACCGATGCCGTCGTCGTAGGGGTTCATCACGTGGTAGGTCTGGAAGCCGGTGTCGCTGTCGGTGATCTGCGAACCCAGCGTCGAGATCGCCGCGGCGATGAACTCGACCGGCAGGCCGTCGTAGTGCGCCCGCTGCCGGTTGCCGTCGGCATCGAGCTCGTAGAACGAGCCGGGCGCGATCCCGGTGGCCACCAGGCTCAGCATCAGCCGGGTGAACATGTCCGGCAGGTTGAGCTGCCCGGCATACGTGGTGTCGGCCAGGATCATGTCGCAGCGGAACACCGCGACGGGCAGCCCGCACAGGTCGTGCGCCTCGCGCAGCAGCACCTCGCCGGCCCACTTGCTGTTGCCGTAGCCGTTGGCGTAGCCGTCGTTGATCGCCCGGGTGGCGCTCATCTGCCGGATGTCGGCGTTCTCGACGAACTTGCCCGGCTCGATCTGGTCGCCCACGCCGATGGTGGACACGTAGGTGTACGGCTTTTGCTTGGACGTCAGCGCCAGCCGGATCAGCTCCGCGGTGCCCAGCGCGTTGGGCCCGAACAGCTCGCTGTACGGCAACACGTGGTTGACCAGCGCGGCGGGGTCGACGATCACGTCGACCGTGTCGGCCAGTCGTTGCCAAACGTCTTGGCCCAGGCCCAGATTGGCCTCGCCCTTGTCGCCGGCGATGACCTCCAGGTGATCGGCGGCCAGCTGCTGGTAGTGCGCGAGCAGCTTCGGGTCGCCGCTGTCGAAGGTCTTGTCCAGCCGGGCGCGTGCCTCCTCGTCGGAGCGGGCCCGGACCAGGGCGATGACCTTGCCGTCCACCATGTCCATCCGCTCCAGCCATTCCAGGGCCAGGTAGCGGCCCAGGAAGCCGGTGGCGCCGGTCAGCAGCACGGTGCGCACCTCGGTGGCCGGCTTGGGCAGGTTCGGCGCGGCGGCCAGCGTCTCGGCGTCGAGGAACTTGTCCAGCGTCAGGTCGGCGGCGCGCACCACGGTCGCGTCCCGGCCGTGCACCGAGGCGAACGTCGGGCGCTTGCTGCCCTGCCGCTCGGCCTCGATGTAGCTCGCGATGGCCGCCAGGTCGTTGGCCGGGCTGACGATGACGCCCACCGGCACGTCGACGTCGAAGATCTCGCGCAGCAGGTTGCCGAATGTCAACGCCGACAACGAGTCTCCGCCCAGATCGGTGAAGTGGGCGTCGGGGGACAGGTCGGAGGCGGCCGAACCCAGCATGGCGCCCGCGGCGCGGCTCACGGTCTGCAGCACCGGCGCCTGGGCACCGTTGCGGCGCAGCTCGGCCAGCTCGTTGGCCTGTCCGGCGGCCAGGTCGGCGTACATCTGCTCCAGCCGTTCCCCGTAGTGCTGCTTCAGTTTCGGCCACGCCAGCTTCCGGATCCCGGTCAGCAGACCGTTTTCCAGGTTGAACGGGGTGGTCTCGATGATGAAGTCGCGCGGCACCTCGTAGGACTGCAGGCCGGCCTCCTTGGCGACCTGCTGCAGCGAGTCGGCGATCTTGGGCTTGAGCGTCTCGGGGTCATCCGAGGCCAGCGCCTCCTCGGTGGGCACCACGACCGCCAGCAGGTAGGGCTGGGCGCTGTTGCCGTAGACGTAGATCTGGCGGATCAGCGGGCTGTTGCCGAACACCGCCTCCAGCTTGGCCAGCGTGACGAATTCGCCCTGCGCCAGCTTGAGCACGTTGTTGCGGCGGTCGACGTAGACCAGCCGGTCGGGGGCGATCTCGGCGAACACGTCGCCGGTGCGGTAGTAGCCGTCCTCGTCGAAGACGCCCGCGGTGGTTTCGGCCCGCTTGTAGTAGCCCGGGAACATGTTCTCGGTGCGCAGCAGCAGCTCGCCGCGCGGATGCGGCCGGTCGGTGCTGAAGTAGCCCAGGTCCGGCACGTCGACCAGCTTGTAGTCGATCACCGGCGGGCGCTGAATCTCCCCGTCGAACAACACCATTCCGGCCTCGGTGGAGCCGTAGCCGTCCATCAGGTGCATTTCGAGCAGCGACTCGACCCAGTTGCGCAGCTCCGGCGAGATGGGCGCCGAGCCCGTCATCGCGAAGGTGAACCGCCCGCCGAGCAGGTACTGGCGCTGCTCGGCCAGCACCTCGGCCTCGACGCCGCGACGTTCGCCGGCGTCCCCGGCCTCGGAGAGCCGCCGCTCGACCTGACGCTGGAATTCGCCGTACAGCGTCTCCCAGATCCGCGGGACGAAGTTGAGCTCGGTGGGCCGCACCAGCTCGAGGTCCTCGAGCAGGGTGGACAGGTCGCTGCGGGCGGCGAAGTAGGCGGTGCCGCCGTTGCCCAGCGTGCCGTAGAGGATGCTTCGGCCCATCACGTGGCTCATCGGCATGAAGTTCAGGGTGATCGACGCGGCGCTCTCGCCGAACCAGTTCTTGCTGCCGCGGCGCCACATCTTGCCGACGTTGCTCTGCGGGTACATCGCGCCCTTGGGGGCGCCGGTTGACCCGGAGGTGTAGATCAGCAGGGCCAGCGAGTCCTCGTCGGCGGGCGGCTCCGCGACGGCGGGCAGGTCCTTGCCGCGCTCCAGCAGCTCGGCCAGCGTCTGGACGGCCACGCCGGTGCCGGACAGCCGCGCCGCGGCGTCCTGGACGGCCTCGCGCTGGTCGTCGACCTGCGGGTGGTAGTCGAACACCACAAGCCGGGTGGGCGCCTGCTCGGCGCCGGTGATCAGCTGCACCGCGTCGGACAGCTGGTTCACGCTGGACGCGATCAGGGTGGGCTCGGTCTCGGCCACGATCGGCTGCAGCGAGCTGATTGCCGCGCTGGTCTGCAGCGGCACCGAGACGGCGCCGATGGCGCCCAGCGCCATGTCGATGGTGGCGTAGTCGACGCTGTTGAAGCCCAGCACGCACACCCGGTCGCCGGGGTGCACCGCGTCGTCGGACAGGGCGCGGCCCAGCGCCGAAACACGCTGCGCCACTTCGCCGTACGTGATGGTCTCGAACCGGGGGAGCAGCTGCGCCGACGTGCGCCCGGTCTTGGCGTCCGTGACGAACTCCACCACGCGCTGTCCCAGCGCCGGCCGGTCGGCGTAGCCGTCGAGCACGGTCCGGATGATCTGCGGCAGCCGCAGCCCGGGCTGTTCGAGGGCGGCGGTGATCGCCGGGTCGGGTTGGGCGGCGGCGAATTGCGGGTCGGTGGCGATGAGTTCGTGGACGCGACGGTCGAGTCGTTCGTCATGGGTGGCAGTCGACATAACAGATCCCTTGCGAATGAAAAATAACGAGTCAAATGAGCGCTGTCGGCATTGACATGGCGCTGATGTATAGAACGTTAGCTAAAGTAACGGTATTCCACCATGACCCGGCCGCCGTGGTGTCTGTGAGATTGCGCACCCGAGCCGGAGACCCGACGGGGTTTACAGGTCGGCCAACAACCCGCCGAGAATGTCGATGCCCTCGGCGAGCAGCTCGTCGCTGATGGTCAGCGGCGGCAGCAGCCGGATGATGTTGCCGAACATGCCGCAGGTGAGCACGATGACGCCGGCCGCGTGCGCGGCGACGGACAGCCGCTGGGTCAGGTCCTTGTCCGGCTCGGCGGTGCCGGACTTCACCAGTTCGATGGCGATCATGGCGCCCCGACCGCGGACGTCGCCGATCCGGTCGTCGCGGGCCTGCAGGCGCAGCAGCGGTTCGGTGATCAGGCGTTCCAGCTGCCGGGCCCGTTCGATCAGGCCGTCGCTCTCGATCGTCTCGATGGTGGCCAGCGCCGCCGCGCACGCCAGCGGGTTGCCGCCGAAGGTGCCGCCCAGGCCCCCGACGTGCGGGGCGTCCATGATCTGGGCGCGGCCGGTGACCGCCGACAGCGGCAGCCCGTCGGCGATGGCCTTGGCGGTGCAGATCAGGTCGGGCTCGATGCCCTCGTGCTCGCAGGCGAACATGGCGCCGGACCGCGCGAACCCGGTCTGCACCTCGTCGGCGATGAACAGCACGTCGTTGCGGCGGCACCAGTCCAGCAGGGTGGGCAGGAATCCCTCGGCGGGAACGATGAACCCGCCCTCGCCCTGGATCGGTTCGATGATCACCGCGGCCAGGCTGTCGGCGCCGATCTGGCCGTCGATGATGTTGATGGCCCGCGCGGCGGCCTTCTCCCCGTCGGTGGCCAGTTCCTTGTCGAGCAGCCCGTCCCGGTAGGGGTAGGACAGCGGCGCCCGGTAGATCTCCGGCGCGAACGGGCCGAAGCCGCCCTTGTAGGGCATCGACTTCGCGGTCAGCGCCATCGCCAGGTTGGTGCGGCCGTGGTAGGCGTGGTCGAAGGCCACCACGGCCGGCTTACGGGTGTAGGCGCGGGCGACCTTGACGGCGTTCTCGACGGCCTCGGCGCCGGAGTTGAACAGCACCGAGCGCTTTTCACCGGCCCCGGGGGTGATCCGGTTCAGCGTTTCGGCGACGGCGACGTAGGACTCGTACGGCGTCACCATGAAGCAGGTGTGGGTGAACTCGGCCACCTGGGCGCGCACCGCGTCGACCACCCGGGGCGCCGAGTTGCCGATGGTGGTCACGGCGATCCCGGAGCCGAGGTCGATGAGCCGGTTGCCGTCGACGTCCTCGACGATGCCGCCGCCGGCGCGGGCGACGAACACCGGCACCGACACGTTCACCGCGTGCGACACCGCGGCCGCGCGGCGTTTGCTCAGTTCCAGCGACGCCGGGCCGGGGATCTCGGTGACCAGCCGGCGAGTCTGCTCGAGCCTGGCCACCAGTTGCTCCTCCCCGCGGCGCGCGTGTCACGTCGCGTCCAAAGCCTATCGAGCTTGGCGCCGGCGGGCACCGCGGCCGCGCGCGACCCGCGGCCTGCCAGACTGAACGGGCACACTCGACCCCCGATTGCCCCGAGAATCCCGACGAAAGACAGGCGTGTCCATGGAGAGTCTGATCCTGTTCCTGCCGTTCCTGCTCATCATGGGCGGGTTCATGTACTTCGCGTCACGCCGGCAGCGGCGCGCCATGCAGGCCACCATCGAGCTGCACGAGTCGTTGCGGCCGGGGGACCGGGTGCACACCACGTCCGGGCTGCAGGCCACCGTCGTCGGGCTCACCGACGACACCGTCGACCTGGAGATCGCGCCGGGTGTGGTGACCACCTGGATGAAGCTGGCGATCCGCGACCGGATCCTGCCCGACGACGAGGACGACCTGGTCGACGGCGACGATTCCGCCGGCGAGGGCTCGGTCAGCAAGGATTCCTGACGGCCATCCCGCGCCGAATGCCGCGCCGGCGGACCGCTCGCGCAACCGTCGGGCCGCGGCCACGTAGTCTTTTCTAGGCTCTGTCCGGGGCAAGGAACCGATTCTCGAGGAGATTGAAGGAACGTGGCATCGTCGTCCGTGCCGGTGCACCCCGCCCGCTACCTCTCGGTCTTCTTGCTGCTGCTCGTGGGCGTCTACCTGCTGGTGTTCCTCACCGGGGACAAGCGGGCCGCGCCCAAGCTCGGCATCGATCTGCAGGGCGGCACCCGCGTCACGCTGACCGCGCGCACGCCCGACGGGTCGGCGCCCAGCCGTGAGGCGCTGGCCCAGGCGCAGCAGATCATCAGCGCCCGGGTCAACGGGCTGGGCGTGTCGGGTTCGGAGGTGGTGGTCGACGGCGACAACCTGATCATCACGGTCCCCGGCAACGACGGCAACGAGGCCCGCAACCTGGCCAGACCGCCCGCCTCTACATCCGCCCGGTGCTCAACTCGATGCCGGCGCAAAGCGGCGAGCCCAAGCCCGCGCCGCGCCAGCCCGGGCAACCTGCGCCCGGCCAGCCGCACCGGGCCAGCCGCGCCCGCGCCGGGGCAGCCGGCCCCCGGCCAGCCGTACCCGCGCCGCCAGCCCGCGCCGCCAGCCGGCGCCGCACCGCTCAGCCGCGGCCTACCCGCAGGACCGCGCCGTCGCCCAGCCGGCGCCGCTCCGGCCCGGCGCCGGCCGGCCCGGCGCCGCTCCGCCCGGCGCCCGGCCCGGCCCCGGCGCCCGCTCCGGCCCCGGCTCCAGGGGAGGCGCCGCCCGGCGAGCAACCCGCCCCGCCGGATCCGCGCAAGGACCTCGCCGAGCGCATCGCCGAGGAGAAGAAGTGGCGGCAGAGCACCCGTCAGGGCATCCAGTTCCTGGCCCTGCAATTCCAGGCCACTCGCTGCGACAAGGACGACATCCTGGCCGGCAACGACGACCCCGCCCAGCCGTTGATCACCTGCTCGACCGACCACAAGGTGGCCTACCTGCTCGGCCCGTCGATCATCAGCGGCGACCAGATCAAGGACGCCAGCGCGAGCCAGAACCAGCGCGGCATCGGCTTCGTCGTCGACCTGCAGTTCAAACCCGCCGCCGCCAACACCTGGGCGGACTTCACCGCCGCCCACATCGGCACCCAGACCGCGTTCACCCTGGACTCCCAGGTCGTCAGCGCCCCGATGATCCAGGAAGCGATCCCGGGCGGGCGCACCCAGATCAGCGGCGGCGACCCGCCCTTCACCGCGGCCACCGCCAAGCAGCTGGCCAACGTCCTCAAGTACGGGTCGTTGCCACTGTCCTTCCAGTCATCGGAGGCCCAAACCGTCTCGGCCACACTGGGATTGACCTCGCTGCGCGCCGGGCTGATCGCCGGTGCCATCGGCCTGCTGCTGGTGTTGCTGTATTCGCTGCTGTACTACCGGGTGCTGGGCCTGCTCACCGCGCTGTCGTTGGCCGCTTCGGGCGCAATGGTTTTCGCGATCCTGATCCTGCTGGGCAGGTACATCAACTACACGCTGGACCTGGCCGGCATCGCCGGTCTGATCATCGGCATCGGCACCACCGCCGACTCCTTCGTGGTCTTCTTCGAGCGCATCAAGGACGAGATCCGCGAAGGCCGCACCTTCCGCTCGGCGGTGCCCCGCGGTTGGACGCGGGCGCGTAAGACGATCGTCTCGGGCAACGCGGTCACCTTCCTGGCCGCGGCCGTGCTGTACTTCCTGGCCATCGGCCAGGTGAAGGGCTTCGCGTTCACGCTGGGCCTCACCACGATCCTGGACCTGGTGGTGGTGTTCCTGGTGACCTGGCCGCTGGTATACCTGGCGTCCAAGTCGCCGACGCTGGCCAAGCCGGCCTACAACGGCCTGGGCGCTGTTCAGCAGGTCGCCCGCGAACGCCGGGCGGCGGCGCACGTGAGCACGGGACAGGGATAGCGATGACTTCCTCCAAGGCCTCCAAAGCCGCCAAGGGCGCGACCGAGATCACCGAAACCTCTTCGGGCGCTTCGGAATTGACCGACAGCGACGCCGCCGCGGCCGGGCTGCCGCGGCACAGCTTCCTGTCCCGCCTCTACACCGGCACCGGCGCGTTCGAGGTGGTCGGGCGGCGCCGGCTGTGGTTCGGCATCAGCGGCGCGATCGTCGCGGTCGCGATCCTGTCCATCGCGCTGCGCGGCTTCACCTTCGGCATCGACTTCAACGGCGGCACCACGGTGTCGATGCCCGCCGCCGGGACGCACGGCACGGTGCACACCGCGCAGGTGCAGGAGGTGTTCCGCAAGACCCTCGGCACCGACCCGGAGTCGGTGGTCGTGGTCGGCAACGGCGCCGCGGCCACCGTGCAGATCCGCTCCGAGACGCTGACCAACGACCAGACCACCAAGCTGCGCAACGCGCTGTTCGACGCGTTCGGACCCAAGGGCGCCGACGGCAAGCCCAGCAAGCAGGCCATCAGCGACTCGGCGGTCTCGGAGACCTGGGGCGACCAGATCACCGACAAGGCGCTGATCGCGCTGGTGGTGTTCCTGGCGCTGGTCGGGCTCTACATCACCGTCCGCTACGAGCGGTACATGACGCTGGCCGCCATCGCGGCGATGTTCTTCGACCTGACCGTGACGGCCGGCGTGTACTCGCTGGTGGGCTTCGAGGTCACCCCGGCCACCGTCATCGGCCTGCTGACGATCCTGGGCTTCTCGCTCTACGACACCGTCATCGTGTTCGACAAGGTCGAGGAGAACACCCGCGACTTCCAGCACACCAACCGGCGCACCTTCGCCGAGCAGGCCAACCTGGCGATCAACCAGACGTTCATGCGCTCCATCAACACCAGCCTGATCGGCGTGCTGCCGGTGCTGGCGCTGATGGTGGTGGCGGTCTGGCTGCTGGGCGTCGGCACGCTGAAGGACCTGGCGCTGGTGCAGCTGGTCGGCATCCTGGTGGGCACCTACTCGTCGATCTTCGTCGCCACCCCGCTGCTGGTCACGCTGCGCGAGCGCACCGAGCTGGTGCGCACCCACACCCGCCGGGTGCTCAAGCGGCGCGCCGGCGGCGCGCGGGCGAGCGCCGAGAGCACCGCCGACGACGCCGCCGAGACTCCCGCCGGGTCCGGGGACGAGGCCACCGAGGCCGAGCGGGAGTCGCGGTCGTCCCGGCCCGCGCCGAGCAAGCCGGCGCCGGGCGCCCGCCCGGTGCGGCCCACCGGCGCCCGGCGTCCGACCGGCAAGCGGAACATCGGCCGGCGGTAGACACGTGGCCATCCGCATCGGCCGTCGCGGCCTGACGGGGTGGGTGGGCATCGGTGTGGCCGTGCTGGTCGTCGCGGGCGTCACCCTGGCCGGCTGCGCGGGCAGCGCCGCGGCCGAGATCGACTACGTCGTCGACGGGCCGCTGAGCAGCTACAACCCCAACACCGTCGTCGGCGCCGCCTCGGCCGGAGCGCAGGCGTTCGCCCGCACCCTCGTCGGGTTCAGCTATCACGGCCCCGACGGGCAAACCGTCCCCGACCGCGACTTCGGCACCGTCTCGGTGGTCGGCGGCACCCCGCTGGTGCTCGACTACCAGATCGCCGACAACGCCGTCTACTCCGACGGCAAGCCGGTGACCTGCGACGACATCGTGCTGGCCTGGGCCGCCCAGTCCGGCCGGTACCCGGAGTTCAACGCCGCCACCCAGGCCGGCTACCTCGACATCGCCAACGTCGAATGCATGCCCGGGCAGAAGAAGGCCCGGGTGTCCTTCGTCCCCGACCGCGGCATCGTCGACTACAACCAGCTGTTCACCGCGACCACGCTGATGCCGTCGCACGTCATCGCCGACCAGCTCAACGTCGACGTCACCGCGGCCCTGCTCAGCCACAACGCGCCGCTGGTGGCGCAGATCGCCAGGCTGTGGAACACCATCTGGGACCTCAAACCCGGGCTGAAGGGTGAGGAGATCGTCAAGCACTTCCCGTCGTCGGGGCCCTACAAGCTGCAGGCCGTCCTGGACGGCGGCGCGGTGGTGCTGGTCGCCAACGACCGGTGGTGGGGCCCCAAGGCCATCACCAAGCGGATCACCGTGTGGCCGCAGGGCCCCGACATCCAGGACCGGGTCAACAACCGCAGCGTCGACGTGGTCGACGTGGCCGCCGGCTCCTCGGGTACGCTGGCCACGCCGGACAACTACGACCGCTCCGACGCCCCCTCCGACGGCATCGAGCAGCTGATCTTCGCCCCGCAGGGGCCGCTGTCGGCGCCCAAGGCCCGCCGCGCGTTCGCGCTGTGCACCCCCCGCGACGTGCTGGCCAAGGACGCCGGGACGCCGATCGCCAACTCCCGCCTGGACCCGGCCGTCGACGACGCCGTCTCCGCGGGCGACGGCGCCGCCGAGGCCGCCCCGTTCGGCAAGGCCGACCCGCTCGCCGCCCGCGAGGCGCTGGGCGGCGCGCCGCTCGCGGTGCGCATCGGCTACCAGGGGCCCAACGCCCGGCTCGCGGTCAACGTCGGCGTCATCACCAAGGCCTGCGCCCCGGCCGGCATCACCGTCTCCGGGGTCACCCTGGACAGCGCGGGCCCGCAGGCGCTGCGGGACGGCAAGATCGACGCGCTGCTGGCCAGCACCGGCGGGGCGACCGGCAGCGGGTCGAGCGGGTCGTCGGCGATGGACGCCTACGCCCTGCACACCGGCAACGGCAACAACCTGTCCGGCTACTCCAATCCGCAGGTGGACAACGCGATCGGGGCGCTGGCGGTGTCGGCCGACCCCGCCGAGCGGGTCCGGCTGCTGGCCGAGACCGCCCCGGTGCTGTGGGGCGACCTGCCCACGCTGCCGCTGTACCGGCAGCAGCGCACCCTGCTGATCTCCAAGAAGATGTACGCGGTGAGCAAGAACCCCACCCGGTGGGGCGCGGGGTGGAACATGGACCGATGGGCCCTGGTGCAGTGAGGTCGGCATGACGGACGCCGGCGAAGCGACGCCGGTCGCGGAGCTCGTCGCGTCGCTGACCCGGCAGGTGCCCGATTTCCCCAAGCCCGGCATCCAGTTCAAGGACCTCACCCCGCTGTTCGCCGACGCGACGGCGATGACCGCCGTCACCGGCGCGCTGGCCCGGCACGCGTCCGGCGCCGACCTGGTGGCCGGCATCGACTCGCGCGGGTTCCTGGTCGCGGCGGCCGTGGCCGACCGGCTGCACACCGGGGTGCTGGCCATCCGCAAGGGCGGCAAACTGCCGCCGCCGGTGCACGCCGAGCGCTACGACCTGGAATACGGCAGCGCCACCCTGGAGATCCCCGCCGACGGCATCGACCTGCGTGGGCGGCGCATCGTGATCATCGACGACGTGCTGGCCACCGGCGGTACCCTGGCCGCGGCGGCCCGGCTGCTGCGGCGCACCGGCGCCACCGTGACCGCGGCGGCGGTGGTGTTCGAACTCGGTGCGCTGGGCGGGCGGGCGGCGCTGGCGCCGTTGCCGGTGCACAGCCTGACTTGCCAGTAGCCCCGCGACATCGGAGATATCCTCGAATTCGGAGGTGAGCATCGTGGCGGAGGAAAACAGCGCGGCGCAAGCGCTTGACGCGCCGGCGGAGTCGCCGCCCAACCCGGTGATCGAGACTCCCGAGCCGCCGACCGAATCGCTCAAGACGTCCAGCAGCGCGTCGCGCCGGGTCCGCGCCCGGCTGGCCCGGCGGATGACCGCCCAGCGCAGCACGCTCAACCCGGTGCTGGAGCCGCTGGTGGCGATGCACCGCGAGATCTACCCCAAGGCCAACGTGCAGCTGCTGCAGCGCGCCTTCGAGGTCGCCGACCAGCGGCACGCCAGCCAGTTGCGCCACTCCGGCGACCCCTACATCACCCATCCGCTGGCCGTCGCCACCATCCTGGCCGAATTGGGCATGGACACCACCACTTTGGTGGCCGCGCTGTTGCACGACACCGTCGAGGACACCGGCTACACCCTGGCCCAGCTGTCCGAGGAATTCGGCGAAGAGGTCGGTCATCTGGTCGACGGGGTGACCAAGCTGGACCGGGTGGTGCTGGGCAGCGCCGCCGAGGGCGAGACCATCCGCAAGATGATCACCGCGATGGCCCGCGACCCGCGGGTGCTGGTGATCAAGGTCGCCGACCGGCTGCACAACATGCGCACCATGCGGTTCCTGCCGCCGGAGAAGCAGGCCCGCAAGGCCCGCGAGACGCTGGAAGTCATTGCGCCCCTTGCCCATCGGCTGGGTATGGCCAGTGTCAAGTGGGAGTTGGAGGACCTATCGTTCGCCATCCTGCATCCCAAGAAGTACGACGAGATCGTCCGGCTGGTCGCCGGCCGGGCCCCGTCGCGGGACACCTACCTGGCCAAGGTGCGGGCCGAGATCATCAACACGCTGAACGCGTCGAAGATCAAGGCGACGGTGGAGGGCCGGCCCAAGCACTACTGGTCGATCTACCAGAAGATGATCGTCAAGGGCCGCGACTTCGACGACATCCACGACCTGGTCGGCATCCGCATCCTGTGCGACGAGATCCGGGACTGCTATGCCGCTGTGGGCGTGGTGCATTCACTGTGGCAGCCGATGGCCGGGCGGTTCAAGGACTACATCGCCCAGCCGCGCTACGGCGTCTATCAGTCGCTGCACACCACCGTCGTCGGGCCGGAGGGCAAGCCGCTGGAGGTGCAGATCCGCACCCGCGACATGCACCGCACCGCCGAGTACGGCATCGCCGCGCACTGGCGCTACAAGGAAGCCAAGGGCCGCAACGGCGTTCCGCACCCGCACGCCGCCGCCGAGATTGACGACATGGCCTGGATGCGCCAGCTGCTCGACTGGCAGCGGGAAGCCGCCGACCCGGGCGAATTCCTCGAGTCGCTGCGCTATGACCTTGCGGTACAAGAGATCTTCGTGTTCACCCCCAAGGGCGACGTGATCACCCTGCCCACCGGGTCGACGCCGATCGACTTCGCCTACGCCGTGCACACCGAAGTCGGGCACCGCTGCATCGGCGCCCGGGTCAACGGCCGGCTGGTGGCGCTGGAACGCAAGCTGGAAAACGGGGAAGTCGTCGAGGTTTTCACCTCCAAGGCGGCCAACGCCGGCCCGTCGCGGGACTGGCAGCAGTTCGTGGTGTCACCGCGGGCCAAGGCCAAGATCCGGCAGTGGTTCGCCAAGGAGCGGCGCGAGGAGGCCCTGGAGGCCGGCAAGGACGCGATGGCCCGCGAGGTGCGCCGCGGCGGACTTCCGTTGCAGCGCTTGGTCAATGCCGAATCCATGAGCGCGGTGGCCCGCGAACTGCACTACGCCGACGTGTCGGCCCTCTACACCGCGATCGGTGAGGGGCATGTGTCGGCCCGGCACGTGGTGCAGCGGCTGCTGGCCGAGCTCGGCGGCATCGACCAGGCCGAGGAGGACCTCGCCGAGCGGTCCACCCCGACCACCATGCTGCGCCGCCCGCGCAGCAGCGACGACGTCGGCGTGTCGGTGCCCGGTGCCCCGGGCGTGCTGACCAAGCTGGCCAAATGCTGCACGCCGGTGCCTGGGGACCAGATCATGGGGTTCGTCACCCGCGGCGGCGGGGTGAGCGTGCACCGCACCGACTGCACCAACGCCGCCTCGCTGCAGCAGCAGTCCGAGCGCATCATCGAGGTGCACTGGGCGCCGTCGCCGTCGTCGGTGTTCCTGGTGGCCATTCAGGTCGAGGCGCTCGACCGGCACCGGCTGTTGTCCGACGTCACCCGGGTGCTGGCCGACGAGAAGGTCAACATCCTGTCCGCGTCGGTCACCACCTCCGGTGACCGGGTTGCCATCAGCCGCTTCACCTTTGAGATGGGCGACCCCAAGCACCTCGGCCACCTGCTCAACGTGGTGCGCAACGTCGAAGGCGTCTACGACGTCTACCGGGTGACCTCCGCCGCCTGAGCCCTAGCCGATTCGCACCGAGGTGATGGTCACCGGGTTGGCCGGCGGGCCGCTCGGCCGGTTACCGGCGATGCCGGCCCGGGCGATCTTGTCCAGCGTCGCCAGCCCGGCCGGGTCTATGGTGCCCAAAACCGTGCTCTGCGGGTCCATCTCGGAATCGTGGAAGATCAACGCGAATTGGCTGCCGTTGGTGTTGGGGCCCTCGGTGGCCATCACGACGGTGCCGCGCGGGTACAGCAGCGTCGCTCGCAGCGCGGGGTCGTCGGGCCGGTACTGGTTGGCGGGATACTCGTCGGCGAATTCGTAGCCGGGGCCGCCGGAGCCGTCCACGTCGGGGCCGCCGCACAACAGCGATCCGCCGTCGGGGGAGTCGACCAGCCGGGCGCACTGGGTGTTGTCGAAGAACCGCTGCCGGGCCAGGCTGATGAAACTGTTGACCGCGCAGGGTGATTCGGAGTTGGCCAGGTTGATGCCGATGTCGCCGAGGTTGGTGGCGATGACCGCGCCGATCTGTCCGGGCGTGGTCGGCACCCGGCCCGACGGGGGCGGGCTGACCGGCCGCGAGGACGGATCCGGCACCGCCCGGTATTGGCAATTGGCGCCCAGGTCCGGCGGCGCCACGAAGGCCGGCAGCGGCGGCGCGGTCCGGCCGGGTGCCGGGGAGCCGGGCGTCTTCGGCGCCGCCCGCGCGAGCCGTGGCCGTGCGTCACCATCGCGACGACCACCGCCGCCACCACGGCCAGCGTCAGGGCCGACGCGCCGACGACGGCCGCCCGCACCCGGCGCGCAGCCCGGGGTTGCGGCGTTGGCGCGGAAGGCTTTTCGACCGCCCCCGGCGCCAGGGCGGCCCTGGCCGCCTCGGCCAGCTCGGTCACCGATTGGTACCGCCGCTCGGGGTCCTTGGCCATGCCGCGGGCGATCACCGCGTCGAAGGCCGCAGGCACCTCCGGCGCGGTTGCCGACGGCCGCGGTGGCGCCGTGTTCAGATGCGCGTTGAGCTGTTCTTCGAGGCTGTCGCCGGCGAACGGGCGCTTCCCGGTCAGGCATTCGTGCAAGACGCAGGCCAGCGAGTAGACGTCGGCGCGGTGATCGGTGGTGCCGGTGAAGCGCTCGGGGGCCATGTAGGCGACGGTGCCCATGGTGGCGCCGGTCTGGGTGAGCGCCGTGTCGGCCTGCGCGCGGGCCAGGCCGAAGTCGATCAGATAGACGAAATCGCGTGCGGTGGTGACCAAGACGTTCATCGGCTTGACATCGCGGTGGATCAACCCCGCCCGGTGCGCGCTATCCAGCGCCGCCGCAACCTGTTCGATCACCGCGACGGCCCGCTGCGGGCTGAGCCGGCCATCGTTTTCGGTGATGTAGTGCGCCAGGTCCCGGCCCTCGATCAGCCGCATGTCGACATAGAGCCGGCCGTCGATCTCGCCGTAGCCGTGGATCGGCACCACGTGCGGGTCGTTGAGACCGGCGGCGATGCGTGCCTCCCGGCGGAAACGCTGCTGGAAGTCCTGGTCTTCGGCCAGGTGCGGCGGCAGCACCTTCAGCGCGACCACCCGGTCCGTCGTCGCGTCGTAGGCGCGGTACACCCGCCCCATCCCGCCGCGACCCAGCAACTCCAGGATTCGGTAGTGACCGAACGAGTCCGGATCCAGCGTCACCCCATGACCATAAGCCGTCGACGGCGCGAATCAGTCGAGCAGCACCGAGGTGATGGTGACCTCGGTGGCGGGGGCCCCGTCCTCGCCGCCCCCGGCGACACCGGCTTTGGCGATCTTGTCCAGCGTGGCGAGCCCGTCGTCCTGGATCTTGCCGAAAACGGTGTACTGCGGCGGCAGTTGGGAGTCCTTGTACACCATGAAGAATTGGCTGCCGTTGGTGCCGGGCCCGGCGTTGGCCATGGCCAGGGTGCCGCGCGGGTAGAGGACGGGTTGCTGCGCCTTGGGGTCGTTGGGCGGGTACTGGTCGGTCGGGTATTCGTTGGCGAACTGGTAGCCCGGTCCGCCCGTGCCCTCGCCCTTGGGATCGCCGCACTGCAGGACGCCCAGGGACGGCGAGGTGGTGAGCCGGTGGCATTTGGTGTTGTCGAAGTACTTCTGACCGATCAGACTCGCGAAACTGTTTACGGTGCAAGGGGATTCGTTGTTGGCCAGCATCAGGCCGATGTGGCCCTGGTTGGTCACCATGCTGGCGCTCACCTGTGCGGGATCGGTGGGCACCTTGCCGGTGCGGGGCGGCTTGACCTGCTTGGCCGCCGGCTCCGGCGACGGCGGGTACTGACAGTTGGCGCCCACGTCGGCCGACGGCTTGAACGGCGGTAGCGGCGGAACCTGGCTCGGCTGCCCGGGCGTCGTGGTCTCCGGCGCGGCGGTGCTGGTGGACGGTGCCGCGGTGCTGGCCTTGTGTTCGTGCCTGTTGTTGAGGACCGTGACGACCACCGCCGCGATCACCGCCACCGCCACGATCGAGCCGGCCGCGATCAGCAGGATCCGTCGCGTCCTGGCCTGCTTGGCGCGGCGCTCCAGCTGCCGTTCCAGCTTGCGTTTGGCGTTGGCGCGTCGTTGTTCGTTGGTCGGCACGGCCGCTATGCCTCCATGGTCGGTGAATCTTGCTGCCCCAGCTGGCCAGCTCAGGCTAATGTGGGCGCCGCGAGCCGTGTCAAGTGGGCCCCGTGGGAAACTGGGAACCGTGTTGATCACCGGATTTCCCGCCGGCATGTTGGCGTGCAACTGCTATGTGCTGGCGCAGCGGCCGGGGACGGACGCCGTGATCGTGGACCCGGGGCAGCGGGCGATGGGCCCGTTGCGGCGCATCCTGGACCGGCACCGGCTGACCCCGGCGGCGGTGTTGCTGACCCACGGGCACATCGACCACATGTGGTCGGCGCAGAAGGTGTCCGACACCTACGGCTGCCCGACCTACATCCATCCCGAGGACAGGTTCATGCTGAAAGACCCCATCTACGGCCTGGGTCCGCGGCTGGCGCAGCTGGCGGCGGGCGCCTTCTTCCGGGAGCCCAGGCAGGTGGTCGAGCTGGACCGGGACGGCGACAAGCTCGACCTGGGCAGCGTCACCGTCAACGTCGACCACACGCCGGGGCACACCCGCGGATCGATGTGCTTCCGGGTGTCGTCGGACAAGCAGGTCGTGTTCACCGGCGACACCCTGTTCGAACGTTCGGTGGGACGCACCGACCTGTTCGGCGGCAGCGGACGCGACCTGCTGACGTCGATCGTCGACAAACTCCTGGTGCTCGACGACGACACCGTGGTGCTGCCCGGGCACGGCAACGCCACCACCATCGGCGCCGAACGGCGCCTCAACCCGTTCCTCGAAGGCCTGTAGCCCGTGCCGGAATTCAGCGCTCCCAAGGGTGTGCCCGACTACGTGCCGCCGGACTCGGCGCAGTTCGTCGCGGTCCGCTCCGGCCTACTGGACGGCGCCCGCCGCGCCGGGTACGGCGACATCGAGTTGCCCATCTTCGAGGACACCGCGCTGTTCGCCCGCGGCGTCGGCGAATCCACCGACGTGGTGTCCAAGGAGATGTACACCTTCGCCGACCGCGGCGACCGCTCGGTAACGCTGCGGCCCGAGGGTACGGCCGGAGTGGTGCGCGCGGTGATCGAGCACGGCCTGGACCGGGGCGCGCTGCCGGTCAAATTGTGTTATGCGGGACCGTTTTTCCGCTACGAGCGCCCCCAGGCCGGTCGCTACCGCCAGCTGCAGCAGGTCGGTGTGGAGGCGATCGGGGTGGACGACCCCGCGCTGGACGCCGAGGTGATCGCCATCGCCGACGCCGGGTTCCGCTCGCTGGGACTGGACGGGTTCCGCTTGGAGATCACCTCGCTGGGCGACGACAGCTGCCGTCCGCAATACCGGGAACTGTTGCAGGACTTCCTGTTCGGTCTCGACCTCGACGAAGAAACCCGGCGGCGCGCTCGGCTGAATCCATTGCGCGTCCTCGACGACAAACGGCCCGAGGTGCGGGCGATGACGGCCGACGCGCCGGTGCTGCTCGATCACCTCTCCGATGCGGCCAAGCAGCACTTCGACACCGTGCTGGCGCACCTGGACGCGCTCGGGGTGCCCTACGTGATCAACCCGCGCATGGTGCGCGGGCTCGACTACTACACCAAGACCACGTTCGAGTTCGTGCACGACGGTCTCGGCGCCCAGTCCGGCATCGGCGGCGGTGGCCGCTACGACGGGCTGATGCGTCAGCTCGGCGGACAAGACTTGTCCGGCATCGGCTTTGGGCTCGGCGTGGACCGTACCCTGCTGGCGCTGCGCGCCGAGGGCAAGAGCGTGGGCTCGGCGGCGCGCTGCGACGTCTTCGGCGTCCCGCTGAGCGATCAGGCCAAGCTGCGGCTGGCCGTGCTGGCCGCCGGGCTGCGCGCCGCCGGCGTGCGCGTCGACATGGCCTACGGCGCGCGGGGGCTCAAGGGCGCGATGCGCGCGGCCGACCGCTCCGGTGCCCGCATCGCCCTGGTTCTCGGCGATCGCGACATCGACGCCGGCACGGTGGGCGTGAAGGATCTGCAGACCGGCTCGCAGGTGTCGGTGGAACTGGATTCCGTTGTCGCCGAAGTTCTTTCACAACTGGGCCGCTAGCCTTAGCTGGCGCCGTCCCGTCATTTCTTGCTGGGGATGACGATGACGACGATCAGGGTCAGGATCGAGAAGAACAGCCCCAGGATTCGCCGTCCTCGCTGGCCTGGGAGACAAGGCGGTTATCACGAAGTGAGCGACCACCAGATGACACGACGCCAGAACCAACAACGCCACCGGATCCTGTGCACGGCCGTGGCCGCAATTGCACTAGCCGCAGGAGGATGCCACGTGAACCAACCCGATGCGCCGACACCACCCAACGACGCCGCCAAGGCCCTGCAAGTGCTGAAATCTCTGCCGTCGTTCGAGGACACCCAAGCTCAGGTCCAGGCCGCCATGAACGAAATCACTGCGGCAGCAGGCAAAGTGGTCCCCTCGGTTACGTGGGAAACACCGCACGAGGGCTCAGGCTTAGGCTGCGAAAAACCGTATGAACAAACGGACGGGCGAGGCTACTTCCTGCCGGATCAAGTTGCCGCCAACGTGTCGGTCTCCGAGCAGCAGTGGGCGACCATCCAAGAGGCCGCCAAACAAGCCGCGGCCAAGATCGACGCCACTGAAATCCAGGTGATGCAGAACAACCCCGGAAACCACGACGTCGGCTTCTACGGCCCCACCGGCATCTTCATCAAAGTGGGTTACCGGGGAAACCTCGTTGTGTCGGGCTACACGGGCTGCCGACTACCGCGCGACAAGAAATAGATCGCGCACGAGCACGACTCCCGAGTAGGGATTCGGCGAGCGTCTCTCACCGCGATCTGACGAAACACGTTGTGGCGCAAGGGTGAGCGCCGACCAATCGCTATGAATTCCTGACCCTCTCGACCCTTCGGAACACACGTTGAGCTGACCACGAATTGCGTTTCCCCAGCAGATTTAAAACTCATCGCCGCAGGTTAGGGACAGTTTCCATCCGGATCATAACCTCGCGGGCAGTCGGTAGTTTCTCCCGATAACGATCTTTTCCCCGCCGTCGCCATCCGGTTCAAGCTCAGACTCTTTGGAATCGACCCGGCTAGCGTCCAGCCTGAATCAGTTGCGAAACGAGTAAGTCATACCGGAATGGTGCCACTCGGATCGCATGGCTGAGTACCGAATTCGCTAATCTCATGTCGGCGTCTTTGAGAGTTGATCGAACAGTTTGAGCACGTCGGTCATCAGATGAAACGCCGGCAAAACGACGTACAACAAGCGTTCGTAATCACTTGTGAGCCGGAGAGATACAACACGCGCTTCCTGACCTTCCTGGGTGGGTTGAGGCTCCTGAATGCTCTTGGGCTGCAGCGCCGCTTTAAACGCCTTGCGCGCGTGATTTCGGTGCCACCCGGTATTGGCGCACAACTCGTCAAGAATCCGGCCCTTCCCGCGCTTGCTCGCCTGCTGGTAGCGGGTCGCAGCCGCCTCGGTGATTGCTCTGCGCTGTGCCAACGTCAACCCCATCCACTGGGCGTACGCGCGCATTTCCCATGAGGCAACGACCCATCCATACGCGCGCATTTCCGACGAGTCAACGCGGTCGGTGGACGGTGCTATGGTCGAACACATATTCGAGTATGTGGTGGCGTCGCGGTCCACGCCGGAGGCGGTGGCGCTGCTCGATCGGGCGCGGGAGGCGGCCCGGGCCGAGGCGCGGGCCGCCGCGGCCCGGCTGGTGGCGGTTGCCGAGTTGTTGGTGTTGCGTTGCCGGGAGACGGGGGAGCGGGCGGATTGGGCCGCCGATGCCTGGGAGGCGGTGGCCGCGCAGGTGGGGGCGGCGCTGGGCTGCAGCGTGGCGATGGGGCACAGCTATCTGCGTTATGCGATGGCGATGCGGGAACGGTTGCCGCAGGTCGGGGCGGTGTTCGCGGCCGGGGGCATCGATTACCGGGCGTTTCAGACCCTGGTGTTTCGCACCGATTTGATCACTGATGCGCAGGTGTTGGCCCGGGTGGACGCCACGCTGGCCGTCTT
Source organism: Mycobacterium sp. MAC_080597_8934 (assembly GCF_000523975.1). Taxonomy (NCBI): domain Bacteria; kingdom Bacillati; phylum Actinomycetota; class Actinomycetes; order Mycobacteriales; family Mycobacteriaceae; genus Mycobacterium; species Mycobacterium sp. MAC_080597_8934. The sequence continues at coordinate 237,897 of NZ_JAOS01000019.1, read as the reverse complement.
GGTGTCGCGGCGGCCGTCGCTGACCCGCGGTGGGCTGGCCGCCGCGGTGGATCGGGTAGTGGCGGCCGTGGATGCCGATGCGGTGCGCCGGGCATGCGACGCGGTGACCGGCCGGTATCTGGATGTGCGGGCCAACGAGTCGGGGATGGCCTGGGTGGAAGGCAACGTCCTCGGGCCCGACGGGCATGCCCTGGATCGCCGGCTCGACGAGCTGGCCAGTGGAGTGTGTGCGGGGGATCCGCGCAGCCGCGCCCAGCGGCGCGCCGACGCGTTGGGGGCGCTGGCCGCCGGTGCCGGGCGGCTGGCGTGTGGCTGCGGATCACCGGACTGCCCGAGCGCAGCCGCGCCGGCGCCGCGCAGCACTGTGGTGATCCACGTGGTCGCCGAACAGGCCACCGTCGCCGGCCGCGGGGCTACGCCCGCTGTGGTGGCCGGGCTCGACGGGCTGATCCCGGCGCAGGTCATCGCCGAGCTGGCCGCCTCGGCGCGGCTGGTGCCGGTGGCGGTGCCCGAGGGCGGGCCCGAACCCGGCTACACCCCGTCGGCCCGGCTGGCCGACTTCATCCGCTGCCGGGACCTGACCTGTCGGGCGCCCGGGTGTGATCGCCCCGCCGTCGACTGCGATGTGGACCATACGATCCCGTACGCCCAGGGCGGGCCCACCCACCCGTCGAACCTCAAATGCCTGTGCCGTGGCCATCATTTGCTGAAAACGTTCTGGGGCTGGCGCGACCGGCAACTGCCCGACGGCACGGTGATCTGGACCCTGCCCGACGGCGACACCTACGTCACCACCCCGGGCAGCGCGCTGCTGTTCCCGACGCTATGCACACCCACCGGGGCCGTGTCGCCGGCCAAGCCCGACACCGAGCACCGCTGCGGCGAGCGCACCGCCATGATGCCGCTGCGCCGCCACACCCGCGCCCACCGCATCACCACCGAACGCAACCACAACCGCCGCACCCGACTCGACACCCAGCCCGCGACACCCGGACCCGCACCGCCACCCGACCCCGACGACGAGGAGCCGCCACCCTTCTGACCGCAGAGGCCCTTGACTCGATCTCGAACTGGTGTTCGAATTACTGGCATGCGGTGGGCGAGTCAGGCCGTCGCGGTCAACGGGAAACCCGTCGAGGACGGGGCGCTGCCGGGGCTGCAACGCCTCGGTCTGGTGCGCAGCGTGCGCGCGCCCCAGTTCGAGGGCATCACCTTCCACGAGGTGCTGTGCAAGTCCGCGCTGAACAAGGTGCCGAATGCCTCGGCGCTGCCGTTCCGCTACACCGTCAACGGCTACCGAGGCTGCTCGCACGCCTGCCGGTACTGCTTCGCCCGGCCCAGCCACGAATACCTGGAGTTGAACTGCGGCAATGACTTTGACACCCAGGTCGTCGTCAAGACCAACGTCGCACAGGTGCTGCGCCGGGAACTGCGGCGGCCGTCGTGGCGGCGCGAGACCGTCGCGCTGGGCACCAACACCGATCCCTACCAGCGGGCCGAGGGCCGGTATGCGCTGATGCCCGGCATCATCGGCGCGCTGGCCGAATCGGGCACCCCGCTGTCGATCCTGACCAAGGGCACGCTGCTGCGCCGGGACCTGCCGCTGATCGCGAACGCCGCGGCGCAGGTTCCGGTTTCGGTGGCGGTGTCGCTGGCGGTGGGCGACGCGGAGCTGCACCGCGACGTCGAGCCGGGCACCCCGACGCCGCAGGCGCGCCTGGGTCTGATCAGCGCGATCCGCGCCGCCGGGCTGGACTGCCACGTGATGGTGGCGCCGGTGCTGCCCTACCTCACCGATTCCGTCGAGCACCTCGACGACCTGCTCGGCCAGATCGCGGCCGCCGGCGCGGGCAGCGTCACGGTCTTCGGCCTGCACCTGCGCGGCTCGACGCGGGGCTGGTTCATGGAATGGCTGGCCCGCTCGCATCCCGAGCTGGTCGGCCGCTACCGGGAGCTGTACCGTCGCGGCGCCTACCTGCCGCCGAGCTATCGCGACATGCTGCGGCACCGCGCCGCACCGCTGATCGCCAAGTACCGGCTGGGCGGTGATCACCGCCCGTTCTCCCGAGCGGTTGCGGCCGCGCCGGCGCCCGAACCCGCTCAGCCGACGCTGTTCTGACAAGCCGGAAAACCCGAACACTCCGAGAACTCAGCGGGCTCCGTCGCCGCGCGGCTTGGTCAGCGTGAATCGGTCGATCACCGACATCTCGCCGAGCGGGCCGGTCAGCGCGTAATGCGTCGCGCTGATCGAGGTATTGCCGCCGGCCGGGCCGGGGTCGACGTCGAAAGCCACGAAGCCGTAAGGGTTGTCGCGGTCACGGAACGCCGACCACGGCGCGTCCTCGATGACATAGATCGGCGCCTTGCGCCCCAGCCCGGGGTCGAACGTGCCCACGCCGGTCAGCACGCGGCAGCGGGGCTCGGGGAAGAACATCGCGTTGCTCGGCGCCGACGTGCCGCCGCCGCCGATGACCAGGTGCACCGTGCCGCGCGTGGCGTCGATGAGGTCGCTGCGGGTATCCACCGGTATCGGGGTACGGGTGTCGGTGCCCAGCGCGCCGCGCAACGGGTGCGAGCGCTCGTAGTGATGCTCGTGGCCGCACACCACCAGATCGACCTGATACTGGTCGAACAGCGGCAGCCATTCCTGCCGGATGCCCAGATCGGCGCCGTTGGTCCGGTCCGCGGTGGAGATCGCCGTCTGGTGCATGCACACCACCAGCCAGTCGACGTCCGGGTCGCGCCGCGCGGCGGCGAGTTCGGTTGCCAGCCAACGCTTTTGCTCCCCGCCCGAATAGCCGTGCACGTAGGAGTTGCCGCCGTCCTGAAAGGCCACGTCGTCGTTGTTGAGGCTGATCACCCGCACCGACCCGGCGGTGAACGAATACCACAGGCCGCGGGTTTGCGGGCTGGACCCCGAGTCGGGCAATGCGAAATACGTCTGGTAGGCGCCGTAACCGATTGGGCCGTTGCCCAATTCGTTCTCGTGATTGCCCGCCGCCGGCATCCACGGCCTAAACCGCGCCGAGCGTGAGTTGTTCTCGAACCAGTCGGACCAGGTGCGGATCCGGTTTTGCGCCAGGTTCGCGTAACACAGGTCGCCGTTGACCAGGTTGAACAGCGGGCCGATCCGCTCGATGGCCATGGTGGTGTCCGCGGCGGCCGGCGAGCCGATGTTGTCGGTGGCGTACCGCCCGTTGGGCATCTTGGCCAGCGCGGGCGTCGACTGATCACCGAAGCTGGTGAAGCGCAGGGGTTTTCGGCCCATCGGCGCGGTCCGCACGGTGCCCTGCTGGGGCTGCGCGCCGTCGTGCAGCGCGGCGTAGACGTAGTCGGTGTCCGGCGTCAGGCCGGTCAGCCGGGCATGGTTGACCCGAACTTCGATGCCCGACTTCGCATCCCGGTAGGTGCGGGTGTCGGCGGCCACCGTGCGGCCGAACCCGGACGCCGGGGTTCCGAACACGACGCGCGGATTGCGCACGGCGTCGGTGCTGTGCCAAGACACCACCACCTCGGTGCCGGCGTTCTTTCCGAACTGCAGGTGCAGCCCGGCCACCGGCGGTGCGCCGTTGCGGTCGGGCTGCAGCCACGGCCAGGGCCCTCTCGAGCGCGCGGACTGCGACCACAGCAGCGTGGCGCCGCCGCCGATGCCCACCCCCAACGCCGCCGACACGGCGCCGGTGGTCAGCAACCGGCGGCGGGTGACGCCGGGCGCGTCGGCGCCGGCCGGGTTCGGGGGCTGGGTGGGCTCATCGCTCATGTCTGCTTCATACCCGAGCCGGGTGAGCGCGGGCGCAGCCGCCGGTAAACAGCGAACCGTCGCTAACGAATCCGGTAGCGTTTTCGATATGACGAACGTGCACAGGACAGCGAGCGCGATCTCAGCGGTGACGATGGCCGTGGCGGCGGTGCTCACGCCGGCGGCGGCGCATGCGGACGGCCACCAGGTGACCTACACCGTGACGAGCCCCAACAATGTGACCGCCAACGTCTCCTACGTGAACGCCGACCCGCCCAGCCAGGCCGCCTTCAACGCCGACCCGTCGAAATTCTCGACCAGCGTGCAGGCCCCGCTCAGCGGCGGAACGCCGGTCACCTACACCGCCACGCTGGCAAACCCGAACCAGTTCGCCAGCATCACGGCCAGCGGCATGCTGCACTGGCCGGACTCGGGAAACGGCCCCGCCCAGTTCCACTGCGAGATCGCCGTGGACGGCCAGGTGGTCGTGCAGCAGGACGCAACGACCACCGTCACCTGCCGGCCCAGCTAGTCAGCCGGCGAACGCCGCGCTTCCCGGTTCGGCGTGCGCCACCGCGACGACCTCGGCGGGTTCCGGCCCGACCGAGCGGACCTTGTGGCTGACCGAGGCGTCGAAATACGCGCTGTCGCCGGGCCCGAGCGTGAACGTCTGGTCGCCGTAGTCGAGCTCGACCCTGCCGGCGTGCACGAACAGGAACTCCTGGCCGGCGTGCTCGGGGTGCGGGTCGTCGGCCAGCTGTTCGGTGGGGCGAATCACGAACGGCGACATGGTCTTTCCCAGCATCGACGAGGCCAGTACCCGGTAGCGCCGGCCCTCGGGGCCACCGGCGCGCTCGACGGCGATCTTCTCCCGGGCCGCCTCGTCGGAGAACAGCCGCCCGACGTCGACGTCGAGGGCTCGCGCGACCTTCAGGGCGACCGCGATCGACGGGGTGCTCTGGCCGCGTTCGATTTTGGACAGGTAGCTCTTGGTTAGGCCGGTCTGCGCAGCCAGCGCCTCCAGGGTGAGGCCGCGTTGCCTGCGGACGGGGCGCAGCAGTGCTGTCACGAGGCTCCTATGACACAAGGTTTCCTAACCTGCTACATTGTGTCACATGGCCAGCACGTTCACCGATTCGAAATCGGAATTGATGCGCCGGGCTGCCGAGCAGTTGACGGCGTTGCAGGGCCGGGACGCCGCCGATTCGCCGTTGACCACCCGCCAGAAGCTGGCCCTGACCTGCCGGGCGCTGTTCGACGCCGGGCACGACTCCGGGTTGGCCGGGCAGATCACCGCCCGCGCCGAGGCCGACGGCACCTACTACACCCAGCGGCTCGGCCTGGGCTTCGACGAGATCACCGACGGCAATCTGCTGCTGGTCGATGAGGACCTCAATGTCCTCGAGGGTGACGGAATGGCCAACCCCGCCAACCGCTTTCACAGCTGGATCTACCGTGCCCGCCCCGACGTGCAGTGCATCGTGCACACCCACGCGTTCCACGTGGCGGCGCTGTCCATGCTGGAGGTCCCGCTGGTGGTATCCCACATGGACACCACCCCGCTGTACGACGACTGCGCGTTTCTGGCGGACTGGCCGGGCGTGCCCGTCGGCAACGAGGAGGGGGAGATCATCACCGCCGCGCTGGGCGACAAGAAGGCGGTGCTGCTGGCCCACCACGGCCACGTCATCGCCGGCGCCAGCATCGAGGAGGCGTGCTCGTTGGGAATCCTCATCGAGCGCGCCGCCAAGCTGCAGCTGGCCGCGATGGCCGCCGGCACCGTCAAGCAGCTGCCCGAGGAGCTGGCCCGCGAGGCCCACGACTGGACGCTGTCGCCGCAGCGCAGCCGGGCCAACTTCGCCTACTACGCCCGCCGGGCCCTGGCCCGCCATCCCGACGCGCTAACCAGCTGAGGAGCCAACCCTTGACCGAACCCAAGATCCACGGCATCATCGCCTACCCGGTTACGCCCTTCGCCGACAACGGGATTGACACCGAGCGGCTGGCCGCGTTGGTCGAGCGGCTGGTGTCCGCCGGCGTGCACGCGGTCGCGCCGCTGGGCAGCACCGGCGAGCTGGCCTACCTGGAGGAGCCCGAAGTCGACGCCGTGATCGACACCACCCTGAGCGCCGTCGCCGCCCGGGTGCCGGTGATCGTGGGAGTGTCGGATGTGACCACCGCCAAGACGATTCGGCGCGCCCAATACGCGCAGCGCGCCGGGGCGGACGCGGTGATGATCCTGCCGGTGTCCTACTGGAAGCTCACCGAGCGGGAGATCTTCCATCACTACCGCAGCATCAGCGACGCCATCTCGATCCCGATCATGGCCTACAACAACCCGGCCACCAGCGGCGTGGACATGCCGCCGGAGCTGCTGGTGCGGATGTTCGAATCCATCGACAACGTGGCCATGGTCAAGGAGTCCACCGGCGACCTGACCCGGATGCAGCGCATCGCCGAGCTGTCCGGCAACCGGCTGCCCTTCTACAACGGCAGCAACCCGCTGGTGCTCGACGCGCTGAAGGCCGGGGCGTCCGGATGGTGCACGGCCGCACCGTGTTTGCGGCCGCAACCATGCATCGACCTGTACGACGCGGTGCGCGCGAACGACCTCGACACCGCGCAGCGACTCTACGACGACCTCAAGCCGCTGCTCACCTTCATCGTGGCCGGCGGGCTGGCCACCACCGTCAAGGCCGGCCTGGAGTTGCTCGATTTCAAAGTCGGCGACCCGCGCGCGCCGTTGCTGCCGCTCGACGAGCAGGGCCGCGCCGAGTTGCGCAAACTGCTTGCGGCCTAACCCAAGTCGGGCGCGGAGAAGGTGTCGCACTGCTTCGGGTCGCCGGTCTGGTACCCGATGGTGAACCACTTCTGGCGCTGCTCGGAGGAACCGTGCGTCCAGGACTCGGGGTTGACCCGGCCGGTCGCCTGCTTCTGGATGCGGTCGTCGCCCACCGACGCGGCGGCCGACAGCGCGTCGGCGATGTCCTTGTCGCTCAACGGCTCCAGGTAGGGCACACCGGTGCTCTCCTGCTTGACCGTGGAGGCGTAGTGCGCCCAGATGCCGGCGTAGCAGTCGGCCTGCAGCTCGGTGCGCACCCCGTTGCCGCCGGCGCCCTGCGCGCCCTGCTGGGAGCGGCCCAACACGCCCTGCAGGTTCTGCACGTGGTGACCGTACTCGTGGGCCACCACGTACTCCTGCGCGAAAGGCCCACCGCTGGAACCGAATCGGTCGACCAGCTCCTGGAAGAAGTCGGTGTCGAAGTACGCCGTCTGGTCCACCGGGCAGTAGAACGGCCCGACCGCGGTGGTGGCCGGGCCGCAGCCGGTGTTCACCCGGCCGGTGAACAACCGCACGTGCGGTCGGGTGTAGCGCGGCATCAGCTGATGCCACACCGCGTCCACCGAGTTCCCGGTGGCGACCACGCGACACTGCACGTACTTGTTGGCGTCGGCGCCCGTCTTGCACTGGCTCAGGTCGAACCCGGGCGCCGAGTAGCCGCCGGTGTTGGTCTGCTGCTGGGGCATGACGCGGCCCGGGTCGACGCCGAGGAACAACGCGCCGAGCAGGATGATCAGCCCGAGGCCGCCGCCCCCGACGGCCATTCCCATCCCGCCGCCGCCGGACGAGGACGCGGTGCTGGTGTCGATCTGCATGCCCTCGTTGAAGGTCATGACACGCTCCTAAGGTTGCCGGGTCGCTAGGGAGTCGGTGTAGCTGCGCAGGTTGCGCAGAAAGCGGCGCAGGGCCAGGTTCAGCAGCGGCCTGACCACCGCCATCGCCAGTTTCGCCGGCCCGGCGGGTTTCTGGGCCATGGTCCAGGTCAGCCGGCAACCGCCGGGGATGACCTGAACCCGGTAGTCCTCGGCGAACGCGGCCACCGACCGGGTCGAGCACTCGTTGAACCGAAATGCCATGTGCGTGAACGGTTCCCAGGCCAGGAACTCCTCGTTGCCGACGATACCGCCGCGCATCTCGACGACCCGGGTGGTGCCCACGTCCCGCGGCTCGGGGCTGGTCCAGGTGACCTTGGTGATCACCGTCGCCCAGCGCGGCCAGGCCGCGGCGTCGGACAGCACCTCGAACAGCTGCTCGGGGGTGATGGCCAAATCGACACTGTTGCGGAACACCACGGGCGCCGAGTCGATGAAGTCGAGGCCGACGCGCTCGCAATCGAACATGGGATCAATCTAGCCGGGGCCGTCGCTGGCCGCGGCCAGTAACGGCACCAGCACGTCGCTGATCGGGGTGGGCAGCCCGTGGGCGCGTCCCTTGCGGGCGATCACCCCGTTGCGGACGTCCCACTCCATCGGCCGGTGAGCCTCCGCGTCGGACAGGATCGAGGTGCCCATGTCCTCGGGAGCCCTGCGGAACAGCTCGACCAGCTCGTCGACCACGTCGTCGGACAGCCGGGCGCCCTCGGCCCGCGCGACCGCCAGGCATTCGGCGACGTAGCGCCGGGACAGGGCGGCGACGTCGTCGCGGCGGAACATCCCGGACCGGCGCCGCGACAGCGCCATGAACCCGGCCAGCGCGTTGGTGAGCAGCTTGCGCCAGGCCGCGGTGATGATGTCGGGGTCGCAGTCCACCCGGCAGCCGGCGTCGCGCAGCAGGGCGGCCACCGCCTGCGCCGACGGCCCGCTGGGCAGCACCAGGGCGGGCTCCGTCCGCAGCCGCACCCAGCCCTGCGGCTGGGTCGTCGCCGAATACCAGACGATGCCCGGGATCACCGGCGAGTCCGGGCAGAGCGGCCGCACCTGCTCGACCTGCTCGACGCCGTTCTGCAGCACCACGACGACGGTGTGTTCGCCGCACAGCCGGGCCAGCCAGCCGGCGGCGCCGGCGTTCTGGGTGGCCTTGACCGCCAGCAGCACCACGTCCACCGGGCCGCTCACCCGACCGGGATCGGTGTGCACCGGGCCGGGGACGACGATCGGGTCGGCGCCGTCGGGGCGCAGCTCGATGCGCTCGCGCGGGGTGCGGCCGCACACCACCACCGAATGACCGGCCCGGTGCAGCAGCGCGGCCGCCGTCGTACCGACGGCGCCGGGACCGACGAGTGCGATGGTGGTGGCAATAGGACCAAAGTTACCTCCTCTAGACTTGGCTTTCGTTTCAGACCAAGGGGAGTGTTTTTGTGCTGCGCAGCCACGCCGCCGGTTCGCTGAGAAGTAGCGACGCCGGGCAGCAGGTAACGCTGGCGGGCTGGGTGGCGCGCCGGCGCGACCACGGCGGCGTCATCTTCATCGACCTGCGCGACGCCTCCGGAATCACCCAGGTGGTGTTCCGCGACCCGGACGTCCTCAAGCAGGCGCACCGGCTGCGCGCCGAGTTCTGCGTCGCGGTGACCGGGCTGGTCGAGATCCGCCCGGAAGGCAACGCCAACCCCGAGATCGCCACCGGCGACATCGAGGTCAACGCGTCGTCGCTGACCGTGCTGGGCGAAAGCGCGCCGCTGCCGTTCCAGCTCGACGAGCCCGCCGGCGAGGAGCTGCGGCTGAAATACCGCTACCTGGACCTGCGCCGCGACGCGCCAGCCGCGGCAATCCGGTTGCGCTCCAAGGTGAATGCCGCCGCGCGCGAAGTGCTGGCGCGGCACGACTTCGTCGAGATCGAGACCCCGACCATCACCCGCTCCACCCCGGAGGGGGCGCGCGACTTCCTGGTGCCGGCCCGGCTGCATCCCGGCTCGTTCTACGCGCTGCCGCAGAGCCCGCAGCTGTTCAAGCAGTTGCTGATGGTGGCCGGGATGGAGCGCTACTACCAGATCGCCCGCTGCTACCGCGACGAGGATTTCCGCGCCGACCGCCAGCCCGAGTTCACCCAGCTCGACATGGAGATGAGCTTCGTCGACGCCGAGGACGTCATCGCGATCTCCGAGGAGATCCTGTCCGCGCTGTGGGCGCTGATCGGCTACGAGATCCCCCGGCCGATCCCGCGGATCAGCTACGCCGACGCGATGGCCCGCTACGGCTCCGACAAGCCCGACCTGCGGTTCGGACTCGAGCTCGTCGAGTGCTCGGAGTTCTTTAAAGACACCACATTTCGCGTCTTCCAGGCGCCGTACGTGGGTGCGGTGGTGATGCCGGGCGGGGCCTCGCAGCCGCGCCGCACCCTGGACGGCTGGCAGGAGTGGGCCAAGCAACGCGGCGCCAAGGGCCTGGCCTACGTGCTGGTCGGCGAGGACGGCGAGCTGGGCGGGCCGGTGGCCAAGAACCTCTCCGAGGCCGAGCGCGCCGGGCTGGCCGGGCACGTCGGCGCCGCACCGGGGGACTGCATCTTCTTCGCGGCCGGGCCGGCCAAGCCGTCGCGGGCGCTGCTGGGCGCGGCCCGCAGCGAGATCGCCAGCCGGCTCGACATGATCGACCCCGATGCGTGGGCGCTCGTCTGGGTGGTGGACCCGCCGCTGTTCGAGCCCGCCGACGACGCCACCGCCGCCGGTGACGTCGCCGTCGGCTCCGGGGCGTGGACCGCGGTGCACCACGCGTTCACCGCACCCAAGCCGGGATACGAGGACGCGATCGAGACCGACACCGGCAACGTGCTCGCCGACGCGTACGACATCGTCTGCAACGGAAACGAGATCGGCGGCGGCTCGATCCGTATCCACCGCCGCGACATCCAGGAGCGGGTGTTCGCGGTGATGGGCCTGGACCACGCCGAGGCTCAGGAGAAGTTCGGATTCCTGTTGGAGGCGTTCACCTTTGGCGCGCCCCCGCACGGCGGGATCGCGTTCGGCTGGGACCGGATCAACGCGCTGCTGTCCCGGGTCGACTCCATCCGCGAGGTGATCGCCTTCCCCAAGACCGGCGGCGGCGTCGACCCGCTCACCGACGCGCCGGCGCCCATCACCGAACAGCAGCGCAAGGAGTCCGGAATAGACGTCAAGCCGGAGCCCAGCAAACCCCATTGACCTCAGCGAACGGCTCGCTCAGGTGCTCGTGGGCCGCAGCTGGTCCGCAGTGGTGTTCATCCGCTCCGCGATCACCGCGCGGATAGCCGTGCGGGTGGATTCGGCGGCATCAGGCCACAGATGGCCGTAACTGAATTGACGAAGTATGCGGCTTGAGCACCTACGCCGCGCACAGTCCGAAAGTGAATTGATCGACAAGCCGGGCGGTAGTCTTTTCCCGTGCGCGGAAGAGTAGCGATGCTTGTCGGTCTGCCGCGTTGTGTCGACGACCCGTCACCGATGGTGGGCGTGCTCGGGCCCGGGCTGATCAAGAACACCTGACGATTCCATGCAACTCCGCTACATCAGCATTTCTGCGCTGATCGCTGAAGCCGGTGGTGACCCATGGGCAGTCGACCGGAGCTTGCAGGCCGGTAGTCCCTTTCGGATTTCTAGCTCGCGGAGGCCTTTCATGCTGCCGGGCGGTGTACCGCCGAGGCGAACCACTCGTTTGAGCAAGCCCGCGACCGCTTTGACGCTGCTTGGAATCATCAAGACGGAGACCACCCGATCAACGACTCGGCTGAAGTGCAGCGGGTGACGAAATCCCTAGGGGCGCAATCTCTTCAGTTGCCCAAGATCGGTGCGGACCTGGAAAACATCGCCGCGAGCCTGGCCGAGGCGCAAAAAACCGCGGCGGGGCAGATCGCAGCGTTGGAAATTCGGCTGCAGCAACTGGATGGCTTCATCGGCCAAGCGGTAGAGATGGAAAAAGATCCCAAACTCACTGCAGAAGATCGACATGCACTTGATGCGTTCATCACTGCCCGCGAAGACGACGCCATCCGCGATACCAAAGCCGCGCTGGGTCAGCTGCAAGCGACACGCGACGGGTACTCAAGCTCGTTTCAGAATGCACTGGGAACGCTACACGCAGACGGGTATGACTCCACCGGCGTCCAGGCGGGACCCGTCCCGGCACCGGTCGACCACCCCGGCGGGGGGCCCGCGTTGACCCCGACGACGGGGGATGTGGCAATCGGGGCTGCGGGTGCGGTCGCCGGTGGTACCGCCGACGGTGTGCGTCAGGCTACGACCAACTTGATCGCTGAGTCCCCCGGCACCGGTCCCGGCAAGGCTGATCCGGGCTTATTGAAGTGGTTGGAGGACCCCAAGGTCGGCGGCGTCGAGCTGAGGGGGTTCTCTCGTATCGGTGGGGTGGTTGCTGCGGCCAGCGCCATACCGGCCGTCATGTCCGACATGCATGACGGCAACTCGGCGGCCGAGGCCGTCACCCGAGAGACTGCAGGAACTGCTGCCGGGCTATGGGCTGGCGCGACGGTTGGTGGTCTTGCCGCGGACGCGGCAGCTGGTGCAGCGATCGGCTCGGTCATTCCGGGTGCCGGGACCGCAGTTGGTCTGGTGGTGGGCGCCGGTGTGGGAGCGGTCGCCGCCTGGGGGGGATCTAAGTTGGTCGAAGTGGCCTGGGAGCCGGTCGCGGATGCCGTCGGTAGTGCGGTGCACGGCGTGGAATCGGTCTTCGGTTTCGGGTAGGACGGCGACGATGCGATTCGATGAATACACGGAGAAGCACGGCCTGGCTGTGTCTCCGGTCGAGCGGTTTGCCGGGCTTGTCGTGGAGGTGGGGGTACCGCGGGGCTGGGAACCCTTCGATTCGGCCGTCGGAGTCCGTGTGGGTTTGTCGCACCGACCCGTGCATCGACGTGTTTGGCGCCAACGCCGTGTTGACGATGCATCGAGTCCAGGCCGCTTTGGACCCTGCTGACGTGTTCGCGATGCTGGTCGAGCAGCAGTTGCAGACGGCGCCTGGGTGTTGCGAACTAAATCGTGAACTCGGCCTTGCCGGTGAATCTGTCGGAGTTCAGGGGTTGCTTGCGATGCAGATTACCCACGAGCTGGGCGCGATCGAGAGCGTGTCACGATCGCGGATCATTACGGCTGAAGAGGAGACGCTGATCGCGCAACTCACGATGACCGTGCTACGCGATTCACCGGTGGAGCGGGCGAATATCTGGCTGGCTGTCCACAAGCGTGCGGCGGTGGCAGGTCCAGCTTCCGACGATCACCACCGCAGTGCTCCGGCAACCACAATGCGAGACCGTCACTGATGCCCAACAGTGAGGCCAGCGGGGGGTGGGGGCGGGTACTGCGGTACGCGTTCGGCGTCGCCCTACTTCTGGTCACAGTGGTGGCAACGTCGGCGGGAGTGCAGTGGTACTTGTCGCTGATCGGATTCTGCACGGCACTCCTCTTCGTCCTCGGCAGACGCCGGATTTTTCGGCCGGGAGTCAACCGGTCGGGGAACGAGATCGTGTGCAGGTATCTCCCGTGGTACGAGGGAAATGCGTACGTCTTGAACGTGCTGGTCCCCCTGCTAGGGGCCGCCAGCGTCGGCGCGGGGTTTGCCCCCGGCAATCCGGTATGGCTTCGTGTCACGGGCATCATCCTGCTGATTCCGACACCGCTGTTCGTTTACTCCGCAGTTCGGATGTGGCGCCGATGCATTTTGTGTATTTCCCCGTCGGCGCTGACCGTGCGTTTGGCCGCGCCCAAGGCCGAGTTCATCAAAATCCCGCGTGAGTGCGTTCTGTCGATCGTGCCCAAGATCCCGAATGGGGCGGGCAGCCGGTCATACCAAGTCGAGATCTCCTATTGCGCGGCGGATTCCAACAGTGACCACACTGTACTGTTGGGCCCCCAGCTCAGCGTCCAGCCGATTAACCTCCTCAACGCCCTCGCGGCCTGGAAAGATGCCACCGACGATAACCCGAGCGAGCTGCTGGATCGGGTCGAGCGGATTCTCCGAGGCCATTCAACGGCCCGCGTGTAACCGCTCAATCAAGTCCATGGACGTGGTGTACTTCCCGCATGACGTTGCCCCGGACGACATTCCGTTCCCCACGACGTTTACCGGCGCGGGCCCCGACAAGTGACGGACCGTACCGTTGTAGTCCCGGTCCGCAGTCAGTCCGCAGTAGATTCAACAGCACTTTAGGCACCCGTCAGAACCAACTATCCTGACCAGGGTGTTTCTTGCGCAGCCATCACAGCTAACAGCAACAAACGAGCAGCACGAAGTCCGGAATAGACGTCAAGCCGGACCGGGTTGAGCAGGCATGACTGATATTCCGGACACCGGCACCATCAACGCGTTCAACCAGAGCATCATCGACGAATTCCGGGCCAACGACGGCAAAGTGGGCGGCCAGTTCGAGGGTGCCGACCTGCTGCTGCTGCACACCACCGGCGCCAAGTCGGGTCAGCCCCGGGTGTCGCCGCTGGCCTACTTCCGCATCGACGGCAAGCTCCTGGTGATCGGCTCGTTCGCCGGCGCCCCGGTCAGCCCGGCCTGGGTGCACAACCTGCGGGCCAACCCCGCCGCGCGGGTGGAGATCGGCACCGACAGCTTCGACGTGACCGCGCGCGAGCTGCCCCGCGAGGAGCGCGACGCGCTGTTCGCCCAGGTCGCCGCGGCCGCCCCCGGCTTCGCCGAGTACCAGGCCAAGACCAGCCGGGTGATCCCCCTGTTCCAGCTGATCCGGACCTGACCGATGCGCGGCTCGGCGGTGCCCTCGTTGATGCGCACCGCCGTGCGGGCGGGCGGCAAGCGGCTGGGTGCGGTGTGGTTCAACCTGCTGCAGACGTCGCTGGCCGCCGGCCTGTCCTGGTACCTGGCCCACGACGTGCTGGACCATCCGCAACCGTTCTTCGCGCCGATCGCCGCCGCGGTGTCGTTGTCGACCAGCAACGTGCTGCGCGCCCAACGGGCCGTCCAGATGATGATCGGGGTGACGCTGGGCATCGGGCTGGGCACCGTGGTGCAGGGGATGCTCGGTCCCGGCGCGCTGCCCATCGCGGTCGCCGCGCTGGTCGCGCTGGGCGCCGCGGTGTTCATCGGGGGCGGCTTCATCGGGCACGGGATGATGTTCGCCAACCAGACCGTGGTCTCGGCGCTGTTGGTGCTGGCCCTGTACCGCGGCGGCGCCGGGCCGGAACGCATCTTCGACGCGCTGATCGGCGGCGCGGTGGCCATCGTCGTGGCCGTGCTGCTGTTCCCGGCCGACCCGCGCACCGTGCTGGGCGCCGCCCGGGCCGGCGTGCTGGCGGTGCTGCACGACGTGCTGTCCCGGGCCGCCGACGTTTCCTCCGGCCGCCGGGCGGCCCCGCCCGACTGGCCGCTGAGCGCCGTCGACCGGGTGCACGAACAGCTCAGCGGCCTGCTGGAGGCGCGCACCACCGCCCGGCACGTCGTCGCCATCGCGCCGCGACGCTGGGGCCTGCGCGACGCCGTGCGCGCCGCCGACCATCAGGCCGTGCACGTCGCGCTGCTGGCCGGCTCGGTGCTGCAGCTGGCCCGCGCGGTGGCCCCCGGCCCCGGCGACCGGCAGGGGCAGCCGGTGTCGACGGTGCTGCTGGTGCTGGCGGCGGCGACCGCGCTGGCCGACCGCGATCCGGCCGGCGCGTGCGTGTACCTCGGCTCGGCGCGCCGGCACGCCGCGCGGCTGCGCTCGGGCGACGGCGGCGACCGGGAGCCGCACGTCGCGCTGGCCGACGCCGTCGGCGCCTGCGTCGACGATCTGCAACGGGTGATCGACCTGCGGCCGGGGTGAGGGGCTCACCGCGAGTCGGCCAGGAACTCCTGCACCAGTTTCCGCGGCGCCTGGGTCAGCCACGCCTCGGTGATCAGCTCCTCGAGGTCGCGCACCGAGATGGCGTCCAGGTTGACCAGCACCGCGGGATAGCCGTCGAAATGCGGGGTGGTGAAGAAGGTCTGCGGCGCGTCGTCGATCAGCGCGAACTTGACGCCCTCGTCGGCCACCCGGACACCGAGGACGTCGCCCGGGGTGGGCTCGGCGCCGGTGCGGGCCAGCGCTTCCCGCTCGGAGGGCCGCAGCGGGCGCTCCCAGGCCAGCAACTTCTTGCCGACCCGCCAGTCGTGCGGTGACGGCTCGGAGGTGAGGGCCAGCTCACCCACGATGCGGGCGACGTCGTACCACGTGGCCACGCTCTCGATTGTGCTCCCGTTTCGGCGCGGCCGCCGCCGGATCGGCAAACGCGGCGGCATCGCGACCGCGGCGGCGGCCCCGGTGTGATGTGATCAGCCTTGTGCCCGAAGCCGATCAGCAGGCCGACGGCGGGGCCGCCCGCCGCCACCGCGTCACCCACCGCACCGAGTACCGCTACTCCGACGTGGTGACCAGCTCCTACGGCCGGGGTTTCCTGACGCCGCGGGACTCGCTGCGGCAGCGCTGCGTCGCCCATCGGCTGACCATCGACCCGGCCCCGGCCGACAGCTCCACCAGCACCGACTGCTACGGCAACATCAGCTCCTATTTCCACGTCACTGAACCGCACCACAGCCTGACGGTGACCAGCGATTCCATCGTCGACGTCAACCCGCCGGCGCCGGGCCTGTACACCACCGGGCCGGCGGTGCAGCCCTGGGAGGCGGCCCGCCCGGCCGGCCGCCGCGGGGCGCTGGCAACCGAATTCACCCTGGACCTCGACCCGCCGGAGATCACCGACGAGGTGCGCGACTACGCCGCACCCAGTTTCGCGCCCGGGCGGCCGCTGATCGAGGTGCTGCGGGACCTGGCGTCGCGGATCTTCACCGACTTCACCTACCGGAGCGGGTCGACGACGATCTCCACCGGGGTCGCCGAGGTTCTGGCGGCCCGCGAAGGGGTATGCCAGGACTTTGCGCGGCTGGCGATCGCCTGCCTGCGCGCCCACGGGTTGGCGGCCAGCTACGTGTCCGGGTATCTGGCCACCGACCCCCCTCCCGGAAAGGACCGGATGATCGGCATCGACGCCACCCACGCCTGGGCCGCCGTGTGGACCCCGCACGAGCCCGGTCAATTCGAGTGGCTGGGAGTGGATCCCACTAACGACCAGATGATCGACGAGCGCTACATCGTGGTGGGACGCGGCCGCGACTACGCCGACGTCCCGCCGCTGCGGGGCATCATCTACACCAACTCACAGCACAGCGTGATCGACGTGTCCGTCGACGTGGTGCCCTATGCGTGACTTCACCTGCCCCAAGTGCGGCCAGCGCCTAACCTTCGAGAACTCCACCTGCCTGAATTGCGGTAGCGCGCTGGGGTTTTCGATCGAGCAGATGGCACTGCTGGTGATCTCGGAGGACGAGACGAGCGGGCACGCCGGCTTCGTGCCCGCCAGCGAATACCAGTTGTGCGCCAATCTGCTTCTGGCCGAATGCAATTGGCTGGTCCCGGTGAACGAGCCGCGGTTGCTGTGCGCGTCCTGCGTGCTGACCACCGAGCGGCCCAACGACGCCGACACCGTGGGGCTGGCCGAGTTCGCCCGCGCCGAGGCGGCCAAACGCCGGCTGATCGCCGAGCTGCACGAGCTGCGGCTGCCGATCGTCGGGCGTGATCAGGACCCCGACTACGGCCTGGCCTTCCGGCTGCTGTCCAGCGCGCACGAGAACGTGCTGACCGGTCACCAGAACGGGGTCATCACACTGGATTTGGCCGAGGGCGACGACGTGCACCGCGAACAGCTGCGGGTCGAGATGGACGAGCCGTACCGGACGCTGCTCGGGCACTTCCGGCACGAGATCGGGCACTACTACTTCTACCGGCTGATCGCCCCGCACCCCGACCACCTGCGCCGGTTCAACGAGCTGTTCGGCGATCCCGACGCCGACTATCAGCAGGCGCTGGACCGGCACTACAGCGAGGGCGCGCCGGAGGGCTGGCAGGAGAACTTCGTCTCGTCATATGCCACCATGCACGCCAGCGAGGATTGGGCCGAGACGTTCGCCCACTACCTGCACATCCGCGACACGCTGGACACCTCGGCGTGGTGCGGGCTGGCCCCGGCGTCGGCCACCATCGATCGTCCGGCGTTGGGGCCCAGCGCTTTTCAGACGATCATCGACACGTGGCTGCCGTTGTCGTGGTCACTGAACATGGTGAACCGGTCCATGGGCCACGACGACCTGTACCCGTTCGTGCTGCCGGCCGCGGTGCTGGAGAAGATGCAGTTCATCCACGCCGTGGTCGACGGGGCCGGTTAGGCCGGCATCACGCGGCGCACGTCGGGACCCCACAGCGGCTGCATGCCGCCGGGCAGCGCCAGCTGGGTGGTGGTGAGCACCTCGGCCAGGCTGCGCAGCTCGGCGTGCACCGAATCGAGCAGCTCGGCGAGCTCGGCGCGCCGCCCGTCGTCGCTGATGCGTTCCAGCTCCGCGGGATGCGACCGGCGCAGCCGGGTGCCGATCTCGTCGACCAGCCGTTCCGGGCGCGACGACCCGGATGCACCGGGCAGGTCCTTGAGGTCGGCGCGCAGCCGCTCCACCTGGTAGAGCAGCGACCGCGGGTTCTGCGCGTCGAACAGCATCAGCTCGGCCATCGCGGCCACGCTCACCTTGCCCGCCGTGCGGCGCCGGTAGCTGACCGAGGACTCGCAGGCCACCAGCGTCGACTCGAGGATGGTCTGTTCGGCGGCCGCGCCGCGCACCACGGTGAGCGTGGCCCGCAGCAGCGCCGTCAGCCACAGGCCGCGTTCGATCCGCTTGCCGATGTCCATCATGGTCCAGCCGACGTCGCGCACCATCGACTCGCCGGCCACCCCGGACAGGGTCAGCATCCCGGCCAGCGTCTGGGTCTGCGCCGCGGTGAGCAGCGCGTCGGCCTCGGCCAGCGAGTCCGGCGGTTCACTGTCCAGCGCCAGCGCCCGCTCCACCCCGGCCAGCACCATCCAGGTGTCGTTGGACATCTGGTCGCGCACCGCCCGCGCGGCCAGCGCCAGCCCCTCCACCGACTGCACCAGCGAGCCGGGCCGCTGCGGGTCGACGGTCAGCGACCACAGCGTGGAGGGCGCGACGGCGATCGTCTCGGCCGCATCGCCACCGGCCGCGGCGCCGGTGCCGGTGTCGGTGCCCGTGATGCGGCCCAGCGCGGCCATCAGCACCGGCACGCACTCGCTTTCCTCGCTGTGCTGGTGATGGCGGTAGACGTGGAAGCGGTCGCGGGTGACGATGAGCAGCCGGGCCATGCTCTCCGCGCGCTCGCCGTACCGCCCGATCCAGAACAGCTCGGACAGCACCCGCGGGGAGCTGACGGCCCAGGTGCCCGCGGCCGTCTTCGCCGGCGGCTCCACGGCGGGCACGCCGACCGCCTCGGCCCGGGCCCGCTCGGTCGGACGCACCCAGACATCCTTGGCCGCAACGCTTTTCAACGTGTACGCCGCCGGTCCTGCGGCCAGCAGGTAGCCGATGCCGCCGATCATCGGCGCGTAGCCGCCGCGCTGGGCCACGGTGAACAGCCGGATGCCGACCCCGGCCGACGACAACACGCCGGCGTGATCGGTCGGCGCCGAGGAGAACTGCGGCAGCTCCTGGCCGATCCACTGCCACGGCGCCGTCTCGATCCGGGCCGCCAGCTGGGCCAGCTGCCGCGACGAAAGCGCCGGCCCGACAAGCGTTTTCCCGCCCACCGTGGACTTCACCAGCAGCGACGCCAGATTGGCCAGCAGGTGTGAACGTTCGGCGTCGATGCCGCCCCAGTAGACCGGCGCGCTGGGCAGTAGCAGCGTTTCGGACAGCAGGTGCCGTGCCATCTCCGGCAGAAAACGTTGCAGCCCAGGGTTTTCCAGAATTCCGCTGCCCAGGGTGTTGACGACGGTCACCGTCCCGCGATGCTGCGCCTCCACCAGGCCGGCCACCCCGAGCCGGGAGTCGGCGCGCAGGTCCAGCGGATCGCAGTACTCGGCGTCGACCCGGCGGAGCACCACGTCGACCCGTTTCAGCGTCCCCAGCGAACGCATCCACACCATGCCGTCGCGCACCACCAGGTCGGCGCTCTCCACCAGCGGGAAACCCAGCAGGGTGGCCAGATAGGCCTGGTCGAACGCCGTCTCGGAGTAGATGCCCGGCGACAGCACCACCACCACCGGGTCCTGGGCGACGTCGGGCGCCGCGTCGATCAGCGCCAGCCGCAGCGCCTGCGCGAACGGTGTGGTGGGCCGCGGTGCGATCCGCTCGTACAGGTCGGGAATCGCGTGCGCCACCACCCGCCGATCGGCCAGCGCGTAGCCGGCGCCCGAGGGCGCCTGGGTGCGGTCGGCGTTGACGGCGAAGCCGCCGTCCGGGCGCCGGCTGACATCGCAGGCGTGCATGAAAAGCTGGTGACGGCCCGGGATTTCGATGCCGTTGGCGGCGCGCAGGTAGCCGGGATGGCCGAACAGCAGCTCCGGGGGCAGCACGCCCTCGGTGAGCAGGCTGCGCGGCCCGTACAGGTCGGCCAGCACCGCGTCGAGCACCCGCGACCGCTGCAGCAGCCCGGCCTCCAGCGGCTCCCAGTCGGCCGCCGACAGCACGATCGGCAGGGTGTCCAGCTGCCAGGGCCGCGGCTCCTGGCCGCGGCCGCCGGGCTCGACGTCGGTGTAGGTGATGCCGTCGTGGTCGATCAGGCCGCGGACCACCGAGCGCAGCCGGTCCAGCCCGGCGCGGCCGCGTTCGCCGATGGCGTCGGCCAGCTCGGTCCAGGCCGGGCGCACCTTGCCGTCGGGGCCGACGAATTCGTCGTAGCCGCTCGCCGGGCCCTGTCGCAGGTCGAACAGCGCCTGCTGGGCCCGCGCCGCCCGGTACCCGGCCAGCAGGCGGTCGGCGTCGTAGGAGCCGCCGGCGGCCGCCGAGGGTCCACCGGTGCCGAATGTCTTGTCCGCAAACGCCATTACAGCTGCACGGTACGCACGCGGCGCGGCCGGGGGAGCCCGGCGCGCCGGGAGTGGCCGCGGCCGGCCGCTACGCCGGCGGGGCCCCCGGCGGCGGGCCGGGCTGATAGCCGGGCGGCGGGCCGGGCTGGTAGCCCGGCGGCGGCGCCACCTGGCCGCCGGACAGCTTGCGGTAGGCGTAGATCCCGACCAGGGCGGCGACCGGCGCGGCCAGCAGCAGCCCGACTCCACATGCCAGGGCTCCGACCACCACCAGCGCGAACTCGGCCAGCCAAACCAGCAGGGCGTTGGCGAAGTTCGCGGTGACGGTGGAGAAGCTGGAGCTGAGTGCCTTGACGGCCGACTCCGACCGGTCGATGGCGTACGGGATGGTGAACTGGGCGAAGAGGCCCAGGATCAGGCCGGGCAGGAAGCACAGCGCCGAGGCGATCGAGGTGAGTATGCCGACCAGCAGCGCGGCCAGGAACACCATGCCGAAGTTGCGCGGCTTGAAGAACGACCCGATGGTCACCGGGCGGCCGTCGGCCAGGTCGAGGCAGCCGGACAGGTAGGCGGATTGGGCGAACGCGCCCACCAGGTAGGCGACCAGGTAGCCCAGCACCAGCAGCGCCATCCCGCCGCCGTTGAGGTTCGCGGTGAAGGTGAAGTAGTCGTCGCCGGAGCCGCCGCCGGAGGTGCCGACGTCCTGGCTCAGCCCGATCAGCGTGGAGGCACCGCCCAGCACCACCAGGTAGACCAGCGTCGGAACGATCAGCGCCACAGGGTTTTTGGTGAAGGCGTTCCACGCCCAGCCGAACGCCTCGCCCACGCTGAACGCGGGCTTGGGCGGGCCGCCGAACCCGGGTGGGGGGCCGTAGCCCGGGGGCGGGCCGTAGCCGGGCGGGGGCGCCCCGTAGCCGGGCGGCGGGCCATAGCCCGGCGGCGGTGGGGGAGGCGTGCCGTAGCCCGGCGGCGGGCCGTACCCCGGCGGCGGGCCGTACCCCGGCGGCGGCTCGGGCGGCGTGCCTGGATATTCGGGGGGCTGGCTCATGTCCGTCCTTGCTGTTGGATTTCCGCCGGCTCGACTTACCGGGAGCGAACGCGCACCGGATTCGGCAAACCGGAACTTAGCAAAGATGACGCCGGCGCGCGCGGGTCGACGGCCGCGAGCCGGCTTGCGCGTCGCCGCCGCGTGGTATGCCTGAAGCCGTGTCCGACGGTCTGTTCGACCTGCCCGGCGCGCCGCCGCCGGGCGACCACGGCCTGGGCGTGCCGGCCGGTGCGCCGCTGGCGGTCCGGATGCGCCCGGCGTCGCTGGACGAGGTGGTAGGGCAGGACCACCTGCTGGCCCCCGGGTCGCCGCTGCGCCGCCTGGTGGAGGGCTCGGGCGTGGCATCGGCCATCCTGTACGGGCCGCCGGGCAGCGGCAAGACCACGCTGGCCGCGCTGATCTCCCAGGCGACCGGCCGCCGGTTCGAGGCGCTCTCGGCGCTGTCGGCGGGTGTCAAGGACGTGCGCGCGGTGATCGAGAGCGCGCGCACCGCGCTGTTGCGCGGCGAGCAGACCGTGCTGTTCATCGACGAGGTGCACCGGTTCTCCAAGACCCAGCAGGACGCCCTGCTGTCCGCGGTGGAGAACCGGGTGGTGCTGCTGGTGGCGGCCACCACGGAGAACCCGTCCTTCTCGGTGGTGGCGCCGCTGCTGTCCCGGTCGCTGATCCTGCAGCTGCGGCCGCTGAGCGCCGACGACATCCGCACCGTGGTGCGCCGCTCGATCGACGACCCGCGCGGCCTGGGCGGGCGGGTCCGGGTCGCGCCCGAGGCCGTCGACCTGCTGGTGCGGCTGGCCGCAGGCGATGCCCGGCGGGCGCTGACGGCGCTGGAGGTGGCCGCCGAGGCCGGCGAATCGGTCACCGTGCAGACCGTCGAGCAGTCCCTGGACGAGGCCGCGGTGCGCTACGACCGCGACGGCGACCAGCACTACGACGTGATCAGCGCCTTCATCAAATCGGTCCGCGGCTCGGACGTGGACGCCGCGCTGCACTATCTGGCCCGCATGCTGGTGGCGGGGGAGGACCCGCGCTTCATCGCGCGCCGGCTGATGATCCTGGCCAGCGAGGACATCGGCATGGCCGACCCGGCCGCGCTGCAGGTGGCGGTGGCGGCCGCTCAGACGGTGGCGCTGATCGGCATGCCCGAGGCGCAGCTCACCCTGGCGCACTGCACCGTCTATCTGGCCACCGCGCCGAAGTCCAACGCGGTCACCGCCGCGCTGGGCGCGGCGATGAGCGACATCAAGGCCGGCAAGGCCGGCCTGGTGCCCGCCCACCTGCGCGACGGACACTATTCGGGTGCGGCGGCGCTGGGCCACGCCCAGGGCTACCAGTACTCCCACGACCACCCGGATGGTGTTGTGGCACAACAGTATCCGCCGGACGAGCTGGTCGGTGTGGACTACTACCGGCCCACAGGCCGCGGCGCCGAGCGGGAAATGGCCGGGCGGCTGGACCGGCTGCGCGCGATCATCCGCAACAAGAGGGGACGGTCATGAAAGTCTTCACCGACGAGGAGATGGGCCGGCTGCTGACCACCGCCAAGCCCTACAGCGTCGTCATCCTCAAGCGCGGCCCCGGGTTCGGCGACGAGTCAGCGGCCGGCGTGATCTGGGAGCACGGCCGGCGCAATTTCGGGCTGCGCGACGACGGCGTGCTCGCGGTGGTGCTGCCGGTCAGCGACGGGTCCGACGTCTGCGGCGTCGGGGTGTTCGCGGCGACGGTCGACGAGACCACCCGGATCATGAGCGAGGACCCCGGGGTCGCGGCGGGCGTCTTCACCTACGAGGTGCACGCCTGCCGCGGGTTCCCCGGCGACGCCTTGCCCTAAGCGCGCCGAGCGTCACGCTGGCGTGACGCTCGACCGCCGCCGCCACGCTGGCGTGACGCTCGCGAGCGCGCCCCCTAGACCAGCTCGGGCACCCGCAGGTGGGCGATCGCCAGCTCGAACTCGGCGACGTCGATCACCTCCGCGCCCAGCTCGCGCACCCGCCTGCTGCGCAGCTCGGTGGCCCGGTCGCGGTTGCGGGCCATCGCGTCCATCGAGTCGAACGTCGAGCAGGCCACGGCCCGGCGGCAGGCCGGGTGGTCGACCATCAGGCTGGCGCTGCAGAACCCGTCGAGCTGCTCGAGCTCGGGCAGCACCGAGGACCGGTAGAACTCCAGCGACCGGCTGAGCTGGTCGGGCACCACCTTGAGCCAGGTGGCGCGCACGCAGGCGCCGTCCCGGGACGGGTGGTCACGGTGCAGCAGCGCGATGTCCCACTCCTCGACCCGCGCGCTGCCGTCGAACATCAACGCGGCCCGGTCCCGGATGGGCGCCACCCGCGCGGCGCTGCCCCGCATGGCGTCGATCGACTCCCACGAGCTGGTCGCGATGCAGGTGCCGGACTGCCGGTCCACCAACAGCGACAGCCCCACGCACCCGTCGATCTCGGTCAGGGCGGGCATGACGACATCGCGAACGTGCGCAATTCCGATGTCGATCGACAGGGGTTGCGCCTGGATGGTGGTAGAGCGTGCGTACACGGTCGACCCCTTCCGTGTCGGGGTGGCACCCCGGTGGCGCCACCGGTCCCACCAGTTACCTTCCTCTCACCGGTGGCGGCCCGCAATGCCCAAATGTGGTCGCGCTCACAAACGATTGGCTGGTCGCGACGCCCGCGCCGTAGGCTGGTTCGAATGCATACCGATGTGTTGGACGTGGACACCTCCCGTCGCCGCATCGTCGATCTCACCGAGGCGGTGCGCGGGTTCTGCTGGTCCCGCGGTGACGGCCTGTGCAACGTGTTCGTCCCGCACGCGACGGCCGGGGTGGCCGTCATCGAGACGGGCGCCGGCTCCGACGACGACCTGGTCGACACGCTGGAGCGGCTGCTGCCCCGCGACGACCGGTACCGGCACGCGCACGGCTCCCCGGGCCACGGCGCCGACCACGTGCTGCCGGCCCTGGTCGCGCCGTCGGTGACGGTCCCGGTTTCGGCGGGGGAGCCGATGCTGGGCACCTGGCAGAGCATCGTGCTGGTCGACCTCAACCGCGACAACCCGCAACGCTCCGTGCGGCTGAGCTTTTTGGAGGGCTAGCGGCGCGGTGGTCCAATATTCCAGCGAATAGGCTGGGATTACACGTCAACGCAGAAAAGCAACGGGAAGAAGCGGGCTGGAAAGTGCAGACACACGAGATCAGGAAGCGATTTCTTGATCACTTCGTGAAGGCGGGCCACACCGAGGTGCCGAGCGCGTCGGTGATCCTCGACGACCCCAACCTGCTGTTCGTCAACGCGGGCATGGTCCAGTTCGTGCCCTACTTCCTGGGCGCGCGCACGCCGCCGTACCCGACGGCCACCAGCATCCAGAAGTGCATCCGCACCCCCGACATCGACGAGGTCGGCATCACCACCCGGCACAACACCTTCTTCCAGATGGCCGGCAACTTCTCGTTCGGCGACTACTTCAAGCGCGAGGCCATCGAACTGGCGTGGACGCTGCTGACGGGCAGCGTCGAGCAGGGCGGCTACGGCCTTGACCCCGAACGCATCTGGACGACGGTCTATTTCGACGACGACGAGGCCGTGCGGCTGTGGCAGGAGATCGCCGGGCTGCCCGCGGAGCGCATCCAGCGCCGCGGCATGGAGGACAACTACTGGTCGATGGGCATCCCTGGCCCGTGCGGCCCGTCCTCGGAGATCTACTACGACCGCGGCGAGGAGTTCGGCGTGGGCGGCGGGCCGATCGCCAACGAGGACCGCTACGTCGAGCTGTGGAACCTGGTGTTCATGCAGAGCGAGCGCGGCGAGGGCACCTCCAAGACCGACTTCGAGATCCTGGGGCCGTTGCCGCGCAAGAACATCGACACCGGCATGGGTGTGGAGCGGGTCGCGTTCGTGCTGCAGGGCGTGCACAACGTCTACGAGACCGACCTGCTGCGGCCCGTCATCGACGCGGTCGCCGCCCGCGCCCCGCGGCCCTACGACGCCGGCAACCACGACGACGACGTGCGCTACCGGATCATCGCCGACCACAGCCGCACCGCGGCCATCCTGATCGGCGACGGCGTCACCCCGGGCAACGACGGCCGCGGCTACGTGCTGCGCCGGCTGCTGCGCCGGGTCATCCGCTCGGCCCGGCTGCTCGACATCGAGGGGCCCATCGTCGGTGACCTGATGGCCACCGTGCGCGACGCGATGGGCCCGTCGTATCCCGAACTGGTCACCGACTTCGACCGGATCGCCCGCATCGCCGTCGCCGAGGAGACCGCGTTCAACCGCACCCTGGCGGCCGGCTCCAAACTGTTCGACGAAGTGGCCAGCACCACCAAAGCCACTGGGGCGAAATCGATTTCGGGCTCCGACGCGTTCACGTTGCACGACACCTACGGGTTCCCGATCGAACTCACGCTGGAGATGGCGTCCGAGGCCGGGCTGCAGGTGGACGAGGTGGGCTTCCGCGAGCTGATGGCCGAGCAGCGCCGCCGGGCCAAGGCCGACGCCGCCGCCCGCAAGCACGCGCACGCCGACCTGACCGCGTATCGCGAACTGGTCGACGCGGGCCCCACCGAGTTCACCGGTTTCGACGAATTGTCCTCGGAGGCAAGGATTCTGGGGATCTTCGTGGACGGTAAACGGGTGCCGGTGGTCACCCACGGCGGCGACGGCGCGGACCGGGTCGAGCTGGTGCTGGACCGCACCCCGCTCTACGCCGAGTCCGGCGGGCAGATCGCCGACGAGGGCACCATCAGCGGCACCGGCGCCGGCGAGAGCGCCCGGGCCGCCGTCACCGACGTGCAGAAGATCGCCAAAACCCTGTGGGTGCACCGGGTCAACGTCGAGTCCGGTGAATTCGTGGAGGGCGACACCGTGATCGCCGCGGTCGACCCGCAGTGGCGCCGCGGCGCCACCCAGGGCCACTCGGGCACCCACATGGTGCACGCCGCGCTGCGACAAGTGCTGGGGCCCAACGCCGTTCAGGCGGGCTCCCTGAACCGCCCGGGCTACCTGCGTTTCGACTTCAACTGGCAGGGCCCGCTGACCGAGGAGCAGCGCACCCAGATCGAAGAGGTGACCAACCAGGCCGTGCAGGCCGACTTCGAGGTGCACACCTTCACCGAGCAGCTGGAGAAGGCCAAGGCGATGGGGGCCATCGCGCTGTTCGGCGAGAGCTACCCCGAGCAGGTGCGGGTGGTGGAGATCGGCGGCCCGTTCTCGCTGGAGCTCTGCGGCGGCACGCACGTGCACAACTCCGCGCAGATCGGGCCGGTAACCATCCTGGGCGAATCCTCGGTCGGCTCCGGGGTGCGCCGGGTGGAGGCCTACGTCGGGCTGGACTCGTTCCGGCACCTGGCCAAGGAACGCGCGCTGATGGCGGGGCTGGCGTCGTCGCTGAAGGTGCCGTCGGAGGAGGTGCCGGCCCGGGTGGCCAACCTGGTGGAGCGGCTGCGGGCCGCGGAGAAGGAACTCGAGCGGATGCGGCTGGCCTCCGCGCGGGCCGCGGCCGGCAACGCCGCCGCGGGCGCGGAGCGGATCGGTAACGTCCGCGTGGTGGCGCAGCGGATGTCCGGCGGGATGACGGCGGCCGACCTGCGCTCGCTGGTCGGTGACATCCGCGGCAAGCTGGGCAGCGATCCGGCGGTGGTCGCGCTGATCGCCGAGGGTGAGGGCGGGTCGGTGCCGTACGCAGTCGCCGCCAACCAGGCCGCCCAGGATCTCGGCATCCGGGCCAACGACCTGGTCAAGCAGCTGGCGGCGCCGGTCGACGGGCGCGGCGGCGGCAAGGCGGACCTGGCGCAGGGATCGGGCAAGGATCCGGCCGGCATCGACGCGGCGCTGGACGCCGTGCGTTCCGAGATCGCCGCGATAGCGCGGGTCGGTTGAGTGGTCTTGACACAGCACCGCGTCCCCGACCGGCCCGGCGACCCTGACCAGGACCCCGGCCGGGGCCGGCGGGTCGGCATCGACGTGGGCAGCGTGCGCATCGGGGTGGCCTGCAGCGACCCCGACGCCGTGCTGGCCACCCCGGTGGAGACCGTGCGCCGCGACCGCTCCGGCAAACACCTGCGCCGGCTGGCCGCGCTGGTCACCGAGCTCGGGGCCGTCGAGGTCGTCGTCGGGCTGCCGCGCACCCTGGCCGACCGCACCGGCGCGTCGGCGCTGGACGCCATCGACCTGGCCGACCAGTTGGCCCGGCGGATCGCGCCCACCCCGGTGCGGCTGGCCGACGAGCGGCTGACCACCGTGGCCGCGCAGCGCTCGCTGCGCGCCGCCGGGGTGCGCGCCAAGGAACAGCGTGCGGTGATCGACCAGGCGGCGGCGGTGGCCATCCTGCAGAGCTGGCTGGACCAGCGCCGCGCGGCGGTCCGGGAGGCCGGCGATGGTTGACAGCGCCCGCCGCGAGCGCGCCGAGCCCGAGGCGGTGGGACCGCCGCGGCGCAGGTCCAGCCGGATGGCCCGGAACAGGGCCGAGCGGGGCCGGCGCCGGCGGCGCTTCGCCCTACGCGCCGCGCTGGCGCTGCTGGTCGTCGTGGTGCTGGCCGGGGTGTTCGCCGGCGGCAAGCTGTGGCACACCGTGTTCGGGCCGGGCGACGACTACAGCGGCAGCGGCGAGCGCGACCTGGTGATCCAGATCCAGGCCGGCGACTCCACCACCATGGTCGGCGAGACGCTGCACAACCAGCACGTGGTCAAGACGGTGCGGGCGTTCGTCAACGCCGCGCACGGCAACAGCAAGATCGACTCCATCCAGCCCGGCTTCTACCGGATGCGCACCGAGATCCCGGCCTCCGACGCCGTCGCCCGGCTGGCCGACCCCAACAGCCGGGTGGGCCGGTTGGTCATCCCGGAGGGCCGTCAGCTCGACGACACCACCGACATGAAGACCAACAAGGTCAACCCCGGCATCTTCACCCTGATCTCCCAGGCCACCTGCGTGGACCTGGACGGCAACCGGCGCTGCGTGCCGGTGCAGCAGCTGCGCGCGGCCGCGACCAACAGCACCACCGCGGCGCTGTCGGTGCCGCCGTGGGCGCTGGAACCGGTCAACGAGCTGGGCAGGGACCACCGCCGGATCGAGGGGCTGATCGCGCCGGGCACCTTCAACGTCGACCCGTCGGCGTCCCCGGAGAGCATCCTGGCCGGGCTGATCAGCGCCGGGGCCGAGGAGTACCTGAAGTCCGGGCTGGTGGACACCGCCCAGGCGATGGGCCTGTCGCCCTACGACATCCTGGTGGTGGCGTCGCTGGTGCAGCAGGAATCCAACACCCCGGACTTCGCCAAGGTCGCGCAGGTGATCTACAACCGGCTGCACGCCCACCACACGCTGGAATTCGACTCGACGGTCAACTACCCGCTGGACCGCCGCGAGGTGGCCACCAGCGACGCCGACCGGGGCCAGAAGACGCCGTGGAACACCTACGTGTCGCAGGGCCTGCCGGCCACCGCGATCTGTTCGCCCGGCATCGACGCGCTGCACGCCGCCGAGCACCCCGCGCCGGGGGACTGGCTCTACTTCGTCACCATCGACGCCGCCGGGACGACGCTGTTCACCAAGGACTATCAGCAGCACCTGGCCAACATCGAGCTGGCTAAGCACAACGGTGTCCTCGACAGCACCCCCCGCTAGCGGCGATCGCAAGCGCGGCGGAGCCGGGCGCAGCGGGTCGCCGCCCGGTCAAGCCGCCGGGCCCCGCAGGGCGGCCGTGCTGGGCAAGCCGATTGCCCACTCGAAATCCCCGCAGCTGCACCTGGCCGCCTACCGCGCGCTGGGCCTGCACGACTGGACCTACGAGCGCATCGAATGCGACGCCGACCAGCTGCCCGGCGTGGTCGGCGGGTTCGGCCCCGAGTGGGTCGGGGTGTCGGTGACCATGCCCGGCAAATTCGCCGCGCTGCGCTTCGCCGACGAGCGCACCGAGCGGGCGCGGCGGGTGGGATCGGCCAACACCCTGGTGCGCACCGCGACGGGCTGGCGGGCCGACAACACCGACATCGACGGCGTCGCCGGCGCGCTGGGCGCCGCTTCGGGATGGGCGCTGGTCTGTGGATCGGGCGGCACCGCGCCGGCGGCCGTCGCGGGCCTGGCCCAGCTGGGCGTCGCCGGCATCACCGTGGTGGCCCGCAACCCCGACAAGGCGGCCCGGCTGGTGCGCCTCGGCGACGAGCTGGGCGTGCCGACCCGGTTCTGCGCCCTGGACGGCGCGGGGCTGGCCGACGAGGTGGCCGCGGCCGAGGTGCTGGTCAGCACCCTGCCGGCGGAGGTGGCCGAACGCTATGCCGGCACCTTGGCGCGCGTCGGCGTGCTGCTCGACGCCGTCTACGACCCCTGGCCCACCCCGCTGGCCGCCGCGGTGAGCGCCGCCGGCGGCCGGGTGATCAGCGGCATGCAGATGCTGCTGCACCAGGCCTTCGCCCAGGTGGAACAGTTCACCGGGCTGCCCGCCCCGCGCGAAGCGATGACTTGCGCGGCGGCCGACGCGGATTAGGCTGCCGCGCATGCGAATTGCGGCCGCGGGCGCGGTGCTGACCTGGCTGGCGGTGTTGAGCTGCTACGACATCCGGCAACACCGGCTGCCCAACGCACTGACCCTGACCGGGGCCGCCGCGATCCTGGCGGCCGCCGGCCTGGCCGGGCGCGGGCCGTCGGCGCTGGCCGGAGCCGCCGCGCTGGCCGCGATTTATCTGCTGGTCCATGCGGTGGCGCCGGGCGGGATGGGCGCCGGGGACGTCAAGCTGGCGCTCGGAGTGGGCGCGCTGACCGGCTGCGGCGGGGTGGGCGTGTGGTTTCTGGCTGCCCTGGCCGCGCCGCTGCTCACCGCGCTGGTCGGGGTGCTCGCCCGGGTGCGCCGGGCCGGCCCGGCGGTGCCGCACGGGCCCTCGCTGTGCCTGGCCGCCGCGGCCGGCGCCGGGCTGGCCCTGTTCTGATCGGCCTCAGTTCGCCAGGGCGGTATGGCGCAGCAGCGGCAACAGCTGATCGCCGAGCCGGACCACCTCCGACTGGTACGGGGTGTCCGACAGCACGAAATGGCTCACCCCCAGGTCGGCGTAGGCGCGCAGCGCGGCGGCGACCTCGGCGGCCGAGCCGACCAGCCAGGTCGTCCCCGCGCCCTCGCCGCCGTACTTGCTCGGCGTGGTGTACAGGCAGGAATCGATCACCTCGCCGCGCGCGGCCAGGTCGTTGAGCCGCCGCTGCCCCTCGGAGCCCGCCGGGTCGTGCAGCAGCATCATGGTCGGGGTGCCGGCCAGCTTGGCGACCTTCGCCTCGGCGTCGCGCCAGGCCTGCTCGGAGGTGTCGCGCACCAGGGTGGTCACCCGCAGGCCGAACTCCAGCGGCGGGTGCTCGCGACCGAGCTTGTCCGACAACGACTTCAGCCGGTCGATGCGTTCGGCGATGCCGTCCAGCGACTCGCCCCAGAACAGCTGGACGTCGGCGTCGGTCGCGGCGACCTGCTCGGCGGCCGGCGAGGCCCCACCGAAATACAGCTTCGGGTGCCGGCCCTGCTCGGCACCGAGCGGGCGCGGCCGCAGCGTCGAGTGCTCGACGCGGAAGAACTCGCCGTGGAAGGTGACGTCGTCCTGCGTCCACAACCGGCGGAGCAGCCGGATGAATTCGCGGGTGCGGTCGTACCGGCGGGACTTGTCGACCTCGGTGTCGCCGTAGGCGGCGACGTCGTCGGCCCCGCTGACGATGTTGACCAACAGCCGGCCGCCGTTGAGCCGGTCCAGGGTGGCGGCCGCGCTGGCGAAATGCGCCGGATGCCAGTAGCCGGGCCGGACCGCCACCAGCGGCGCGAAGGCGGTGGTGCGCGCGGCGATCGCGGTGGCGACGGTGAAGGTGTCCGGCCGTCCCCAGCCGGTGCCGATCAGCGCGCCCTCCCAACCGTGTTGCTCGGCGCGCGACGCCAGGTCCACCGAGTAGTCCAGGCTGCCCCAGCCGTCGACGGTGTCGTCACCGCGATGGCCCGGCTCGACGGTGTTCGGGATGTACCAGAGAAATCGGCTAGCCTCGGCGGGCACCGCGCACCTTCCTTCTTGCGTTCATGCCGCGACGACGTGCCGGTCGCCGGTGAGCCTTTCGCGCAGCGTCGCCTCGGCGTACGACGCGCGAAACAGCCCGCGCGACCGCAGAATCGGCACCACCTCGTCGACGAACACCTCCAGACCGTCGGGGAAGACGTCGGGCATCAGATTGAAGCCGTCCGCGGCGCCGGCGCCGAACCACTGCTCGATGGTATCGGCCACGTCGACCGGCGATCCCACGATCACCCGGTGACCCGACCCGCTGAACGCCCGCAGCGTCTGCCGCAGCGTGAGCCCGCCGCTGACGACCAGGCGCACCACCGACTCCCGAAAACCCAGGGAGCCAACGAATTTCGACGGATCCGGCACACTGCCGAGCAGCCGGGCGGGGATGGGTTCGTCCAGCGGCAGCCCGGACAGGTCGGCGCCCAGGGTCTGTGACAACCGCTCGACGTCGTGGCCGGCGGGCAGCAGCGCGTTCTGCTCCTCGTAGCGCCGCTGCGCCTCGGCGCGGCTGCTGCCGATGGTGGTGATCAGTCCCGGCAGGATGCGCACCGCGTCGCGACCGCGGCCGTGCGCCACGGCGGCGTCCTTGACGTAGCGGTAGTGCTCGATCGCGGCGTCCAGGTCCAATTCGGCGCTGAACACGGCGTCGGCGACGCGGCCGGCCAGTTCCCGGCCCTGCGGCGACCCGCCGGCTTGGACCAGCAGCGGATGCCCTGCGGGACGGGCCCTGCGGCAACGAGCCGGTGACGGCGAAGAATTCGCCGCGGTGATCGACGCCGCCGCCGGTCGCGGCGTCGCGCCACAGCGCCAGCGCCACGTCGACGAACTCCGCGGCCCGCCGGTACCGCGTCGAGCGGTCCGGCAGATCGGCCAGGCCGAAGTTGCCGCCCGCCGCTTCCGAATACGTGGTGACGATGTTCCACGCCAGGCGACCACCGGAGAGCTGGTCGAGGCTGAGCAGCCGGTGCGCCAGCTCCACCGGGTCGTTGAACGTCGACGAGAACGTGCCGATCAGCCCGAGATGCTCGGTTTCGGCGGCGACGGCCGCCAGGATCACGCTCGGCTCCAGGGCCTGCGACGGGCGCAGCGCCGGATGATCGCGCACCGCCGGCCCGTCGGCCAAAAACAGCGCATCCAGCGTTCCGCGTTCGGCGATCCGGGCCATCCGCACGTAGTAGCCGGGATCGGTGAACGCGGTCGGCGGCTCGGCCGATCGCCGCCACGACGCGGTGTGGATGCCCAGGTTCAACACGTTGACGTTGAGCGTCAGGCCGCGCTCGCGGCGGCTCACAGCCGGGCCCCCGCGTTCGGCGCATCGTCGAAGGCGCGGGGATGATGCGACAGGTCGGGGGCGGCCGGGACGGGTAGCGAAAGTCGTTGCCGCAGTGTGCCCGCGCCCGGCGTGGCCAGCAGGCCGCGGCGGTACGCGGCCGCCACGACGTCGTCCAGCACCGCGGTCAGCGCGTCGGCCGGCACCCGCAGCAGCACGCCGGCGGCGCCCGGCGTGCCCGCGACCCGGTCGAGCGCCGCGTGATCGACCGAGCGGACCCGGACCACGGCGCCGTCGGGCACCGGGGCGCCGTCCTCGACGACGACCACGTCCGCATCCGCTGTGGCCGCACCGGCGTGCTGCCACACCGGCAGGTCGCCCTGCCGCGAGCCGGGCACGCTCAGCGGCCCGGCGATGCGATAGGCACCGCGCACGTCGGCCCGGCGGAGCCGGGTGGTGTCGGCGAAGACGCCGGTCGAGCGGTCGCCCAGCACCGACGCGAAAGGCCAAGTGCGCCATAGTGTTCGCACCGCCGCGATCGCCTCCGCGGTGTGCGCCGGACCCAGGGCGGCGCCGGTCCAGGTGTCGGCGCCGGCGCCCAGGGCGATGCGCCGGTCGGCGTCCAGGGCGAACCACCCGACCCGCCCGCGCGCCGCGTGGTCGACCGAGACCAGCCGGCGGGCCAGGTTGTAGGGGTGGTCGCGGTGCGGTGCCGCCGCGACGACCAGGCCCAGGTGGCTGCTGTGCCGGGCCGCGACGGTGGCGATCACCGACGCGTCGAGGCTGGGCGCGGCGGGCGGTTCGGCCCGGTCGGCGCCGATCACCCAGTAGTGCACACCGGCGGACTCCAGGCGGTGCGCCAGACCGGCGATACCCGAAGCGGGCGAGCGTTCCCCGATTCCGTCGCCGGCCAGCTCGATCCCGACGGACAGCGCAACAGCCATGAACCAGGACGCTACGTGGCCGCCTGCGCGATGCAACTCCCGCGATCGTCGCGGGCCGAAAGATGGCTGACCACAGCGTGTTCCGCTTAAAAATTGTGACGCGGTAAACCGTTGCCGGCATTGCGCGGCGGCGCCTAGGTTTGGTCGCTGTTGCCGCGGACCGCCGCGGCGCGGACGCATCCGGAAGGCTCTGACACGTATGCCCGTTGCATTTCACCGGCAGGACACACCCGCGGGCGCGGCGGCGGTGCAGCCCGTGCTGGCCGAGATCGCCGCGGACTACCGCCTGCGGTTGGCCGACGGGGGCACCGAACCGCCGCTGCGTGGGCTCAAACTCGTTCGCGACCATCGGCTCGGCGCGCTGCGATTGGCCCGCGAGCTGGGCGGCGCCGGCTACACGGCGCCGGAGTTTTTCGACTACCTCGTCGCGCTCGCCGCCGCCGACCCCGACCTGGCGCACATCCTGCGGATCCACTACGCACTGGTCGAGGAGCTGCAAGTCACGCCGCGACGCCCGGGCAGCGACCGGTGGATCGCGGTGGTCGCCGAGGGCGGGCTGATCGGCGGCGCCAACGCCGAACAGAGCCAGAAGTCGGTGGGCGGCAACCACCGTGACACCCGGCTGGTCACCACTCCCGACGGGTTGCGGTTGCGCGGCAGGAAGTTCTACAGCACCGGCGCGCAGTTCTCCGACTACCTGCGGATCACCGCGCAGGACGACGACGGCGCGCCGACCGCCGTGGTGATTCCGGTCGACCGGGCCGGGGTCGAGCACCTCGACGACTGGGACGGCATCGGTCAGCGCCAGACAGGAAGCGGCACAACGGTATTCAACGACGTTGCGGTCGCCGACGACGAAGTGTTCCCGCTCGGTTCGACCATCGGCGTCAACCGGGCCCGCGGCGCGCTGGTCCAGCTGTACCTGCACGCGGTGGCCGCCGGAATCCTGCGCAGCCTGACCGAGGACGCCGCGGCGCTGGTGCGCGGGCGGCGCCGGACCTACACGTTCGCCAGCGCCGACACCCCGACCGCTGACCCGCAACTGCTGCAGATCGTCGGCGAGATCGACGCGGTGGCCTACACCGCGCACGCCCTGGTGCGCAACGCGGCGGCCGAGCTCGCCCCGGCGCTGCAGGCCGCCCGCGACACCGGGATCGATCCGGAACTGGAAGCCGCGGCATCGATCGCCGCCGCCCGTGTCAAGGTGGCGATCCAGGAGCCCGCGCTGCGGGCGGCGTCACGCGTGTTCGACGCCGGCGGTGCGTCCGCTGTCCAGGCGTCGGCGCTGCTGGACCGGCACTGGCGTAATCTGCGGACGCTGTTCTCGCACAACCCGACGGTCTACAAGGCGCGGGTGCTCGGCGATGTCGTCGTCAACGGCGCCGCCCTGCCCGACACCAGCTTCTTCTGACCCGCTCGCATGGCGAAGGTAGCATCGCGCACCGCGACGCTGGGCGCGATGCTGTGCGTCCTGGCGGCGGGGTGTTCCGGCCATCGGCACACCGCGAGCACCGGACCCACGGGTCCGCCGGTGCGCGGCGGCACCCTGACCTACTCGGACGTGCAGTTCGTCACCGACACCATGGCCGCCAACTACAGCGCCAACAACCTGATGTTCCAGCTGCTCGACCGGGTGGTCTACGTCGACCCGAAAACCGACGCGGTGCGCGGGTGGCTGGCGAAAACCTTCTCCCGCAACCAGAACGCCACCCGGTACACCTTCACCATCCGCGACGGGGTGAGCTTCAGCGACCACACACCGCTGACCGCCGAGGTGGTCAAGGCGAATTTCGACCAGCTCGGCAAGGGTGACCCGGCCAAGAAGATGCCGGCCTTCGCCGATTTCGTCGGCTACGACCACAGCGAGGTCAGCGGCAACGTCGTCACCGTGTTCCTCGACCGGCCCAACACCAACTTCTACAAGGTGCTGTCCTACAGCCGCGCGGGCATCCGCGCACCGGCCACGCTGGCGCTCGACTACCAGCGCCAGGCCAAGGTTGAAAACGTCATCGGCTCAGGCCCTTTCGTGTACCAGTCGCAGATCCCCGACCAGCAGGTGGTGCTCACCAGGCGCCCGGACTACGCGTGGCCGCCGTCGTCGTGGCCCAACCAGGGGCCGGCCTACGTCGACAAGGTCGTCTTCCGGGTGATCGGCGAGCCGGGCCTGCGCGCGGGCGCGGTCCAATCCCATCAGGTGGACGTGGCCCGCGGAATCCAGCCCACCGACGAACCCGCGCTCAAACAGGGTGGCCTGCAGGTGATCCCGGTGGCGGCTCCCGCCGAGACCGCGAACCTGGTCGGGTTCCGGATCAACAACCAGGTCGTCGACGACGTCCGGGTGCGCCGGGCGCTGCAACTGGGCATCGACCGTCGGGCGGTGGTGGACACGGTGCTCTCCGACAGTTATCGCGCGGCCGATTCCGTGCTGGGACACGACGATCCGTTGTTCGCCGATGTGAGCGCCGACATCGGGTATCAGCCGCAGCGGGCGGCCGGCCTGCTCGATGCGGCCGGGTGGAAGCCGGGCGGCGACGGGGTGCGCGAAAAGGACGGCAAGAAACTTGTTCTGACGCTGGCGGCGTCCAACCAGAGCGTGGTGTTCCGCCCGGCGTTCGAGTTCATCGAACAGCAGTGGCGGGAGCTGGGCGTGGTGCTGCAGAACCGGGCAGGCGACACGACGTTCTTCAATGCCTCCAGCAGTCAATCGTCAACTCCGTTGTTCGGCACCAGGATCCAGTACAACATCGGGCTGGGCCTGCTGTTCGGCCGCCCGAAAAGCAACCTGACGTTCGCGCAGAACGACGCGTTGCTCGCGCTGTCCGAGGAGGAACTGCGGCAGACCGACCCGACGCGGCTCAAAGACGTCGTCGCCCGCGAGCAGCGCAGGATCATCGACGACCAGCTGGCGTTGGTGCTGTGGGATGAGGTGCAGGTGCACGCGGCCGCACCCAACGTGCACGTGGAATTCACCCGCTACACCGAGCCGCTGCTGCAGAGCGCCTGGAAGGCGTGAGGGGGATGCTCGGCTACGTTCTCGCCCGGATCGGCCAGTCGGCCATCGTGCTGCTGGCGGTCTTCAGCCTGGTGTTCTGGGGCGTCAGCATCCTGCCGGCCGATCCGGCGGCGATCTTCGTGGCCAAGGGGGAGGGCTACTTCAACCCCGACATCGTCGCGCAGGTCAAGGCGTTCTACGGCTACGACCGGCCGCTGTGGGTGCAGTACTTCGCGCAGCTGAACCAGGTGCTGCACGGGCATTTCGGCTTCTCGCTGTCCAGCGGTCAGGCCGTCACCGACCGGATCGGCGGGGTGATCGGCGAGACGCTGAAACTGGCGGCCACCGCCACCGCGTTCGCGGTGCTGTTCGCGGTGTCGGTCACCGCGCTGGCGACCACCTGCGCGCCGGTGCGGTCGGTGCTGCGCGCGATCCCGCCGCTGTTCGGCGCGGTCCCCACGTTTTGGCTCGGATTGGTTGTGCTGCAAGTGTTTTCGGTGCAGCTCGGCCTGATCTCGTTGTTCCCGGACGGATCCGTGACGTCGCTGCTGGTCGCCGCGCTGGTGCTCGCGGTGCCCGTTTCGGCGCCGATCGCGCAGGTGCTGGGCAAGAACATCGACGCCACGCTGGCGCTGCCGCACGTCAACACCGCGCGGGCCAAGGGCGGCACCCCGGGCTGGGTGATCCGCAAGCACGTCGTGAAGAACGCCGCCGGGCCGGCGCTGACGGTGACCGCGACGACCGTCGGTGCACTGCTGGGCGGCTCGGTGGTCACCGAAACGGTGTTCTCCCGCTCCGGAGTGGGTGCGGTGCTGCTGCAGGCGGTGTCCAGCCAGGACATCTCGCTGATCCAGGGCCTGGTGCTGCTGACGGCGGTGGCGATCGTGGCGGCCAACCTGGCGGTGGACCTGATCTATCCGCTGCTCGACCCGCGGGTCACCCGGGTGCAGCGCCGCGGGTTCACCACCCG
Organism: Mycobacterium sp. MAC_080597_8934; assembly: GCF_000523975.1. Taxonomy (NCBI): domain Bacteria; kingdom Bacillati; phylum Actinomycetota; class Actinomycetes; order Mycobacteriales; family Mycobacteriaceae; genus Mycobacterium; species Mycobacterium sp. MAC_080597_8934. Next base: position 200,320 of record NZ_JAOS01000019.1, on the reverse strand, counting down.
GCTGGGCAGGTTCGGATGAGCGCGCGCACGGCGTCCTGGCCGGTGCGGATCTCCGCGGCGGTGCTGATCCTGACCGCCGCCTGGGCGGCGGCTCCAGGGCTGTTCACCGATCGAAACCCGTTGAAGGGCAGGCCGGTTGACAAGTTCCAGCCGCCGAGCGCGGCGCACTGGTTCGGCACCGACCACCTGGGCCGCGACGTGCTGACCCGGGTCATCTACGGAACCTCGCACACCGTCGCCACCGCGGGGCTGGCGGTGGCGGTGGGGCTGCTGCTCGGCAGTTCCGTCGGCATCGCCGCCGGCGTCAGCGGGCCCGTGGTCGATGCCGTCGCCATGCGAGCGTCCGACGTGTTGCTGGCGCTGCCGGGGTTCCTGACGTCGGTGTGGATCGTCACCGCCTACGGCCCCGGACCGCTGTCGGTCGGCATCGGTGTGGGCATCGGATCGATCGCCGTCTTCGCGCGGGTGTTTCGCGCCGAAGTGCTGCGGGTGCGGGCGCTGGACTACGTCGAGGCCGCCTTTCTGTCCGGCGAGACCCGCTGGTCGGTCATCCGCCGCCATATCGTTCCCAACGCCGCCGGCGCCGTGATCGCGCTGGCGGTGATCGATCTCAGCGGTGCGATCCTACTGATCTCGGCGTTGGGTTACCTCGGCTACAGCGCCCCGCCGCCGACACCGGAGTGGGGACTGCTAGTCGCCGAGGGCCGCCGCTATCTGGCCACCGCGTGGTGGCTGTCCACCCTGCCCGGCGCCGTGGTCCTGTCGGTGATCCTGGCGCTCGGCGTGCTCAGCCGCCGGGCGCTGACGTCGCACCGCATCTGAACGAGAAGAGAACGCACAATGGGTCCACCGCTGCTCGACGTGTCCGGTCTGACCGTGACCTATCCCGGTGCGGTGCCCAGGGTGGCGCTGGACCGCGTCGACCTGGCGGTGTCGTCGGGCGAATTCGTCGCCGTGGTCGGTGAATCCGGTTCGGGCAAAACGACTTTGGCCAACGCGGTGGTCGGATTGCTGCCGGCGGCCGCGAGGATCACCGCGGGGTCGTTAACCATCGCCGGTCGCGACGTGCTGGGCCTGAGCGAACGGCAGTGGTGCCGGCTGCGCGGCAGCACCGTGGGATTGGTGCCGCAGGATCCCGCCACGTCGTTGAACCCGGTGCGCAGCATCGGATCCCAGATCGCCGAGATCTTCCCCCTGAAGGGCGAGCGGTTGTCCCGGCGCGAGGCGCGGCGGCGCTGCATCGAGCTGCTGGACCGGGTGGAGATCGACCGCCCCGCGCAGCGCCTGAAACAGTATCCGGGCGAGCTCTCCGGCGGCATGCGCCAGCGCGTGCTCATCGCGATCGCGTTCGCCCTCAACCCCGGGCTGTTGATCGCCGACGAGCCGACGTCCGCCCTCGACGTGACCGTCCAGCGGCACGTGCTGGCCGTGTTCGATCGGCTGGTCGCCGAGCAGCGCACCACCGTCGTCTTCATCACCCACGACATCGGGGTGGCCACCGATCACGCGTCGCGCATCGTGGTGATGCGCGGCGGCGTCGTCGTCGAGGACGCGCCGGCCGAGGCCATCGTCGCGGCCCCGCGCACCGAGTACGCCGCGCATCTCGTCCGCCGGCTCACGGCTCCGGCGCCGGCCGCCGCGCCCGCCGGCTCCGAGGACGTCATCGAGGTCGCCGGCGTCGCCAAGGAGTTCCGGCTCGGTGCCCGGGCCCGGCACACCGCCGTGGCGGAGGTGGCCTTCACCGTCCGGCGGGGCGAGACGCTGGCGCTGGTGGGGGAGTCCGGGTCGGGCAAGTCGACGACGGCGAAAATGGTCGTCGGCCTGCTCACCCCCACCCGGGGCACGGTGCGGGTGCTGGGCCGCGATGTCGCCGCGCTGCCGGCGCGGGCCCGGCGCCGGCACTGGCAAGACATCCAGTTCGTCTACCAGAACCCGGGGTCGGCGCTGGACCCGCGCTGGACGGTGCGCCAGATCCTGGACGGCCCGCTGCGGTCCTACCGGGTGGACGACCGGGCCCGCCGCGCGCAGCGCATCGCCGAGGCCCTGGCCAGTGTCGGCTTGAGTGACGACAAGCTGGACCGGCGGCCGGGCGAGCTCTCCGGCGGTGAATGCCAGCGGGTCGCGATCGCCCGCGCCCTGGTGCTGCGCCCGCAGATCGTGGTGCTCGACGAACCGCTGTCCGCGCTCGACGTCGTCACCCAGGACCAGATCGTCGGCCTGCTGCTGCGGCTGCAGCGGCAGCTGGGGCTGACCTATCTGTTCGTCTCGCACGATCTGTCGGTGGTGCGGCGACTGGCGCACCGCGTCGTGGTGCTGCGCGCCGGGCGCGTCGTGGAAACCGGGGACACCGCGGCGGTGTTCGCCGCGCCGGCCGCGGACTACACCCGCGCGCTGCTCGACGCGGTCCCGGGCCGGCGGCTGGCGCATCCGGCGCTGTCCCCCTCCTGAACGTGGGGGGCCTGCGCGAATCGGCCTTTCGGAACTCGACATGGGAAGATGGGACCCGTGTTGCGTTGGATCACCGCCGGGGAGTCGCATGGCCGCGCGCTGGTGGCCGTGCTGGAAGGCATGGTCGCCGGGGTGGAGATCACCTCCACCGACATCTCCGAACAGTTGGCCCGGCGCCGCCTCGGGTACGGCCGCGGCGCCCGGATGAGCTTCGAGCGGGACGCGGTGAGCGTGCTGTCCGGGGTGCGGCACGGCCTCACCCTGGGCGGACCGATCGCCGTCGAGATCGGCAACACCGAATGGCCCAAGTGGGAAACCGTGATGGCCACCGACCCGGTCGACCCGGCGCAGCTGGCCGACAGCGCCCGCAACGCCCCGCTGACCCGGCCGCGGCCCGGCCACGCCGACTACGCCGGCATGCTCAAGTACGGGTTCGACGACGCCCGGCCGGTGCTGGAGCGGGCCAGCGCCCGCGAGACCGCGGCGCGGGTGGCCGCGGGCACCATCGCCCGGTCGTTCCTGCGCCAGGCGCTCGGCGTCGAGGTGCTCTCGCACGTGATCGCGATCGGCCCGTCGGCGCCGTACGAAGGGCCGCCCCCGGGCCCGGGCGACCTGCCCGCGATCGACGCCAGCCCGGTGCGCGCCTACGACGAGGCGGCGGAACAGGCGATGATCGCCGAGATCGAGGCCGCCAAGAAGGACGGCGACACCCTGGGCGGCGTGGTCGAGGTGGTGGCGCTGGGGCTGCCCGTCGGGCTGGGCTCGTTCACCAGCGGCGACAACCGGCTGGACGGCCAGCTGGCCGCCGCGGTGATGGGCATCCAGGCGATCAAGGGGGTGGAGATCGGCGACGGTTTCGCCACCGCCCGCCGCCGCGGCAGCCAGGCCCACGACGAGATGTACCCCGGCCCCGACGGCGTGGTCCGCTCGACCAACCGGGCCGGCGGGCTGGAGGGCGGCATGACCAACGGCCAGCCGCTGCGGGTGCGCGCCGCGATGAAGCCGATCTCCACCGTGCCGCGCGCGCTGGCCACCGTCGACATGGCCACCGGCGACGAGGCCGTCGCCATCCACCAGCGCTCGGACGTGTGCGCGGTGCCGGCCGCCGGGGTGGTGGTCGAGGCCATGGTGGCGCTGGTGCTGGCCCGCGCGGCGCTGCAGAAGTTCGGCGGCGACTCGCTGCCGAGACCCGCCGCAACATCGACGCCTACCGGCGGCGGTCGCCGAGCGCGAGGCGCCGGCCGCCCGGGAACCGCGTGATGGCGCCCAAAGCGGTGCTGATCGGGCTGCCGGGCTCCGGCAAGTCCACCATCGGGCGGCGGCTGGCCAAGGCGCTCGGGGTGGGTTTCCTGGACACCGATGCGGCCATCGAGCAGCGCACCGGCCGGCCCATCGCCGAGATCTTCGCCACCGACGGCGAGCGGGAGTTCCGCCGCATCGAGGAGGAGGTGGTGCGCGCGGCGCTGACCGAGCACGACGGCGTGCTGTCGCTGGGCGGCGGCGCGGTCACCAGCCCCGGGGTGCGCGAGGCGCTGGCCGGCCACACCGTCGTCTACCTGGAGATCAGCGCCACCGAGGGGGTGCGGCGCACCGGCGGCAACACGGTGCGCCCGCTGCTGGCCGGGCCGGATCGCGCCGAGAAGTACCGCGCGCTGCTGGCCGAGCGCAGCCCGCTGTACCGGCGGGCCGCCACCATCCGGGTCGACACCAACCGGCGCAACCCCGGCGCGGTGGTGCGCTACATCGTGTCGCGGCTGCCCGCCACCGATGCCTGCCGGGCCGCCACATGAGAACCACCCGCGAACCGGTGACCGTGCAGGTGGCCGTCGACCCGCCCTACCCGGTGATCATCGGCACCGGGCTGCTGGGCGAGCTGGACGAACTGCTCGGCGCCCGGCACAAGGTCGCCGTCGTGCACCAGCCCGTACTCGCCGAGACCGCCGAGGTGATCCGAAAGCGGTTGGCGGACAAGGGTGTTGACGCGCACCGCATCGAAATCCCGGACGCCGAGGACGGCAAGGACCTCCCGGTCGTCGGCTTCCTGTGGGAAGTGTTGGGCCGCATCGGAATCGGCCGCAAGGACGCGTTGGTCAGCCTGGGCGGTGGCGCGGCCACCGACGTCGCCGGTTTCGCGGCGGCCACCTGGCTGCGCGGCGTCGACATCGTGCACGTGCCCACCACCCTGCTCGGCATGGTCGACGCCGCCGTCGGCGGCAAGACCGGCATCAACACCGACGCCGGCAAGAACCTGGTCGGCGCCTTCCACCAGCCGCTCGCGGTGCTGGTCGACCTCGCGACGCTACACACGTTGCCGCCCAACGAGTTGGTGGCCGGCATGGCCGAAGTCGTCAAGGCCGGCTTCATCGCCGATCCGGCGATCCTCGACCTCATCGAGGCCGATCCGCGGGCCGCGGTGGACCCGTCCGGCGAGGTGCTGGCCGAGCTGGTCCAGCGCGCCATCGCGGTCAAGGCCGACGTCGTCGCCGCCGACGAGAAGGAGTCGGAGCTGCGCGAAATCCTCAACTACGGGCACACGTTGGGGCATGCGATCGAGCGCCGCGAGCGCTACCGGTGGCGGCACGGCGCGGCAGTGTCGGTGGGCCTGGTCTTCGCCGCCGAGCTGGCCCGGTTGGCCGGGCGGCTCGACGACGCCACCGCGCGGCGGCACCGCACCATCTTGTCCGCGCTCGGCCTGCCGGTCAGCTACGACGCCGACGCGCTGCCGCAGCTGCTGGAATACATGGCCGGGGACAAGAAGTCCCGCGCCGGGGTGCTGCGGTTCGTGGTGCTGGACGGATTGGCCAAGCCGGGCCGGCTGGCCGGCCCGGACCCGTCGCTGCTGGCGGCGGCGTATGCCGCCCTGGCCGACGAGGACGCCTCATGATCGTGCAGGTGATCAACGGCCCGAACCTGGGCCGGCTGGGCCGGCGCGAGCCCGACGTGTACGGCGACACCACGCACGACCAGCTGGCCGCGCTGATCGAGGCCGAGGCCGCCGCGCTGGGGCTGAAAGCCATTGTGCGGCAAAGCGACAGCGAAGCCGAACTGCTGGACTGGATCCACGGGGCGGCCGACGCGAACCAGCCGGTGATCCTCAACGCCGGCGGTCTGACCCACACCTCGGTGGCGTTGCGTGATGCGTGCGCGGAGCTGAGCGCCCCGCTGATCGAGGTGCACATCTCGAATGTGCATGCGCGCGAAGAGTTTCGGCGGCATTCCTACCTGAGCCCGGTGGCCACCGGGGTGATCGTCGGGCTAGGGGTGCAGGGCTATCTGCTCGCCCTGCGCTACCTGGCCGGCCGGCCCGCCTAGGCCTTGCCGGGTTCGCCGCCCGGTTCGGGCTCGGTGCGGATCACCTCGGTCTTCGGGTCGTCCCCGGCGCTGGGGATCGTCTCGGTGGGCGATTCGGCCTCCCGCTCGGCGGTGGCGACCGCCGCGGTGTGCGCCTCGGTCTGGGCGCCGGCCGCCGGAATCTCGCCGGTGGGCGCGTCGTCGCCGCGCACCGCGGAGAAAACGTCGGTGTCGGCGCGCTCGTCGTCGTGGCCGGGCCGGCGCGGCGGCGGGTTGCGGTCCACCCGCCAGCGGCCGATGGTCACGCCGATGATGCCGGGCAGAAAGACGCACAGCGCGGTGAACGCCGCGAACGTCGTCACCTCGTTGATCAGCCCGCCGGTGTAGAGGCCCTTGTACACCAGGGCGATCAGCCAGGAGACGGCGCCGCTGAGCACGCCCGCGACCAGGCCGGCCAGCAGCCAGGTCATCGCCAGGTCGCCGCGGCGGTCCGGGTCGGGGTTGGCGATCGCGTCGGCCCGGCCGTCGAACACGCCCCAGACCGCCACCGCGATGACGAACAACAGCAGCAGCACCACGCTGAACAGCCCGGCCTGCGTCTGCCACGCGTTGATCAGCGCACCCTGGAACAATCGGACGACGACCATCGCCGCGGCGTACACCAATCCGCGCAGCATCCAGTTACTCATGGCCCAAAAGCGTAGCGAGTACCGTCAAGACCCGTGACACATTCTCAACGCCGGGACCGGCTCAGGGCACGACTCGAGGCCGACGGACTGGATGCGCTGCTGGTCACGGACCTGATCAACGTCCGCTACCTGTCCGGATTCACCGGCTCCAACGGCGCGTTGCTGGTGTTCGCCGACGACCGGCCCCCGGTGCTGGCGACCGACGGCCGGTACCGGACCCAGGCCGCCGAGCAGGCCCCCGACCTCGACGTCGCCATCGAACGCGCGCTGGGCCGCTATCTGGCCGGCCGCGCCGCCGAGGCGGGCGCACGCACCCTGGGCTTCGAGAGCAACGTGGTCACCGTCGACGGATTCGACGCCCTGACGGGTGAGCTGGACGGCCGCAAGGCGGCCACCGAGCTGGTCAAGGCCGCCGGCACCGTCGAGGCGTTGCGCGAGGTCAAGGACGCCGGCGAGGTCGCGCTGCTGCGGCTGGCCTGCGAGGCGGCCGACGCCGCGCTCACCGCGCTGGTGGACGGCGGCGGGCTGCGGCCCGGCCGCACCGAACGCGAGGTCAGCCGGGAGCTGGAGGCGCTGATGCTCGACCACGGCGCCGACGGGATCTCCTTCGAGACCATCGTGGCGACCGGCGCCAACTCGGCGATCCCGCATCACCGCCCCACCGACGCGGTGCTGGCCGACGGCGACTTCGTCAAGATCGACTTCGGGGCGCTGGTCGGCGGCTACCACTCCGACATGACCCGCACCTTCGTGCTGACCAAGGCGGCCGACTGGCAGCTGGAGATCTACCGGCTGGTCGCCGACGCGCAGCGGGCCGGCCGGGAGGCGCTGCGGGCCGGCGCCGACCTGCGCGAGGTGGACGCCGCGGCCCGCCGGGTGATCGCCGACGCCGGCTACGGCGAGCAGTTCAGCCACAGCCTGGGCCACGGCGTCGGGTTGGAGATCCACGAGGCGCCGGGCATCGGCGCCACCTCCACCGGCACGCTGCGCGCCGAATCGGTGGTGACCGTGGAGCCCGGCGTCTATCTGCCCGGCCGCGGCGGCGTGCGCATCGAGGACACGTTGGTGGTGCCGCCGGAGACCGCCGGCAAGCCCCCCGAGCTGCTGACCAGGTTCCCCAAGGAGCTGGCCGTCCTGGCCTGACGCCCGCCGGCGCCCTCTAAACTGGCCGACAAGTCCCACGACGGCCGCACCGCCGGCCGTCCATCCCCGAGGAGATATAGGCGCACCGTGGCAAGCACTGCCGATTTCAAGAATGGACTGGTCCTGGTGATCGACGGCCAGCTGTGGCAGATCGTCGAGTTCCAGCACGTCAAACCCGGCAAGGGCCCGGCGTTCGTGCGGACCAAGCTGAAGAACGTGCTGTCCGGCAAGGTCGTCGACAAGACCTACAACGCGGGGGTGAAGGTGGAGACCGCCACCGTCGACCGCCGCGACACCACCTACCTGTACCGCGACGGCAGCGACTTCGTCTTCATGGACAGCCAGGACTACGAGCAGCACCCGCTGCCCGAGTCGCTGGTGGGTGACGCGGCCCGGTTCCTGCTGGAGGGCATGCCGGTGCAGGTGGCGTTCCACAACGGGTCGCCGCTGTACATCGAGTTGCCGGTGTCGGTCGAGATGGAGGTCACCCACACCGAGCCCGGCCTGCAGGGCGACCGGTCCAGCGCGGGCACCAAACCCGCCACCGTGGAAACCGGCGCGGAGATCCAGGTGCCGCTGTTCATCAACACCGGCGACAAGCTCAAGGTGGACACCCGCGACGGCAGCTACCTGGGGCGCGTCAACGCGTGAGCAAACCCCTGAGGGGACGCCATCAGGCCCGCAAGCGCGCGGTCGACCTGCTGTTCGAGGCCGAGGCGCGGGGGTTGAGCCCGGCCGAGGTGGTCGACGTCCGGACCGGCCTGGCCGACACTAACCCCGAAGTGGCGCCCCTGCAGCCGTACACGGCCGCGGTGGCCCGCGGGGTGGGCGACCACGCCGCCCACATCGACGACCTGATCAGCTCGCACCTGCAGGGCTGGACGCTGGACCGGCTGCCCGCCGTGGACCGCGCCATCCTGCGGGTGGCGGTGTGGGAGCTGCTGTACGCCGACGACGTGCCCGAGCCGGTCGCCGTCGACGAGGCCGTCCAGCTGGCCAAGGAGCTGTCCACCGACGACTCGCCGGGCTTCGTCAACGGCGTGCTGGGCCAGGTCATGCTGGTGACGCCGCAGATCAGGGCGGCCGCCCGGGCGGTGCGGGGTCCCCGGGACACGTGACCCGGTTGGAGCTGCGCCTGGTCGTCGCGGCCGTGCTGGCGGCGACGGTGGTGGTGGGCGCGGTGGTGTGCGCCGCCTACCACCTGAGCATCGTCGCCTCGGTGCTGGCGATCCACGCCCTGGGCGTGGGCGCCTGGCTGTATCACTGCGTCGAACGGGTGGCGGTGGCCCGCCGGATCAGCACCGTGCGCTCGGCGGCCACGCCGCTGCGGCCGCTGCTGCCGGTGATGGCCGCGATCATGGGCCTGACCCAGGGCGTGGTGCGCTCACTGTCCGACGTCACCGAGCTGCCGGCCCGCCGCTGGGAGCTGCCCGTGCTGCGCTGGGTGGACGGCGGCCGGGGTAACCGGCGGGTGATCGACGGTGACGACGAGCCGGATCGCTGACCAAGCTGAGGTGAAACGACCACGGGCGGGGGCGCGGCGGGATGACAATACGAGCTGGACTGCAGCGGCGGCGATGCGAGAAGAGCAGGTGAGGTCATGATCCGATACAGCACCCAGCCGCGACGGCTGCGGGTGTCCGCGCTGGCGGCCGTGGCCAACCCGTCGTACGCCCGGGTGGACACCTGGAATCTGCTCGACGACGCCTGCCGGCACCTCGCCGAGGTCGACCTGGCCGGGCTGGACAAGACGCACGACGTGGCCCGGGTGAAGCGCCTGCTGGACCGCATCGCCGCCTACGAGCGCTACTGGTTGTACCCCGGCGCGGAGAACCTGGCGATCTTCCGCGCCCACCTGGAGAGCCTGTCCACGGTGCGGCTCACCGAGGAGGTCTCCCTGGCGGTGCGGCTGTTGAGCGAATACGGCGATCGCGCAGGGCTTTTCGACACGTCGGCGCCGCTGGACGACCAGGAGCTGGTGGCCCAGGCCAAGCAGCAGCATTTCTACACCGTGCTGCTGGCCGACGACGCCCCCAGCACCGCACCGGACAGCCTGGCCGAATGCCTGCGGGCGCTGCGCAACCCGTCCGACGACGTGCAGTTCGAGATCCTGGTGGTGCCCAGCGTCGAGGACGCCATCACCGCGGTCGCGCTGAACGGCGAGATCCAGGCCGCGATCATCCGCGACGACCTGCCGCTGCGCTCCCGCGACCGGCTGCCGCTGATGAACACCCTGCTCGGGCCCAACGAGGACGCGGACGGCGTCATCCCCGACCGCGCCAACGACTGGGTGGAGTGCGGCGAGTGGATCCGCGAGCTGCGCCCGCACATCGACCTGTATCTGCTCACCGACGAGTCGATCGCGGCGGGCGACGACACCGAACCCGACGTCTACGACCGCACCTTCTACCGGCTCAACGACGTCACCGACCTGCACAGCACGGTGCTCGCCGGGCTGCGGAACCGTTATGCCACACCGTTTTTCGACGCGCTGCGGGCGTACGCGGCGGCCCCGGTCGGCCAGTTCCACGCGCTGCCGGTGGCGCGCGGGGCCAGCATCTTCAACTCCCGCTCGCTGCAGGACATGGGGGAGTTCTACGGCCGCAACATCTTCATGGCCGAAACCTCCACCACCTCCGGCGGCCTGGACTCGCTGCTGGACCCGCACGGCAACATCAAGAAGGCGATGGACAAGGCGGCCAAGACCTGGAACGCCGACCACACCTACTTCGTCACCAACGGCACGTCGACCGCCAACAAGATCGTCGTGCAGTCGCTGACCCGGCCCGGCGACATCGTGCTGATCGACCGCAACTGCCACAAATCGCACCACTACGGGCTGGTGCTGGCTGGGGCGTACCCGCTGTACCTGGACGCCTATCCGTTGCCGCAGTTCGCGATCTACGGGGCGGTGTCGCTGCGCACCATCAAGCAGACCCTGCTCGACCTGGAGGCGGCCGGGCAGTTGCACCGGGTGCGGATGCTGCTGCTGACCAACTGCACCTTCGACGGCGTCGTCTACAACCCGCTGCAGGTCATGCAGGAGGTGCTGGCGATCAAACCGGACATCTGCTTTTTGTGGGACGAGGCGTGGTACGCGTTCGCCACCGCCGTGCCGTGGGCCCGGCAGCGCACCGCGATGGTGGCCGCCGAGCGGCTCGAGCAGATGCTGGCCTCGCCGGATTACGTTGAGCAGTACCGGAAATGGGCCGCGTCGATGCAGGGCGTGGACCGTTCGGAGTGGATCGAGCGGGAGTTGCTGCCCGACCCGGCCACCGCTCGGGTGCGGGTCTACGCCACCCATTCCACGCACAAGTCGCTCTCGGCGCTGCGCCAGGCGTCGATGATCCACGTGCGGGACCAGGATTTCAACGCGCTCACCCGCGACGCGTTCGGTGAGGCGTTTTTGACCCACACCTCGACCTCGCCCAACCAACAGCTGCTGGCGTCGCTGGATCTGGCCCGCCGCCAGGTCGACATCGAGGGCTTCCAGCTGGTCCGGCAGGTCTACGACATGGCGCTGGTGTTCCGGCACCGGGTCCGCAAGGACCGGTTGATCAGCAAGTGGTTCCGCATCCTCGACGAGTCCGACCTGGTGCCCGAGGAGTTCCGGGCGTCGTCTGTGAGCTCCTACCGCGAGGTTCGGCAGGGGGCGCTGGCCGAGTGGAACGAGGCGTGGCGCTCCGACCAGTTCGTGCTGGACGCCACCCGGGTCACCCTGTTCGTCGGCGCGACCGGCATGAACGGGTACGACTTCCGGGAGAAGATCCTGATGGAACGCTTCGGCATCCAGATCAACAAGACCTCGATCAACAGCGTGCTGCTGATCTTCACCATCGGCGTCACCTGGTCCAGCGTCCACTATCTGCTCGACGTGTTACGAAGGGTGGCAACGGATTTCGATCGCATCCAGAAGGAGGCCAGCGCCGCCGACCGGGCGCTGCAACGACGCCACGTCGAGGAGATCACCGAGGACCTGCCGCACCTGCCCGACTTCAGCGAATTCGACGTTGCCTTCCGGCCGGTCGACGAATGCAACTTCGGCGACATGCGGTCGGCGTTCTACGCCGGGTACGAGGAGTCCGACCGCGAGCACGTGCTGATCGGCACGGCCGGGCGGCGGCTGGCCGAGGGCAAGAACCTGGTGTCGACCACCTTCGTGGTGCCCTACCCGCCGGGTTTCCCGGTGCTGGTGCCCGGCCAGGTGGTGTCCAAGGAGATCGTCTACTTCCTGGCCCAGCTCGACGTGAAGGAAATCCACGGCTACAACCCGGATTTGGGGCTGTCGGTGTTCACCGACACCGCGCTGGCGCGGATGGAGGCGCAGCGCAACGCCGCGACCGCCGCGGTGGGTTCGGTGACCGCGGCCTTCGAGTTGCCCGCGGACGCCTCCGGCGGCAACGGCGCGCACAACGGCGCCGGCGCGGTGCCGTCGGTCGCCGACGGAGGCTGAGCTCTCAGCCGGTGGCCGGGGTCGGCCCGGCGGGGCAGGTGGTGCGGGCCGAGGTGTGCGGGGCGCTCACCGGCCAGTCGGCCACACCGCGGTGGATGCCCTGGATGAGGGCGTCCCGGCCGGCCGCGGCCTGGTCCCGGCAACTCGAACTCAGCGTGCCGAACGGGCTCGGGTCGGCGCCGGCCGGCGCCGCCACCAGCACCCCGGAGCCCACCGCGACGACGGCGGCGACCAGCATCCGGGCCATCGCTCGATGCTCACCGCGCGGCGGGCGTGCAGTACCAACCATGTCGGTGCCAGCCTAGGACGGGGCCGCTGAGAGGCCGCTGAGAAGCGCACCGTTCTCGGTGTTCTCCGGCGGGGCGCGGGCCTGCAGAATCGAAGGCGTGCACCTGGGTATCTCCGCCCGCTCGGCGGCGGTCGCGGCGATCGTCGTGTTCTGCGCGCTGACGGTGGCCGGCGCGGGATTGGACGCCATCCTGTACCGGTCGTTGCTGTCCGGCGTGGATTACGCTGCGGCCGAACGGGTTCGCGACATCGCCAAGGCGCTGCAGTCGGATTCACGCGAGGAACTCGACAACGCCCTGCTGACCACCGACCAGCGGGTGGTGGCCACCCAGTTGATCGGTCCGGACGGCAGCGTGGTCAAGCGGTCCGGCTCCGCGCCGGCCACCCCGTTGGTGCCGACCGCTGATTTCGACTTCACCCTGCGCCGCGGCCTGCCCGACGACGCGGTGTCCGGCGACGACATGCGGGTCAGCGGCCAGAAGGTCGCCACCCGCTCGGGGGTGTACACGGTGCTGGTCGGCGGGGGCAGCGAGGCGGTCGAGGCGACCGCACGCACCCTGGCGATCCTGTTGGCCACTACCGCGCCGGTCATCGTCGCGGTGGCGGCCGGCGCGACGTACTGGCTGGTGCGTCGGTCGCTGAAGTCGGTGGACGCGATCCGCGCCCGGGTGGCCGACATCTCGGCGTCGGACCTGGCCGAGCGGGTGCCGGTCCCGGACGGCCGCGACGAGATCGCGGCCCTGGCGGTCACCATGAACGAGATGCTGTCCCGGCTGGAAGCGGGACACCGTGCTCAGCAACGCTTTGTCGGCGACGCGTCGCACGAGCTGCGCAGCCCGCTGACCACCATCATCTCCGGGCTGGAGGTGGCCGAGGCGCACCCCGAGCTGCTGGACGCCGAGCTGGCGGTCAACACCCTGCTGCCCGAGGCGCACCGGATGCGCGCCCTGATCGACGACCTGCTGCTGCTGGCCCGCGCCGACGAGCGAAACCTGTTGCGGCGCAAGGAGCCGGTGGCTCTCGACGACCTCGCCGAGGCGGAAGCTGCCCGGGTGCGCCGCGACGCCGACTGCGCGGTCCACACCGATATCCGCCCGGCGCGGCTGCTCGCCGACCCGACGGCCATGACGCGCATGATCCGCAACCTGGTGGACAACGCTGTGCGCCACGCGGTTTCGTGCGTCGCCATCGAGGTCGGCAGCCGTGACGGGACGGCGGTGCTCACCGTCGGCGATGACGGCCCGGGCATACCGCCGGCGCAGCGGAGCCGGGTGTTCGAGCGGTTCGTGCGGCTGGACACCGATCGCGCGCGCAGCGGCGGTGGGGCCGGGCTGGGCCTGGCCATCGTCGCCGAGGTGGTCGCGGCGCACGGCGGCACCGTCACCATCGGGGACCGGCCGGGCGGGGGCACCACCCTGACGGTGGCCCTGCCGCAACACCCGGCTCAGCACAGCAGCCGGTAACCGACCCCCCGGATCGTCTCAATGGTGTTGGTGCCGAACGGAACATCGATCTTGCGGCGCAGGTAGCCCACGTACACCTCGACCACGTTGTCCGGCCCGTGGTGATGCGCGTCCCACACGTTCGCCAGGATGTCGGCCTTGGTCACCACCACGTCCTTGTTGCGCATCAGGAACTCCAGCACCCCGTACTCGCGCGGCGTCAGCGCGATCGGCGTGGAGCCGCGCTGGACGGTGTGCCGGGCCGGATCCAGCGACAGCGACCCGGCCGTTAGCACCACCGGCCGCTCCGGCGCGCCGCGGCGCACCAGCGCCCGCAGCCGCGCCACCAGCACCCGGAACGAAAACGGTTTGGTCAGATAGTCATCCGCACCCAGATCGAAGGCGTCGGTCTCGTCGTACTCGCCGTCCTTGGCGGTCAGCATGAGCACCGGTGTCCACACGTTGTTCGACCGCATCCGCCGCAGCACCTCGTACCCGCTGCGGCCGGGCAGCATGATGTCGAGAATGACGACGTCGAAAGGGTTTTCGGTGGCCTCGGCCAGGCCGTCGACGCCGTTGCCGACGGTCACCACCACGAATCCCTCCGCCTTGAGTCCCCGCGCCACCGTCGCCGCCAGCCGGGGCTCGTCCTCGACGAGCAGGACTTTCATGCGTTCACGCTACGTCGACCCCCGCTAGTCGGGCCAGCGGGCCTCGATGAGCACCTCGGCGAACGGGCCGCCCATCCGGGCGAACCGGTTCGTCGCCACCCACAGCACGCCCGGATGCTCCAGCCTGATGCGCACCGGGTGGCCGCGCAGTGTCTCGCCGGGATCGGTGTGGCTGACGAACGTCGTCGGCCGGGTCAGATCGACGTCGACCGTCCAGCCGGGCCAAGGGGATTCGAAGAAATCGCGGTTGAACCACATGGTGGGGCATTCGTGGATCGGCTGTTCCCGCAAGCCCATCGGGGGAAGCATCATCAGCGGCGCCCCGACCCGCTGCCGTGGCACGGGTGGCATGCCCGCTCCTTCGTCCGGTCCTGATTTGGTCTCGCCGCCGACGACGGTACGCAGAATTCGCTGTGAAATCGTTGAGAGTCAGGTCGCAGTGGGGGATTGCGCCGCACCGGTTTCCGGCCTTCCGGGGTGCCGGCCCGGCCGCTGCGGTATCACGATGAGCAGCACGGCGATCAGCGCCGCCAGCACCGCCGTGGCCAGCGGGCGGCTCCACGCCAGGCCACCCTGGGCGACGGGCTTGTCGATGAAATCGCCGACGGTCGCCCCCAGCGGCCGGGTGAGGATGAACGCGACCCAGAACAGGGCGACCCGCGACACGCCCGTCCAGAAGTACAGGCCGGCGACCACGAGCAGGCCCGCCGCGAAGACCAGGGCGCCGCGCCGGTAGCCGAAGTCGCGGGTGTCGGCCAGCCAGTCGCCCAGCGCGGTGCCCAGCGTCTGGGAGAGCGTGATGGTCGCCCAGTAGAAGGCCTCGACCTTCGGCGTGTGCACGGTCGCGACCGACACCGTGCCCTGCGACCAGCGCCAAAGACCCAAAGTGGCCAGCAGACAAGCCAACAGCAGCAGCGACCCGCCGGTGTAGCCGATGCCCAGCGAACGGTCGGCGAAGTCGGCCAGCACGGTGCCGAACGTGGTCGACGCCACGATCGTCGCCCAATAGAGGACGGGGTGAAAGCGCGCGGCCAGGATCTGCGCCGCCACCAGCAGCACCAGCGTGACACCGAAGAGCGCCACCCCGGCCGCGTAGCCCCAATCCAGCGTCATCGTGACGGTGTCGCCGCCGGTTTCGCCCAGCGTCGTCGCCAACACCTTGATCACCCAGAAGCCCAGCGTGATCGCGGGCACCTTGGTCCAGGTCTGGCTCGACACCCCGTCAGCTGTGCTCATGTGCGGTCATCCTCCGTCATCGGGATGTTCAGCATGCCCACCGTAGCGTGACCGGGCCGGCAGTTCTGCTCATCCGGATCACAAACCCCGCCGGTGGCCGCGGGTGGCGCAATGACCCGGCGCGCCGCGGTTTTGGCTGGTCGGGCCCGAACGCCACCCGGCGCAATGCCGTCGGTCGCCGGCTGCGACCCCGGTCGCCGGCCCGGAAACCGCCCCTGAGCTGCGTTAGCGTGACCGTCGTGGCGCATCCAGTACCGATCGGGGGACCGCGGGCCGACCGGGCCCGACGGGTGGCCGACGTGTTGCGCCAGCAGATCCACGCCGACGCCTACCCGGACGGCCTGCCCGCCGAACTGGAGCTGGCCGACGAATTCTCGGTGTCGCGCAACACGATTCGCGAGGCGCTGGCCGTGCTCAAGCGCGAAGGCCTGATCGACCGCGGGCCCAGGGTGGGCACCCATGTCGCGCAGCGCAAATACGACCACGCCCTGGACGCGCTGCTGGGGCTGAAGGAGACGTTCAAGGGCCTCGGCGAGGTGCGCAACGAGGTGCGCGCGGCGATGCCGGTCACGGCGCCGCCGTCGGTGGCCCGCCGACTGCGGCTGGCGCCGGGGGAGCAGGCGGTGTTCATCGAGCGGCTGCGCTACCTCGGCGAGCTGCCGCTCAGCCTGGACCTCACCTACCTGGCCCCCCCGATCGGCCGCCAGGTGCTGGAGCATTCGCTGGAGACCAACGACGTGTTCGCCCTCATCGAACAGGTCAGCGGGCAGCGGCTGGGCTCGGCGGCGCTGGCGCTCGAGGCCATCCCCGCCGACGCGCATTCGGCGGCCACGCTGCAGGTGCCCGACGGCGCGGCGCTGCTGATGCTGGAGCGGCTCACCAGCCTGGCCGACGGCACTCCCGTCGACCTCGAGTACATCCGGATGCGGGGCGATCGAATCACCATGCGCGGCAACCTGTTCAGAGCCGAGCCGATGAGGAGCAACTCATGACGCTGATCCACAACACCCGCGTCGACGTGCCGGTGACCATCGACGAGTCGCTGTGCATCGAGGGCTGCACGCTGTGCGTCGAGGTCTGCCCGCTCGATGCCCTGGCTATCGACACCGACACCGGCAAGGCCTACATGCACGTCGACGAATGCTGGTACTGCGGCCCGTGCGCCGCCCGCTGCCCGACCGGCGCGGTCACCGTCAACATGCCCTACCTGCTTCGCTGAAAAGCGTTCACCCCCAGGAACTTCCATGAGAAGACATGCCGCCCTGCTGGCGTCGGTGCTGATCGCGGTCGCCGCGCTGGGCACCGGGTGCTCGCTGGAATCCCTGTCCCAGTCGGCCGGGGTGGTCAACGTGGTGGTGGGCTACCAGTCCAAGACCATCAACACCGTCACCGCGGGCACGCTGCTGCGCGCCCAGGGCTACCTGGAGCGCCGCCTGGCCGACATCACCACCCGCACCGGCACCAAATACGCGGTGCGCTGGCAGGATTACGACACCGGGGCGCCGATCACCGCGCAGATGCTCGCCGAAAAGATCGACATCGGCTCGATGGGCGACTACCCGATGCTGATCAACGGCTCCAAGACGCAGGCCAACCCGCTGGCCCGCACCGAGATGGTCTCCATCACCGGCTACAACCCCAAGGGCGCGCTGAACATGGTGGTGGTCAGCCCGGAGTCGCGGGCCAAGGACCTGGCCGACCTGGCCGGCGCCAAGGTCTCGGCCAGCGTGGGCTCGGCCGGCCACGGCACCCTGGTGCGGGCCCTGAGCCGGGCCGGCGTCAACGGTGTCGAGGTGCTCAACCAGCAGCCCCAGGTCGGGGCGTCGGCGCTGGAATCCGGTCAGGTGCAAGCGCTTTCGCAGTTCGTGGCCTGGCCCGGTCTGCTGGTGTTCCAGGGCAAGGCCAAACTGCTCTACGACGGGGCCGAGCTGAACCTGCCCACCCTGCACGGTGTGGTGGTGCGCCGCTCCTACGCGGCGGCCCACCCGGAGGTGCTGGCCGCCTTCCTGCAGGCGCAACTGGACGCCACCGATTTCCTCAACACGCACCCGCTGCAGGCCGCCCGCATCGTCGCCGACGCCAGCGGGCTGCCCCCGGAGGTGGTGTACCTCTACAACGGCCCGGGCGGCACCTCGTTCGACACCACGCTCAAGCCGTCGCTGACCGAAGCGCTGAAAAGCGATGTGCCCTACCTGAAGTCGATCGGCGACTTCGCCGACCTGGACGTGGACAAGTTCGTCGTGGACGAGCCACTGCGGGCGGTGTTCACCGCGCGCGGGCTGGACTACCAAGCCGCCCGGGCGCGCACCACCAACCCGTCCACGCTGCGCGGCGACCCGGCGCTAGCCGGCGAGCTGTGGCTGGACGGCGCCGACACGACGCAGACCACCGCCGACCCGGCGAGCCTGCTGCGGGCGGTGCGCGACGCGCTCGGCCGCGGCGCGCGGGTCCGCGCGGCCTACGTCCCCGACACCGAGTTCGGCACCCGCTGGTTCGCCGACAAGGCGTTCTGGGTCAAAGACGGGCAGAACTATCTGCCGTTCGGCACCGCAGCCGGGGCGGGCCGCTACCTGGCCGCGCACCCCGGCAGCATCGCCGTGAATTACCAACAGGCACTGGGAGGTTCGGTATGACAGCCCAAGTGGTGGCCGATCAGGTGGTGGGCGGCGTGATTTCGGCGCCCCCGCTGGCCCGCCCCCGCCGCGGCACGCTGCGGTGGCAGTCGCGGGTGCTTCGGGTGGTCTCGGTGGCCGCCGCCATCGGGTTGTGGCAGCTGCTCACCGCCGACAAGGTGCGGCTGCTGCTGCGCTTCGACACGCTGCCCACCGTCACCGAGATCGTCGGCGCGTTGCACCGCCGGCTGGCGGCCGGCGAGTACTGGCTGGATCTGGCGCAGTCGCTGCTGCGGATCCTGACCGGCTTCGGGCTGGCCGCCGTCATCGGGGTGGCGACCGGTGTGCTGCTGGGCCGTTCGCGGTTGTTCGCCGACGTGTTCGGGCCGCTAGCCGAACTGGCCCGGCCCATCCCGGCCATCGCGATGGTGCCGGTGGCCATCCTGCTGTTCCCCACCGACGAGGCCGGCATCGTGTTCATCACGTTCCTGGCGGCCTACTTCCCGATCATGGTCTCCACCCGGCACGCCGTGCGGGCGCTGCCCACGCTGTGGGAGGACTCGGTGCGCACGCTGGGCGGCGGCCGCTGGCAGGTGCTGACCCAGGTGGTGCTGCCCGGCATCCTGCCGGGCGTGTTCGGCGGCCTGTCCGTCGGCATGGGCGTGGCCTGGATCTGCGTGATCTCCGCCGAGATGATCTCGGGCCGTCTCGGGGTCGGTTACCGCACCTGGCAGGACTACACCGTGCTGGCCTACCCGCAGGTGTTCGTCGGCATCATCACCATCGGCGTGCTGGGGTTCGCCACGTCGGCGGCCGTCGAACTGGTGGGCCGGCGGGTGACCCGGTGGCTGCCGCGCGCCCAGGACGGTGCGCGGTGACCGCCATGCGCCTCGAGCTGGACCGAGTTCGGTTGTCCTACAACGGCCCCGCGGTGATCAACGAGCTGAGCCTGGTGGTGCGCCCGGGGGAGATCCTGGTGCTGACCGGGCCGTCGGGCTGCGGCAAGTCGACGGTACTGCGGGCCCTGGCCGGCCTGCTGACCCCCGACGGCGGCCGGGTGCTGGCCGACGGCGTGCCGGTCACCGGTACCTCGGGTGATCGCGCAATGGTGTTCCAGGACAACGCCTTACTGCCGTGGCGCACGGTGCGGTCCAACATCGAACTGGCGCTGCGGCTGCGCGGCCAGCCGCGGGCCGGCCGGCGCGCGGCCGCCGAGCGGTGGATCTCCGAGCTGGGGCTGGCCGGGTTCGGCGACTACCTGCCCAAGAGCCTGTCCGGGGGGATGCGCCAGCGCGTCCAGCTCGCCCGCGGCCTGGCCGGGGCGCCGCGCGCGGTGATGATGGACGAGCCGTTCGGCGCGCTGGACACCCGGACCCGCGCGGCCATGCAGCGGCTGCTGATCGACACCTGGCGCACCCACCCGACCACCATCGTGTTCGTCACCCACGACGTCGACGAGGCGCTGGCCCTGGGCGACCGCATCGTGGTGCTGGGCCGCGCCGGCGAGCCGCCGCGGGCGTCGGTCGAGGTGCCCGAGCCGCGCAGCGACCGCCCGCACGCCGAGTTGCGGGCGCAGATCATCGACGCACTCAACCACGCGGAGGCCGCCTGATGCAGATACCCGACCCCACCGCCCCGCTCCGGCTGGACTGTGACGTCCTGGTGATCGGCGGCGGCACCGCGGGCACCATGGCCGCGCTGTCGGCCGCCGAGCACGGGGCGCAGGTGCTGCTGCTGGAGAAGGCGCACGTGCGGCACTCCGGCGCGCTGGCGATGGGCATGGACGGCGTCAACAACGCGGTGATCCCGGGCAAGGCCGAACCCGAGGACTACGTCGCCGAGATCACCCGCGCCAACGATGGAATCGTCAACCAGCACACCATCTATCAGACCGCCACCCGCGGCTTCGCCATGGTGCAGCGGCTGGAGCGCTACGGGGTGAAGTTCGAAAAGAACGAGCACGGCGAATACGCCGTGCGCCGCGTGCACCGCTCCGGGTCGTACGTGCTGCCCATGCCCGAGGGCAAGGACGTCAAGAAGGCGCTGTACCGGGTGCTGCGGCAACGCTCGATGCGCGAGCGGATCCGCATCGAGAACCGGCTGATGCCGGTGCGGGTGTTGGTCGACCCCGACAGCGGTGGCCGCGCCGTCGGCGCCGCCGCGTTGCACACCCGCACCGGCGAATTCGTCACGGTCGGCGCCAAGGCGGTCATCCTGGCGACCGGGGCGTGCGGCCGGCTCGGGCTGCCCGCGTCGGGATACCTGTACGGCACCTACGAGAACCCGACCAACGCCGGCGACGGCTACTCGATGGCCTACCACGCCGGCGCGGAGCTCTCGGGCATCGAGTGCTTCCAAGTCAACCCGCTGATCAAGGACTACAACGGCCCGGCGTGTGCCTACGTCGCCAATCCGTTCGGCGGGTATCAGGTCAACGCGCAGGGCGAGCGGTTCGTGGACTCCGACTACTGGTCCGGCCAGATGATGGCCGAGGTGAAACGCGAGATCGACTCCGCGCGCGGACCGATCTATCTCAAGGTGTCGCACCTGCCCGACGAGACGCTGACCGCGCTGGAGAACATCCTGCACACCACGGAACGGCCCACCCGGGGCACCTTCCACGCCAACCGCGGCCACGACTACCGCACCCACGACATCGAGATGCACATCTCCGAAATCGGTTTGTGCAGCGGGCATTCCGCGTCGGGTGTGTGGGTCGACGAGCATGCCCGCACCACGGTGCCCGGCCTGTACGCCGCGGGCGACCTGGCCTGCGTCCCGCACAACTACATGATCGGGGCGTTCGTGTTCGGCGACCTGGCCGGCACCCATGCCGCCTCGACCCTGGCCGATGTGGCAGCGCCGCAACAGCTTCCGGCCGACCAGCTGCGCGAGGCGCACGAGCTCATCTACCGGCCGCTGCGCCACCCGGACGGGCCGCCGCAGCCGCAGGTGGAGTACAAGCTGCGCCGGTTCGTCAACGACTACGTCGCGCCGCCCAAGACGGCGGCCAAGCTGTCCATCGCGATCCGCACCTTCGAGCGGATGAGCGCCGAGATCGCCGAGATGGGCGCCCGCAACCCGCACGAGCTGATGCGCGCGGTGGAGGTGTCGTTCATCCGGGACTGCGCCGAGATGGCCGCCCGGTCCTCGCACACCCGCACCGAATCGCGCTGGGGCCTCTACCACGACCGGGCCGACCTGCCGGGCCGCGACGACAATCAATGGGGCTATCACCTCAACCTGCGCAAGGGCGACGACGGCCGGATGGTGTTCCTCAAACGGCCGGTGGCACCGTATTTCGTGCCGGTTCCGGAGCTGGACGGGCTGCCGCCGGTCGACCAGACCGTGCACCCGGTGCAGCAGCCGCCGCTGATCGGCGGCCAGGCCCCGGCCAGCGCTGCCTCCCGCATCGCTTCCCCCGCAACGGGTTTCGAGCCGCCGTCGCCGCGCATCGCCGCGGTGCTGGCACTCGACGAGCCGAGTGTGGCCGAGCTGGCGCCCTACCTGGGTGACCCGGATCCCGGAGTGCGCCGCACCGCGGTGGCGACGCTGACCGAGAACACCCCCGAGGGATACGCCCCCGCCCTGCTGGCCGCGCTGGGCGACGACGCCGCCGCGGTGCGCGCCGCCGCCGCCGAGGGCGTCCGGGAGCTGGTCGAGGTGCTGCCCGAACCGGAATCGGTTCGCGCCCACCTGGATTCGTCCGACCGGGTGGTGCGGGCGGCCGCGCTGTACGTGCTGGCCGCGCGCCGCGCCGGCGACGCCGCCCGGTACCGGCGCGCCCTGGGCGATCCCGATCACCGGGTGCGCATCGAGGCGGTGCGGGCGCTGGTGTCCGTCGACGACGTGGACGGGGTGGTCGACGCCGCCGGCGACGAGAACCGGGAGGTGCGCATCGCGGCCGCCGCCGGGCTGGCGACGCTGCGCGACGGGACGGGTCCGGCCGGCGGGGCGGTGCGCGCGCTGGTCGCCGACCCCGACCCGCTGGTGCGTGCCGCCGGGCTGGCCGCGCTCGGCGAATTGGGCTGCGGCCCAGACGATTACGGGGCCATCACGCAGGCGCTGCGCGCGTCGGCGTGGCAGGTGCGCGAAGGCGCGGCGCGGGCGCTGGCCGGTGCGGCCGCCGAGGTCGCGGTGCCGCTGCTGGGCGAGGCGCTGGGCGACGCGCACCTGGACGTGCGCAAGGCCGCGGTGCTCGCCCTGACCCGGTGGGCCGGCGAGCCGGCCGCCCGCGACGCCCTGGGGATCGCGCTCAAGGACACCGACGCCGACGTGCGCGCGTACGCGCGCCGGGCGCTGGAACACCGCGAGCGGGCCGTGAAAAGCTAGTCAGCGCAGGATCTTTGCATACAGCAGGCTGTCCTGCGGTTCGGGCCCCATGGTGGGATAGACGGCGTGCCGGGCCAGCCGGCCCTCCAGGAAGAACCCGGCGTGCTCCAGCAGGCGCGCCGAGCGCTGGTTGTCGACGCTGCAGGTGGCCCACACGCGATAGACCTCACGGTCGGCGTCCAGCGCGGTGAGCAGCATGCCGAGCACCTCCGACATCAGGCCCTTGCCCCACCACCGCCGGCCCAGGCAGTAGCCGATCTCCACCGAGTGCGGCGCGGTGCGCCGGCAGCTGAGCAGCCCGACCACCTCCCCGCGGTGCCGCAGCTCGATCACCCAGGTCTTCTCGTCCGCGCTGGCGTTGAGCTTCTCGGTGATCACCCGCCGGGTGGCCGCCACGTCCGGATGCGGCGCCCACAGCAGGTATTTGGTGACCTGCGGATCGCGGGCGACCCGCTGGAACAGCGGGCCGGCGTCGTCGAGCACCGGCAGCCGCAGCGACAGCCGGGGCCCGGTGATGCGGTCGGGAGGGTATTCGGGCATGGCGGTGCGGTTCAAAGGCCGAGCGCGCGATAGGTGGTGCGGACGAACCGGGGCTGGGCGGTGCGCAGTTTGGCCAGCGACGTGTTGCCGGCGACGGCGGTGGCGGCGTCGACGGTGAGGTCGGGAAGGTTCTGGATCAGATAGATCAGGATCAGCTCGGCCGTCGGGTCGGCCTGCCACCACGTCCCGTAGGCGCCGGGCCAGCTGAACGTGCCGACCCCGCCCGGGCCGAAAAGCGGTATGCTCCTTGCCGGGTCGGTGACCACCGACAGGTTCAGCCCGAAGCCGCGGCCCACCCAGTACGGCGCGCCCAGGAAATTGTGCCGCTTCTGCGCCTCGGTGAGCCGGTCGGTCCGCATCAGCCGGACCGACTCTTCCGAGAGCACCCGCACCCCGTCGATCGTCCCGTCGCCCAGCAACATTCGCACGAAGCGCAGGTAGTCGTCGGCGCTCGACCACAACCCGCCGCCGGCGTTGCAGAACGCGGGCGGCGTGACGTGCGGCGGGCCCATCACGCCGTGCTGCAGCCGGCTGTGCTCGTCGAGGGAGTACATGGTCGCCGCCCGGTGCCGCGCCTGCGGCGAGACGAAGAACCCGGTGTCGGTCATGCCCGCCGGGCCCAGCACCCGTTCGTCGAGAACCTGGTGGAACGGCTTGTCCTCGATGCGGGCGGCGATGACACCCAGCAGGTCGATCGAGTGGCTGTAGGTGACCTTCTCGCCGGGTTGGTGCACCAACGGCAGCTTGGCCAGCTCGGCCAGCCAGGCGTCCGGCCCGTGCTGGAACGGCAGCCGCATGTAGGCCTTGGAGATCGGCCCGGACACCGAGAATCCGTAGGCCAGCCCGCTGGTGTGGGTGAGCAGGTCCTCGATCAGGATGGCGCGGTCGAGCGGGTGGGTGCGGTCCAGCGGGCCGTGCGGGTCGTCGAGGACCCGCACGCCGGCCAGCTCCGGCGCCCAGCGCGTGACCGGATCCTTCAGGCTCAGCTTGCCCGCGTCGACCAGGCTCATCACCGCCGCGACGGTCACCGGTTTGGTCATCGACGCGATGCGAAACAGGGTGTCGCGGCGCATCGGCAGCCCCGCCTCCACGTCCCGGTAGCCGATCTCGTTGACCTGCAGCAGTTCTCCGCGCTGCCAGACCATCGTCACCGCCCCGGCCAGCAGGCCGGCGTCGCACACTTCGCGGATGGAGACGCTGTTGGCGTCGAGGGTCACGCGATTCACCTGGTCAGGTTAGCGGGCGGGCCGCCACGGCCGCCGCGCGCGGTCGCCCGCGAAATTAGTGCTACGCTGCCGTGCAGTCGACATCCTTTAACGATCCGTCCGGTGAGGCGGAGAAGGAGGTCAAGTTTCGCATGGGTGCTGCGGGCAACACCGGCTCGTCCGGTGATTCCCGGGAGTTGATGTCGGCGGCCGACGTCGGCCGCACCGTTTCCCGCATCGCGCATCAGATCATCGAAAAGACCGCGCTGGACGGTCCGGACGGGCCGCGGGTGGTGCTGCTGGGCATCCCGACCCGCGGCGTCACCCTGGCCGACCGGCTGGCCCGCAACATCGGCGAATACAGCGGGGTCGAGGTCGGCCACGGCGCCCTGGACATCACCCTGTATCGCGACGACCTGATGCAAAAACCCCCGCGGCCGCTGGAGGCCACCTCGATCCCGGCCGGCGGCATCGACGACGCGCTGGTGATCCTGGTCGACGACGTGCTCTACTCCGGCCGCTCGGTGCGCTCGGCACTGGACGCGCTGCGCGACGTGGGCCGCCCCCGGGTGGTGCAACTGGCGGTGCTGGTCGACCGCGGTCACCGCGAGCTGCCGCTGCGCGCCGACTACGTCGGCAAGAACGTCCCCACCTCGCGCAGCGAGAGCGTGCACGTGCTGCTGGCCGAGCACGACGGCGCCGACGGGGTGGTGATCTCGCGATGACCCGCCACCTGCTCGCCGCCGGCGACCTGAGCCGCGACGACGCCACCGCCATCCTCGACGACGCCGACCGGTTCGCCCAGGCGCTGGTGGGCCGCGAGATCAAGAAACTGCCGACGCTGCGTGGCCGCACCGTCGTCACCATGTTCTACGAGAACTCCACCCGCACCCGGGTGTCCTTCGAGGTGGCCGGCAAGTGGATGAGCGCCGACGTGATCAACGTCAGCGCCGCCGGGTCCTCGGTGGGCAAGGGGGAGTCGCTGCGCGACACCGCCCTGACGCTGCGGGCGGCCGGCGCCGACGCGCTGATCATCCGGCACCCGGCCTCCGGCGCCGCGCACCTGCTTGCCGAATGGACTTGCGGCAACGGCGATTCCAGCGACGCCGGGCCGTCGGTGATCAACGCCGGCGACGGCACCCACGAGCACCCGACGCAGGCGCTGCTGGACGCGCTGACCATCCGCCAGCGGCTCGGCGGCATCGAGGGCCGGCGCGTGGTGATCGTCGGCGACGTCCTGCACAGCCGGGTGGCCCGCTCCAACGTGATGCTGCTGTCCACCCTGGGCGCCGAGGTGGTGCTGGTCGCCCCGCCGACGCTGTTGCCGGTCGGCGTCGAGGGCTGGCCGGTGACCGTGTCGAACGACTTCGACGCCGAGCTGCCCGCCGCCGATGCGGTGCTCATGCTGCGCGTGCAGGCCGAGCGGATGAACGGTGGCTTCTTCCCGTCGGTGCGCGAGTACTCGTCCCTGTACGGGCTGTCCGATCGCCGCCAGGCGATGCTGCCCGGCCACGCCGTGGTGCTGCACCCGGGCCCGATGCTGCGCGGCATGGAGATCGCCTCCTCGGTGGCGGACTCGTCGCAATCTGCTGTGCTGCAACAGGTTTCCAACGGTGTGCACGTGCGGATGGCGGTGCTGTTCCACGTGCTGGTGGGCGCGGAGGAGATCGCCGCATGAGCGTGTTGCTGCGCGGAGTCCGGTTGTACGGCGAGGGCGACCGGGTCGATGTCCTGGTCGACGACGGGCAGATCGCCGACATCGGCGCCGGGCTCGACATCCCCGACACCGCCGACGTCATCGACGCCACCGGCCAGGTGCTGCTGCCCGGGTTCGTCGACCTGCACACCCACCTGCGCGAGCCGGGCCGCGAAT
This sequence comes from Mycobacterium sp. MAC_080597_8934, assembly GCF_000523975.1. NCBI lineage: Bacteria > Bacillati > Actinomycetota > Actinomycetes > Mycobacteriales > Mycobacteriaceae > Mycobacterium > Mycobacterium sp. MAC_080597_8934. Next base: position 174,097 of record NZ_JAOS01000019.1, on the reverse strand, counting down.
ACGCCGAGGACATCGAAACCGGTTCGGCCGCTGCGGCTTTGGGTGGCTACACCGCGGTGTTCGCGATGGCCAACACCAACCCGGTCGCCGACAGCCCGGTGGTCACCGACCACGTATGGCACCGGGGCCAGCAGGTCGGCCTGGTCGACGTGCACCCGGTGGGCGCGGTCACCATGGGTCTGGCCGGCAAGGAACTCACCGAGATGGGCATGATGGCGGCGGGGGCCGCGCAGGTGCGGATGTTCTCCGACGACGGCGTCTGCGTGCACGACCCGCTGGTGATGCGCCGCGCCCTGGAATACGCCACCGGCCTGGGCGTGCTCATCGCCCAGCACGCCGAGGAGCCGCGGCTGACCGTCGGCGCGGTCGCCCACGAGGGGCCCACCGCCGCCCGGCTGGGACTCGCGGGCTGGCCGCGGGCGGCCGAGGAATCGATCGTCGCCCGCGACGCGCTGCTGGCCCGCGACGCCGGCGCCCGGGTGCACATCTGCCACGCCTCCACCGCGGGCACCGTCGAGATCGTGAAATGGGCCAAGCAGCAAGGCATCTCGATCACCGCCGAGGTCACCCCGCACCACCTGATGCTGGACGACTCCCGGCTGGCCAGTTACGACGGGCGCAACCGGGTCAACCCGCCGCTGCGCGAGGCGGCCGACGCGGCCGCGCTGCGCCGGGCGCTGGCCGACGGCGTGATCGACTGTGTGGCCACCGATCACGCGCCGCACGCCGAGCACGAGAAGTGCGTGGAGTTCTCTGCGGCCCGCCCCGGCATGCTGGGGCTGCAGACGGCGCTGTCGATCGTGGTCCACACGATGGTCCGCCCAGGGCTGCTGACCTGGCGGGACGTCGCCAAGGTGATGAGCGAAAACCCCGCGCGCATCGCAAATCTGCCCGATCACGGCCGCCCGCTGGAGGTGGGGGAGCCGGCCAACCTGACGGTGGTGGACCCCGACGCCAGCTGGACGGTGGCCGGGTCGGACCTGGCCAGCCGGTCGGCCAACACCCCCTACGAGGCGATGACGCTGCCGGCCACCGTGACCGCGACCCTGCTGCGCGGCAAGGTCACCGCCCGCGATGGGAAGTGCCCGGTATGAACCGCGCCGGCGAGGATGCGGTGCGCCGCATGAGCGGCGGCACTGAGGAGGAGCGGGGCCAATGAATTCCGGCACGCTGGTGGGCTCGCTGATCTTCGCGGCCGTGCTGGTGGTGGTGATCGCGGTCGTGATCCAGCTGATGATGCGCGGCTGGGTGCGCCGCGCCCGGCGGCAGGCCGAGCTGATCGGCGAGCTGCCCGGGGTGCCCGACAAGGTCGGCACCGCGACGGCCACCCTGCAGGGCGTCTATGTCGGGTGCACCCTGTCGCCGGCCTGGAACGACCGGGTGACGGCCGGCGATCTGGGCTACCGGAGCAAGGCGGCGCTGACCCGCTACCCGGAGGGGATCCTGCTGGAACGCATTCGCGCCACCCCGATTTGGATCCCCCAGCAGTCGATCAGCGCGGTCCGCACCGAGCGGGGCATGGCCGGAAAGGTCGCGGCCCGCAACTCGATTCTGGCGATCCGGTGGCGGCTGCCGTCGGGCGTGGAGATCGACACCGGCTTCCGGGCCAACAACCGGGGCGAATACGACGGCTGGCTGCAGCCGGGGCGGGAGGAGCGGCGTTCGTGAGTGGCAAGGCGCAACTGGTGCTCGAGGACGGCCGCGTCTTCACCGGCACACCGTTCGGGGCGATCGGCCAAACCCTGGGCGAGGCCGTGTTTTCCACCGGCATGTCCGGCTACCAGGAGACGTTGACCGACCCCAGCTACCACCGCCAGATCGTGGTGGCCACCGCGCCGCAGATCGGCAATACCGGCTGGAACGGCGAGGACGCCGAGAGCCGCGGCGACAAGATCTGGGTGGCCGGCTACGCGGTGCGCGACCCGTCGCCGCGCGTGTCCAACTGGCGCGCCACCGGAAGCCTGGAGGACGAGCTGATCCGCCAGCGCATCGTGGGCATCGCTCGCATCGACACCCGCGCGGTGGTGCGCCACCTGCGGACCCGCGGTTCGATGAAGGCGGGGGTGTTCTCCGGTGACGCCCTGGCCGATCCGGACGAACTGGTGCAGCGGGTGCGCGGCCAGCAGTCCATGCTGGGCGCCGACCTGGCCGGCGAGGTCAGCACGCCGGACGCCTACATCGTGGAACCCGAAGGGCCGCCGCGGTTTACCGTCGCCGCCCTGGACCTGGGCATCAAAACCAACACGCCGCGCAACTTCGCCCGTCGCGGCATCCGCAGCCACGTGCTGCCCTCGTCGGCGACCTTCGAGCAGATCGCCGACCTCAGGCCGGACGGCGTGTTCCTGTCCAACGGGCCCGGCGACCCCGCCACCGCCGACCACATCGTGGCGGTCACCCGCGAGGTGCTGGGCGCCGGAATCCCATTGTTCGGCATCTGTTTCGGCAACCAGATCCTGGGCCGGGCGCTGGGCCTGTCCACCTACAAGATGGTGTTCGGTCACCGCGGCATCAACATCCCGGTGATCGACCACGCCACCGGGCGGGTGGCGGTGACCGCGCAGAACCACGGCTTCGCGCTGCAGGGCGAGGCCGGCCAGGCCTTCGACACGCCGTTCGGCGCGGCGGTGGTCAGCCACACCTGCGCCAACGACGGGGTGGTGGAGGGCGTGAAACTCGCTGACGGACGGGCATTTTCGGTGCAGTACCACCCGGAGGCGGCGGCCGGCCCGCACGACGCGAACTACCTCTTCGACCAATTCATCGAGCTGATGGAAGGGGACCGCTAGTGCCCCGGCGCACCGACCTCAACCACGTCCTGGTGATCGGCTCGGGCCCGATCGTGATCGGGCAGGCCTGCGAGTTCGACTATTCCGGCACCCAGGCCTGCCGGGTGCTCAAGGCCGAGGGCCTGCAGGTCAGCCTGGTCAACTCCAACCCGGCCACGATCATGACCGATCCGGAGTACGCCGACCACACCTACGTCGAGCCCATCACGCCGGCCTTCGTCGAACGGGTGATCGCGCAGCAGGCCGAGCGGGGCAACAAGATCGACGCGCTGCTGGCCACCCTGGGCGGGCAGACCGCGCTGAACACCGCCGTCGCGCTGTACGAGAACGGGGCGCTGGACCGCTACGGGGTGGAACTGATCGGCGCCGACTTCGACGCCATCCAGCGCGGCGAGGACCGGCAGCGGTTCAAGGACATCGTCGCCAAGGTCGGCGGTGAATCCGCCCGCAGCCGAGTGTGTTTCACCATGGACGAGGTGCGCGAGACCGTCGCCGAGCTGGGCCTGCCGGTGGTGGTGCGGCCCAGCTTCACCATGGGCGGCCTGGGCTCGGGGATGGCGCGCTCCGTCGAGGAGGTCGACCGGATGGCCGGCGCCGGGCTGGCCGAAAGCCCCAGCGCCAACGTGCTGATCGAGGAATCCATCTACGGCTGGAAGGAATTCGAGCTCGAGCTGATGCGCGACGGCAACGACAACGTCGTCGTGGTGTGCTCGATCGAGAACGTCGACCCGATGGGCGTGCACACCGGCGACTCGGTCACCGTCGCCCCGGCGATGACGCTCACCGACCGCGAATACCAGCGGATGCGCGACCTGGGCATCGCGATCCTGCGCGAGGTCGGGGTGGACACCGGCGGCTGCAACATCCAGTTCGCGGTGAACCCCAAAGACGGCCGGCTGATCGTCATCGAGATGAATCCCCGGGTGTCGCGCTCGAGCGCGCTGGCCTCCAAGGCCACCGGGTTCCCGATCGCCAAGATCGCCGCCAAGCTGGCCATCGGTTACACCCTGGACGAGATCGTCAACGACATCACCAAGGAGACGCCGGCCTGCTTCGAGCCCACCCTGGACTACGTGGTGGTCAAGGCGCCGCGGTTCGCGTTCGAGAAGTTCCCCGGCGCCGACCCCACGCTGACCACCACCATGAAATCCGTCGGCGAGGCAATGTCGTTGGGCCGCAACTTCATCGAGGCGCTGGGCAAGGTGATGCGCTCGCTGGAGACCAGCCGCGCCGGATTCTGGACCAAGCCCGACCCCGACGGCGGCCTCGACGACGTGCTGGCCCGGCTGCAGACGCCCACCGAGGGCCGGCTCTACGACCTCGAGCTGGCGCTGCGGCTGGGCGCCCCGGTGGAACGGGTCGCGCAGGCCAGCGGCGTGGACCCGTGGTTCATCGCGCAGATCGGCGAACTCGTCGCGCTGCGCGGCGAGCTGATCGGCGCCCCCGTGCTGGACGCCGACCTGCTGCGGCGGGCCAAGCACCACGGCCTGTCGGACCGCCAGATCGCCGCGCTGCGACCGGAATTGGCCGGCGAGAACGGGGTGCGGTCGCTGCGCGAACGCCTCGGCGTGCACCCGGTGTACAAGACGGTCGACACCTGCGCGGCCGAGTTCGAGGCCAAGACCCCCTACCACTACAGCAGCTACGAACTCGACCCGGCCGCCGAGACGGAGGTCGCCCCGCAGCCGCAGCGGCCGAAGGTGCTCATCCTCGGCTCGGGCCCCAACCGGATCGGCCAGGGCATCGAATTCGACTACAGCTGCGTGCATGCCGCGACGACGTTGAGCCAGGCCGGTTTCGAGACCGTGATGGTCAACTGCAACCCCGAGACGGTGTCCACCGACTACGACACCGCCGACCGGCTGTATTTCGAGCCGCTGACCTTCGAGGACGTCCTCGAGGTGTTCCGGGCCGAGCAGCAGTCCGGCGCCGGCGGCCCGGGCGTGGTGGGCGTCATCGTGCAGCTCGGCGGGCAGACCCCGCTCGGGCTGGCGCAACGCCTCGCCGACGCGGGCGTGCCGATCGTGGGCACCCCGCCGGAGGCCATCGACCTGGCCGAGGACCGCGGCTCCTTCGGCGACGTGCTGACCGCGGCCGGCCTGCCCGCGCCGAAGTACGGCACCGCAACGACTTTCGCGCAGGCCCGCCGGATCGCCGTGGACATCGGCTACCCGGTGCTGGTGCGGCCGTCCTACGTGCTGGGCGGCCGGGGCATGGAGATCGTCTACGACGAGGAGACGCTGCGCGACTACATCACCCGCGCCACCGAGCTCTCACCCGAGCATCCGGTGCTGGTCGACCGCTTCCTCGAGGACGCGGTCGAGATCGACGTGGACGCGCTGTGCGACGGCACCGAGGTGTACATCGGCGGCATCATGGAGCACATCGAGGAGGCCGGCATCCACTCCGGCGACTCGGCGTGCGCCCTGCCGCCGGTGACGTTGGGCCGCAGCGACATCGAGAAGGTGCGGCGCGCCACCGAGGCCATCGCGCACGGCATCGGGGTGGTGGGGCTGCTCAACGTGCAGTACGCGCTCAAGGACGACGTGCTCTACGTGCTGGAAGCCAACCCGCGCGCCAGCCGCACGGTGCCGTTCGTGTCGAAGGCCACCGCCATCCCGCTGGCCAAGGCGTGTGCACGGATCATGTTGGGCGCCACCATATCCCAGCTTCGCGCGGAGGAAATGCTGGCCGCGTCCGGGGACGGCGCGCACGCCGCGCTGAACGCCCCGATCGCGGTCAAGGAGGCGGTGCTGCCCTTCCACCGGTTCCGCACCGTGGAGGGCGCCGGCATCGACTCGCTGCTCGGCCCGGAGATGAAGTCCACCGGCGAGGTGATGGGGATCGACCGCGACTTCGGCAGCGCCTTCGCCAAGAGTCAGACCGCCGCCTACGGGTCGCTGCCGGCCCAGGGCACCGTGTTCGTGTCGGTCGCCAACCGGGACAAGCGCTCACTGGTGTTCCCGGTCAAACGGCTGGCCGACCTGGGTTTCCGGGTGCTGGCCACCGAGGGCACCGCGGAGATGTTGCGCCGCAACGGAATTCCCTGCGACGAGGTGCGCAAGCACTTCGAGGACCCGCAGCCCGGCCGCCCCGAGATGTCGGCCGTCGACGCGATCAAGGCCGGCGAGGTCGACATGGTGATCAACACGCCCTACGGCAACTCCGGCCCGCGCATCGACGGCTACGAAATCCGTTCCGCCGCAGTGTCGGTCAACATTCCCTGCGTGACCACCGTGCAGGGCGCCTCGGCCGCCGTGCAGGGCATCGAGGCCGGCATCCGCGGCGACATCGGGGTGCGCAGCCTGCAGGAACTGCATAGCCAGATCGCCTCGGACAAGGGGCCGCGGTGACCGGGTTCGGCGCCCGGCTGGCCGCCGCGAAAGCGCAACGCGGGCCGCTGTGCGTGGGCATCGACCCGCACCCCGAGCTGCTGCGGGCGTGGGACCTGCCGACCACCGCCGACGGGCTAGCCGCCTTCTGCGACATCTGCGTCGAGGCGTTCGCCGGATTCGCGGTCGTCAAGCCGCAGGTGGCGTTCTTCGAGGCCTACGGCGCGGCCGGATTCGCGGTGCTCGAACGCACCATCGCCGCGCTGCGGTCGGCCGGGGTGCTGGTGCTGGCCGACGCCAAGCGCGGCGACATCGGCACCACCATGGCCGCCTACGCCGCCGCCTGGGCCGGTGACTCGCCGCTGGCCGCCGACGCGGTGACGGCCTCGCCCTACCTGGGGTTCGGCTCGCTGCGGCCGCTGCTGGAAGCCGCCGCCGCGCACGACCGCGGGGTGTTCGTGCTGGCGGCCACCTCCAACCCGGAGGGCGCCACCGTGCAGCGGGCCGCCTTCGACGGCCGCACGGTGGCCCAGCTGGTGGTCGACCAGGCGGCGGTGGTGAATCGGTCGACGAACCCGGCCGGGCCCGGCTACGTCGGCGTCGTGGTGGGGGCGACGGTGCTGCAGCCGCCCGATCTGAGCGCGCTGGGCGGCCCGGTGCTGGTGCCCGGGCTCGGCGTGCAGGGCGGGCGGCCCGAGGCGCTGGCCGGGCTGGGCGGGGCGGAACCGGGGCAGCTGCTGCCCGCGGTGGCCCGCGAGGTGCTGCGGGCCGGTCCCGACGTGGCGGAGCTGCGCGGGGCGGCCGACCGGATGCTGGACGCCGTCGCCTACCTGGACGTGTAGCGGACTCAGTCCGACGCGACGGTCGTGCTGGGCCGGGCGGTTTCCACGATGACGGTGGTGGCCTTGACGACGGCCACCGCGACGCTGCCGGGGCGCAGCTGCAGCTCCTCGGCGGCCTCGGTGCTCATCAGCGACACCACGGTGAACGGGCCGCACTGCATCTCGACCTGGGTCATCACCTTGTCGCTGACCACCGAGGTGACCAGGCCCACGAACCGGTTGCGGGCCGAGCTGCCGATGCTGAGCGGGTCGGCCGGCGGGGCGGGGGCGTTGGTGCGGGAGAAATGGGCCAGGTCCTCGCTGGCGATCACCTTGCGGCCGGCGGCGTCGTGACCGACCTCCAATGCGCCCTGGTTGATCCAGCGGCGCACCGTGTCGTCGCTGACGCCGAGCAGCTCAGCCGCCTGGCGAATTCGCAGGTTCGACACGCCCCGATGGTATCCGATCGCGACCCCCGGATCGGCCGCAAGCGAAGCCGTGACCCGCCGTGACCGGCGATCGACCCGCTATCGACCAGCAGCGCGACACGCGCGACACGCCGTGACGAATACGTGATCCGTCGCACCGGGCGCCCGCCGCAGCCGGTGCCGCGTCGCGCAACCACCCCGGCGCCGCGGGCCCACGCCGCCGGGAAACGTCAAAGCCGCAGGTCGCGGGCGCGGCGACGGCCCGAAACGACCATGCGGGAGCCGCCCCGGCGGCGCCGCGCGCAACCTCGATCGACGTCGCACGCCACGTCGCCGCGGCCCCCCACACGCCGGTACATGCTGGGAGTTTGCCCCGTTAAGCAGGGGGGCGGGTTAGATTTCGTCAGGAGGCCTGAGTACGGTCGTCTCCGCTGGCTGAAGTACCCGGCAGAGACACAAAGAGATCGATTGAGATTGATTGATCAGATACGGAGGAATCGTGGCCCTTCCCCAGTTGACCGACGAGCAGCGCGCGGCCGCGTTGGAGAAGGCGGCTGCCGCACGTCGAGCCCGAGCCGAGCTCAAAGACCGGCTGAAGCGCGGCGGCACCAACCTCAGTCAGGTGCTCAAGGACGCCGAGACCGACGAAGTCCTGGGCAAGATGAAGGTTTCGGCGCTTCTCGAGGCGTTGCCCAAGGTGGGCAAGGTCAAGGCGCAGGAAATCATGACTGAGTTGGAGATCGCCCCCACCCGCCGCCTGCGCGGTCTCGGCGATCGTCAGCGCAAGGCTCTGCTGGAAAAGTTCGGCTCCTAACCCGCCCGCCGACGATGCAGGCCGCACGGCCTGAGGAGGCGGGCCATCGGACCCGAGCCGTGGGCGCATCCGACCGGGAGCGCCCGTGACTGCCGACGGGGGACCGGACGTCCGGCATGGGACGCGTCCCGAACCATCAGGTGACGGACGTGTGGTCGTGCTGTCCGGTCCCTCCGCGGTCGGCAAATCGACAGTGGTTCGGTGCCTGCGCGAGCGGGTCCCCAACCTGCATTTCTCCGTCTCGGCCACGACGCGGGCACCGCGGCCGGGCGAGGTCGACGGCGTCGACTACCACTTCGTCAGCCCCGCCCGATTCCAGCAGCTCATCGACGAGGGCGCGCTGCTGGAGTGGGCCGAAATCCACTCCGGGCTGCACCGGTCGGGCACCCTGGCCGCGCCGGTGCGGGCCGCCGTCGCGCGGGGCTGCCCGGTGCTGATCGAGGTCGACCTGGCCGGCGCCCGGGCGGTGAAGAAGGCGATGCCCGAGGCGCTCACCGTGTTCCTGGCCCCGCCCAGCTGGGAGGACCTGGAGGCCAGGCTGATCGGCCGGGGCACCGAAACCCCGGAGGTCATCGCCCGGCGCCTGCAGACCGCCCGCGTCGAAATGGCGGCCCAACACGACTTCGACCGGGTGGTGGTCAACAGTCGATTGGAGTCTGCCTGCGCCGAATTGGTATCCTTGCTGGTGGGAACTGCGCCGGACCGGCACGATACGTCTGGCCGGACCGGGCGCCAGAGCACCTCCCATCCCGATTGAGCACCGAATCCTCAATATTTTTCAGTGGCTTTCCGGTAGCGACGAGCCGCTCCAATCCGCCAGGAGATTGACCTACGTGACTAACTCGCAGTCCGACGCGGCGCTGGCCGCCGTCCCCGACCGGTTCGATCCGTCCGCCGGGGGCCCGGGCGCCTACGACACCCCGCTGGGCATCACCAACCCGCCCATCGACGAGCTGCTGGACCGCGTCTCGAGCAAGTACGCGCTGGTCATCTACGCGGCCAAGCGGGCTCGCCAGATCAACGACTACTACAACCAGCTCGGCGAGGGCATCCTCGAATACGTGGGCCCGCTGGTCGAGCCGGGGCTGCAGGAGAAGCCGCTTTCGATCGCGCTGCGCGAGATCCACGGCGACCTGCTCGAGCACACCGAGGGCGAGTAACGGGGCCGGGCCGGGCGCGCTGTGTACGACCGCAATCGGGCTTTTACACGGGCCGCGAGGATCGTCGTCGGCGTCTCCGGCGGCATCGCCGCCTACAAGGCGTGCACCGTCGTCCGCCAGCTGTCTGAGGCCGGTCATTCGGTCCGGGTCATCCCGACCGAGTCCGCGCTGCGTTTCGTCGGCGCGGCCACCTTTGAGGCGCTCTCCGGCCAGCCGGTGCACACCGGCGTCTTCAACGACGTTCCCGAGGTCCCGCACGTCCAGCTCGGCAAGCAGGCCGACCTGGTCGTGGTGGCGCCGGCGACGGCGGATCTGCTGGCGCGCGCGGTGCACGGCCGGGCCGACGATCTGCTGACCGCCACGCTGCTCACCGCCCGATGCCCGGTGCTGTTCGCGCCGGCCATGCACACCGAGATGTGGTTGCACCCGGCCACCGTCGACAACGTGGCCACGTTGCGCCGGCGGGGCGCGGTGGTGCTCGAGCCCGCCGCCGGGCGCCTCACCGGGACGGACAGCGGGTCGGGCCGGCTGCCCGAAGCCGAGGAGATCACCACCCTGGCCCACCTGCTGCTGGAACGCCACGACGCGCTGCCCTACGACCTCGCCGGCTGCAAGATGCTGGTCACCGCCGGCGGCACCCGCGAACCGGTCGACCCGGTGCGCTTCATCGGCAACCGCAGCTCTGGCAAGCAGGGCTATGCCGTGGCGCGGGTGGCGGCCCAGCGCGGCGCCGAGGTCACCCTGATCGCCGGGCACACCGCCGGGCTGATCGATCCCGCCGGTGTCGAGGTCGTCCACGTCAGCTCCGCGGCCCAGCTGGGCGACGCGGTGTCCAAGCGCGCCCCGGAGGCCGACGTGCTGGTGATGGCCGCCGCGGTCGCCGACTTCCGGCCCGCGCACGTTGCCGCCGCGAAGATCAAAAAGAGCGCCTCGAATGAGACGGCGCCCCCGACGATCGAGCTGGTGCGCAACGACGACGTGCTCGCCGGGGCGGTGCGGGCCCGCGCCCACGGGCAGTTGCCCAACATGCGGGCCATCGTCGGCTTTGCCGCCGAGACCGGCGACGCCAGCGGCGACGTGCTGTTTCACGCCCGGGCCAAGCTGCAGCGCAAGGGCTGCGATCTGCTGGTGGTCAACGCCGTCGGCGAGGGCCGCGCGTTCGAGGTGGACAGCAACGACGGCTGGCTGCTGGCCTCCGACGGCACCGAGTCCGCACTGCAGCACGGCTCCAAGACATTGATGGCCAGTCGTATCGTGGATGCGATCGCCGCGTTCCTGCACGGGGACAGCGGGTAAAGCGGTCGAGTTCTTCCCGGCACCGGGACGGGGTGCCGGCCGGGCTGATGCGGGCCGATATAATTCGGTTGACTAACTATTTGGAAGGATTGGCATGAGCGAAAAGGGTCGCCTGTTTACCAGTGAGTCGGTGACTGAGGGACATCCCGACAAGATCTGTGACGCGATCAGCGACTCGGTCCTCGACGCCCTGCTGGCGCAGGACCCCCGCTCACGTGTCGCGGTCGAGACCCTGGTGACCACCGGGCAGGTGCACGTGGTCGGCGAGGTGACGACGACGGCCAAGGAGGCCTTCGCCGACATCACCAACACGGTCCGCGAGCGCATCCTCGACATCGGCTACGACTCGTCGGACAAGGGCTTCGACGGGGCGTCCTGCGGGGTCAACATCGGCATCGGCGCGCAGTCGCCCGACATCGCCCAGGGCGTCGACACCGCCCACGAGACCCGCGTCGAGGGTGCCGCCGACCCGCTGGACGCGCAGGGCGCCGGCGACCAGGGCCTGATGTTCGGCTACGCGATCAACGACACCCCCGAGCGGATGCCGCTGCCCATCGCGCTGGCCCACCGCCTGTCGCGCCGGCTGACGGAGGTCCGCAAGAACGGCGTGCTGCCCTACCTGCGCCCCGACGGCAAGACGCAGGTGACCATCGAATTCGAGGACGACGTCCCGGTCCGGCTGGACACCGTGGTCATCTCCACTCAGCACGCGGCCGACATCGACCTGGAGAACACCCTGACCCCCGACATCCGGGAAAAGGTGCTCAACACCGTGCTCAACGACCTGGCGCACGACACGCTGGACACCTCCTCGACGCGGCTGCTGGTCAACCCGACCGGCAAGTTCGTCGTCGGCGGCCCGATGGGTGACGCCGGGCTGACCGGGCGCAAGATCATCGTCGACACCTACGGCGGCTGGGCGCGGCACGGCGGCGGGGCGTTCTCCGGCAAGGACCCGTCCAAGGTGGACCGCTCGGCGGCGTACGCGATGCGCTGGGTGGCCAAGAACATCGTCGCCGCCGGGCTCGCGGAGCGGGTCGAGGTGCAGGTGGCCTACGCCATCGGCAAGGCCGCGCCGGTCGGGCTGTTCATCGAGACCTTCGGGACCGCGACCGTCGACCCGGTCAAGATCGAGAAGATCGTCCCGGAGGTGTTCGACCTGCGTCCCGGCGCGATCATCCGCGACCTGGACCTGCTGCGCCCGATCTACGCGCAGACCGCCGCCTACGGGCACTTCGGCCGCACCGACGTCGAACTGCCCTGGGAGCAGCTGAACAAGGTCGACGACCTCAAGCGCGCCATCTAGAGTGGCCGCCGCCTCGAATGTGACGTCGCAGTCACGCTCGGCGCCGAGCGTGACCACAGTGTCACGTTCGACGGGTCACCGCGGTGGGCCCGGGTGGTCGGAATCGAGCGCGGGCAGCCCGTCGATGCTGCGCCGGTTGCGGTTGATCAGCCGGGTGTAGGCCTCGTCGGAGGCCTTGTGGTGATACGCGTTGAGGACCGGTCGCTCGTCGACCAGCTCGTAGTAGGGCACCGCGAATCCGCACGCGTCGGCGATCCGCTCCACATTGACCACGATGATGGCGCGGATCCCCGCATGCCGGTCACCGAAATGCGTGATGAGATCGGCGAATTCGGCGTCGTCGGGCCGGATCACCCGCCCGGTTCCGAACAGCCGCAGGATCCGCGAGTTGCGGGTGAACGAGCAGAACATGACAGTGATGCGGCCGTTGTCGCGCAGATGGGCGATGGTCTCCACGCCGCTGCCGAACAGGTCCAGGTAGGCCACGGTGCGCTCGTCGAGCACCGCGAACGTGTCGCAATATCCCTTGGGCGACAGGTTGATTCGTCCTCCCTCGGAGGGCGCGGTGGCGACGAAGAACACGGCCTGTTCGCGGATGAAGTCGCGCAGCGATTCGTCGATGCTTCCGAATTCCTTCGCCATGCGCCGAGCCTAGCGTGCGGCGCGGACCAACCTGCCGTGTGCGATCAGCGAGCCGACTTGCTTGAGCCGCTTGCTGCGGACGCTGACGTCGTACGCCTGGATGTGGTCGACGCTGGCCAGGCGCTCAGCAAGGTAGCGGTAGAAGTGTTCGGGGTCGCGGCAGATCACCACGACCATCAGGTTGGCGGGGCCACTGACCGTGGCGACCGACGCGACCTCGTCGTGCCGCACGATCTGCTCGGCCACCGACGTGAGGTGTTGCGGCACAACCGATATCCAGATTATGGCGTGCAGCATGAATCCGAGCCGCTCCGGCAGCACGTCGAGGTCGAAGGAGAGGGTGCCACTGCCCTGCAGGGCGACCATCCGGCGTTTGACGCGGGCCGGTGACCACCCGGTGAGCCCGGCCAGGGCGCTGTCGGAAATGCGGCCGTCCTCGGCCAGCGCATCCAGCAGCGGCTGATCCTCCGGCGTCGGTCCGACGGGCCGATCCGGGTGTGCGCAGTGCGCTGGCCGCAGCGCGGCGACCTGGTGCCCGTCCAGGGCGTGTCCATGTCCGGTCCAGTGCGCGTGCATCGGTGCGCCAAAAACGTTGATTACCAAGTCGACCCGCATGTCGAGGACCGTTGACGTGCGGGGCAGGCGGTGTAGCAGACCGGCCTCGGTGTCGTCCAGGGGAGCGCGGACAACGCACACCAGCTCGGTGCCGCCCGATAACACGTTGGCGTGGGTGACATCGGCTCGGCGGACCAGCGCCTCGGCGAGCCGGAGTAGGTCGTCGGGCTTGGCGCGCACCCGGACTATCCACTGGCACTCGCCGTATACCCGCGGGTTGACCACGCCGACGGCGCGGAGCACTCCGTCGCGGCGCAGCGCGCGATAGCGACGCGCGACGGTCTGTTCACCGGCGCCGACGACCTCGGCGATACGCCGGAAGGGCGCGCGCGGTGACAGCTGCAGCGCGTGCAGAATATGACCGTCCAGCGCCTCCATCGTGGGAAAAATCTACATGAATTCGCGATGGATGGTCTGTTTTTGACGCCCGACGCGGTTCTGCTGGCTAAAAGGTGCGGTGCCGCCCACCATGGAGCCACACACTTTCGGCATCGGAGGCGCCCAATGCAACAGGCCGGCAACACCATCCCGGCGGCGGAGGAAGCGCGGTGAAACTGGGAATCGGCCTGCCGAACCACATCGCCGACGTTCCCGGACCCGCCGTCGCGCAGTGGTCACGTCGCGGCGAAGAGCTCGGCTTCGAATCCGTCGCGACGATCGATCGGCTGTTCTCTTCGGGTGTCGACTCGTTGATCGCGCTGGCCACCGCGGCCGGCGCCACCAACGAACTGACCCTGGTGACCAATGTCCTACTGGCCCCGATGTATCCGGTCATCCCGCTGGCCAAGCAACTCGTCAGCCTGGCGCGGGTCTCGGGCGGTCGGCTAACCGTCGGACTGGGTGTGGGCAACCGGAGCGACGAATATGCCGGTACCGGCGCCGACTTTCACCGGCGGGGCCGGGCCCTCGATGCGCAGGTCGAGCGGCTGCGCAGCCTCTGGGCCGGCGAACCTCTCGCCGATGGCACCGCCTTATGTGGTGCGCCCGTGCGGATTCCGCTGCTGTTCGGCGGGCGGTCCGCGGCCACCGTGCGCCGGGTCGTCACCACCGGCGACGGGTGGGCGGCCGGGGCGGTGCGCCTCTATGACGAACAGGCCGACGTGGCGGCGCGCATCCGCAGCGGCTGGCAGGACGCGGGCCGCCCCGCGCGCCCGTACCTCCAGGCATCGGTGAATTTCGCGCTGGGTCCGGCCGAGACCGTAGCGGCCGGAAGGGACCACCTGGCGCGGTATTACGCATTCGCGCCGGGGTATGCCCAGGTGAACGTCGCCGACATGGTCTGTTCGGCAGCCGACGCCCGCGACACCGTCCGCCGATATCGGGACCTCGGCTTCGACCGCTTGCTCTTCCATCCGACCTCCGCCTCGGTCGAGCAGCTCGACTACCTCGCGGACGCGATTCTCGGTTGCCTGTGACTCAGCCGGTGAAGCGGTAGTCGTCGAGATCGAATCGCCGGCTGCGCCAGTACACCTCCGGCGTGGTGCCCGGCCGAAGCGGCACGTCGCCGTTCTTGTCGAAGTAATAGCTGTTGGCCAACCGGCAACTGTCCTGCCAGAAGATCTGCCGGTGCCGCCGGCGCATCATCTCGGCGAAGTAGCGGTCGTTGGCTTCCTCGCTCACCTCGACGCGGGTAGCGCCCAGGCGCTGGGCCCGCTTGAGGCACCGCACGATGTGATGGGTCTGCGCCTCGATGAGCGCGAAATACGAAGAGCCGACGTAACCGTACGGGCCGAACACCGTGAAAAGGTTGGGGAAGCCCGGAACGGTGACACCCTCGTAGGCCTGCAAGCGGTGCTCGTCCCAGAACCGGCTCAACGAGCGACCGCCGCTGCCCGTGACCGCGAACGTGGGGACGCTGTCGGGGTCC
This sequence comes from Mycobacterium sp. MAC_080597_8934, assembly GCF_000523975.1. Taxonomy (NCBI): domain Bacteria; kingdom Bacillati; phylum Actinomycetota; class Actinomycetes; order Mycobacteriales; family Mycobacteriaceae; genus Mycobacterium; species Mycobacterium sp. MAC_080597_8934. The sequence continues at coordinate 159,030 of NZ_JAOS01000019.1, read as the reverse complement.
ATCACCTTGAAGCCGGTCGCCAGGATGAGCACGTCGATCTCGTGGGTTTCGCCGTCGGTGGTCGCCACCGCGTCGGGCGTGATCTTGTCGATCGGTTCGGTGACCAGGCGCACGTTGTCGCGGTTGAACGTGGCCAGGTAGCCGTTGTGGAAGCCGGGGCGCTTGCATCCGACGGCGTAGCGCGGGGTGAGCTGCTCGCGCACCGCCGGGTCGCGGACCTGCCGCCGCAGATAGGCGCGTCCCAGCGCGGCCATCCTCTTGGCCAGCGGGATCACCGTGAAGTAGTGCGCCGAGATCGGGAAGGTCAGTTCCACGTACGCCTGGCTGAGCAGCCGCTGCAGCGCCTTGCCGCCGGGGAAGCGCATCGCCCAGCGCGCCGGCGCGGGCAGCGGGACGTCCAGCTTCGGGAAACACCAGATCGGGGTGCGCTGAAACACGGTGAGCGACGAGACAATTGGCGCGATCTCGGGGATCACCTGCACGGCCGACGCGCCGGTGCCGATCACCGCGACGCGCTTGCCGCGCAAATCCTGGCCGTGATCCCACCGCGCGGTGTGCATCGTGATGCCGGCGAACGAGTCCACGCCGTCGATGTCGGGCAGGTTCGGCACCGTCAGCACGCCGCACGCGCTGATCAAAAACCTCGCCGTGACTTCGCCGCCGGGGTCGGTCTGCACCCGCCACAGCCGCTGTTCGTCGTCGAACTCGGCGGCTAACACTTTGGTGTTGAACCGGATTCGCGAGCGGATGCCGTACTTGTCGGCGCAGTGCTCGGCGTAGGCCTTGAGCTCGCGGCCGGGCGCGTAGGTGCGCGACCAGTGCCGGCTCTGCTCGAAGGAGAACTGGTAGGAGAACGACGGAATGTCCACGGCGATACCGGGATAGGTGTTCCAGTGCCAGGTGCCGCCCACCCCGTCGCCGGCCTCGATCACCCGGTAGTCGGGCAGCCCCGCCTTGTCCAGCTTGATGGCCGCGCCGATGCCGGAGAATCCCGCGCCGATGATCAGCGTGTGGTGGTCGGGAACTGCTGGTGAGCTCATCGGTGCCCGCCTGGCTGTGTCATGGATCCACCGTACGCCCGGGCCTCAGCCCTGCAGGGCGGTTCGCAGCGCGACCAGGCCGCGCTCCATCGCGGCGGTGGCCGCCGGCACCACACCGGCATAGCCCAGGTAGCCGTGCACCAGCGTCTCGGCGTTGTGCACCTGCGCGGCGACACCTGCGGCCGCCAGCCGCTCGCCGTAGCGGATGCCGTCGTCGCGCAGCGGGTCATACCCGGCCACCCCGATGTAGGCCGGTGGCAGATTGCTCAGGTCCGTCGCCCGTCCCGGCGCCATGTCGGCCGGCGGGTCGGACAGGTCGACATCGCCCGCGTACCACCGGGAGAACTCGGCGACGGCCTTGACGTCGAGGATCGGCGCGGTGGCGTTTTCGGCGAAGGAGGGCAGCGAGGCGTCCCACATGGTCGACGGGTACCACAGCAGCTGGAACCGCACCGGCGGCCCGCCGCGGTCGCGGGCCCGCTGTGCCGTCACGGCGGCGAGGGTGCCGCCGGCCGAATCCCCGGCCACGGCGATCCGGCCCGGGTCGCCGTGCAGCCCGGCCGCGTTCTCGGCCGCCCAAAGCGTTGCGGCCCAAGCATCTTCGACCGCGGCTGGGTAGGGGTGTTCGGGGGCCAGCCGGTAGTCCACCGACACCACGATCGCCCCGGCGCCGACCGCGTGCTGGCGGGCCGTGCCGTCGTGGGTGTCCAGGTCGCCGATGACGAAACCGCCGCCGTGGAAGTACAGCACCACCGGCGCCGGGCGACTCTCGGAATGGATTGGCGGCCAATAGATCCGGACCGCGATCGCGCCCTGCGGGCCGGGGATGGTGCGGTCCTCGACCCGCAGCTCGGGATGCAGCGGCCGGCGCGGCAGGTCGCGGAACCGCTGCCGGGCCGCGTCGATTCCGTCCTCGGTGGATAGCCGGAAGGGAACCGCATCCAGTACCTTCTGCAGGATGGGGTCGATCCCGGGTTTCTCGTCGGCAGGGTTGTCCAAGCGGGGCATGGAGGTACCGTACGCACCCCGTCTGGTCGCCGGCGCCTGGGTGGTGGCCGGCTGGGTGGCCCTGGCTTACGGCATCTATCTGACCGTGCTGGCGCTGCGCTCCCCGCCCGGGGTGGAGCTGACCGGGCACTGGGTGTTGCAGCCGGCGTTCAAGGCCTCGATGGCGTTGCTGCTGACGCTGGCCGCCGCCGGGCACGGACAGGTGCGGGAGCGGCGCTGGCTGATGCCGGCGCTGCTGCTGTCGGCGGTCGGCGACTGGGTGCTCGCCCTGCCGTGGTGGACGCTGTCCTTCCTGGTCGGCCTGGCGGCGTTTCTGTTCGCGCACATGTGTTTCATCGGCGTCCTGCTGCCGCTGGTCCCGCTGCCCTCCGGCGCGTCCGGGCCCGGTCGGCCGTCGACGCCGCGGATCGCCGCGGCGGTCCTGATGTGCCTGGCGTCGATCGGGTTGCTGGTCTGGTTCTGGCCGCGTCTGGGCCCGGACAAGCTGACGCTGCCGGTCACGCTGTACATCGTGGTGCTGACCGCCATGGTGTGCGCGGCGCTGCTGGCGAAACTGCCGACGATCTGGACGGCGGTGGGCGCGGTGTGTTTCGCGGCGTCGGACTCGATGATCGCCATCGGCCGGTTCATCCTGGGCAACGAGGCGCTGGCGGTGCCGATCTGGTGGGCGTACGCGGCGGCCCAGATCCTGATCACGGCGGGATTCTTCTTCGGTCGCGAAGCGGCCGGCGACGCGGCCGGCGAAGCGACCGGCGACGCGATCGGTGATGCCGTGGAACCCGTTGAGTAGCAACGCGTTTCGCGGCCCAGGGCGGCCGTGAGCCCGGGTCCGCGCACGCCGGTCGAGGTGGAACCCATCGCCCGGGTGCTGCCGATGCTGTCGGTGCCGCACCTGGACCGCGAATTCGACTACCTGGTGTCGGCCGAGCAGTCCGACGACGCCCAGCCCGGCGTGCGGGTGCGGGTGCGCTTCCACGGCCGGCTGGTCGACGGGTTCCTGCTGGAGCGCCGCCACGACACCGACCACCAGGGCAAGCTGGGCTGGCTGGATCGGGTGGTGTCGCCCGAGCCGGTGCTGACGGCGGAGATCCGGCGGCTGGTCGACGCGGTGGCGGCCCGCTACGCGGGTACCCGCCCCGACGTGTTGCGGCTGGCGGTGCCGGCCGGCACGCCAGGGTGGAGCGGGAGGCCCGGGCTGCGGCCGGCATACCGATGCCGGCGCCGGTCGACCCGTCCGGCTGGGAAGGCTACGGCCGCGGCGCCCAGTTCCTGGCCGCGCTGGCCGAGTCGCGGGCCGCCCGGGCGGTCTGGCAGGCGCTGCCCGGCGAGCCGTGGACCGACCGATTCGCCGAGGCCGCCGCCCAGACCGTGCGCGCCGGCCGGTCGGTGCTGGCGATCGTCCCCGACCAGCGCGATCTGGACGCGCTCAGCCACGCCGTGACGACCCGCATCGACGCGGCCGGCGTGGTCGCCCTGTCGGCCGGGCTGGGCCCGGCCGCCCGGTACCGGCGCTGGCTGGCGGCGCTGCGCGGCAGCGCGCGGGTGGTGATCGGCACCCGCAGCGCGGTGTTCGCGCCGCTGAGCGACCTGGGCCTGGTGATGGTGTGGGCCGACGCCGACGACAGCCTGGCCGAGCCGCGGGCGCCCTATCCGCACGCCCGCGAGGTGGCGATGCTGCGCGCGCACCAGGCCCGCTGCGCCGCGCTGATCGGCGGTTACGCGCGCACCGCGGAGGCCCAGGCGCTGGTGCGCAGCGGCTGGGCGCACGACATCGTCGCCGCCCGGCCGGTGGTGCGGGCCCGCACCCCGCGGGTGATCGCGCTCGACGACACGGGTTACGCCGACGAGCGCGACCCGGCGGCGCGCACCGCGCGCATCCCGTCCGTCGCGCTGCGCGCGGCCCGCTCGGCGCTGCAGCACGGGCGCCGGTGCTGGTGCAAGTGCCGCGTCGGGGCTACGTCCCGTCGCTGGCCTGCGCGCGCTGCCGCACCATCGCCGCTGCCGGCACTGCACGGGGCCGCTCTCGCTGGCCGAGTCGCCGGGGAGGGCGGCGGCGGGCTGGTCTGCCGCTGGTGCGGGCGCGTCGACCCGACGCGGCGGTGCGCGCGGTGCGGCTCCGACGCGGTGCGCGCCGTCGTCGTCGGCGCCCGCCGCACCGCCGAGGAGCTCGGCCGCGCGTTTGCGGGCACGACGGTGATCACCTCGTCGGGCGACGCCGTCGTGCCCGAGGTCGCCGACGGGCCCGCGCTGGTGGTCGCCACGCCGGGGGCCGAACCGCGGGCGCGCGGCGACTACGGGGCGGCGTTGCTGTTGGACACCTGGGCGCTGCTGGGCCGGCAGGACCTGCGCGCGGCCGAGGACGCGTTGTGGCGCTGGATGACCGCCGCTGCGCTGGTGCGGCCCCGCGGGGACGGCGGGGTGGTGATGGTGGTCGCCGAAACGTCGCTTCCCACCGTGCAATCGCTGATCCGCTGGGATCCGGTGGGCCACGCGGAATCCGAGCTGACCGCGCGGGCCGAGGTCGGGCTGCCGCCCAGCGTGCACATGGCCGCCGTCGACGGAACCCCGGCCGCGGTGAACGCGCTGCTGGATGAGGCCGGACTGACCGGCGGGCAAACCCTGCACGCCGACCTGCTCGGGCCGGTGGACCTGCCGCCCGGGGCGCGCCGCCCGGCGGGAACCCCGCCCGGCGCCCCGGTGACCCGGATGCTGGTGCGGGTGCCGCGCCGCGACGGCCTGGCGCTGGCGGCGGCGCTGCGCCGCGGCGTCGGCGTGCTCAGCGCCCGGCAAACCCACGAACCGGCCAGGGTGCAGATCGACCCGCTGCACATCGGCTGACCGCCACAAACCGTTAACCTAGGCGATAGTATGCGCATGCAATAATCACTGTTTACGACATTAGAAGGTTGCTACACTTTCTTTCCTTCGCCGCCGACAGGCCGGAGACCATCCCGAGAGGGGCGATATGGCCGCGGACCACACCACGGTTGACGAGTCGCTGGACGCGATCACCGACGCTTTGCTGACGGCCTCCCGTTTGCTGATGGCCATCTCGGCCCGCTCGGTCGGGCAGGTCGACGAGACCATCACCATCCCGCAGTTCCGGACCCTGGTCATCCTGTCCAACCGCGGCCCGGTCAACCTGGCCACCCTGGCCGGGCTGCTGGGTGTGCAACCGTCGGCCACCGGGCGGATGGTCGACCGGTTGGTGGCCGCGGGGCTGATCGACCGCCTGCCGCACCCGACCTCGCGGCGCGAGCTGCTCGCCGCGCTGACCACCCGCGGCCGCGACGTGGTGCACCAGGTCACCGCGCACCGGCGCGCCGAGATCGCGGCCATCGTGGCGAAGATGCCGCCCGCGGAGCGGCACGGCCTGGTGCGCGCGCTGACCGCCTTCACCGCTGCCGGGGGCGAGCCCGACGTCCACCTGGACGCCGAGATCGACCTGTAAACCGTTCAGCCGCTTCGCTTTTCGGCGGTGACGAGCAGGTACTCCCAGCCCATGGTGCCGTCGCTGAGGTGCTGCGCGGCGAGTTCGACGAGCTGGGCGTCGAGTTCGGCGGCCAGCACCCGGTTGTGGCCGATGTTCGCGTACGCCTCGATCGTCGGGCCGTAGTGCTGCTTGAAGTAGGCGTGCACGTCCTCGGCGCTGCCGAACCGGTTCACCGGCAACATGCCCCGCGCGGTGGTGATCTCGCCGATCCGCTCGCCCAGCAGCGCGCGCACATAACCCGGGCGGCCCCACAGCGCCGCCGGCGGCACCGGATGCGACAGGCTGGGACGGTAGGGCCGAATGGTGGCCAGCATCCGGCCGAAGAAGCCTTCCGGGGTCCAGCTGATCAGCCCGATCCGTCCGCCCGGCCGGCACACCCGGACCAGCTCGTCGGCGGCGCGCTGGTGGTCGGGGGCGAACTGCACGCCGATCGCGGAGACGACCGCGTCGAACTCGCCGTCGCCGAACGGCAGCGCCTGCGCATTCGCCTCCCGGTAGTCGATCGTCAGCCCCATGCCGGCGGCCCTGTCCCGCGACCGCTGCAGCAGTTCGGGGGTGAGGTCGGTGGAGACGACGGACGCGCCGGCGGCGGCGGCCGGCAACGTGATGTTGCCCGAGCCGGCGGCGACGTCGAGGACCCGCACGCCCGGCCCGATCCCGGCGGCCTCGACCAGGGTGGGACCCAGCGGGGCCATCACCTCCTCGGCCATCAGGGCGTAGTCGCCCAGCGCCCATACCGTGCGATGGCGGGCGGCCACCGAAGCGTCGGCAGTGGTGGTGTCGAGGGTCATCTGGCCTCCTGGTGGGACGGAAAGGCGATGTCGCGAGGTGGGACCACCCCGGACAAACAATTGCTCTGAGCAATAGTAGCCACAAGCAATAGTGTACGCACGCAATTTCTGTGCGACGCCGCGGCCGTACTTCGCCGGGGCTTTCTAGACTGTGCCGGTGCGCCTCGTCTTCGCCGGTACGCCCGAACCCGCGCTGCCGGCGCTGCGTCGCCTCCTCGACTCGCCGCGCCACGAGGTGATCGCCGTGCTGACCCGGCCCGACGCCGCTTCCGGCCGGCGCGGCAAGCCCGAGCCGTCGCCGGTGGCCCGCGAGGCGCTCGACCGCGGAATCCCGGTGCTGCGGCCGGCGCGGCCGAACTCGCCCGAATTCGTCGCCGAACTGGCGCAGTTGGCGCCGGACTGCTGCGCGGTGGTGGCCTACGGCGCGCTGCTGCGCGACGAGCTGCTGGCGGTTCCCCCGCACGGGTGGATCAACCTGCACTTCTCGCTGCTGCCGGCCTGGCGCGGCGCGGCGCCGGTGCAGGCGGCCATCGCGGCGGGGGACACCATCACCGGGGCGACGACGTTCCGGATCGAGCCGGCCCTGGACTCGGGCCCGATCTACGGGGTCGTGACCGAGGCGATCCGCCCCACCGACACCGCCGGGGAACTGCTTGCGCGACTGGCGGTTTCGGGCGCGGAGCTGCTGTCCGCCACCCTGGACGGCATCGCCGACTCGACGCTGACGCCGCGACCGCAACCAGCCGAGGGCGTCAGCATCGCGCCCAAGATCACCGTCGAGCAGGCCCGGGTGCGCTGGGACCTGCCGGCGCCGGTGGTGGAGCGCCGCATCCGCGCCGTCACGCCCAACCCGGGCGCCTGGACGGTGATCGGCGACCTGCGCATCAAACTCGGACCCGTGCGGCTCGGCGCGGCCTCCGACCTGCCCGCTCCGCCGGAACCGTTGCCGCCCGGCGCAATTCACGTCGACCGCAAGAGCGTCTGGGTGGGCACCGCATCCGATCCGGTGCGGTTGGATCAAATCCAGCCGCCCGGAAAGAAATTCATGAACGCCGTGGACTGGGCGCGCGGCGCCCGGCTCGATCCCGCGGCGCGGGCCACATGAGCCGGCCACAGCAGCGGGGGCGCGGCAAGAGGCGCCGGCCGCTGGACCCGGCCCGGGGTGCGGCCTTCGAGGTGTTGAGGGCGGTCAGCGAGCGCGACGCGTATGCGAACCTGGCGCTGCCCGCACTGCTGCGCGAGCGCGGAATCACCGGCCGTGACGCCGCATTCGCCACCGAGCTGACCTACGGCACCTGCCGCACCCGGGGCCTGCTGGACGCGGTCATCGGCGCGGCGGCCGGGCGCCCGCCGGAAGCCATCGACCCGGTGCTGCTCGACCTGCTGCGCCTGGGCACCTACCAGTTGCTGCGCACCAGGGTGGATGCCCACGCCGCGGTGTCCACCACCGTCGAGCAGGCCGCCATCGAATTCGACTCGGCGCGAGCAGGTTTCGTCAACGGGGTGCTGCGCAGGATCGCCGGCCGCGACGAGCGGTCCTGGGTGCAGGAGCTAGCCCCGGACCCGGCCCGCGATCCGATCGGACACGCCGCGTTCGTGCACGCCCATCCCCGGTGGATCGCCCAGGCCTTCGCCGACGCGCTGGGCGCCGCCGCGGCCGAACTCGACGCGGTGCTGGCCAGCGACGACGAACGACCGCAGGTGCATCTGGCGGCGCGACCGGGCGCGCTGACCGCCGCCGAGCTGGCCGACGCGGTGGGCGGCACGGTCGGCCGCCACTCGCCCTTCGCGGTGTATCTGGCCGGCGGCGACCCCGGCCGGCTGGCGCCGGTGCGCGACGGGCTGGCCCTGGTCCAGGACGAGGGCAGCCAACTGGTGGCCCGGGCGCTGACGCTGGCCCCGGTGGACGGCGACTGCGGACGGTGGCTGGACCTGTGCGCCGGGCCGGGCGGCAAGACGGCTCTGCTGGCTTCCCTTGGCGCCCAAAGGTTTTCGGGGCCACAGTTCCGGGTCACCGCGGTCGAGCCGGCGCCGCGTCGCGCGGACCTGGTGGTCGAGAACACCCGCGGATTGCCGGTCGAGGTGCTGCGGGTGGACGGGCGGCACACCGGCCTGCAGCCGGCGTTCGACCGGGTGCTCGTCGACGCGCCGTGCACCGGGCTGGGGGCGCTGCGCCGCCGGCCGGAGGCCCGGTGGCGGCGGCAGCCCGGCGACGTGCCGACGCTGACCAAGCTGCAGCGCGAGTTGCTGGGCGCCGCGATCGCGCTGACCCGGCCGGGCGGGGTGGTGCTCTATGCGACCTGCTCGCCGCACCTGGCCGAGACGGTCGGCGTGGTCGCCGACGCGTTGCGCCGCCACCCGGTCAGCGCGCTGGACGCCCGGCCGCTGTTCGAGCCGGTCGCCGACCTGGGCGACGGGCCGCATGTTCAGCTCTGGCCGCACCGGCACGGCACCGACGCAATGTTCGCGGCCGCGCTACGCCGCGAAGCGGGGTAGGGCGGCCGCGACACAAATGGACCTGGCCGCGTCCGCGCTGCGCCGCGAAGCGGGGTAGGGCGGCCGCGACACAAATGGACCTGGCCGCGTCCGCGCTGCGCCGCGAAGCGGGGTAGGGCGGCCGCGACACAAATGGACCTGGCCGCGTCCGCGCTGCGCCGCGAAGCGGAGTAGGACGGTCTCCGGATGTGAACCGAGCGGCGCCGCTTCAGTAGTCTGGCGCTCATGCCTTGCAACACGGGACAGCCGCGGGGACCGCTGATCGCGCCGTCGATCCTGTCCGCCGACTTCTCCCGGCTGGCCGACGAAGCCGCCGCCGTGACCGGCGCCGACTGGTTGCACGTCGACGTGATGGACAACCACTTCGTGCCGAATCTCACGATCGGGCTGCCGGTGGTCCAGAGCCTGCTGGCCACCACCACGATCCCGATGGACTGCCATCTGATGATCGAGAACCCGGACCGCTGGGCGCCGCCCTACGCCGAGGCCGGCGCCCACAACGTCACCTTCCACGCCGAGGCCACCGACAACCCGATCGGCGTCGCCCGCGACATCCGCGCCGCCGGCGCCAAGGCGGGGATCAGCGTGAAGCCGGGCACCCCGCTGGAGCCGTACCTGGAGATCCTGCCGCAGTTCGACACCCTGCTGATCATGTCGGTGGAGCCCGGCTTCGGCGGCCAGAGCTTCATCCCCGAAGTCCTCGGCAAGGTGCGCACCGCCCGCAAGCTGATCGACGCGGGTGAGCTGACCATCCTGGTCGAGATCGACGGCGGCATCAATGCCGACACCATCGAGCAGGCCGCCGAGGCCGGCGTCGACTGCTTCGTCGCCGGGTCGGCCGTGTACGGCGCCGACGACCCGGCCGCCGCGGTCGAGGCGCTGCGCCGGCAGGCCCTGGGCGCGTCCCAGCACCTGCGTCGATGACCGCGTCGCTGGGCGACCGCCTGGACGCCGCGATGCGCCTGGCGATCGAACAGTCCAATCAGGTCAAGGGCAACACCTATCCCAACCCGCCGGTGGGCGCGGTCGTCCTGGACGGCCGCGGCGAGGTGGTCGGCGTCGGCGGCACCGAACCGGCCGGTGGCGACCACGCCGAGATCCTGGCGCTGCGCCGCGCCGGCGACCTGGCCGCCGGCGGAACCGTCGTCGTCACCCTCGAGCCGTGCAACCACCACGGCAAGACGCCGCCGTGCGTGGACGCGCTGCTGGAGGCCGGGGTGAGCACGGTGGTCTACGCCGTCGCCGACCCGAACCCGCAGGCCGCCGGCGGCGCCGGTCGGCTCCAGGAGGCGGGCGTGACGGTGCGCTCCGGGCTGCTGGCCGACGAGGTGTCCGGCGGCCCGCTGCGGGAGTGGCTGCACAAGCAGCGCACCGGGCTGCCGCATCTGACCTGGAAATACGCCAGCAGCGTCGACGGGCGCAGCGCGGCCGCCGACGGGTCCAGCCGATGGATTTCCAGCGAAGCCTCGCGGCTGGACCTGCATCGCCGCCGCGCGGCCGCCGACGCGATCGTGGTGGGGACCGGCACGGTGCTGGCCGACGACCCGGCGTTGACCGCCCGGCTGCCCGACGGCACGCTGGCCGACCGGCAGCCGCTGCGGGTGGTCGTCGGGATGCGCGAAATACCTTCGGAGGCAAAGGTTCTCAACGACGATTCGCGGACCATGGTGATCCGCACGCATGATCCCGCCGAGGTGCTCAAGGCGGTGTCGGACCGCACCGACGTGCTGCTGGAGGGCGGCCCCACCCTGGCCGGCGCGTTCGTGCGGGCCGGGCTGGTGAACCGGATCCTGGTCTACCTCGCGCCCACCCTGCTGGGTGGCCCGGTCACCGCGGTCGACGACGTCGGGGTGCCGACGATCGCGAAGGCGCTGCGCTGGCAGTTCGACGGGGTCGACCGGGTGGGCCCCGACCTGCTGCTCAGCTTGATACCGCGCAGCGGCTAACGCTCACCCAGCGAGACCGCTTGCGGCTCAACGATTTCCGGTTCCTCGGCGTGTTCCTTGCGGCCGCCGATCAACAGGCCCAGCAGCGCACCGGCGATGCAGATCACCACGGTGGCCGCGAAGATGTCGCCGTACATCATGGCGAACGCCTTGAGGTACATCGTCCCCTGCGCGGCGATGCGCTCCAGCAGGCTGGCGTTGGGCGGGATCGCGGCGGTCAGGTTCGCCACGATCTGGTTGAACCGGTACAGGCCCCACGCGCTCAGCGCGGCCACACCGATCAGCATGCCGGTCATCCGGGCCACCACCACGGCCGCCGAGGCGATGCCGTGCTGGGCGGACGGAACCACCCGCAGCGCGGCGGAGGTCAGCGGCCCGATCACCAGGCCCAGGCCGACGCCGGCCACCAACAGGTCGGCGTGCAGCACGGGGACGCTGAACAGCCCGAGCACGTTGTGCTTCTGGCTCAACACGTCCTGGCGCCAGTAGTGGATCAGCCAGTAGCCGTAGGCGGCGATGAGCAGCCCGACGAACGTCATCGCCCGGTCGCCGACCCGGGTGGCGATCCACCCGCCCAGTACCGCGCCGATCGGCAACGCGATCAAGAACCACAGCAGCAGCCCGGCGGCCTGCGTCTGGTCCTGGCCCAGCACGCCCTGGCCGAACAGCTCCACGTCCACCAGCGTCACCATCAGCGCCGCGCCGGCGAACAGGGACGCGCCCAGCGCGGCCAAAAACGGGCGGAAGTGCACCCCGGCCGGCTCGATCAGCCGGGTACGGGCGAAGCGCTCCCAGAGCAGAAACAGGATCCCCACCACGACCGCGCCGAGCACCAGCGGCAACCCGTAGCTGGGCAGGATCTGCTTGCCGTCGGGCTCCGGGTTGTACAGGCCGATCACCGCCAGGCCCAGCGCGACCGCCAGCAGCACCCCGCCGACCAGGTCGACCTTCTCGGGCTGCTCCACCTTTTCGTGCGAGGGCAGGCTGAACTGGATCATCACCATGGCGATCAGGGTCAGCGGCACGTTGATCCAGAACACGTAGCGCCAGTCGTGGAACAGGAAGACGATGAAGATCCCGTACAGCGGGCCGAGCACGCTGCCGAGTTCCTGGGCGGCGCCGATGCCGCCGAGCACGCCGGCCCGGTTACGCTGCGCCCACAGGTCGGCGCCCAGCGCAAGCGTGACCGGCAGCAGCGCGCCGCTGGCCACACCCTGGATGGTGCGGCCGCCGATCAGCAGGTGGAAGTCGCCCCAGTGCCCGGCCAGCGCGGTGACCACCGAGCCGACCATGAACAGCGCCAGGCTGACCTGCAGCACCAGCTTGCGGCCGAACCGGTCGGACGCCCGGCCCAGCAGCGGCATGGCGGCGATGTAGCCCAGCAGGTACATCGTGATGATCCAGGTGATGCGCTGCAGCTGATTGATCGGGATGTGGACGTCGGTCATGATGTCGCGCATGATCGTCACGACCACGTAGGCGTCCAGGGCGCCCAGCAGCACCGCCAGACTGCCCGCGCTGATCGCGACGCGACGCCCGGTTTGAGCGGTCACGAGCTCACCGGGGGCTTGGTGACCTGGACCTGCTCGCCCCAATTCGACAGCGTCACCTGCACGGAATTCCCGGAGCTCTTCTGCAGGTTGGCCTGAACCAGCTGGTGGTCGCCGGTCTCCTGGACCCACACGGTGCTCGGCACCGGCTGGGTGGCGTTGAACTGCGGCATGATCTTGTTCACCGCGTCCGCCGAGACGTTCCCGCTGATCCGGATGGTGCTCTGACCGTTGATGGTTTCGCGGCCCTCGGCCTTGGCGTTGCTGAAGTTCGCCAGCGCGTTGCCCAGCCCGTTGTCGGGGTTGAGCAGCACCGACACGTCGTAGATGTCGGACGCCTTGCCGAAGTCGCTCCACTTGTTCGGGGTGAGGGTGGCGTACAGGGTGCCGTCGACGACGACGAAGTTGGCGTCGATGTCCGAGCCGCCCAGGGTGATCGTGGCGTTGCCCTTCGCGGCGGTGGCCGGCGTGGTGGTGAGGTCACCGGTCAGCGTCTTGATGGGCAGCCCGGAGATCTTGCCCTGGATGCTCAGCACCAGGTGCACGCTCTTGACGTTCTTGGTCGCGTCGGCCGACTGCTTGACCAGGCTGGTGGGGTCGGGCAGCGGCGCACCGCTCTGCTTCGAGCCCGACGAGCAGCCGGCGATCAAGGCGGTGGCGAGGGTCAGGGATGCGAAAACGGCCGATAGGCGGCGGCGGGTCTGCATACCCAGCATCGTAGAGGGTGCCGGTGACTGCCCTGGTGAACGCGGGGGGCCGGTGTCTCACAGGCGGCGGTGTTTGCCCTGCTCACCAGCCTGCGCGGGGGCGAATTAGCCTGGGGGGATGTTTACCGGAATTGTCGAGGAGCTCGGCGAGGTGACCGCCCGCGACGTGCTCGCCGATGCGGCGCGGCTGACCATCCGCGGGGCCGTGGTGACCGCCGACGCCGGGCACGGCGATTCGATCGCCGTCAACGGTGTCTGCCTGACCGTCGCCGAGCTGCTGCCCGACGGCCGGTTCACCGCCGACGTGATGGGCGAGACGCTGAACCGGTCCAACCTGGGCGCGCTGCAGGTCGGCAGCCGGGTGAACCTGGAACGCGCGGCCGCCGTCAACAGCCGGCTGGGCGGGCACATCGTGCAGGGCCACGTCGACGGCACCGGGCGGATCGTGGCGCGCACCCCGTCCGAGCACTGGGAGGTGGTGCGCATCGAGGTGCCGCCGGAGGTGGCCCGCTACGTGGTGGAGAAGGGGTCGATCACGGTCGACGGCATCTCGCTGACGGTGTCCGGGCTGGGCGGCGAGCCCCGCGACTGGTTCGAGGTGTCGCTGATCCCCACCACCCGGGAGCTGACCACGCTGGGCGGCGCCCCGGTGGGGACGCAGGTCAATCTCGAGGTCGACGTGATTGCCAAGTACGTCGAGCGGCTGATGTCCCGCTGATCAAGCCATGGCAATAACCGCGGCGCCGCCGTGGTTCATACTGAATGCAACACGTGGGCTTCTCGTGTGAGCCGTTTCTACAGTGTTCCCGCCGCCAAGCGGGGACGGCGAGGTAGCAGAGATGACGAGGTTGGACTCCGTCGAAAGGGCGGTTGCCGACATTGCGGCCGGCAAGGCCGTCATCGTCATCGACGACGAAGACCGGGAGAACGAGGGCGATCTGATCTTCGCCGCCGAGAAGGCGACGCCGGAGATGGTGGCGTTCATGGTGCGCTACACCTCGGGCTACCTGTGTGTGCCGCTGGACGGGGCGATCTGCGACCGCCTGGGCCTGCTGCCGATGTATGCGGTCAACCAGGACAAGCACGGGACCGCTTACACGGTCACGGTCGACGCGAGAAACGGTGTGGGCACCGGGATTTCGGCCTCGGACCGGGCCACCACCATGCGCCTGCTGGCCGATCCCACCAGCATCGCCGAGGATTTCACCCGGCCCGGTCATGTGGTTCCGTTGCGCGCCAAGGACGGTGGCGTGCTGCGCCGGCCCGGTCACACCGAGGCCGCCGTGGACCTGGCCCGGATGGCCGGCCTGCAGCCGGCCGGCGCCATCTGCGAGATCGTCAGCCAGAAGGACGAGGGCTCGATGGCGCAGACCGACGAGCTGCGGGTGTTCGCCGACGAACACGACCTCGCCATGATCACCATCGCCGACCTGATCGAGTGGCGCCGCAAGCACGAGAAGCACATCGAGCGCATCGCGGAGGCCCGGATCCCGACTCGGCACGGCGAGTTTCGCGCCATCGGTTACACCAGCATCTACGAGGAGGTCGAACACGTCGCGCTGGTTCGCGGCGAGATCGCCGGCCCCAACTCCGACGGCGACGACGTGCTGGTGCGGGTGCACTCGGAGTGCCTGACCGGTGACGTGTTCGGTTCGCGCCGTTGCGATTGCGGACCCCAGCTCGACGCCGCCATGGCCATGGTGGCCCGCGAGGGGCGCGGCATCGTGCTGTACATGCGCGGGCACGAGGGCCGCGGCATCGGGCTGATGCACAAGCTGCAGGCCTACCAGCTGCAGGACGCCGGCGAGGACACCGTCGACGCCAACCTCAAACTCGGATTGCCTGCTGACGCAAGGGATTACGGAATCGGCGCGCAGATCCTGGTCGATCTGGGGGTGCGTTCGATGCGGCTGCTGACCAACAACCCCGCCAAGCGGGTGGGGCTGGACGGCTACGGTCTGCACATCATCGAGCGGGTGCCGCTGCCGGTGCGCGCCAACGCCGAGAACATTCGTTACCTGATGACCAAGCGCGATAAGATGGGCCACGATCTGGCCGGCCTGGATGATTTTCACGAATCGGTCCATCTGCCAGGCGAATTCGGCGGCGCCCTGTGAGCCGCGCCGGCGATGATGCAGAGCGGAGCGATGGTGCAGAGCGAAGCGATGAGGAGGAGTGGCGCCCATGAGCCCAGCCGCCGGCGTGCCGGAGATGCCGGCGCTCGACGCGTCCGGCGTGCGGCTGGGCATCGTGGCGAGCACCTGGCACAGTCGGATCTGTGACGCGCTGCTGGCCGGTGCCCGCAAAGTCGCCGCCGACTCGGGAGTCGAGAACCCCACGGTGGTCCGCGTGCTCGGTGCCATCGAAATCCCGGTGGTCGCACAGGAACTCGCCCGCAACCACGACGCCGTCGTCGCGTTGGGCGTCGTGATCCGCGGGCAGACACCGCATTTCGAGTACGTCTGCGACGCCGTCACCCAGGGCATCACCCGGGTTTCGCTGGACGCGTCGACGCCGGTCGCCAACGGCGTGCTGACCACCGACAACGAGCAGCAGGCGCTGGACCGGGCCGGGCTGCCGGACTCGGCCGAGGACAAGGGGGCGCAGGCGGCCGGGGCGGCGCTGTCCGCCGCGCTCACCCTGCGTGAGTTGCGCGCTCGGTCGTGACCCCGCCGGAACCCGAACGCTGGGATGTGGTACTGCGCCCGCACCGCACCCCGTTATTCGTCTACGGGGCAGCGGTTCTCATCGCCGCCGCGCACATCGCCCTGGGCCTGCTGCTCAAGGTCGGATCCACCGGCGTGGTGTTCCGCACCTCCGACCAGGTGGCCATCGCGGTGTTGGGCCTGGTGATCGCCGGCGTGGTGCTGTTGTTCGCGCGGCCCCGGCTGCGGATCGGTCCGGCCGGTGTGTCGGTCCGAAACCTGTTGGGCGACAAGCTGATCGAATGGCCCGACGTCGTCGGCGTCTCGTTCCCGGTGGGTCACCGGTGGGCGCGCATCGACCTGCCCGACGACGAGTACATCCCGGTGATGGCCATCCAGGCCGTCGACAAGGGCCGTGCCGTGGACGCCATGGACACCGTGCGCTCACTGCTGGCGCGTTATCGCCCCGACCTGCAGGGCTGACCCGGCCGCGCAGGGGGCCGGGTCAGCGGACGCTCAGTACCGGGTGCAGTCCGTCATCATCTGCTGGAAGATTGGCAGCGCCTGCTGGGCGCCCTGGTTGTGCTCGATCGCATGCAGCAGGTTCACCCGCTGATCGGGCGACGACGCCAGATACTGCTGCAGGAATTGCTGGTTGGGCGGCGATTGGTCGAGGTACTGCGCGGCCATCGGGTTTTCCGCGTGGACCGCGCGCATCGCCTGGTCGTAGCTACAGGTGGTGTTGATCATCGGACCGTAATCGGGGTCGGCCGACGCGACCCCGGCCCCAGCGGTCGACGCCAATGCCAGGCCGCCGACGGTGACGGCCAGTTTGGCCAACGAGCGCTTCATCATTTACGGACTCCCTCCATCGCTTCGCACCCACTCTACGTTGAGCTAGAAGCTTGGTAGCCGGAACTGAGGCCGGCCAAACCGGCCGCCCCGCCCCGCGGCCCGCTCAGCCGCCCCCGACCTGCCCGTTTTCCGGGTCCTCGGTTTCGCCGCTCCAGCTGCCGGGCAGCAGCGGCATTCGCGGGCCGTCGTCCAGCGCATCACCGGCGACTGTGGTCAACCCCACGGGTGCCGAACCGGTCGTGCCGGTGGTGCCGGCGAACCCGATCGAGCCGGCGCCGCGGTCCGAGGCGGTCACGGATTCGGGGTCCCCGCCGGGGTCGGTGTCGAGGTATTCGTGGCGGTATCCGGGGTCGATCTGACCCGGCCGCGGGCGCCGCCGGCGGCGGACCTGTTCGCGCCGGTCCGCCGCGGCCGGCGCCGCCGCCGTCGCGAAATCGGGTGACGTCTGTCCGGCGCGGGTCCCGGCGGACAGGTTTCCGCCGGCCCCGAGGCCGGGCGGCCCGACCGCGTACGGGGCGCTGAAGCCGGGAACGCCGGTGGCTGGCGGCGGCGTGGGTGGTCCGACCGGGGCCGGTGCGGTGGCCGGCGTGCCGCGGCGCCGGGCCGGCGACACGGTCGCGGCGGAGGCGCCCGGCCGGGGGCCAGCACGGCAGCGGCTCCACCGCCGGAGGGCGCGGCCGCCACCCCGGGCAGGACGGCGCGGGGGCGCCCCCCGCCAACCCGGCGAGTCCGGCCAGCCCGGCCACACCCGGCGCCCCCACGGCGGCGGGGATGAAGGGCGCGATCAGGCCGAACGAGAGCTGGGTCAACTGCGGCACCTGCGGAGTGAAGTACAGCAGCGACTCGCCCGCCCAGTGCGGCACCTCGGTGGCCAGCAGCGGATCGCTCATCAGGTCCGACAACGTCGCGGACGGGTTCGACAGCGACTGGCTCAGGTCGCCGCTGATGGCCCTGGCCACCTCCTGCACCCGCGTCACCCACCAGCTCAGCTGGGTGGGGCCGCCGCCGGCGTCCTGGTTGGCGACGCCGGTTTTCTGGATCTGCGGCGGCGGCGCGGTGGGCGGTTTCCACGTCATCGCGGTCTCCGACACCGCCTCGTAGATCGCCATCGTGGTGGCCGCCTGCAGCCACATCTGCAGATACTCGATCTCGTTCTGCGCGATCGGAATCGTGTTGACGCCAAAGAAGTTCGTCGCCACCAACTGCGCGAAGACGGCGTGGTTGGTGGCCAGCTGCTCCAGCGTCGGCATCGCCGACAGCGCGGCGGTGTAGGCCGCGGCCACCGTCTCGGCCTCCCGGGCCGCGGCCGTGCTGTTGGTGCTGTTCTGCAACAGCCATACCAGATAGGGCACGTGCGCGGCCACGAACGCCTCGGCGCTGGGGCCCTGCCAGGTGCCGGCCTGCACCGCCGCCAGCAGGTCGCCGAGTTCGGCGGCGGCCGAGGCGTATTCGGCGCTCAGCGCCTGCCAGGCCTGCTCGGCCGCGAGCAACGACCCGGGGCCGGGTCCGCTGGACAGCGCCGCCGAATGCACTTCCGGCGGGAAGGCGGCCCAGATCGGCATGGTCATCGCCGTCTCCCCGCGGCGGACCCTGCTGCCATGACGCGCTCCTCCCCGACGAACGAGGCGACCCGTAGGTAATGGAGGGTAACCCGAAGATATCCGCAGATACGGATAGATTCCGGCGGATTCACCGGAAATGCGAAGCTGACTGTCAGTCGTCGGACAGCCGGGCCAGAAACCCGTTCAGGATCAGCGTCTGCGCCAGCCCGATCTGCTGCGCGGCGCTCAGCCCGGGCAGCTCGGCCACCCGGAACGGCTCGGCGCGGCCGGCCAGGAACAGCATCGCGGCCTCGTGGTCGGATCCGGCGCTCACCGACAGTTGAGCGAACTGCAGCACCACGCCGTCGCCGGCGCGCGTCACCCGGGCATACAGCGGCTGGTGTTTGCGCACCAGCGTGTGCCCGTCCACCCCGACCGTGTCGCGCACCGACCCGACCGGTGGGCACCGGCCGCGCCGCACCAACACCTCCTCCATCGCGCCGAGACCGTCGGCGATGACGGCGTCGTCGTCCAGGGCCCGCACCGCGTCGCGCACCGCCTCGCCCAAGCCGGCGCGAACATGGGCGTCGTCCAGATGGCGCGGCGGCAGCCGGTCGTGCACCCGGGGATCGCGCAGGCTCAGCGCGTGCAGCGCGCTGGTGACGAGGGTGAGCACCGTCGGCGCGTGCAGCCCCACGGTCAGATGCACCGACGGCTCGGAATGTGTTCGGGCCGAATGCACTTGGCCGCGCGGCAGATACAGCACGTCGCCGGGTCGCAGGCACACATCGGTCCACGACGCCGGGCCGTCGGCGCCGACGCCCTTGCGGCTTTGGATCTGCTGCGGTGGCACGGGCGGCCCGTCGGACACCCGCCACGTCTTGCAGCCCTCGATCTGCAGCACCAACACGTCGTGCGGGTCGTAGTGCGGGACGAACCCGGTGGAGTGCGGGGGAGTGACGTAGGCGTTGACCCGGGTGGGGAAGTTCAGCTCGACCTCGATCGCGTGCGACAGCGAGGCGACCGTGCGCAGATACCGCTCCAGCCCATTGAGCACCAGGGTGTAACCGTCGGCCAGGCCGTCGCGGGCGCCGCCGGCGTTCAGCGTGCCGTCGCCGCGACGGTAACCGGCCGGATCCCGGTCCTCGCCGTCCTTGACCAGCCGCACCGCGGCGGGGTCCGGCCGCACCTGCTCCAGCAGCCCGTCGACGGCCGAGGGTCCCGGCAACAGCCCGTCGAAGTAGCCGGGCCGGCAGCGGTCGATGTGATGGTGCCGGGTCGCCCAGATCTCGTTCAGGAAGGCGTCGACCCCAAGGGGCCGCAGCAACCAGGCAAGCGAGGACTCGACGGCCAATTCCCTCCCAACCCCTCAGTCGCAACGGGTCGCCCGTGGCGAGCGGTATGCCCCACAGTAGACCGGCCGCCGCACCGTGCCGGCCGCGTCGCCGCCGGCTACTAGCCTGGATCTGTGCCAGATCCCGCCACCTATCGCCCCGCACCCGGGTCCATCCCGGTCGAGCCCGGCGTGTACCGATTCCGGGATCCGCACGGGCGGGTCATCTACGTCGGCAAGGCCAAGAGCCTGCGCAGCCGGCTGACGTCCTACTTCGCCGACGTCGCCAACCTGCACCCGCGCACCCGGCAGATGGTGACCACCGCGGCCAAGGTCGAGTGGACGGTGGTCAACACCGAGGTCGAGGCGCTGCAGCTCGAATACAACTGGATCAAGGAATTCGACCCGCGCTTCAACGTCCGCTACCGCGACGACAAGTCCTACCCGGTGCTGGCCGTCACCCTCAACGAGGAGTTCCCGCGGCTGATGGTCTATCGCGGCCCGCGCCGCAAGGGGGTGCGCTATTTCGGGCCGTACTCGCACGCCTGGGCCATCCGCGAGACGCTGGACCTGCTCACCCGGGTGTTTCCGGCCCGCACCTGCTCCGCGGGAGTGTTCAAGCGACACAAGCAGATTGACCGACCCTGCCTGCTCGGCTACATCGACAAGTGCTCGGCGCCGTGCATCGGTCGGGTCAGCGCCGAGCAGCACCGCCAGATCGTGGACGACTTCTGCGACTTCCTGTCCGGCAAGACCGACCGGTTCGCCCGGGAGCTGGAACAGCAGATGAACGCCGCGGCCGCCGAACTCGATTTCGAGCGGGCCGCCCGGCTGCGCGACGACCTGGGCGCGCTGAAGCAGGCGATGGAGAAACAGGCCGTGGTGCTCGGCGACGGCACCGACGCCGACGTGGTGGCCTTCGCCGACGACGAACTCGAGGCCGCGGTGCAGGTGTTCCATGTGCGGGGCGGCCGGGTGCGCGGTCAGCGCGGCTGGATCGTGGAGAAGTCCGCCGACCCCGGCGATTCCGGCGAGGAACAGCTTGTGGAGCAGTTCCTGGCCCAGTTCTACGGCGAGCAGGCCGAATTGGGTGGCGCCGCAGACGAATCGGTGAACCCGGTGCCGCGCGAGGTGCTGGTGCCCTGCCTGCCGTCCAACGCCGACGAGCTGACCAGCTGGCTGTCCGGGCTGCGCGGGTCGCGGGTGGCGTTGCGGGTGCCGCGCCGCGGCGACAAACGGGCGCTGGCCGAAACCGTGCAGCGCAACGCGAAAGAGGCTCTGCAGCAACACAAGCTGAAGCGGGCCGGCGACTTCAACGCCAGATCGGCTGCGTTGCAGAACATTCAGGAGGCCCTCGGCCTGTCCGAGGCGCCGCTACGCATCGAGTGCGTGGACATCAGCCACGTGCAGGGCACCGACGTGGTGGGGTCGTTGGTGGTGTTCGAGGACGGCCTGCCGCGCAAATCGGACTACCGCCACTTCGCGATCCGGGAAGCCGCCGGGCAGGGGCGCTCCGACGACGTCGCCTCCATCGCCGAGGTGACCCGGCGCCGGTTCGCGCGACACCTGAGCGAGCAGAACGACCCGAATATGCTTTCGCCGGAAGGAAAATCGCGCCGGTTCGCCTACCCGCCCAACCTGTACGTGGTCGACGGCGGTGCGCCGCAGGTCAATGCGGCCAGCGCGGTGCTGGAGGAGCTCGGCATCACCGACGTCGCGGTGATCGGCCTGGCCAAGCGGCTGGAAGAGGTGTGGGTGCCCTCGGAGCCCGATCCGGTCATCATGCCGCGCAACAGCGAGGGGTTGTACCTGCTGCAACGCGTCCGTGACGAGGCGCACCGGTTCGCCATCACCTACCATCGCAGCAAGCGATCCAAGCGAATGACGGCATCGGTGCTGGATTCGGTGCCAGGATTGGGAGAACATCGCCGCAAGGCGTTGGTAAGCCATTTCGGATCGATAGCCCGCCTCAAGGAGGCCACCGTCGACCAGATCACCGCCGTACCCGGCATCGGGGTGGCCACCGCGACCGCCGTCCTGGAGGCGTTGCGGCCCGACGAGTCCAAGGCCGCGCCGTGACGGGCCCGGGTGAGCTCGCGGGGAGCCGGCCGGTGGACGCGCACCTGGAAAACGGGGCCGGCATCGACGTCGTGCTGGTGACCGGATTGTCCGGCGCCGGACGGGGTACCGCGGCCAAGGTGCTCGAGGACCTCGGCTGGTATGTGGCCGACAACCTGCCCCCGCAGCTGATCACCCGGATGGTCGACCTGGGCATGGACGCCGGCTCGCGGATCACCCAGCTGGCGGTGGTGATGGACGTGCGGTCGCGCGGTTTCACCGGCGATCTGGACTCGGTGCGCACCGAACTGGCCACCCGCAACATCGCTCCGCGGGTGGTGTTCATGGAAGCATCCGACGACATGTTGGTGCGCCGCTACGAGCAGAACCGCCGCAGCCATCCGCTGCAGGGCGATCAGACGCTAGCCGAGGGCATCGCCGCCGAGCGGCGGATGCTGGCGCCGGTGCGGGCCACCGCGGATCTGATCATCGACACCTCGACGCTGTCGGTGCGTGCCCTGCGCGAGACCATCGAGCGGGCGTTCGGCGGCGGCGCCAGCGCGACCATCAGCGTCACCGTCGAGTCGTTCGGCTTCAAGTACGGCCTGCCGATGGACGCCGACATGGTGATGGACGTGCGCTTCCTGCCGAACCCGCACTGGGTCGACGAATTGCGGCCCCGCACCGGGCAGGATCCCGCCGTGCGCGACTACGTGTTGGGCCAGCCCGGCGCGGCCGAGTTTCTCGACGCCTACCATCGGTTGCTGTCTCTGGTCGTCGACGGCTACCGCCGGGAGGGCAAGCGCTACATGACGGTCGCCATCGGCTGCACCGGCGGCAAGCATCGCAGCGTGGCGATCGCCGAGGCGCTGATGCAACGGCTGCAGGCCCAGCACGGTGAGGCCCAACTGTCGGTGCGGGTGTTGCACCGGGATCTGGGCCGCGAATGAGCGAGCCGATCAACCGGGGCATCGTCGCGCTGGGCGGCGGACACGGCCTGTACGCGACGCTCTCGGCGGCCCGCCGGCTCACCCCCTATGTCACCGCCGTGGTGACCGTCGCCGACGACGGCGGGTCTTCGGGCCGGCTGCGCAGCGAGCTGGGCGTGGTGCCGCCGGGCGATCTGCGAATGGCGTTGGCGGCCTTGGCTTCTGACAGCCCGCACGGCCGACTGTGGGCGACCATCCTGCAGCACCGGTTCGGCGGCAGCGGCGCGCTGGCCGGGCACCCGATCGGCAACCTGATGCTGGCCGGGCTCTCGGAGGTGCTGGCCGACCCGGTGGCCGCCCTCGACGAGCTGGGCCGCATCCTCGGCGTCAAGGGCCGGGTGCTGCCGATGTGCCCGATCGCGCTGCAGATCGAGGCCGACGTGTCGGGCCTGGAGGCCGATCCGCGGATGTTCCGGGTCATCCGCGGGCAGGTGGCGATCGCGACCACGCCCGGCAAGGTGCGTCGGGTGCGGCTGCTGCCGGACAACCCGCCGGCGACCCGGCAGGCCGTCGACGCCATCATGGCCGCCGACCTGGTGGTGCTCGGCCCGGGCTCGTGGTTCACCAGCGTCATTCCGCACGTGATGGTGCCCGGGCTGGCGGCGGCGTTACGGGCGACCACCGCCCGCCGCGCGCTGGTGCTCAACCTGGTGGCCGAGCCGGGGGAGACGGCGGGCTTCTCCGTCGAGCGTCATCTGCACGTACTCGCCCAGCACGCACCGGGATTCACCGTGCACGACATCATCATCGACGCCGAACGGGTGCCCAGCGAGCGGGAACGCGAGCAATTGCGCCGCACCGCCACACTGCTTTCGGCCGAGGTCCACTTCGCCGACGTGGCCAGACCTGGTACACCTTTACATGATCCAGGCAAGCTCGCGGCGGCCCTGGACGGGGTCCGGGCGGCCCGCAAGGCCCCGGGCGCATCCCCGGTCACGGCCACCGCGGATATTCGGGTTGACGGTGCAAGCCCACCGGCAGGTGGCAACGGACCGGCCGGCAGCGGACCAAGGGGTGACGACGCGTGGCGATGACGACCGAAGTCAAGGACGAACTGAGCCGCCTGGTCGTGAAATCGGTCAGTGCGCGCCGGGCGGAGGTCACGTCCCTGCTGCGGTTCGCCGGCGGCCTACACATCGTCGGCGGTCGCGTCGTGGTCGAGGCCGAGGTGGATCTGGGCAACGTGGCGCGGCGGCTGCGCAAGGACATTTTCGAGCTCTACGGCTACAACGCGGTCGTGCATGTGTTGTCCGCCAGCGGGATTCGCAAGAGCACCCGGTACGTGCTGCGGGTGGCAAACGACGGTGAGGCGCTGGCCCGCCAGACCGGCCTGTTGGACAACCGGGGCCGCCCGGTGCGCGGGCTGCCCGCCCAGGTGGTGGGCGGCAGCATCGCCGACGCCGAAGCCGCCTGGCGCGGAGCGTTCTTGGCGCACGGGTCGCTGACCGAGCCGGGCCGCTCGTCGGCGCTGGAGGTCAGCTGCCCCGGGCCGGAGGCCGCGCTGGCGTTGGTGGGCGCGGCGCGCCGGCTGGGGGTCAGTGCCAAGGCCCGCGAGGTGCGCGGCGCCGACCGGGTGGTGGTGCGCGACGGCGAGGCGATCGGCGCGCTGCTGACCCGGATGGGCGCCCAGGACACCCGGCTCATCTGGGAGGAGCGCCGGATGCGGCGCGAGGTGCGCGCGACGGCCAACCGGTTGGCCAACTTCGACGACGCCAACCTGCGCCGCTCGGCGCGGGCGGCGGTGGCGGCGGCGGCCCGGGTGGAGCGGGCGCTGGAGATCCTCGGCGACACCGTGCCCGACCATCTGGCCTCGGCCGGCAAGCTGCGCGTCGAGCACCGGCAGGCCTCGCTGGAGGAGCTGGCCGCCTCGCCGACCCGCCGATGACGAAAGACGCTGTGGCGGGCCGTATTCGGCGGTTGTTGTCGATGGCCGACCGCAAGGCCAAGATCGAGGGCATTCCCGACACCGAGTCGGCGGTGACGCCGGACCTGCTCGAGGACGCCTAGCGCGGTGGCGATGCGCGCCGACGGCGCGTCGTCGCGCTGGCAAAGCCCGGAGCGCGGCGCGGAGTCGTGGGGCGCCCCTGGCTCGCAGCGCCCGATTCGCCGAGAGTGTCGGCGTGCGTGGCCGCGGGCACGCCGTCCCGAGTCACCCTTTCGCCCCTGCCGTGTCCCTGCCGCGCCGAATTCTATGAATTGAATATGGGTCGGCGTATTCGATAATGTGCTGACGGGGTAAATTCCCGCGCGTAACTTGGCGTGCCGGTTCGGTCAAGTGCCGATTAAAGGCGCGTCTCCTGGACAGCAAATTTCATAGCGATGACATAATTTCTTTGAAATCGATATGAGTCACGGGCATATCGGCCGCACCGCGTCGGATTACGTGCTCCTCCACCCATTTTCCCGCTGACGCCGCGCTGGCGGGCTCGTTCCGATGGGCGGTCGCGCGCCGCCGTGCGGGTGCGGTAGCTAAACAAATCCGCGGCCAACACAATTTGTGGTATCGAGATTTTTATTCACCGATAGGCGCCCGGGGAACGCCCGCTCCGGCTTTGCGACACCCATTCACCGCCTCGCCGTGCCGGATTCGCCCGAGGTAAAGCGGTATATCGGCGACTTGTTCGCCGAAGCGCCGACTCCCAGCGCTCGCGGCGCGGCCCGGCGGCGCCGGCGATACCGGCCGATCGTGGCGAAGGGCGATTCCGTAACCCCTGGCTAGTGTCTCGGCTACACGCGGACATGACCGCCGCCCAGCAAACTCATGGTGATGCGCTGGCGGCGGCACGGATTAGGCCGGACGTGGCGACACGGCCGGAGGCGGAGGAATGCATGGATTTCGGGTCGTTACCGCCGGAGATCAACTCGGGCAGGATCTACTCAGGACCGGGGTCGGCGCCGTTGCTGGCAGCGGCGGCGGCCTGGCACGGGCTGGCGGCCGAAATGCATTCGGCCGCAGCGTCGTACAGTTCGGCGATCGCGGAGCTGCGCACCTTGTGGCATGGGCCTTCGTCGACGGCGATGGCCGCCGCGGCGGCGCCCTTCATCGCCTGGCTCGACGGCACCGCGGCGCAGGCCGAGCAGACCGCCGCCCAGGCCACGGCGGCGGCGGCGGCCTATGACTCGGTTTTCGCGGCCACCGTCCCGCCGCCGGTGATCGCCGCCAACCGGGCGTTGCTGGCGTCGCTGATCGCGACCAACGTGCTGGGCCAGAACACCCCGGCGATCGCGGCCACGGAGGCCCACTACGCCGAGATGTGGGCCCAAGACGCCGCCGCGATGTACGCCTATGCCGGCGCATCGGCGGTCGCGACCCGGCTCACCCCGTTCGGTGCACCACCACAGACCGCCGACGCCAACGCCGCGGCCGACCAATCGGCCGCGGCTGCCTCCGCGCTGCAGTCGTCGACCGCATCCAGCGTGGAATCCGCACTGTCACAAGCTGTTACGCAAGTCCCCGTCGCGGCGCAGGTGAACGCGACCGCGGTGACGGCGACGGCTCAACTCCCGCTGAGCCTGACGGACATCACCGGGATTCTGAAGACCTTCAACAGCGTCATGGGCACCATCTCCGGGCCGTACACGCCGCTCGGCGTGGCCAATCTGGCGAAGAACTGGTACCAGATCGCGCTCAGCATCCCGAGCGTGGGGACGGGCATCCAAGGAATCGGACCCCTGTTGCACCCCAAAGCGCTCACCGGGGTGTTGGCGCCGCTGCTGCGCAGCGATCTGCTGACGGGCTCGACCGCGCTGTCGAGTGCGGGCACGGTTTCGGCGTCGGCGGGCCGTGCCGGGTTGGTCGGAGCGTTGTCGGTGCCGGCGAATTGGGCCTCGGCGGTCCCGGCGGTCCGGACGGTGGCCGCCGAGCTGCCGGAGACCATGCTGGACGCCGCCCCGGCGATGGCCGTCAACGGTCAGCAGGGCATGTTCGGCCCGACGGCCCTGTCGAGCATGGCCGGACGCGCGGTCGGCGGGACCGCGACCCGCGCCGCCGCCGGGTCGACCGTGCGTGTGCCCGGTGCCGTGGCCGTCGACGACCTCGCGACCACGTCCACCGTCATCGTCATTCCGCCGAACGCGAAATAGGAGATACAGCAATGGTTTTCAGCGATTTCGCGACGCTGCCACCGGAGGTCATCTCCACCCAGATCCATGTCGGCCCGGGCGCCGTTCCGCTGCTGGCCGCCGCGGCGGCATGGGACGG
Source organism: Mycobacterium sp. MAC_080597_8934 (assembly GCF_000523975.1). Classification (NCBI taxonomy): domain Bacteria; kingdom Bacillati; phylum Actinomycetota; class Actinomycetes; order Mycobacteriales; family Mycobacteriaceae; genus Mycobacterium; species Mycobacterium sp. MAC_080597_8934. The sequence goes on along the minus strand of NZ_JAOS01000019.1, from coordinate 132,377 downwards.
GCTGGCCGCCGAATTGCACGGCACCGCGGCTTCCTACGCCTCGGTGATCTCGGAACTGGTCGGCGAATCGTGGCAGGGCTCGTCGTCGGAGTCCATGGCCGCCGCGGCGGCGCCCTACGTGGCGTGGCTTTCGGCCACGGCCGGCCTGGCCGAGCAGACTGCCGCTCAGGCCCGGGCCGCGGCCGCCGCCTACGAGGCGGCCATCGCGGCCACCGTGCCGCCGGCGGTGGTGGCGGCGAACCGCAGCCTGCTCGCCACGCTGTTGCAGACCAACATCCTGGGGCAGAACGACGCGGCGATCGCGGCGACCGAGGACGAGTACGGCCAGATGTGGGCCCAAGACGTCGCCGCCATGTTCAGTTATGCCGCCGCGTCGGAATCGGCCGGTGAGCTGACGCCGTTCGAGCAGGCGCCGGCCACCACCAATGACGCCGGACCGGCGACCCAGGCGGCCGCCGCGGCCGCGGCGGAGTCGACGTCGCTGTCGTCCTGGCTGAAACAGCTAGAGGCCTACATCACCTCGCTCACCGGTCAATACACCCAGTTCTGGCAGAACTTGATCGGCGGTGCCACGGGGAGCACGGAGATAGCACCGTTCTGGGAGACGCTGTATTCGAGCATTTCGCAGGTCGGCACTCAGGCGACGTGGACCAACGTCGTCAATGCCACCATCGGCCTTGGGGTTTCGCAGTGGAAGAACTTCTTCATCTATGCGCCGTGGAGTGCCGCGATGGCCAAATCGTCGTTGGGCGCCGGGCTGGCGTCGCCCGGCCACATCGCTTCCGGCATCGCGGCAAAGCCCGTATCGGCCGTGCTGGGTAATGCGCCGACAGTGGGCAAGCTGTCGGTGCCGGCCGGCTGGGCGACGGCCGCCCCGGCGATCAGGCTGGCCTCCACCGCGCTGCCGTCCACCAGCCTGGCCGCGGCCGCGGCGTCGGATTTCTCGGGCGTGGTGAACGAGGCGACCCTGGGCAGTCTGGCGGGCGGCGCGCTGGGCAGCCCGGCGGCGCGCGTCGTCAGCACAACGGGCATCCCAACCCGCGCGATCACCGGCGAGCGCCGGCAGGGACCGGTCAGGCTCGACCGCATCATCGCTCAACTGCAGGAGATGCCCGAGCAGGTGCAGCACTGGAACGTCGACGAGGCCGGCCTCGACGACCTGGTCGCCAGGCTCAGGACGACGCCGGGCGTGCACGCCGTGCACGTGACGGACGGAGAGCAAGTCGCGGTCGGATCGCCCGCATCGAAACTGGGGTAGCGCAACGGTTTCCGCGTCGCCGCCGCACACCGCCATAGAGCATCGAAGGAGGATGCATGAAACTGCTGCTAGCGCTTCTCGGTGTAGCGCTGGGCATCGTCACCGCGGTACCCGCGCACGCCGTCCCGGGAGAGGACGAGGCGGCCGCCGATGACAACAATGAGGTCTTCATCGCCGATCTGCACAAGGTGGGGATCAGTTTTCAGGACCCGGGCCAAGCCGTGAGCGCCGGAAAAGCGGTGTGCGGCTTGCTCGCTCGCGGCGTCTCCGGCCTTCAACTCCTCAACGACCTGCGGGACAACAACCCCGCACTGACCACCAACGGCGCCGCCCAGTTCGCGACGATATCGGCGAAGTCGTACTGCCCACGTCAACTCGAGTCCGCCGAGGCCGGTAAGGCCGGCGGCTGATCAACACCCACTGCCGCGGCGTATCCATCACCGTTGAAAAGAAAAGCCTGATGTTGCAGCACCAAACGCCTGCCCTTGAGCTGGGGCCAGTGATGGATTTCGGCACCCGTGCGCCGGAAAGCAATTCGGGCCGGATGCATTCGGGCCCCGGCGCCGGATCGCTGATGGACGCCGCCAAGGCCTGGGGTGTGCTGGGCGCCCAACTCGCGGACACGGCGCTGACCTACCGGGCGGTGATCGCTGAGCTGGATCGGGGAGACCAGCGCGCGTCGACCACCGCGATCACCCAGGCCGTCGCGCCCTATCTGGCGTGGCTGGACGCCACCGCCGCGCGGGCCCGGCAGACGGCCACCCAGGCCACGGCGGCCGCGGGTGCCTACGGCTTGGCGCTCGCGGCGGTGGTGGCACCCCATGTGATCGCTGCCAACCGGCTGCGACGGATCTCGCTGGCCGAGGCGAACTGTCTGGGTCAGCTCAGCCCGGCGGTCGCCGATGCCGACGCCGACTACGAACGGATGTGGGCGCAAGACGCCGCCGCCATGTATGCCTACGCCCGCGCCTCGGCCGGCGTCTGGAAGCTGACACCGTTCGAATCGCCGCCACCCGCCGCCGACCCCGCGCCCGCCGGGGGCACCTCACCGTCGCGCAACTGGGCTCTGACCGCCGCACCGGAGGTCATAACGACTGGCCGACAAGTGATCTCGACCATCTCCGACGCGCTCGGCGCGCTGTCCGTCTCGCCACTGGCCACCTTCGATACGTCTTTGCTGTCGGCGACGGGGGCGCTGTCCAGGTTGAGTTCGCTGTCGGCGCCGCTGGACTTCGCGCTCAACCACCTCAGTGCCCTCAATAAGGCCGCCGCGCTGGGCAGGGCCGCGGTGATGTGCTCGCCGCGGCCCGGCGCGGGCGGCGGCACGAATCCCGCGGCGCCCCGGGTGAGCGTCGGGCGGGGCGCGGCGATCGGGATCTTGTCGGTCCCACCGGCGTGGACCAGATCGATGCCGAGCCCGGCGTCGCCGAATTCGCCGGCGGCTCCCCTCGATCGGAGCCAGTGAGCCACCCGCCCGCTACCGCTACCGACGCAGACGGGTGCCCGCCGGTAGCCGCGTCGGACCGCTGGCCATGTGGACGCTTCCGGCGCCGAGGCGGCGGGTAGTTTGTTTGCCATTGCTGGTCGCGACGGGGGTTGGGGGGCTACGGTCGGGTGATGAAACGGCTTTCGAGTGTCGATGCGGCGTTTTGGTCGGCGGAAACCGCCGGCTGGCATATGCATGTGGGGGCGTTGGCGATCTGCGACCCGAAGGGGTCCGCGGAGTACAGCTTTGAACGACTCCGTCAATTACTGATCGAGCGACTGCCGGAGGTGCCGCAGTTGCGATGGCGGGTCACCGGCGCGCCGCTGGGACTGGACCGGCCGTGGTTCGTCGAAGACGAGGAGCTGGACGTCGATTTCCACCTCCGCCGCATCGGTGTTCCCGCTCCGGGCGGTCGCCGCGAGCTCGAGGAGCTGGTGGGCCGGTTGATGTCCTACAAGCTGGATCGCTCGCGGCCGTTGTGGGAGATGTGGGTGATCGAGGGCCTGGACGGCAACGCGGGCGGCCGGTTCGCGACGCTCACCAAGATGCATCACGCCATCGTCGACGGTGTCTCCGGCGCCGGGCTGGGCGAGATCCTGCTGGACGCCACGCCGGAACCCCGGCCGCCGCAACAGGAGACGGTGGGATCGCTGGTCGGGTTCCAGCTGCCCGGGCTGGAGCGGCGCGCGGTGGGGGCGCTGATCAACGTCGGCGTCAAGACGCCGTTCCGCATCGCGCGGCTGCTGGAGCAGACCGTGCGCCAGCAGGTTGCCACGCTCGGCGTGCGCAGCCGGCCGCCACGCTACTTCGAAGCGCCGAAAACCCGCTTCAATGCGCCGGTTTCGCCGCACCGCCGGGTCACCGGCTGCCGGGTGGAACTGGCCCGCGCCAAGGCGATCAAGGACGCCTACGACGTCAAGCTCAACGACGTGGTGCTGGCCCTGGTGGCCGGCGCCGTCCGCGACTATCTGCAGAAGCGCGGTGAGCTGCCGGCCAAGCCGCTCATCGCGCAGATCCCGGTCTCCACCCGCACCGACGAGAACAAGGACGACATCGGCAACAAGGTCAGCTCGATGACGGTGTCGTTGGCCACCCACATCGAGGATCCCGGCGAGCGGCTGCGGGCCATCCACGACAGCACCCAGAGCGCCAAGCTGATGGCCAAGGCGTTGTCGGCGCATCAGATCATGGGGCTGACGGAGACCACCCCGCCGGGGCTGTTGCACCTGGCCGCGCGGGCCTACACGGCCAGCGGGTTGTCGCGAAACCTGGCTCCCATCAACCTGGTTGTGTCCAATGTGCCCGGCCCGCCGTTCCCGTTGTACATGGCCGGCGCCAAGCTGGACTCGCTGGTGCCGCTGGGGCCGCCGGTCATGGACGTCGCGCTGAACATCACCTGCTTCTCCTACACCGACTACCTGGACTTCGGTTTCGTCACCACCCCCGAGGTGGCCAACGACATCGACGACATGGCCGATCGGATCGAGCCGGCCCTGACCGATCTGGAGAAGGCCGCCGCGGGCGAGACCGGCTGAGCGCGAGTTTGCTTTAGCGAGCGGAAGTCTCTTCGGCGAGCGTCACGCTAGCGTGACCGCCGCAAGCGAGCGTCACGCTAGCGTGACGCCGCGCCGGGCCAAGGCGGCGCTGACCCGGCTGACAATGTCGGCGGGGCGATCCCCAGCGACCACTTGAATGACGATCCAGCCCAGGCGCTCGAGCGTTTCGCGGCGCCTGATGTCCCACGTGTATTGCCAGCGGTCCCGGCGATGTTGCTCACCGTCGTACTCGGCAGCGACCATGAACTCCTCCCAACCCATGTCGAGGTAGTACGTCACGCCGCCAAACTCGTCACTGACCGGGATCTGCGTTTGTGGTCGGGGAAGCCCCGCCCGAATCAGCAACAGTCGCAACCACGTTTCCTTTGGCGACTGCGCGCCGGCATCCGCGAGCCCAACCGCCGCGCGCGCCGACTGCATGCCGCGTCGGCCCGGATACCGATCGGCGAGCAGCTGACACTCCGCTACCTTGCAGTCGGTTGCGCGAAGCAGGTCGTCGATCACGGCCACCGCGTCGTTGACCGGATGCCAGCATCCCAGGTCGACAGCCGTCCGGGCCGGCGTCGTCACGGGAACACCGTCGATCAGGGCGTATTCGTCGCTTTCAAGACGGTCACTGTGAATCCGCAATCCCGGCAACGGGTTTCTGTTGCTATGCAGAATCTCCAGCGGTGCCGTCGCGTCCACCCACCGGGCGCCGTGAACGGCGGCAGCCGACAGGCCAGCGATGACGCCGCGCCGACGCGACCACAGCCATCCTGCGCGGGCGCGAGTCAGCGCCGAGAGTTCGGCGCCAGGATGGATATACACATCGCGGAACAATCTCTTGTAGCGCGTTCGCAACGCGCTCTTGACTACTTCTCCGTCCGCGACGGCCTCACTGCCGATGAATGGCTCCACCATCGCGGCAGCGTCGCATAAACCGCAACGAACGACAGTTCAGTACGGCCCGCCTATCCACACCCCCGGGCGTCACGCCAGCGTGACGCTCGAGCCCGGGAGCCACTCTGGCGTGACGCTCGAGCCCCAGAGAAACCCGGGCCGGCGACAAGTACGATGCCCCGGCGACGAGACTCAGTCGCGCTCGGGCGGATTTGTCGCGTACACCCAGGACAAAAACCGCGCCACGGCCTCCGCAGACCGATGCGCCCGCGGCGAGCTGAAGATGTCGAAAGCGTGTTGGGCATGCGGCAATTCGGCGTAGGCGACCGGCGACTTCGACACCGCGCGCAGCTCCTCGACGAACTCCTGCGCTTCGCCGACCGGGATCAGGGAATCGTCGCGGCCGTGCAGGACGAAGAACGGCGGCGCGTCGGCCCGCAGCCGCCGGATCGGCGAGGCGTCGACGTAGATGTCGCGGTGGGTGGCGAATTTCTTTTTGACGACGAACTTTTCGAGCAGCTGGACGAATTCGCGCCGCCCCTCGCCTTCGGTGGTGAACCAGTCGTAGCGGCCGTACACCGGCACCGCGGCCACCACCGAGGTGTCGGCATCCTCGAAGCCCGGCTGGTACTTCGGGTCGTTGGGGGTCAGCGCCGCCAGCGAACACAGATGCCCGCCGGCCGACCCGCCGGTGATCGCCACGAAATTCGGATCACCACCGTAGCGGGCGATGTTCTCCTTCACCCAGGCCAGCGCGCGCTTGACGTCGACGATGTGGTCGGGCCAGGTGTGCCGCGGCGACACCCGGTAGCCGATCGACACGCACACCCAACCACGTGCGGCCAAATGGCTCATCAGCGGATAGGCCTGCGGCCGGCGCATTCCGATCGCCCAGGCGCCGCCGGGCACCTGCAGCAGCACCGGGGCCTTGCCGTCGCGCGGCAGATCACGGCGCCGCCAGATGTCGGCCAGGTTGGCGCGGCCGTGCGGACCGTAGGACACCACGTTCGTCTTCTCGACATAGCGCCGCCGAGCCACGATGTTGCCGAGCGGCAGGGTGCGCCGCCCGCTGCGGGTCGGGCGGGACTGGGGGAGCTTGTTCAGCGCCTCGGTGTAGTCGTCACCGAGTTGGTCGCGCAACCCCGCCTCCAGCACCGGGCCCGGGGTGGTGATGCCCCGATACTTGATCACGCCCAGGATCGCCCAGGACGCCGCGGTCAGGGCCAGCGCCGCCTTACCGCGCCGGCCGGCGAAGTCGCCCCGGCGCCCGCGCCGCAGCGCATCGAGCAGCGAGGCGGAGAAGTAGATGCCCGGCACCTCGGAGGCCGGCCAGCCGAACCAGAAGATCAGCACGGTGCTGTAGCCCTTGCGGGCCAATGGCCGAAATCCATTGGCGGCGTTGGCCAATTCCAGTGTGGCGCGCGCCAGCGGCCGGGGCTTGCGGAGCGTTCGCATCAGCCGCATCAGCCGCCCACCCGGGCCCGCAAATCGGCGCGCAGGATCTTGCCGGTGCTGCTGCGGGGCAGCTCGTCGAGGACCGAAATTTCGCGGGGCACCTTGTAGTTGGCCAGGTTGTCGCGCACGTGTTGCTTGAGCGCCTCGGGCGTCGCCCGCGCCTCCGGTGCCAGCACCACGAACGCCGCCAGCCGCTGCCCGTACTGCTCGTCGTCCACGCCGATCACCGCCGCCTCGGCCACGTCGGGATGTGTCGCCAACGTCTTCTCCACCTCGATCGGGTAGACGTTCTCGCCGCCGGAGACGATCATCTCGTCGTCGCGGCCGACCACGAACAACCGGCCCGCGGAGTCCAGGTACCCGAGGTCGCCCGAGGACATGAAGCCTTCGTGGAAGTCCTTGCTGCTGTCCGAGGTGTAGCCGTCGAACTGGGTGTTGTTGCGGACGTAGATGGTGCCCACCTCGCCGGCGGGCAGCTCGTTGAATTCCGGGTCCAGGATCCGGATTTCGGTGCCGCCGGCGGGCCGGCCGGCGGTGTCGGGGGCGGCCCGCAGGTCGGCCGGGGTGGCGGTGGCGATCATGCCGGCCTCGGTGGCGTTGTAGTTGTTGTAGATCACGTCGCCGAACTCGTCCATGAACGCGACGACGACGTCGGGACGCATCCGCGACCCCGAGGCCGCCGCGAAGCGCAGCGACCGGCACTCGTAACGGCGGCGCACCCCGGCGGGCAGATCCATGATCCGGTCGAACATCACCGGCACCACCACCAGGCCGGTGGCCCGGTGCCGGTCGATGAGGTCCAGGGTGGCCTCCGGGTCGAATTTGCGCCGGGTGATCACCGGGCAGGCGAACGACGCGGCCAGCAGCAGTTGGGAAAAGCCCCAGGCGTGAAACATCGGCGCCACGATCACGACGGGCTCCTCGGCCCGCCACGGCGTGCGGTCCAGGATCGCCTTGAGCGTGCCGATGCCGGCGTTGCCGCCGGATTGCTTGGCGCCCTTGGGAGTTCCGGTGGTGCCGGAGGTGAGCAGAATCATCTTGCCCTTGCGCCCGGTGCGGATGGGCTGCGCCCCGGCCTTCGAAGCGATCAGCTTGTCGACGGTGTGCTGGTGCTCGGTGTCGGTCCACGCCACGATGCGGATCGCGTCGGGCCTGCCGGCCAGCGCGCGGTCCACCGTCGCGGTGAACTCCTCGTCGTAGATGACGGCGTCCACACCCTCGCGGGTGATCACGTCGGCCAGCGCGGGCCCGGCGAACGAGGTGTTGAGCAACACGATGTCCGCGCCGATCCGGTCGGCGGCCACCAGCGCCTCGACGAAGCCGCGGTGATTGCGGCACATGATCCCGATCACCGCCGGCGCACCGGACGGCAGCGCCTGCAGCGCGGCCGCCAGCGCGTCGCACCGCTCGTCGAGCTGCCGCCAGGTCAGGCTGCCCCGCTCGTCGACCAGCCCGGGCCGGTCCGGGCAGCGTTGCGCGGCGGCGGCGAATCCGGACGTCATGCCCATGCCCTCGCGGCGCATGGCCGCGGCGATCCGCAGATAGCGGTCCGGCCGCATGGGTGCGAGCAGCCGGGCGCGGCGCATGGTGGCGATCAGGCCCAGGGTCTCGCGCACAGGATTCGGCATGGCTCAGCCCAGGATCGGGAACCGGCGCTCGGCGGCGAGCTCGTTCAGCGCCTGCTGCATCACCGAGCGCACGTACTCGTCGACCTCGTCGACGTCCGGGTCCTCGCCGAACTGCTTGGCGATGTCGATGGGGTCGAGCACCCGGGTCACGATCTTGGCCGGCAGCGGCAGGTTCGGCGGGATGACCGCGCTCAGCCCGAACGGGAAGCCGAACGACACCGGCAGGATCGCGCTACGCAGTAGGCGTTTGATGCCCAGCCGCTCGGCCAGCCAGGTGCCGCGGGTCAGGTACAGCTGGGTCTCCTGCCCGCCGATGGACACCGCCGGCACGATCGGCACGCCGGCCTCGATCGCGGTGCGCACGTACCCCTTCCGGCCGTCGAAGTCGATGACGTTCTCGGCCAGGGTGGGACGGTAGGCGTCGTAGTCGCCGCCGGGGAACACGATCACCACGCCGCCGGACCGCAACGCCTCGGCCGCGTTCTCCCGGTTGGCCCGGATGTAGCCGGTGCGCCGGAAGAAGTCCCCGGTGGGCCCGGTCATCAGGATGTCGTGGCTGAGCGTGTAGATCGGCCGGTCGTAGCCGTATTTGTCGTAGAAGTGCACGGAAAAGATCGGCACGTCCATCGGGAACATGCCGCCGGAGTGGTTGCCGACCACCAACGCCCCGCCGGGCGGGAACGACTCCAGGCCGTGCACCTCCGACCGGAAGTAGGCCTTGAGGACCGGGCGCATCACCGTCATCAGGCGCTGGGTCAGGACGGGGTCGAATTTGCCGATGTCCCCGCCGTCGGCGTTGTCGCTGTCGGTCACGTTCCTCCCTTGACGCTCGCCCGAGGCCGCCGGGGCCGCGTCGAGTCCCTCGATGGTAGCGACCGGCGGCGGGCCGCTGTCATGGTGTTTCGCCTTTTTCGTTCCGGCGCGTGGCGCGGCCCCGGCCGGGAGGTTACTGTTACGACGCCCCGACTGACCCCCGGAGAAACGGAATGCGATGGACGTAGCCGGTCTGTCCCCCGAGCGCCGCGCGCGCTCGAGCGCTCCGCACCGCACGGCCGGCACCCCCGACCGGCGCGGGCGCCGGCCGGCCACCAAGCCGGACGCCGTGCCGATCACCAAGCCGGTCACCCAGCCGCACACCGTGCCGGACACCGCGGACCAGCAGCAGGCCGACTACTTCATGCGCCTGCTCACCGGGCGGCGCGGCCTGATCGACCAGCGCCTGGACGGGTATCGGCAGAAGATCGCGAAAGCCGAGGCAAAAGGCGACGCCGACGCGGTGGCCGGATTGCGGCGCCTGACCCGCATCGCCGAGCAGGATCGGCAGGCGGTGGACGGCCTGATCGACAAACTGCGCCGGCGATTCGCCCGGCGGACCTGAAACCGCCGCTCCCGCAGCGCTTTTCGCCACCACCCGGCCACCGCCGGCCCACCAGTCGCCGACCAATTGCGGGCGCGGCCGCGACCGGCACCCACCGAATCGACACACCCGCCCGGCGGTGCCGATACATTCGATGGGCCAGCTGTTCGGTGCAGAGGAACGAGGCCTCCCATGGGATTCATGACCCCGGAGTTTCCCGACGTCGACCCCCAAACCTGGACCGGCCTGCCGCGGTCGACCCGGCGGCAGATCATGACCCGGCACTGGGTCGAGCACGGCTTCGGCTCCCCGTATGCGGTGTACCTGTTCTACGTGTTCAAGATCGCCGGCTACGTCGCCGGCGCGGCCGCGGTGATCTCGCTGACGCCGGGCCTGGGCGGGCTCGGGCGCATCGCCGACTGGTGGACGCAGCCCATCGTGTACCAGAAGCTGGTCGTCTTCACGCTGCTGTTCGAGATCCTGGGCCTGGGCTGCGGATCGGGGCCGCTGACCGCGCGGTTCTGGCCGCCGTTCGGCGGCTTCCTGTACTGGTTGCGGCCCAACACGATTCGGCTGCCGCCGTGGCCGGACAAGGTCCCGTTCACCGCCGGGGACAGCCGCACCGTCGTCGACGTCGCGCTGTATCTGGTGGTGCTGGGCTCGGGCGTCGCGGCGCTGCTGTCGCCGGGGCGGGGCGGGCCGGTCACCGCGGCCGGCGACGTCGGCCTGATCGATCCCGTCCTGGTGGTGCCGGCCATCGTCGCGCTGGCACTGCTGGGGTTGCGGGACAAGACGATCTTTCTGGCCGCGCGGGGCGAACACTACGGATTGACGCTGCTGGTCTTCTTTTTCGGCTTCACCGACCAGATCGCCGCCTTCAAGATCATCATGCTGGCGCTGTGGTGGGGCGCGGCGACCTCCAAGCTCAACCACCACTTCCCCTACGTGGTGGCGGTCATGATGAGCAACAGCCCGCTGCTGCGCGCCCGGGCGTTCAACTGGTTCAAACGCCGGCTCTATCTCGACCCCGTTGACGACCTGCGGCCGTCCTGGATCCCGAAGGTGATGGCCCACGTCGGCGGCACCACCGCCGAATTCCTGGTCCCGCTGGTGCTGGTGTTCGTCGCCGACGGACACCGCTGGGCCTGGTTCCTGATCGCCTTCATGGTGCTGTTCCACCTCAACATCGCCTCCACCATTCCGATGGGAGTCCCGCTGGAGTGGAACGTCTTCTTCATCTTCTCGCTGTTCTACCTGTTCGGGCACTACGCGGGCGTCACGGCCACCGGGCTGAGCTCACCGCTGCTGCTGAGCATCCTGATCGCCGCGCTGGCCGTGGTGCCGATCCTGGGAAACCTTTTCCCGCAACAGATCTCGTTCCTGCCGGCGATGCGCTACTACGCGGGCAACTGGGCCACCAGCACCTGGTGCTTCCGCAGGGGCGCCGAAGACAAGATCGAGGCCAACATCACCAAGGCGTCGGCGCTGGTTCCGAATCAGCTTGCTCGCCTTTATGATCCGCAATCCGCCGAACTGATGATCGACAAGTTGATGGGCTGGCGGTCGATGCACACGCACGGGCGGGCGCTGGGCGGGCTGGTGCCGCGCGCCCTGCCCGGCGGTGCCGACGAGGCCGACTACCTGCTGCGCGACGGCGAGATCGTCGCCGGCCCGCTGATCGGCTGGAACTTCGGCGAGGGCCACCTGCACAACGAACAGCTGCTGGCCGCCGTGCAGCGCCGCTGCAACTTCGACGAGGGCGAGGTGCGGGTGATCATCCTGGAAGCCCAACCCATCCAGCGCCAGACGCAGGCCTACCGCATCGTCGACGCCAAGACCGGGCTGATCGAAGCGGGCCACGTCGACGTCGCGAGCATGCTGAGCCGGCAGCCCTGGCCCGAGCCCGGCGACGAATACCCCGTCCACGTCCATGGCTAGGGCGGTGGTGGTCGGGGCCGGGCCCAACGGGCTGGCCGCGGCGATCCAGCTGGCCCGCCGCGGCGTCGAGGTGCAGGTGCTCGAGGCCGGCGAGACGCCCGGCGGGGGAGCGCGGTCGGGTGAGCTGACGGTGCCCGGGGTCATCCACGACCTGTGCTCGGCCACCCACCCGTTCGGGGTCGGCTCGCCGTTCTGGATGGAGATCGACCTGCCGAGCTACGGGCTGGTGTGGAAGTGGCCGCAGATCGACTGCGCCCATCCGCTCGACGACGGCAGCGCCGGTGTGCTGTACCGGTCGATCGAGCAGACGACAGCCGGCATGGGGCCCGACGCCACCCGGTGGCGGCGCGCCGTCGGGGACCTGGCGGCCGGATTCGACCAGCTGGCAAGCGATTTGATGCGCCCGGTGCTGCGCGTCCCGCACCATCCGGTGCGCCTCGCCCGGTTCGGGCCCCGCGCGCTGCTGCCGGCCACCGTGCTGGCCCGCTGGTTTCACACCGAGCAGGCCCGGGCGCTGTTCGGCGGCGCCGCCGCGCACATCTACACCCGGCTGGACCGTCCGCTGACCGCCTCGCTGGGCCTGCTGTTTTTGGCCAGCGGGCACCGGTACGGCTGGCCGGTCGCCGAAGGGGGATCGGGCTCGATCATCCATGCCCTGGTCGCCGCCCTGCGCGCGCACGGCGGCGACGTCGCCACCGGCGTCACGGTCAGCGACCGGCGCGACATCCCGGACGCCGACATCGTCATGCTCGACCTGACCCCCGCCGCGGCGCTGCGGCTCTACGGCGAGCTGATGCCGGGGCGCATCGCGCGGTCCTACCGCCGCTACCGGCAGGGCTCCTCGGCGTTCAAGGTCGACTTCGCCGTCGAGGGCGACATCCCGTGGACCAACCCGCACTGCGCCCGGGCCGGCAGCGTGCACCTGGGCGGGAGCTTCGCCGAGATCGCCGACACCGAACGCCAACGCGCGCAGGGCAAGCTGGCGCCGCGCCCGTTCGTCCTGGTGGGACAGCAATACCTGGCCGACCCGTCCCGCTCGGCCGGCGGCATCAACCCGATCTGGGCCTACGCGCACGTGCCGTTCGGCTACACCGGCGACGCCACCGCCCTCGTCGTCGACCAGATCGAGCGGTTCGCGCCCGGATTCCGCGACCGCGTCGTCGCCACCGTCAGCAGGGGCACCGCCGACCTGGCCGCCTACAACGCCAACTACATCGGCGGCGATATCCTCGGCGGCGCCAACGACGGGCTGCAGGTCATCCTCCGGCCGCGCGTCTCGGTCACCCCGTACGCCACCGGCGTGCCCGGTGTCTATCTGTGTTCGCAGTCCACGCCGCCGGGACCGGGCATCCACGGGCTGTGTGGCTATCACGCCGCCGAGGCCGCGCTGGCCTGGCTGCGCCGCCGCGGCGGCTAGCTTGCGCAGGCTGTGGCCGAGGTCACCGGGGCGATACCGGAGCGGCAACCGGCCGCGGCACTGATCTAGGCTGGCGACGAGCGCAAATCAGCCGACACAGGAAAGAAGACGGAGGAGAGACAAGTGACGGTCCGGGTAGGCATCAACGGCTTCGGTCGAATCGGGCGCAACTTCTACCGGGCCTTGCTGGCTCAACAGGAGCAGGGCACCGCCGACATCGAGGTGGTCGCGGTCAACGACATCACCGACAACAGCACCCTGGCTCACCTGCTGAAATTCGACTCCATCCTGGGCCGGCTGCCCTACGACGTCAGCCTGGAGGGCGAGGACACCATCGTGGTGGGCCCGGCCAAGATCAAGGCGCTGGAGGTGCGCGAGGGCCCGGCCGCGCTGCCCTGGGGCGACCTGGGCGTCGACGTCGTCGTCGAATCCACCGGGCTGTTCACCAACGCGGCCAAGGCCAAGGGCCACCTTGACGCCGGCGCCAAGAAGGTGATCATCTCCGCGCCGGCCACCGACGAGGACATCACCGTGGTGCTGGGCGTCAACGACGACAAGTACGACGGCAGCCAGAACATCATCTCCAACGCGTCGTGCACCACCAACTGCCTGGCGCCGCTGACCAAGGTGCTCGACGACGAGTTCGGCATCGTCCGCGGCCTGATGACCACGATCCACGCCTACACCCAGGACCAGAACCTGCAGGACGGGCCGCACAAGGACCTGCGCCGGGCGCGCGCCGCCGCGCTGAACATCGTCCCCACCTCCACCGGCGCGGCCAAGGCGATCGGGCTGGTCATGCCCAACCTCAAGGGCAAGCTGGACGGCTACGCGCTGCGGGTGCCGATCCCCACCGGCTCGGTCACCGACCTGACCGCCGAGCTGAAGAAGCCGGCCAGCGTCGAGGACATCAACGCGGCGTTCAAGGCCGCCGCCGAGGGCCGGCTCAAGGGCATCCTGAAGTACTACGACGCGCCGATCGTCTCCAGCGACATCGTCACCGACCCGCACAGCTCGATCTTCGACTCCGGGCTGACCAAGGTGATCGACAACCAAGCCAAGGTGGTGTCCTGGTACGACAACGAGTGGGGCTACTCCAACCGCCTCGTCGACCTGGTCGCCCTGGTCGGCAAGTCGCTGTAAGCCGTGGCTGTCCACAATCTCAAAGACCTTCTCGCCGAAGGTGTTTCCGGACGCGGTGTGCTGGTGCGTTCGGACCTGAACGTGCCGCTGGACTCCGATGGTGAGCAAGGCCGGATCACCGACCCCGGCCGGATCACCGCGTCGGTGCCGACGTTGAGCGCACTGGTCGAGGCGGGCGCCAAGGTGGTGGTCGCCGCGCACCTCGGGCGTCCCAAGAACGGGCCGGACCCGGCGTTGTCGCTGGCCCCGGTGGCCGCCGCGCTCGGCGAGCAGCTGGGCCGGCACGTGCAGCTGGCCTCGGACGTGGTGGGCACCGACGCCCTGGCCCGCGCCGAGGGGTTGACCGACGGCGACGTCCTGCTGCTGGAAAACATCCGGTTCGACGCCCGCGAAACGTCCAAGGACGACGCCGAGCGGCTCGCGCTGGCCCGGCAGCTGGCCGAATTGGTCGGTCCCACAGGCGCTTTCGTCTCCGACGGTTTCGGCGTGGTGCACCGCAAGCAGGCCTCGGTGTACGACGTCGCCACCCTGCTGCCGCACTACGCCGGCACGTTGGTGGCCGAGGAGATCGCCGTGCTGGAGCAGCTGACCGGCTCCACCAAACGCCCCTACGCGGTGGTGCTCGGCGGGTCCAAGGTGTCCGACAAGCTCGGCGTCATCGAGTCGCTGGCCACCAAGGCCGACAGCATCGTCATCGGCGGCGGCATGTGCTTCACCTTCCTTGCCGCGCAAGGGTTTTCGGTCGGCAAGTCGCTGCTGGAAGCCGAGATGGTGGACACCTGCCGCCGGCTGCTGGACACCTACGTCGACGTGCTGCGGCTGCCGGTGGACATCGTGGCGGCCGACAGGTTCGCCGCCGACGCGGCGCCGCAGACCGTGCCGGCCGACGCCATCCCCGACGACCTGATGGGCCTGGACATCGGGCCGGGATCGGTCAAGCGGTTCACCGCGCTGCTGTCCAACGCCGAGACGATCTTCTGGAACGGGCCGATGGGCGTGTTCGAGTTCCCGGCGTTCGCCGCGGGCACCAAGGGCCTGGCCGAAGCGATCGCCGCGGCGACCGGCAAGGGCGCCTTCTCCGTGGTCGGCGGCGGCGACTCGGCGGCCGCGGTGCGCGCGCTGGGCATCCCGGAGAGCGGCTTCTCGCACATTTCCACCGGCGGCGGGGCGTCGCTGGAATACCTTGAGGGCAAGGCACTTCCGGGCATCGAGGTGCTGGGACGTCCGCAACCGACGGGAGGCGCCGCGTGAGCCGCAAGCCACTGATCGCCGGCAACTGGAAGATGAACCTCAACCACTTCGAGGCCATCGCGCTGGTGCAAAAGATCGCGTTCGCGCTGCCGGACAAGTACTACGACAAGGTGGACGTCACGGTGCTGCCGCCGTTCACCGACCTGCGCAGCGTGCAGACCCTGGTCGACGGCGACAAGCTGCGGCTCAGCTACGGCGCCCAGGACCTGTCCCAGCACGACTCGGGCGCCTACACCGGCGACATCAGCGGCGCGTTCCTGGCCAAGCTGGGCTGCACGTTCGTCGTCGTCGGGCACTCGGAGCGGCGCACCTACCACAACGAGGACGACGCGCTGGTCGCCGCCAAGGCCGCGGCCGCGCTCAAGCACGAGCTGACCCCGATCATCTGCATCGGCGAGCACCTCGAGGTCCGCGAGGCGGGCAACCACGTCATCCACTGCGAGGAGCAGCTGCGCGGCTCGCTGGCCGGGCTGTCCGCCGAGCAGATCGGCAAGGTCGTCATCGCCTACGAGCCGGTGTGGGCGATTGGAACCGGACGGGTGGCCAGTGCGTCCGATGCTCAAGAGGTGTGCGCGGCCATCCGGAAAGAGTTGGCGTCACTCGCCTCGGCGCAGATCGCCGACTCGGTGCGGGTGCTCTACGGCGGCTCGGTGAACGCGAAGAACGTCGGGGAGCTGATTGCCCAGGACGACATCGACGGCGGCCTGGTGGGCGGCGCGTCGCTGGACGGCGAGCAGTTCGCCACCCTGGCCGCCATCGCCGCCGGCGGGCCGCTGCCGTGAGAACGAGCCCGCCCCGGTAGGCTGGCCGTCATGCAGTTGGCTTTGCAGATCACCCTGGTCGTCACCAGCATCCTGGTGGTGTTGCTGGTGCTGCTGCACCGCGCCAAGGGTGGCGGGCTGTCCACGCTGTTCGGTGGCGGCGTGCAGTCCAGCCTGTCCGGGTCCACGGTGGTGGAGAAGAACCTGGACCGGCTGACGCTGTTCATCACCGGCATCTGGCTGGTCTGCATCATCGGCATGGCCCTGCTGATCAAGTACCGCTGACCGACTGCCCGCGCGGCTCACAGCGCGGCGGTGAGCCGCCACAGCGCCTCGCGGTCGACGGAAGCCGAGCGGTCCAGCGGGCTCAGCACCACATCGGTTGCTCCGGCGTCGAAATAGCGGCGCACCTGGCGCAGCACCGACTCCTCCGGCCCGATCGCGGCGAGCTCAACGGCATTGGAAAGTCCTTCTCGGGCAATCACATTGCGATACGACGGGATGGTCTCGTAGAAGCTCAGCTGCTGTGCGGCGGCGGCGCGGGCGCCCTCCACGTCGTCGGACAGCAGCACCGGCACCGCGGCGATGATCCGCGGCGCCGGGCGGGCCGCCTCGGCGGCCGCCTTGGTGATCCGGGGCACGATGAACTCCTCGATGGTCCGGGGCCCCGCCAGATAGGGCAGCGTCCCGTCGGCCAGTTCGCCGGTGACCTGCAGCGCCTTGGGTCCCATCGCCGCCACGTACACCGGGATCGGGGTGCCGCCGGGGACCCGCACCGGAAAGCTGGGGGCGGCGGACAGTTCGCTGCCGTGAAAGTCGACGGCGCCGCTGTGAAAGACCGACCCCAGGATGGTCAGGTGCTCGCGCAGCCGCGTGATCGTGTTGGGCCATTCGGTGCCGAATGTCCGGCGTTCCAGGTCGGCCGCGCCCAGCCCCAGCCCGAGGCTGAAGTTGCCGTGCGCGGCGGCCTGCGCCGTCTGCGCCAACGAGGCCACGATCAGCGGGTGACGCGGGTTGATCGGCACCACCGAGGTGCCGACGCCGAGCCCGGGCACCGCGGCCCCGACCAGCGCGGCGAGCGCGATCGCGTCATAGCTCTGCTGCTGGGCCAGCCACACCTGCCCGACCCCGAGCTCGTGGGCGCGTCGTGCCTGGGCGATCACGTCGTCGACCAGATTGGCGGCGTCGGGGTGGGCCATGAGAATGATTCCGGCGGACATGTCGTCAACCAACGCGGGCGGCCGCGCGACAATTCCGGGCGGCCCCGGGCGCCGCGATTGCGCCGACGGGCGGCCGCCGGCGCCGGCACCGATACTGGGTTCCATGGTTGAGGCATCCGAGGGCACGCTGGAACCGATCGGCGCCGTCCAGCGCACCCTGGTGGGGCGCGAGGCCACCGAGCCGATGCGGGCCGACATCCGGCTGCTCGGCGCCATCCTGGGCGACACGGTGCGCGAGCAGAACGGCCAGCAGGTGTTCGAGCTCGTCGAACGCGCCCGGGTGGAATCGTTCCGGGTGCGGCGCTCCGAGATCGACCGGGCCGAGCTGGCCCGGATGTTCGCGGGCATCGACATCCACCAGGCCATCCCGGTCATCCGCGCCTTCAGCCATTTCGCGCTGCTGGCCAACGTCGCCGAGGACATCCACCGGGAGCGCCGCCGGGCGATCCACGTCGCCGCCGGCGAACCGCCGCAGGACAGCAGCCTGGCCGCCACCTACGCCAAACTCGATCGCGCACAACTCGATTCGGCCACGGTGGCCGAGGCGCTGCGGGGCGCGGTGGTGTCCCCGGTGATCACCGCCCACCCCACCGAGACCCGGCGGCGCACCGTCTTCGTCACCCAGCACCGGATCACCGAGCTGATGCGGCTGCACGCCGAGGGGCACACCGAAACCGACGACGGCCGCAACATCGAGCTGGAGCTGCGCCGCCAGGTCCTCACGCTGTGGCAGACCGCGCTGATCCGGCTGTCCCGCCTGCAGATCACCGACGAGATCGAGGTGGGGCTGCGTTACTACGCCGCCGCCTTCTTCAAGGTCATCCCGCAGGTCAACGCCGAGGTCCGCAACGCGCTGCGGGCCCGCTGGCCCGGCGCCGACCTGCTCGACGAGCCGATCGTGGCACCCGGCTCCTGGATCGGCGGCGACCGCGACGGCAACCCCAACGTGACGGCCGACGTGGTGCGCCGGGCCACCGGCGACGCCGCCTACACCGCGCTGGCGCACTACCTGGCCGAGCTGACCGCCTGCGAGCAGGAGCTGTCGATGTCGGCGCGCCTGGTCGCGGTCACCCCCGAGCTGGCCGCGCTGGCCGAGGACTGCGCCGAGAAGGCCCGCGCCGACGAGCCGTACCGGCGGGCGCTGCGGGTGATCCGCGGCCGGCTCACCGCCACCGCCGCCGAGATCCTGGACCGCCGACCGCAACACGAGCTGGACCTGGGTTTGCCGCCGTACGCCACGCCGGCCGAACTGCGGGCCGACCTCGACACCGTCGACGCGTCGTTGCGCGCGCACGGCAGCGCACTGTTGGCCGACGACCGCCTGGCCCTGCTGCGAGAAGGCGTGCGGGTCTTCGGGTTTCACCTGTGTGGCCTGGACATGCGGCAGAACTCCGACGTGCACGAGGAAGTGGTGGCCGAGCTGCTGGCCTGGGCGGGCGTGCACCCGGACTACCGGTCGCTGCCCGAGGACGAGCGGGTGGAGCTGCTGGCGGCCGAGCTGGGCACCCGCCGGCCGCTGGTCGGGGACCGCGCGGAACTGTCCGAGCTGGCCGACAAGGAGCTGGGTGTGGTGCGCGCGGCGGCGCACGCCATCCGGCGGTACGGCCCGGCCGCCGTGCCCAACTACGTCATCTCGATGTGCCGCTCGGTCTCCGATGTGCTCGAGGCCGCGATCCTGCTCAAGGAGGCGGGGCTGATCGACGCGTCGGGCCCCGAACCCTATTGCCCGGTGGGCATCTCGCCGCTGTTCGAGACCATCGAGGACCTGCACAACGGCGCGGCGATCCTGCACGCGATGCTCGAGCTCCCGCTGTACCGGGCGTTGGTGGCCGCCCGCGGACAGAGCCAGGAGGTGATGCTGGGCTACTCCGACTCCAACAAGGACGGCGGGTACCTGGCGTCGAGCTGGGCGGTGTACCGCGCCGAGCTGGCGCTGGTCGAGGTGGCCCACAAAACCGGAATTCGGTTGCGGCTCTTCCACGGTCGCGGCGGCACCGTCGGGCGCGGCGGCGGGCCGAGTTACGAAGCGATCCTGGCACAGCCCCCCGGCGCGGTGAACGGCTCGCTGCGGCTCACCGAGCAGGGCGAGGTGATCGCCGCCAAATACGCCGAACCTCAAGTGGCGCAACGCAATCTGGAAAGCCTGGTGGCCGCCACGCTGGAGTCGACGCTGCTCGACGTCGAGGGCCTGGGCGACACCGCCGAACCCGCGTATGCCGTGCTCGACGAGGTGGCGGTGCTGGCGCAGCGCGCCTACGCCGAATTGGTGCACGAGACACCGGGTTTCGTGGACTACTTCATGGCCTCCACCCCGGTCAGCGAGATCGGCTCGCTGAACATCGGCAGCCGGCCCACCTCACGCAAGCCCACCGAGTCCATCGCGGATTTACGCGCCATTCCCTGGGTGCTGGCCTGGAGTCAGTCCCGGGTGATGCTGCCCGGTTGGTACGGCACCGGTTCGGCGTTCGAGCAGTGGATCGCGGCCGGCCCGCAGAGCCGGGCCGAGCGGGTCGACATCCTGCACGACCTGTACCGTCGCTGGCCGTTCTTCCGCAGCGTGCTGTCGAACCTGGCCCAGGTGCTGGCCAAAAGCGACCTGGGCCTGGCCGCGCAGTACGCCGAGCTGGTCGACGACGCGGCACTGCGGCGGCGGGTGTTCGGCAAGATCGCCGACGAGCACCGCCGCACCATCGCCATGCACAAGCTGATCACCGGCCAGGACAACCTGCTCGCCGACAACCCCGCGCTGGCGCGTTCGGTGTTCAACCGCTTCCCCTACCTCGAGCCGCTCAACCACCTGCAGGTGGAGCTGCTGCGCCGCTACCGCAGCGGCGACGACGACGAACTGGTGCAGCGCGGCATCCTGCTGACGATGAACGGACTGGCCAGCGCGCTGCGAAACAGCGGCTGACGACACGCGAATTGCTCACCCCGGCGGCCCGGTCGCGCATACGCTGAGCCGACGCGACCTCGACCAAGGAGACCCGTGAGCGGACCCGGCCTTCCCCTGTGGCTGCTGCTGGTGTGCGCGGTCGCCGCCGCGATCGCGGTCGCGGTGGGTGCCATCTGGCTGGGGCGCCGGCTGCTGCACGGCCGGCAACAGAACCCGGCGATCGCGTCGTTTCTCACCGTCGTCGGGTTCGTCTACGGTGCGCTGCTGGGCTTCACCGTGGTGGCCACCTGGGAGCACTTCTCGTCCACCCAGGTCGTGGTGTCCGCCGAGGCGTCGGCGCTGACCACCATGTACCGCCAGAGCGTGGCCATGCCGGAACCGGAACGCACCGAAATCCAGGAGCTGCTGCGCAAATACGCCGGCGCGGTGGCCGGTCCGGAGTGGAACAAGCAGCGCAACGAGGGCGCCCGCGCCGCGATCACCCGGATGTATCGCACCGTCGGTCGCCAGCAGCCCAACATCGCCGCCCGGCCGATCAATCAGCAATTCCTCAACCAGCTGAGCGAGCTGGCATCCGACCGCAACGAGCGGATCGTCGGCACCAAACCGCGCATACCCCCGCTGCTGTGGGCGGGCCTGATCTTCGGCGCGGTGGTGCTGGTCGCCTTCACCGGTTTCCTGCGGCTGGGCAGCACCGTCGGCCACGTCGTGGTGTCCGGCACCGTCGCGGTGCTGCTTGCGCTGCTGCTGTGCACCGTGTTCGAACTCGACCACTCGTATGCCACCGATCAGCGCATCACGTCCGGGCCGTTCCAGCACGCCCTGGACATTTTCGACGCCGTCGACAACGACAGCCGCTACTTCCCGCGCTGAGCGTTGGCGTTGCGTCACCGCGCTGCGGCGTCGTTATGGTTGAGTTGGCCGCGCCGCCCGCGTGCCGGGGGCGCCTACACCAACGGGGGAGGTTGGCATTTGAAGACCATCACATTCGGCAAGACGGGGCTCGAGGTTTCCCGGTTGGCGTTCGGCACCTGGGAGTTCTGCAGTGACTGGGGCCATGCCGACGAGGACGCCGCGATCACCATGATCCGCAGCGCCCGCGACCTCGGGATCAACTTCTTCGACACCGCCCAGCAGTACGGCTTCGGGGCGTCTGAACGCCTGCTGGGCAAGGCTTTGCGCGACGACCTCGCCCGCGCACGCGACGAGGTGGTGATCGCCACCAAGGGTGGATTGCGCGCCACCGACAGCGGACTGGTCCGCGATGCCAGCCCGCAATGGCTGCGCAAGGGCGTGGAGTCCAGCCTGACCGCGCTGGGCATCGACCACATCGACGTGTACCTGGTGCACTGGCCCGACCCCCGGATGCCGGCCGCCGAAACCGCCGGGGCGCTCGCGGAATTGGTGTCGGAGGGCAAGATTCGGCATGTCGGGGTGTCCAACTACGACACCGCTCAGGTGGAGGAGTTTTCGGCCACGCTGCCGGTGGAGGTCGTGCAGCCGCCGTATCACCTGTTCCGGCGTGACATCGAGGACACGCTGCTGCCGTATGCCCGCGAGCACGACATCGGGGTGATGGTGTACGGCCCGCTGGCGCACGGTTTGCTGACCGGGACGGTCAAGCCGGACACCCGGTTCGCCCCGCAGGATTGGCGCGCCAAGAGCGACATCTTCAGCGGTGACGGCTTCCTGCGCAACCTGGAAGTCGTTGCGCAGCTTCAGGAATTGGCGTCCGACCTGGGGGTGACGATCAGCCAGCTGGCGATCGCGCGGGTGCTGGCGCAGCCGGGTGTGCACGTCGCCATCGTGGGCGCCCAGCACCTGCACTACCTGCAGGAGAGCGCCCGCGCGGCCGACGTCACGCTGTCGGATGCCGACCTGGCCGCCGTCGACAACGTCCTGGCGGCGGCGACACCGGTCGGCGGGCCCTATCCCGAGATGCACCAGAAGGCGAGCTGAGTCAGCCCTTCAGCAGCTCACCGACATGCGCGGTGACGGAATCGGCAAGGGCCTGCAGGTCATAACCGCCTTCCAGCACCGCCACCAGCCGGCCGTCGCAGAGCTTTTCCGCCGACTTCATCAATTCCCTTGTGACCCAGCCGAAGTCGTCGGTCGTCATGGTCAGTGAGCCGAGCGGATCGCGTTCGTGGGCGTCGAAGCCGGCGGACACGATGATCAACTCGGGTGAGAAGGCTTGCAGCGCAGGCACAATCCGATCGGTGAAGGCGGCCCGCAATTCGGCGCCGCCGTCCCCGGGTGCCAGCGGAGAGTTGAAGATGTTGCCCACCCCGGTTTCCGCCGCCGCGCCGGTGCCGGGAAACAGCGGCATCTGGTGGGTGGACGCGTACAGCACGCTGGGATCGGAGTAGAAGATCTGCTGCGTGCCGTTGCCGTGGTGGACGTCGAAGTCGACGATGGCCACCCGCATCAGCCCGTGCTTGCGCTGGGCGTGCCGCGCGCCGATGCTGATGTTGTTGAACAAGCAGAAGCCCATGGCCCGTTCGGTTTCGGCGTGATGCCCCGGCGGACGGCACGCCACGAACGCGTTCTGCACGTCACCGGCCAGCACCCGGTCCACGGCCTGCAGCGTGGCGCCCACCCCGCGCAGCGCCGTCTCCCAGGTCGAGGGCTCCATCATGGTGTCGCCGCCGTCGAGGTAGACGTAACCGTGTTGCGGCCGCGCCGCTTCCAGCGCGTCGACGTAGCGGTTGGAATGCACGTAGCGCGTGGTCGCCAACTCGGCCGGCTCGGCCGTCTCGCGCACCAGCGCGTCGAACCCGGGCCGGCTCAGCGCGGCCGCCACGGCGCGGTACCGATCCGGGCGCTCCGGATGGCCGGGTGCGGTCCGGTGGGCGGCGAAGTCGGGATGGTGCAGCAGCAGGGTGGCCATCGAGGTTCCGCCGGGCGGCTACTGTGCGGTCCGGTTGCGCAGCCGATCCACCAGGCCGCGCACCGCGTGCTCGGTGACCGACAGCGGCGACATCACCGTCTCGCCCACCTTCACCAAGTCGTCGACCCGCGCGACGATCGCCTCCACCGGCTCGACCAGCACGATCAGCCGCTTGGCCAGATCATCCAGGCTGGCCAGCGTGCCGTCCAGGTGGTCCAGGCCGGTCTCCATCCGCTCCACCGTGGCGTTCAGCGCCGCGAGGGAACTGCTGAGCTCCTTGAGCGTGCTGCTCAAACCGTCGAGGACGTCTTCGACCTGCTCGACCGTTTTGTCGGCGTTCAGCGCGGCCTGGGTGAGCGTCTTGATCCGGCTTCGCTCTTGGCCCCCGCGCACGGTTCTGTCTGCCATGCCCGTCATTATCACCCGCCCCGGGCCGCGGCAGGCCCCGACGGTGCGGCTAGCCCTGGACGGCAGTGCCCGGCGGCAGCTTGGCGGCGGCCTCCCGGTCGAGCAGCCACAGCGTGGTGTCCAGCCCGACCGCCCCGGCCGCGGGCACCGAGACCGGGGCGGCGCCGTTGATGGCCGCGGCCACCGCGTCGGCCTTGCCGGCGCCCGACACCATCAGCCACACCTCGCGGGAGCGCGCAATCGCGGGCAGCGTCAACGTGATTCGCTGTGGGGGCGGCTTGGGGGAGTCCTCGACCGGCACCACCATGCGGGTGGTCTCCAGCACCGCGGGGGTGTCCGGGAACAGCGAATTGATGTGGCCTTCCGGGCCCATGCCGAGCAGGTGCACATCGAAATTCGGGACCGGCTGCCCGGGCGCGGCGTTGGCGGCCAGCAGCTGCTCGTAGGCCAGCGCCGCCGCGGCCAGGTCGCTGCCGAATTCGCCGTCGCTGGCCGGCATCGGGTGCACCTGGCTGGACGGAATGTCGACATGGGACAGCAGCGCCTCACGCGCCTGCTTCTCGTTGCGCTCGTCGTCGTCCTCGGGAACGTAGCGTTCGTCGCCCCAGAACAGGTGCACGGCCGACCAGTCGATCGGCCGCCCCGCCAGCGACTTCAGCAGCCCGATGCCGTTGCCGCCGCCGGTCAGCACGATCAGCGCCCGGCCCCGGGCCGCCACGGCGTCGGCGATGGTGTCGACCAGTCGCGCCGCGGCGGCGGTGACCAGGGCCTGGCTGTCCGGGAAAATTTCGATGCGGGTGCTCACACGTATTGCACTTTCTCGATGCCTTCCAGCGCTGATTGATAAATCTCGTCGGCGTCCAGCCGGCGCAGGTCTTCGGCCAGACACTCGCCGGTTTCCCTGCGCGCCAACGGAAGTAGGGCATCCGGGCGGGACGTGCGGCTCAGCGTGGCGGTGCGGCCCTCCTGCGGGCGGCTCAACACGATGGTTTCGCTGCTGCGCGCCAGTTCGACCTTGAGCTCGCCCACCGCCCGGCGCACCGGGCCGTCGATGCGGCTGGCCAGCCAGCCGGCCAGGACGTCGAGCGCCGGCTCGGTCTTCAAACCCGACACCAGCGCCGATTCGATCGGCTCGTGCGGCGCCAAGTCGACGGCCGCGGCCAGCAACGCCCGCCAATAGGTGATGCGTGCCCAGGCCAGATCGGTGTCGCCCGCGGTGTAGCCGGGCAGCCGGCTCTTGATCGCCGCCAGCGGGTCGACCCCGTTGGTCGCGTCCGTGATGCGGCGAATCGCCAACCGGCCCAACGGATCCTGCGCGGGAACCGCGGGCGCCACGTCCGGCCACCAGACCACCACCGGGATGTCGGGCAGCAGGAACGGGGTGACCACGCTGGCGGCGTGCCCGGACAGCGCCCCGGACAGCCACAGCACCACCACCTCGCTGGCCCCGGTGTCGCCGCCGGCGCGCAGCTGCGCGTCCAGGCGGGGTTTGTCGGCGTACGGGTTGCCCCGCAGCGTGACGATGATCCGGCTGGGGTGTTCATGGCTGGCGTCGTTGGCCGCCTTCAGCGACTCCTCGAGGATCTCCTCGCTGTCGGGAGTGATGATCAGGGTCAGCACCCGACCCATGGCGACGGCGCCGACCCTTTCCCGCAGTTCGTTCAGCTTCTTGTTGACCGCGGTGGTAGTGGCGTCCGGCATGTCAATGATCAATTGCGCCACTCCTTTTCATCGCTGCGTATCATGGCCGCCGCCATTCGCGGCCCGTCCGGTGCAGCATCTCGAACGCCGAATCCGGGCCCCAGGTGCCGGCCTCGTAGGGCTCGGGCCTGCCGCCGCTCGCCCAGTTGTCGAGCACGGGATCGAGGATGTGCCAAGCCAATTCGACTTCGGCGTTGACCGGGAACAGGGACGGCTCACCCAGCAGCACGTCGAGGATCAACTGCTCGTAGGCCTCCGGTGATTCCTCGGCGAACGCCGACCCGTAGGAGAAGTCCATGTTGACGTCGCGGACCTCCATCGCGGTGCCCGGCACCTTGGAACCGAACCGCAGCGTGACACCCTCGTCGGGCTGCACCCGGATCACCATGGCGTTGGCGCCCAGCTCATCGGTCATCGTCGCGTCGAACGGCAGATGCGGCGCGCGTTTGAACACCAGGGCTATCTCGGTCACCCTGCGGCCCAAGCGTTTTCCGGTCCGCAGGTAGAACGGCACCCCGGCCCAGCGGCGGGTGTCCACCTCGAGGGTGATGGCGGCGAACGTCTCGGTGATCGAGTCCTTGGCGAAGCCCTCCTCGTCGAGCAGCCCGACCACCTTCTCGCCGCCCTGCCAGCCCGCGGTGTACTGGCCGCGGCTGGTGGTCTCGTCGAGCGGGTGGGCGAGGTGGGTGGCCGAGAGCACCTTGATCTTCTCGGCCTGCAGCGCCAACGGGCTGAAGCTGACCGGCTCTTCCATCGCGGTCAGCGCCAGCAGCTGCATCAGGTGGTTCTGGATGACGTCGCGCGCGGCGCCGATGCCGTCGTAGTAGCCGGCCCGCCCGCCCAAGCCGATGTCCTCGGCCATGGTGATCTGCACGTGGTCGACGTAGTGCGAGTTCCAGATCGGGTCGAACAACTGGTTGGCGAACCGCAGCGCCAGGATGTTGCGGACCGTCTCCTTGCCCAGGTAGTGGTCGATGCGGAAGACCGACTCCTCGGGAAAGACGGCGTTGACGGCCTTGTTCAGGCTCTGCGCGCTCTCCAAGTCGTGGCCGAACGGCTTCTCGATGACAACTCGGCTCCAGCGGTCGCCCTGCGGGCGGGCCAGCCCGGACTTGTGCAGTTGTTCGCACACGACGGGGAAGGACTTGGGCGGGATGGCCAGGTAGAAGGCGTGATTACCGCCGGTGCCCCGCTCGGCGTCGAGTTTGTCCAGCGTCTCGGCGAGCCGGCCGAACGCCTCGTCGTCGTCGAAAGCGCCTGGCACGAAACGGAATCCCTCGGCCAGCCGATCCCAGTTCTCCTGCCGGAACGGGGTGCGGCAGTGCTCCTTGACGGCCTCGTATACCACCTTGCCGAAATCCTGGGTGCTCCAATCCCTTCGGGCGAAGCCGACCAGCGAGAAGCTGGGCGGCAGCAGCCCGCGGTTGGCCAGGTCGTAGATGGCGGGCATGACCTTCTTGCGGGCCAGATCGCCGGTGACGCCGAAGATCACCATTCCGCACGGCCCGGCGATGCGCGGGAGCCGCTTGTCGCGCTTGTCGCGTAACGGGTTATGCCATTGCTGCGCGGTGCGAGCCGGGCTCATTTGGAGGCGGAGCCCAGCTGCTTCTGCGTTTCCTCCATCAGCTCGGTCCAGGAATCCACGAACTTCTCCACGCCCTCGTTCTCCAGCACCACGAAGACGTCCGGCAGGTCGACGCCGACCGCGGCCAGTTCGTCGAACACCCGCTGGGCGTCCGGACCGGTGCCGGTGACGGTGTCGCCGCGGATCACGCCGTGATCGGCGACCGCGTCAATCGTCTTCTCCGGCATGGTGTTCACCGTGTTGGGAGCGACCAGTTCGGTGACGTAGAGGGTGTCGGAGTAGTCCGGGTTCTTCACCCCCGTCGACGCCCACAGCGGGCGCTGCACGCGGGCCCCGTCGGCCTTGAGCGCCTGGTAGCGCTGGCCGCCCTCGAACACCTCCTGGTAGGCCGCGTAGGCCAGCCGGGCGTTGGCCACGCCGGCCTGCCCGCGCAGCGCCAGCGCCCGCTCGCCGCCGATCTTCTCCAGCCGCTTGTCGATCTCGGTGTCCACCCGGGACACGAAAAACGAAGCCACCGAATGGATCTTGGACAGGTCGTGGCCGGCTTCGCGCGCCTTCTCCATGCCGGCAAGGTAGGCGTCCATCACGGCGCGGTACCGCTCGACGGAGAAGATCAGCGTGACGTTGACCGAAATCCCTTCGGCCAGAACGGCGGTGATGGCCGGCAGCCCGGCCTGGGTCGCCGGGATCTTGATGAACAGGTTGGGCCGGTCGACGATCTTCCACAACTCGACGGCCTGGGCGATGGTCTTGTCGGTGTCGCCGGCCAGCCGCGGGTCCACCTCGATGGACACCCGGCCGTCGACACCGTCGGAGTTCTCCCACTCGCGGGTCAACACGTCGCAGGCGTTGCGCACGTCGTCCGTGGTGACCGTGCGGATGGTGGCGTCGACGTCGGCGCCCCGCGCGGCCAGTTCGGCGATCTGGCTGTCGTAGGCGTGGCCCTCGGCGAACGCCTTCTGGAAGATCGACGGGTTGGTGGTCACGCCGACAACGCATTTGGTGTCGATCAGCTCTTGCAGGTTGCCCGACCGCAGCCGGTCCCGGGACAGGTCGTCCAGCCACACGGAAACCCCCGCGGCGCTCAGTGCCGCGAGGTTAGGGTTCTGAGCGGTCATGTGAATTACCCTTTCCTCAGTTGTCCACGACTTCTTCCGCGGCGGCAGCGACGGCTTCGGCAGTGAAGCCGAATTCACGGAACAACGTTTTGTAGTCGGCGGATTCGCCGTAGTGCTCGATCGAGATGATCTTCCCGGTGTCGCCGACCAGCTTGTGCCAGCTCTGCGCCACCCCGGCCTCGACGGCCACCCGGGCCGACACCGACGGCGGCAGCACACTGTCGCGGTAGTCGTCGGGCTGGGACTCGAACCATTCCACGCACGGCATGGACACCACCCGCGCCACAATGTCCTTGTCCGCCAACAACTTCTGCGCCTCGACGGCCAGCTGTACCTCCGAGCCGGTGGCGATCAGGATGACGTCGGGCTCCTGGCCGGCCTCCTCGCCGTCCGAGCCCAGGATGTAGCCGCCCCGGGCGACACCGTCGGCGTCGGTGCCCTCGAGCACCGGCAGGCCCTGGCGGGTCAGGACCAATCCGACCGGGCCGCTGCCGTTGCCGCGGGCCAGGATGGTGCGCCAGGCGTAGGCGGTCTCGTTGGCGTCGGCCGGACGCACCACCGACAGCTTGGGGATGGCGCGCAACGCCGCCAGGTGCTCGATCGGCTGGTGCGTCGGCCCGTCCTCACCCAGCCCGATGGAATCGTGCGTCCACACGTAGATGGTGTCGATGTCCATCAGCGAGGCCAGCCGCACCGCCGGACGCATGTAGTCCGAGAACTGCAGGAAGGTGCCGCCGTAGGCGCGGGTCGGGCCGTGCAGCACGATGCCGGACAGGATCGCCCCCATGGCGTGTTCGCGGACACCGAAATGCAGCACCCGGCCATACCAGGAGGCGGTGAACTCCTTGGTGGAAATCGACGGGGGCCCAAAGGAATCCGCGTTGTTGATGGTGGTGAGGTTGCTCTCGGCCAGGTCGGCCGAGCCGCCCCAGAGCTCGGGCAGTTTCGGCGCCACGGCGTTGAGCACCGCGCCGGAGGCCTTGCGGGTGGCGATCGCGTCGGAGCCCGGCTCCCAGTGCGGCAGGTCGGCGTCCCACCCGTCGGGCAGCTTCTCGGCCGTCAACCGCTCCAGCAGCGCCTTGCGCTCGGGCTCGCGCTGCGCCCAGGCGTCGAAATCGGTCTGCCACTTCTGGTGTGCCTCCCGGCCGCGGTCGACCAGCTTGCGGGTGTGGGCGATCACCTTGTCGCGCACCTGGAACGTCTTGTCCGGGTCGAAGCCGAGGATCTTCTTGACCGCGGCCACCTCCTCCTCGCCCAGCGCCGCGCCGTGCGCCTTGCCGGTGTTCATCGCGTTGGGCGCCGGATAGCCGATGATGGTGCGCAGCTCGATGAACGACGGCCGGTCGGTGACGGCCTTGGCGGCGGCGATGGCCTCCTCGATGGCGACGACGTTCTCGCCACCCTCGACGCGCTGCACGTGCCAGCCGTAGGCCTCGTAGCGGGCGGCGGTGTCCTCGCACAGGGCGATGTTGGTGTCGTCCTCGATGGAGATCTGGTTGTGGTCGTAGAACACGATCAGATTGCCCAGTTGCTGCACGGCCGCCAGCGACGAGGCCTCCGACGTGACGCCCTCCTCGATGTCGCCGTCGGAGGCGATCACGTAGATGAAGTGGTCGAACGGGCTGGTGCCGGCGGCGGCGTCCGGGTCGAACAGCCCGCGCTCGTAGCGGGAGGCCATCGCCATGCCCACCGCGGAGGCCAGGCCCTGGCCCAGCGGGCCGGTGGTGATCTCCACACCCTTGGTGTGCCGGAACTCCGGGTGCCCGGGCGTCTTGGAGCCCCAGGTGCGCAGCGACTCGATGTCGGACAGCTCCAGACCGAAGCCACCCAGGTACAGCTGCAGGTACAGCGTCAGGCTGCTGTGCCCGGCTGACAGCACGAACCGGTCCCGGCCCAGCCAGTGGGTGTCGCTGGGGTCGTGCCGCATCACCCGCTGAAACAGCGTGTAGGCCAGGGGAGCCAGGCTCATCGCCGTCCCGGGATGTCCGTTGCCCACCTTTTGCACCGCGTCGGCGGCCAGCACCCGAATGGTGTCGACGGCGGCCGAGTCCAGCTCGGACCAGTCGTCGGGAAGGTGCGGTTGGGTCAGCGCAGAGATCTCTTCAAGTGTCGTCACAGACTCAGTCCTTGGGTCATCGAGCTGATCAATCCCACCCTAGTGCGGGAGGGCCGGCTGGTGCAGTGCAGGTTTTCGGGTACCCGCGGCCGGTAGGAGTGAAAATTACGCGCCCGTCGTCAGGCCTTAACATTCAGTTCGGGAATCCGGGAAAAGTCGGCCGGGAAGGGACCCACGGGCCCGGCATCGCCGCCACCCGGTCTACCATCGTGTGTAGTAGATGCTGCGCGCCGCTGCGACCCCAAGGAGTTATTGCGTGAGCGTTCGCGGGCGCGTCGCGCCGAGCCAAACGCCAAGCCGGATACCAGGCACCGTGCTGGCGTATCTGGCGCTGACCAAGCCGCGGGTCATCGAACTACTGCTGGTGACCGCGATTCCGGCGATGCTGCTCGCCCAGCGCGGCACCGTGAACCCGCTGTTGATCGTCAACACGCTGATCGGCGGGATGCTGGCCGCGGGCGGCGCCAACGCGCTGAACTGCGTGGCCGACGCGGATATCGACAAGGTGATGAAGCGCACCGCACGCCGGCCGCTGGCCCGGGCGGCGGTGCCCACCCGCAACGCCCTGGTGTTCGGGCTGGTGCTGACGGCCGGCTCGTTCTTGTGGCTGTGGTGGACGACGAACCTGCTGTCGGGGCTGCTGGCGCTGGCGACGATCGCGTTTTACGTGTTCATTTACACACTGCTGCTCAAGCGACGCACCTCGCAGAACGTGGTGTGGGGCGGCGCGGCCGGCTGCATGCCGGTGATGATCGGCTGGTCGGCGGTCACCGGCACGATTCAGTGGCCGGCGCTGGTGATGTTCGCCATCATCTTCTTCTGGACGCCGCCGCATACCTGGGCGCTGGCGATGCGGTACAAGGACGACTACAAGGCGGCGGGTGTCCCGATGCTGCCGGCCGTGGCGACCGAGCGTCAGGTGACCAAGCAGATCCTGGTCTACACCTGGCTGACGGTGCTGGCCACGCTGGCGCTGGCGCTGGCCACGGGCTGGCTGTACGCGGCGGTCGCCGTGGTGGCCGGGGTGTGGTTCCTGGCGATGGCCCACCAGCTCTATGCCGGGGTGCGCGCCGGCGAGCCGGTCAAGCCGCTGCGGTTGTTCCTGCAGTCGAACAACTACCTGGCGGTGGTGTTCTGCGCGCTGGCGATCGACTCGGCGATCGGGCTGCCGACGCTGCTGTGAGCTGCTGGCGCCGGGCCCGGTCCCGCGTCACATCCGTCACGCCCGTCGCTGCGCGGAAGTGGACCGCGTGTGCCCGCCTCGCAGCGACAATCGGCTCGCCTCAACGGTTGTCGCTCAAAGGCGGGCACTTCGTCCATCGTCCTCGCGCCGTGGCCCATGTGGCCTGAGTGAAATGCCTAGGGGAGCAGCACGATCGAGCCGGTGGTTTTGCGGCCCTGCAGGTCGCGGTGGGCGCGGGCCGCGTCGGCCAACGGATAGCGTCCGCCCACTTCGACGGTGATGTCGCCGGCGGCGATCGCCGCGAACAATTCCTCTGCGCGCCAACTGAATTCCTGGCCGGTGCGGATGAAGTGCGCCAGCGACGGCCGGGTCAGGAACACCGAGCCGGCGGCGTTGAGGCGTTGCGGATCGAACGGCGGAACCGGGCCGCTGGCCGCCCCGAACAGCGCCAGGGTGCCCCGCACCGCCAGGCTGGCCAGGCTGGCGTCGAACGTGCTCGCGCCCACGCCGTCGTACACCGCGGCCACCCCGGCGCCTTCGGTCAACGCGCGGATCCGGCTGCCGAATTCGTCGGCGTCGTCGGGGTAGGAGAGCACCTCGTCGGCACCCGCCTGCGCCGACCGGCGCGCCTTCTCCGGCGTCGACACCGTGGTGATCACCCGCGCGCCCAGCAGGTGCGCCCACTGCGTCAGGATCAGCCCGACCCCGCCGGCGCCGGCGTGCACCAGCACCGTGTCGCCGGCCTGCACCGGATACACCGACTTCAGCAGGTAGTGCGCGGTCAGCCCCTTCAGCAGCGCCGAGGCCGCCACGTCGGCGGCCACCTCGTCCGGCACGTGTGCGGTCAAAGACGCTGGGGCCGTTGCATATTCGGCGTAGCCGCCCGTCGCCGCGGCACTGACCACCCGGTCCCCGACGTTGAAGCCGTCGACGCCGTCACCGGCGGCGGCGACGGTACCGCACAGTTCCTGGCCGATGATGAACGGCAGCTCGCGCGGGTACTGCCCGGAGCGGAAATAGGTGTCGATGTAGTTGACGCCGATGGCCTCGGCCTTGATCAGCACCTGCCCCGGCCCGGCCGTGGGTGTGGGGGTTTCGACGTAGCGCAGCACCTCGGGGCCGCCGGTTTCGCTGACTTCGATTGCGTGCATGTGCTTATCATGCCCGGGCATGAAACTCGCCCGTCCGGACGTCTTCCATCCCCGCATCGTGCTGGCGGGTCGCCGCGACGATCCCGGGCTGGTGTCCGCGCTGCGCCGGCGTGGCCTGCACGCGCGCCGGCTGCCCTGGGAGGACCCCGAGACGCTGCACGCCGACCTGGTGATCGTGCGGGCCGGCCCGGATGCCGCGCGGCGCGATGAGTTCCTGGCCTGGACCGGCCGCCCGCGCCACGTGCTCAACCCGCCCGCGGCGCTGGCGTGGAACCTTGACGCGCATTATCTGCGCGACCTGCGCGACGGCGGTGTGCCGACGCGGCCGGGCGCTCAGCCCGAGACATCGTTGATCTTCCTGGGCGGCGCGCAGTCGCACGCCTGGCCGGCCGAGCCGGAATTCGAGTCCTGGGACCTCGGCCACGCCGCGCTCGCCGTGGCCGCCGACCACACCGGGATCGGCGTGCCGGAGGTGCTGTTCGCGCGCGCCGACCTGGCCGGGGACCGGCTGGTGCGGCTGGACCTGGTCGCGCCGGAACTGGGCTGGCGACACCTCGACACCCCGGGCCGCGAGGCCGCGCAGCGCCGGTTCGCGCTGGCGGTCGAGTCAGCCTGTGAGCGGCTCGGCCTGGGCCCGCTGTCGCATCGACGCCCATAGCGCGGCGGTGGCCGCGGTGCACGCGGCCGCCCCCGCCACGTGCACGGCCACCAGCGCGGCGGGCACCCCCGTGTAGTACTGCGCGGTGCCGACGGCGGCCTGCGCGCACAGCAGCACCAGCAGCACGCCGAGCCGCAGCAGGATGGGCCGCGCGGCGCGCACGGCCAGCAGCCCGAAACCCAGCCCGACGATCAGCGCCAGGTAGGCGACCAGCAGCGAGGAGTGCAGGTGCACCAGGGTGTCGACCTGCACCTCGAGCCGCGGCACCGTCCGGGTCGGGCTGCGGTCACCGGCGTGCGGCCCGGCGGCCGTCACCAGCGTGCCGGTGACCAGCACCGCGGCCAGGTTGACGCCGGACAGCGCCGTGAGCACCCGCAGCGGGGTGGGCACCCGCGGCTGATCCACCCCGTCGTCGGGCTCGCCGATCTTCACGTACAGCAGCACCGACAGCCACACCATCGTCATCGAGGTCAGCAGGTGAATGGCCACCGTCCACCAGAGCAGCCCGGTGCGCACGGTGATGCCGCCGATGACCGCCTGCACGACGGTGGACACCGGCATCAGCCAGGCGTAGACGAGCACCTCGGGCCGTCGCCGCGCCCGGGTCACCGCCAGCACGGCCAGCGCCGCGGCGACGACGACCGCCAAGGTGATCATCCGGTTGCCGAATTCGACGGCCTGGTGGATGCGCGGCACCTCGGCGTGCGGCACCGGGACGAAGCTGCCCGGGAAGCATTGCGGCCAGGTGGGGCAGCCCAGGCCCGAGGCGGTGACGCGGACGATCGCGCCGGTGATGGCGATTCCGCCCTGGGTCAGGATGACGGCCAGGGCGATCAGGCGCTGGACGCCCACGCTGGGATTGGGCAGCAGGTCCACCAACCGCAGCAGTGTTCGTCCGAGCATTGCCCGATGGTATGCGACCGAAAACTACAGCCCGTAGTAAGCCCGCCGGGTCCACGAGTTTTAAACCACGCACACGGGTGTCGGCGTGTCTTCGCCACCATGTACGTGTCGTGCCCCGGGCACCCGGGCCGCGTCGTGCCCCGGCGGCCCCCGCGTCGTGCCCCGGCGGCACCCGGGCACCCAGGGCGAGCGGCACCCGGGCCGTCAGGTGAAGCGGAACCAGCGCAGCGCCCCCAGCGCGCCGAGCGCCCCCCACGCCACCAGCACGGCCATCCCGAACCAGTCCGCCGACAGGGTCATCGCCCGGGAGAGCGCCTCGGTGAGCGCGCCCGAGGGCGTCAACCGGGCCGCCCATTTGACGCCGGCCGGGATCACCCCGCTGTCCACGGTCAACGCGCCCAGGCCGGCGAAGACGAACCACATCAGGTTGGCCAGCGCGAGCACGATCTCGGCCCGCAGCGTCCCACCGAGCAGCAGCCCCAGGGCCGCGAACACCGCGGTGCCCAGCGCGATCACCGCCGCACCCAGCGCCAGCGCGGCCAACGCCGGCCGCCATCCCAGCGCAAAACCGATTGCCCCCAACAGGATTGCCTGCAAGAACACCACCGTGACGACGGCCAGCGACTTGCCCGCGATGATGCCCCACACGGGAAGTGGTGTCGCCCCAAGGCGTTTCAGCGCGCCGTAGCGGCGGTCGAAGGCCACCGCGATGGCCTGCCCGGTGAACGCGGTGGAGATCACGGCCAGCGCCATGATGACCGGGGTGAAGGTGGCGGCGCGGTGCTGGCCGAACGAGCCCAGCGGCAACAGGGTGAGCCCTACCAGCAGTGTGATCGGGATGAACATGGTCAGCAGCAGCTGCTCGCCGTTGCGCAGCAACAGCTTGAGCTCCAAACCGTATTGCGCGGCAAGCATTTTCGGCACCGCACTGGGCCGCGGGTTGGGGGTGAAGGTGCCCACGGGGAAGACGCCGGAATCAGTCACTGCCGTAGCTTTCTGCCGGTGAGGTCGAGGAACACATCCTCGAGGCTGCGTTGTTCGACGCGCATGTCGGTGGCCAGCACGTCGATCCGGGCGCACCACGCCGTGACCGTGGCCAGCACCTGGGGGTCGACCGGGCCCTCGACCAGATACTCGCCCGGTGTCAGCTCGGTGGCCTTGTAGTCCTCGGGTAGGGCGGCGCTCAGCAGCGACAGGTCCAGCCGCGGCGGTGCGCTGAACCGCAACTGGTCCTTGGCTCCGCTGCGCATCAACTCCGCGGGCGTGCCCGCGGCCACCGTCGCCCCGTGGTCGATGATCACCAGCCGGTCGGCCAGCTCCTCGGCTTCCTTGAGTTGATGCGTGGTCAGCACCACGGTCACCCCGTCGCGGCGCAGCGCGTCGATCAGTTCCCACACCAGCAGCCGGGCATGTGCGTCCATGCCCGCGGTGGGCTCGTCGAGGAACACCAGCTCGGGCCGCCCGACCAGCGCACAGGCCAGCGCCAGCCGCTGCTGCTGGCCGCCGGAGAGTCGCCGATAGGTGGTGCGGGCGGCGTCGGTCAGGCCCAGCGTGTCCAGCAGCCAGGCGGGGTCCAGCGGGTCGGCGGCGTAGGCGGCCACAAGGTTGAGCATTTCGCCGGCGCGCGCCGCGGGATAGCCGCCGCCGCCCTGCAGCATCACCCCGATCCGCGGCCGCAGCCGGGCGTTGTCGGCGATCGGGTCCAGGCCGAGCACCTCGAGGGTGCCGGCGTCCGGGCGCACGAAGCCCTCGCACATCTCGACCGTCGTGGTCTTTCCCGCCCCGTTGGGGCCGAGCAGCGCCAGCACCTCGGCGGCGTGCACCTCGAGGTCGAGATCGCGGACCGCCGTGGTGGATCCGTAGTGCTTGCTGACCCCGCGCAGCCGCACGACCGTTTCAGGAACGTCCGCGCTCACGTGGAATCAGCGTAGGCGTCATGCGCCGGCGCCGGCCGGGGGGTCGATTGGGACCGCGCGGGGGCCACCGGATCGATCACCGGTTGACCGTCGGGCGCCCGCTGCGGCGCCGGCAGCGGCCGCCACGGCAGCCGGGTGTAGGTCAGCGCGATCAGCACCGCCACGATGACGGTGCTGGCCAGGGTGGCGTCGACGATCTGGAACAGGGCGAACCGGTCGCCGTTGGCGGTGGGGCCGAAGATGCCGACCACCAGGCTGATCACGATGGCGGCCACCCGGAAACCGGTGCGGGTCGCCCAGGCGGCCAGCGGGATGATCGCCCACAGCAGATACCAGGGCTGCACGACGGGAAACAGCAGCACGGTGACGCCCAGCGCGACGCCCAGCCCACCGATCGGGTGCAGCCGGCCGCGGAACACGGCCAGCAGCAGCCAGCCCACCATGACCGTGATGATCAGCACACCGATCGCGCGGGTCAGCCCCAGCACCGCGGTGGTGTGATCGCCCAGACCCAGCAGGATGCCGACCTGCCCGGTGCCCAGCGCCAGCAGCGTCGGCGGCGACATCCAGCTGCGCACCACGTTGGCGGTGCCCAGCGTGTAGATCCAGCCGAACCCGAGCCCGCTCGCCCAGCCGACCAGCGCCATCACTGCCAGCGACAGCGCCGCCATGCCGCCGCCGGCCAGCAGCAGCGCGCGCAGGTTGCCCCCGCAGCGGTAGGCCAGCGCCATCGTGACGAAGCCCAGCGCCAGCAGCGACGGCAGCTTCACCTGCGACGACAGCGTGATAAGCACGGCGCCGGCCAGCAGCATGCCCAGCGGCTCCCAGTCCGGGCCGGGCCGCAGCGAGTGCGGCAGCAGCCGCGCGGAATCGATTCCGCGCAGCGCGAATTCGGCCCCGGCCAGCATCAGCCCGAGCATCAGCGCCTCGTTGTGCACGCCGGCCACCAGGTGCATGATCAGCAGCGGGTTGGCCGCGCCCAGCCACAGCGCGCTCACCTCGGCGACGCCGCAGCGCCGGGCCAGGCGGGGCGTCGCCCACACGATCAGCCCCACCCCGATCAGCTCGACCAGCCGGTGACACAGCACCGCGGCGACGATGTTCTCCCCGGTGATCGCCGAGATGCCCCGCCCGATCCACAGGAACAGCGGGCCGTACGGGGCGGGCGTCTCGCGCCACAGCGTGGGCACCGACAGCGTGAAGATGTGCGACAGCCCCAGCCCGGAGGCCGGGCCGACCCGGTACGGGTCGAGCCCCTCCAGCGAGATCTGGCTCTGCGCCAGATAGGAGTAAACGTCCTTGCTGTACATGGGCGGGGCGATCAGCAGCGGCAGCACCCACAGCAGCAGGGTGCGGTCGAGGTCGCCGCGCGACATCCGGCGGGTGCCCAGCGCGAACCGGCCGAGCATCAGCCAGGCCAGCGCCATCATCACCGCGCCGGTGGTGGTCATGGTCAGCGACACGGTCTGGATGCGCGACGGCAGGTTCAGCAGCCGCACGCCGAATGTGGGGTCCTGCACCACGGGCCGGGCCCCGGCGCCCAGCGCGCCGATCGCCATCAGCATGGTGCCGCTGGCGCCGAACAGCCGGGTGCGGCGCAGCGCGGTGAGCTCGGTATCGTTCAGCGGCGAGCCCACTGCCTGCTCGTCGCCGTGCAGACTCGCGATCGACGAGCTCAGCGTGTGGTGGCGGGCTGCCATCAGTGCAGCCTATCCGGTGTGACCAGGGCAACCGTCCACCCAGGGCACCCTTGCTAGACCGATCCCCGCAATTGCGTCACACTGGTGTTGTGAAAATCCGAACCAGCCTCGATGACGCTGCCGTGGGCGCGGCGGGCGCGGCTGTGCCGGATGGTCACACCCGCCGCGCCATCGTGCGCCTGCTGCTGGAATCCGGGTCGATCACCGCCGGCGAGATCGGTGA
This sequence comes from Mycobacterium sp. MAC_080597_8934, assembly GCF_000523975.1. Classification (NCBI taxonomy): domain Bacteria; kingdom Bacillati; phylum Actinomycetota; class Actinomycetes; order Mycobacteriales; family Mycobacteriaceae; genus Mycobacterium; species Mycobacterium sp. MAC_080597_8934. Next base: position 94,580 of record NZ_JAOS01000019.1, on the reverse strand, counting down.
CCGGCTGGGTCTGGCGGCCGCCGGGGTGCGGCGCCACCTCGACGCGCTGATCGAGGCGGGCGACGCCGAGTCCATCGCACCCGCGGCGTGGCAGCACGCGGGTCGCGGCCGTCCGGCCAAGCGCTACCGGTTGACGTCGGCCGGCCGGGCCAAGCTCGACCACGCCTACGACGATCTGGCCGCCGCGGCCATGCGCCAGCTGCGTGAAATCGGCGGTGAGGAGGCGGTTCAGGCGTTCGCCCGGCAGCGCATCGACGCCATTCTGGCCGGTGTCCCCGGCGCCGCCAGCGCGGCCGACGACGACATCGAGGCGGCCGCCCAGCGGATCGCCACCGCGCTGACCAAGGCGGGGTATGTCGCCACCACCACGCAGGTCGGGGGGCCGATCCACGGCGTGCAGATCTGCCAGCATCACTGCCCGGTGTCGCACGTCGCCGAGGAGTTCCCGGAGCTGTGCGACGCCGAACAGCAGGCGATGGCCGAGGTGCTGGGCACCCATGTCCAGCGGTTGGCGACCATCGTCAACGGCGACTGCGCGTGCACCACGCACGTGCCGCTGGCTCAGACAGCCAAGGCGCCCAGCCCGCGCCGCCACACCACGAGCAACAAAGGAGCGTCCCTATGACCCTCACGCCCGAGGCCAGCAAGACGGCCGTCGCGCCGCTGACCCAGGAAGAGGCGATCGCTTCGCTGGGGCGGTACGGCTACGGCTGGGCGGACTCCGACGTCGCCGGCGCCAGCGCCCAGCGCGGCCTGTCCGAGGCCGTCGTCCGCGACATCTCGGCGAAGAAGAACGAGCCCGAGTGGATGCTGCAGACCCGGCTGAAGGCGCTGCGCATCTTCGAGCGCAAGCCGATGCCGACCTGGGGCTCGAACCTGGACGGCATCGACTTCGACAACATCAAGTACTTCGTGCGCTCCACCGAGAAGCAGGCCGCCAGCTGGGAGGACCTGCCCGAGGACATCCGCAACACCTATGACCGGCTGGGCATCCCGGAGGCCGAGAAGCAGCGGCTGGTCGCCGGGGTGGCGGCCCAGTACGAGTCCGAGGTGGTCTACCACCAGATCCGCGAGGACCTGGAAGCCCAGGGCGTCATCTTCATGGACACCGACACCGGTCTGCGCGAACACCCCGAGATCTTCCAGGAGTACTTCGGCACCGTGATCCCGGCCGGGGACAACAAGTTCTCCGCGCTGAACACCGCGGTGTGGAGCGGCGGTTCGTTCATCTACGTGCCGCCGGGCGTGCACGTGGACATCCCGCTGCAGGCCTACTTCCGGATCAACACCGAGAACATGGGCCAGTTCGAGCGGACGCTGATCATCGCCGACGAGGGCTCCTACGTGCACTACGTGGAGGGCTGCACGGCGCCGATCTACAAGTCCGACTCGCTGCACTCGGCGGTCGTCGAGATCATCGTGAAACCCAATGCGCGCGTTCGGTATACGACCATCCAGAACTGGTCGGGCAACGTCTACAACCTAGTCACCAAGCGGGCCCGGGCCGAGGCCGGCGCCACCATGGAGTGGATCGACGGCAACATCGGGTCGAAGGTCACCATGAAGTACCCGGCGGTGTGGATGACCGGCGAGCACGCCAAGGGCGAGGTGCTCTCGGTGGCCTTCGCCGGCGAGGACCAGCACCAGGACACCGGTGCGAAAATGCTGCACCTGGCCCCGAACACGTCGAGCAACATCGTGTCCAAGTCGGTGGCCCGCGGCGGCGGCCGCACCTCCTACCGCGGCCTGGTCCAGGTGAACAAGGGCGCGCACGGATCGCGTTCCAGCGTGAAATGCGATGCGCTGCTGGTGGATACGATCAGCCGCAGCGACACCTACCCGTACGTCGACATCCGCGAGGACGACGTCACCATGGGGCACGAGGCCACCGTGTCCAAGGTCAGCGAGAACCAGCTGTTCTACCTGATGAGCCGCGGGCTGACCGAGGACGAGGCGATGGCGATGGTGGTGCGTGGCTTCGTCGAGCCGATCGCCAAGGAGCTGCCCATGGAGTACGCGCTGGAGCTCAACCGGCTGATCGAGCTGCAGATGGAAGGCGCGGTCGGGTAGTGACGAATCTGACTGAAGCGGTTGAGGGTTCGTCCCTGGCCGCCGCGAACAAGGGGGAGCTGTTCGCCTCCTTCGACGTGGACGCCTTCGAGGTGCCGCACGGCCGCGACGAGATCTGGCGGTTCACCCCGCTGCGCCGGCTGCGCGGCCTGCACGACGGCTCGGCGCCCGCCACCGGCAAGGCCGAGGTCAGCGTCGGAGAGCAACCCGGCCTGCGGGTACAGACCGTGCGCCGCGGCGACGAGCGGCTGGGCCAGGGCGGCATCCCGACGGACCGTGTTGCCGCGCAGGCGTTTTCGTCGTTCAACTCCGCGACCCTGATCACCGTGCCGCGCGATACCCAAATCGCCGAGCCGATCGGCGTCACCGTCACCGGGCCCGGGGAGGGTGCGGTGGCCTACGGGCATCTGCAGATCCGCGTCGAAGAGCTCGCCGAGGCGGTGGTGGTGATCGACCACCGCGGCAGCGGAACCCTCGCCGACAACGTCGAATTCGTCGTCGACGACGCCGCCCGGCTCACCGTGGTGTGGCTGGCCGACTGGGCCGACGACGCCGTGCACGTCAGCATGCACCACGCCCGGCTGGGCAAGGACGCGGTGCTGCGCCACGTCGCGGTCACCCTCGGCGGTGAGGTGGTGCGGTTGACCGCCAACGTGCGCTACACGAGCACCGGCGGCGACGCCGAGCTGTTGGGCCTGTACTTCGCCGACGACGGCCAGCACCTGGAGTCGCGGCTGCTGGTCGACCACGCGCAGCCGGACTGCAAATCCAACGTGCTGTACAAGGGTGCGCTGCAAGGCGATCCGGCCTCCGCGCTGCCCGACGCGCACACCGTGTGGGTGGGCGACGTGTTGATCCGCGCCGAAGCCACCGGCACCGACACCTTCGAGGTGAACCGCAACCTGGTGCTCACCGACGGCGCCCGCGCCGACTCGGTGCCCAACCTGGAGATCGAGACCGGCGAGATCGCCGGGGCCGGACATGCCAGTGCCACCGGCCGTTTCGACGACGAGCAGCTGTTCTACCTGCGTTCCCGCGGCATCCCCGAAGAGCAGGCGCGGCGCCTGGTGATCCGCGGCTTCTTCGCCGAAATCATCTCCAAGATCGCGGTGCCCGAGATCCGGGAACGCCTCACCGCGGCCATCGAACACGAACTGGCCTTCACCGAATCGAGAGCAACAGCTTCATGACCACTCTGGAAATCAAAGACCTGCACGTCAGCGTCGTGAACCCGAACGCCGCCGAGTCCGAGCGCGAGATCCCCATCCTCAACGGGGTCGACCTGACGGTGAAATCCGGTGAGACGCATGCCTTGATGGGCCCCAACGGCTCGGGCAAGTCGACGCTGTCCTACGCCATCGCCGGTCACCCCAAGTACACGGTGACCTCTGGCTCCATCACCCTGGACGGCCAGGACGTGCTGGCGATGAGCATCGACGAGCGCGCCCGCGCCGGCATCTTTCTGGCCATGCAGTACCCCGTCGAGGTGCCCGGCGTCTCGGTGTCGAACTTCCTGCGCTCGGCGGCGACCGCGGTGCGCGGCGAGGCCCCCAAACTGCGGCACTGGGTCAAAGAGGTCAAGGCGGCCATGGGTGCCCTCGAGATCGACCCCGCGTTCGCCGAGCGCAACGTCAACGAGGGCTTCTCCGGCGGGGAGAAGAAGCGCCACGAGATCCTGCAGCTGGAGCTGCTCAAGCCCAAGATCGCCATCCTCGACGAGACCGACTCGGGGCTCGACGTCGACGCGCTGCGGGTGGTCAGCGAGGGCGTCAACCGCTACGCGCAGGCCGAGCACGGGGGCATCCTGCTGATCACCCACTACACCCGCATCCTGCGCTACATCCACCCCGAATACGTGCACGTCTTCGTCGGCGGCCGGATCGCCGAATCCGGTGGCTCGGAGCTGGCCGACGAACTCGAGCAGAACGGCTACGTGCGCTTCACCCAAGCGGCGGCAGCGGGGGCGTAAGCATGACGGCGACACAACTGGATGTGGCCGCGATCCGCGCCGATTTCCCCATTCTGAAACGGATCATGCGCAGCGGAAACCAGTTGGCGTACCTGGATTCCGGTGCGACGTCGCAACGCCCACTGCAGGTGCTCGACGCCGAGCGGGAATTCCTGCTGACCTCCAACGGCGCCGTGCACCGCGGTGCGCACCAGCTGATGGAGGAGTCCACCGACGCCTACGAGCAGGGCCGCGCCGACATCGCGGCGTTCGTCGGCGCCGACCCGGACGAGCTGGTGTTCACCAAGAACGCCACCGAGGCGCTCAACCTGGTGTCGTACGTGTTGGGGGACAACCGTTTCGAGCGGGCCGTCGGCCCCGGCGACGTGATCGTCACCACCGAGCTGGAGCATCACGCCAACCTGGTGCCGTGGCAGGAGTTGGCCCGGCGCACCGGCGCCAGCCTGCGCTGGTACGGCGTCACCGACGACGGGCGGATCGACCTGGACTCGTTGCAGCTCGACGAGCGGGTCAAAGTGGTTGCCTTCAGCCATCATTCGAACGTGACCGGGGCGGTGTCGCCGGTTGCCGAGCTGGTGGGGCGGGCCCGCGCGGTGGGCGCGCTGACGGTGCTGGACGCCTGTCAGTCGGTGCCGCACCAGCCGGTGGACTTCCACGCGCTCGACGTCGACTTCGCCGCGTTCTCCGGGCACAAGATGTTGGGCCCCAACGGGATCGGCGTGCTCTACGGGCGCCGCGAGGTGTTGTCGCAGCTGCCGCCGTTCCTCACCGGTGGCTCGATGATCGAGACCGTGACCATGGAGTCCTCCAGCTACGCGCAGGTGCCGCAGCGGTTCGAGGCCGGCACCCCGATGACCTCCCAGGTGGTCGGGTTGGCCGCGGCCGCCCGCTATCTCGGCGCCCTCGGCATGGACGCCGTGCAGGCCCACGAGGAGCGGCTGGTCGCCGCGGCCATCGAGGGCCTGTCCGGTATCGACGCGGTCCGCATCGTCGGGCCGACGTCGACCGAAAACCGTGGCTCGCCGGTGTCTTTCGTCGTCGACGGGGTGCACGCGCACGACGTCGGGCAGGTGCTCGACGACGAGGGCGTGGCGGTGCGGGTGGGCCACCACTGCGCGCTGCCGCTGCACCGCCGGTTCGGATTGGCGGCCACCGCCCGGGCGTCCTTCGCGGTGTACAACACCGCCGACGAGGTCGACCGCCTGGTGGCGGGTGTGCGCCGCGCCCTGGACTTCTTCGGCGGAGCGTGAGCCGTGCGTCTGGAACAGATGTATCAGGACGTGATCCTCGATCACTACAAGCACCCGCAGCATCGCGGGTTGCGGGAACCGTTCGGCGCCGAGGTGTTTCACGTCAACCCGGTCTGCGGTGACGAGGTCACCCTGCGGGTGACGCTGTCCGACGACGGCGAGACCGTCGCCGACGTCTCCTATGACGGCCAGGGCTGCTCGATCAGCCAGGCGGCCACCTCGGTGCTCACCGAGCAGGTGATCGGCCGCAGCGTCGAGGAGGCGCTCGACACCATCGGTGCGTTCGCCGAGATGGTGTCCTCGCGCGGCGCCGTCGAGGGCGACGAGGACGTGCTCGGCGACGGGATCGCGTTCGCCGGAGTGGCCAAATACCCGGCCCGGGTGAAATGCGCGCTGCTGGGCTGGATGGCGTGCAAAGACGCGCTGGCCCAAGCCTATTCGAGAAGAGAGGTGACCGATGAGCGAAACCACCGCGCCGGATGACGAACTGCTCGCCGACGTCGAGGAGGCGATGCGCGACGTCGTCGACCCCGAACTCGGCATCAACGTCGTCGACCTGGGGCTCGTCTACGGGCTCAACGTCGAGGAGGGCGACGAGGGAACGGTCGCCCTGATCGACATGACGCTGACGTCGGCGGCCTGCCCGCTGACCGACGTCATCGAGGACCAGTCGCGCAGCGCGCTGGTGGGCGCCGGCCTGGTCGACGACCTGCGGATCAACTGGGTGTGGAACCCGCCGTGGGGCCCGGACAAGATCACCGACGAGGGCCGCGAGCAGCTGCGCGCGCTCGGCTTCACCGTCTAGAACCGTCTAAAGCAGCCCGCCTGAACAGCCGCTAAAGGTGCAGCGGCAGGTGTGGCAGGTGCGGGTGGTGGTGCGGATGCCCCATCGGCGGGCAGGTCTCGAGGCTGATCATCGTCGCGTGCAGCACCCCGCCGTCTTGAGTTCCATTGGCCCCCAAGCACTTTCCATTCGTGATCGCCTGGGCGTCCGACGGCGTCTGCTTCTGGTATGACGTCGAGTCGGCGACGGTCACGTTGGTGGGGCCGCCGGGGCCCAGGCCGGTGACGGCGATGGTGTTGCCGTCCACCGAGGCGACCGTGCCGAAGAACCCGGCCGGCGGCGGGCATTTGCCGTCCGCGGCCGGGGTCACCGTCACCGACTGCGCGGTGATCGCGCCGGGCGGCGGCGCGCTCTGCGGGGTGGCGCGCACGTTCACGCAGCTGCCGGGCGTCACGTCGGCCAGCTTCGCCGGGCCGACCTGAACCACCCGCGTCTGCGGGGTGTAGTCCACGGTGGCCGAGCCGGTGCGGGTCCGCAGCGCGATGGTGCCGCCCGAATTCGACTGGACCATGCCCTCGACGTAGTCCCTGCCCGCCGGCGGCGGCGCCGGTGACGCGGGGGGCGCCGCGCTGGGTGCCGGCGGCGGGACGGCGGTGACGGCCGGCGGGGCGCTGCTCCTCGACGAGTCGTGCGAGGGCCCGCACATGGCCACCCCGAACACGATGAGGGCGATCACCGCGCCGATCGCGATCTGCGTCCGCCGCGGCTTCAACGAAAAGGCAGGCACAGACTCTTCTCCGATCGCGCGGTTCGCCGTCGTCAGCAAGTACCCCCGCCGGCCGCGGTTCTCACGCCGCGCCCGGCAGAAGTGACGGCAATCTCAGGCGGGGCCGGCCGGGCTCATCCGCCGTGGCCGGGCTGCTTGGGCTTGCCGCACTTGCCGTCGACGGCCTGACGTAGCTGAATGCTGGTCGCCTGCAGCGCGCCGCCGCTGTCGTTGGTTCCGCGCGCGGACAGGCATTTGCCGGGCGTGATCGCGTCGGTGTTGGCCGACGACTGCTTGGTGTATTTGGTCTTGTCGTCGACCGTCACAGTGGTCTGGGTGGTGTTGCCGCTGGGGTCGGTGCCGGTGACGTTGATGGTGTTACCGGAGACCGAGGCCACCGAGCCGCGGACCAGGGCCGGCTTGGCGGGCGCCTGCGACGGCGGCAGCGACGGGGCCGGGCTGCTGGATCCGCCCGGGGTGGGCTGGTGCGGCTTCGGGCAGGCGCCGTTGACGGACTGGCTGATCTTGACCGATGCGGCGGTGACCGGCTGGCCGGGCGCCGAGCCCTCGGTCGGCTTGACGCTGACGCAGCTGCCCGGGGTGACGTCGGGCAGCCCGGCCGGGACCGCCTCGGTGATCTTGGTGGTGGAGGTGAAGTTCACCGCGGCGGTGCCGTTGTCTTCCTTGGTGACCTGGATGGAGTTGCCCGCCACCGACGCGATCAGGCCGCTGACCTTCGCTTCGGCGTTCGGGGCGGCGGAGGTGCTGGTCGAGGTCACCGTGGAGGTCGAGGTGGACGTCGAGGTGGGGCTGGACTTGTTCGACGTGCCGCAGGCGGACAGGGACACCGCGGTGGCTCCCGCCACGGCGAACACCGCGACGCGGGCGAGCCCGTGACAGCTGGCAGACATCAAGGTTTCTCCAATCGCCGGTTTAACGCCAACGTCATGGTTTACCCGCTGAAACTGTGCCTAACCTGTGGGTTCGCCGGCGGAGCTGCTCAGAACGCCGCTTCGGGCAGCTTCATGATCTCGTCGTCGATGGCTTCGATGATGCCGCGCAGCCCGCTCAGCCGCGGCAGCATGTTCTTGGCGAAGAACGCCGCGGTCGCGATCTTGCCCCGGTAGAACGCCTCGTCGTCGCCGCCGGCGCCGGCCGCCAGCGCGCGCTGTGCGACGTCGGCGTGCACCAGCAACCGCCACCCGATCAGCAGATCGCCGACCGCGAGCAGATAGCGCACCGACGCCAGCCCCACCTTGTAGATGTCGGTCGGCTGCTCGGCCGCCGACATCAGGTAGCCGGTCAGCGCACCCGTCATCGCCGTGACGTCGTCGAAGGCGGTCTGCAGCAGCTCGGCGATCGGCCGCAGCGCCTCGTCGCAGTCGTCGACGGTCGCGGTGATCTGAGCCGTCACGAACTGCAGGGCCTGGCCGCGGTCGCGCACGATCTTGCGGAAGAAGAAGTCGAGCGCCTGGATGGCGGTGGTGCCCTCGTACAGCGAGTCGATCTTGGAGTCGCGGATGTACTGCTCGAGCGGGTAGTCCTGCAAGAAGCCCGAACCGCCCAGCGTCTGCAGCGACTCGGTCAGCACCTCGTAGGCCCGCTCCGAGCTCACCCCTTTCACGATCGGCAGCAGCAGATCGTCGACCCGGTGCGCCATGTCGTGATCGGCACCCGAAACACGTTGCGCCACTTGATCATCCTGATGTGCGGCGGCGTACATGTAGAGCGCGCGCAGGCCCTCGGCATACGCCTTCTGGGTCATCAGGCTGCGACGCACGTCGGGGTGGTGGATGATGGTGACCCGCGGCGCGGTCTTGTCGGCCATCTGCGTCAAATCCGCGCCCTGCACCCGCTCCTTGGCGAAGGCCAGCGCGTTGAGGTAGCCGGTGGACAGCGTGCCGGCGGCCTTGACCCCGATCGTCATCCGCGCCTGCTCGATCACGGTGAACATCTGCGCGATACCGCGGTGCACGTCGCCGACCAGGTAGCCGACGGCGGGCACATCCGTTGCGCCGAAAGTCAATTCGCAGGTGGGGGAGGACTTGATGCCCATCTTGTGTTCCACGCCGGTGACGAAAACCCCGTTGCGGGGCCCCAATTCGAATGTCTCCGGGTCGAACAGGTACTTGGGCACGTAGAACAGGCTCAGCCCCTTGGTGCCCGGGCCGGCGCCCTCGGGGCGGGCCAGCACCAGGTGGAAGATGTTCTCGGCGGTGTCGCCCACATCCCCGCCGGAGATGAAACGCTTGACGCCCTCGATGTGCCAGGTGCCGTCGGGTTGTTCGATGGCCTTGGCCCGGCCGGCGCCGACGTCGGAGCCGGCGTCGGGTTCGGTGAGCACCATGGTGGCCGCCCAGCCGCGCTCCACACCCTCGGCGGCCCAGCGCCGCTGCTGCTCGTTGCCCTCTAAGTACAACGCCTGGGACATGAACGGGCCCAGGCAGAAGAAGTTCGCCGACGGGTTGGCGCAGATCAGCATCTCGTTGACCGCCCACGCCAGCGGCGGCGGGGCGGGCATGCCGCCGATCTCCTCGGCCATGCCCAGCCGCCACCAGCCGGCCTCCTTGAGCGCGGCCACCGTCTTGGCCAGCTCCTCGGGCACGGTGATGGCGTGCTCGGCCGGGTCGAACACCGGCGGGTTGCGGTCGGCGAAGGCGAAGGTCTCGGCCACCGGGCCTTCGGCCAGGCGCGCGGCCTCGGCCAGGATGGTGCGCGCCGTCTCCTCGTCGAGGTCGCCGTAGCCTCCGCTGCCCAGCACGGCGCCGACATCGAGGACCTCGAACAGGTTGAACTCGAGATCACGAACGTTAGCGATGTAGTGGCCCAACGTGATTCCCTCACTGCTCGTTGCGGGCGGCGGAGCGTCAGGCTCAGTCTGTCGGACGCGAGAAAACGTACGCAACCGTAACCAGGCCGGCGCCGCTCAGGTCCGGGAACATCGGGTGGCCGCCGCGCGTTGGGAGCAAATGTGACAACAGTCGATCTCACCGCCGAGAAATTCAACGAAACCATCGAGGGCAACGACATCGTGCTCGTCGACTTCTGGGCGTCCTGGTGCGGCCCCTGCCGCCAGTTCGGGCCCACTTTCCAGGCGTCGTCGGAGAAACACCCCGACATCGTGCACGCCAAGGTCGACACCGAGGCCGAACAGCAGCTGGCCGCGGCCGCCCAGATCCGGTCCATTCCCACGCTGATGGCCTTCAAGAAGGGCAAACTGCTGTTCAACCAGCCCGGCGCGCTGCCGCCCGCCGCTCTGGAAGACCTGGTGCAGCAGGTCCGCGCGTTCGACGTGGACGCGGCCATCGCCGAGCAAGGCGAATAACCCGACGCGCTACCGTGCACGGGTGAGTTTGGTACTGGTAGACCACCCGCGGCCCGGCGTCGCGCTGATCACCCTCAATCGCCCCGAGCGGATGAACTCCATGGCGTTCGACGTCATGGTCCCGCTCAAGGAGGCCCTGCAGAAGGTCACCTACGACAACGCGGTGCGGGTGGTCGTGCTGACCGGGGCCGGCCGCGGCTTCTCCTCGGGCGCCGACCACAAGTCCGCGGGCGCGGTGCCCCACGTCGAGGGGCTGACCCGGCCCACTTATGCGCTGCGGTCCATGGAGATCCTCGACGAGGTCATCCTGGCGCTGCGCCGGCTGCATCAACCGGTGATCGCCGCGGTCAACGGCCCGGCCATCGGCGGCGGCCTGTGCCTGGCGCTGGCCGCCGACATCCGGGTGGCCTCCACCAGCGCCTACTTCCGCGCCGCGGGCATCAACAACGGGCTCACCGCCAGCGAGCTGGGCCTGTCCTACCTGCTGCCGCGGGCGATCGGGTCGTCGCGGGCCTTCGAGATCATGCTGACCGGCCGCGACGTCACCGCCGAAGAGGCCGAGCGGATCGGCCTGGTGTCCTGCCAGGTGCCCGAGGAGCAACTGCTGGACACCTGCTACGCCATCGCCGCGCGGATCGCGGCGTTCTCCCGGCCGGGAATCGAGTTGACCAAGCGCACGCTGTGGAGTGGACTGGACGCCGGTAGCCTGGAGGGGCACATGCAAGCCGAGGGCTTGGGACAGCTTTTCGTCCGCCTGCTCACCGCCAACTTCGAGGAAGCGGTTGCCGCGCGCGCGGAACGACGGCCGCCGGTGTTCACCGACGACAAATAGTTTTCAGTTCAGGAGAGCGATCGTGATCACGGCCACGGACCTCGAGGTCCGCGCGGGCGCGCGCATCCTGCTCTCACCCGACGGGCCCGACCTGCGCGTGCAGCCCGGCGACCGGATCGGGTTGGTCGGCCGCAACGGCGCCGGCAAGACCACCACCCTACGCATCCTGGCGGGGGAGACCGAGCCGTACGCCGGGACGATCGCCCGCAGCGGCGAAATCGGTTATCTGCCACAGGATCCCAAAGAGGGCGACCTGGACGTGCTGGCCCGCGACCGGGTGCTGTCGGCGCGCGGGCTGGACGTGTTGCTCACCGACCTGGAAAAGCAGCAGGCGTTGATGGCCGAGGTCGCCGACGACGACGCCCGCGACCGCGCGATCCGCCGGTACGGCCAGCTCGAGGAGCGTTTCGTGGCCCTGGGCGGCTACGGCGCCGAGAGCGAGGCCAGCCGCATCTGCGCCAGCCTCGGCCTGCCGGAACGGGTGCTGACGCAGCAGCTGCGCACCCTGTCCGGCGGGCAGCGCCGCCGGGTGGAGCTGGCCCGCATCCTGTTCGCCGCCGCTGAGGGTGGGGCCACCGGTTCGGGTTCGGCGACCACGCTGCTGCTCGACGAGCCGACCAACCACCTGGACGCCGATTCGATCGGCTGGCTGCGCGACTTCCTGCGGGCCCACACCGGCGGGCTGGTGATCATCAGCCACAACGTCGAGCTGCTCGCCGACGTCGTCAACCGGGTCTGGTTTTTGGACGCGGTGCGCGGCGAGGTCGACGTCTACAACATGAGCTGGCAGAAGTACCTCGACGCGCGGGCCACCGACGAACAGCGCCGCCGCCGGGAACGCGCCAATGCCGAACGCAAGGCCGCCGCGCTGCGCACCCAGGCCGCCAAGCTGGGCGCCAAGGCCACCAAAGCCGTTGCGGCACAGAACATGTTGCGTCGCGCCGACCGGATGATGGCCGCGCTCGACGAGGAGCGCGTCGCCGACAAGGTGGCCCGCATCAAGTTCCCCACGCCGGCCGCCTGCGGGCGCACCCCGCTGACCGCCACCGGGCTGAGCAAGTCCTACGGGTCGCTGGAGGTGTTCAGCGGGGTGGACCTGGCCATCGACCGCGGCTCCCGGGTGGTGGTGCTGGGCCTCAACGGCGCCGGCAAGACCACCCTGCTGCGCCTGCTGGCCGGCGCCGAGACGCCCGACACCGGACGGATCGAGCCCGGACACGGTTTGCGGATCGGCTATTTCGCGCAGGAACACGACACGCTGGACAACGATGCGACCGTCTGGCAGAACATCCGCCACGCCGCACCGGATTCCGGCGAGCAGGACCTGCGCGGCCTGCTGGGGGCGTTCATGTTCAGCGGGCCCCAACTCGACCAACCGGCCGGCACGCTGTCCGGCGGCGAGAAGACCCGGCTGGCGCTGGCCGGTCTGGTCGCGTCGACCGCCAACGTGTTGCTGCTCGACGAGCCGACCAACAACCTCGATCCCGCCTCGCGCGAGCAGGTGCTCGACGCGCTGCGCAGCTACACCGGCGCTGTGGTGCTGGTGACGCACGACCCGGGCGCCGCCGAGGCCCTCGACCCGCAGCGGGTGGTGCTGTTGCCCGACGGCACCGAGGACTACTGGTCCGACGAATACCGCGATCTCATCGAGCTCGCCTGATCTGACGGCACGCCGCCGCAGGCGATTCGGCGAAATCCGCCCGCACCCGGCGACGGCTTTCTACTCTAGGGGCTTGCGATGTGTCCGGGCGTCGGAGGAGCCATGAGAAGAACAGTGCAGCGGTCGGCCAACTCGCGCGACCAGTTGTTGGACGAGCTACGTCACGCCTACGAAAGCGGCGCCAGCATCCGCAGTCTGGTCGCGCGGACCGGCCGGTCCTACGGGTCGATTCACAGCATGCTGCGCGAGTCGGGGACCACGATGCGCAGCCGCGGCGGGCCCAACCGCACGGCCAAGGCGGCGCGCGCCTAGCCCGGCCGGGAGTCGTTGCGCCGCACCGAGTTTTCCACCAGGTCCAGCACCGCGGACAGCCGCTGCGGATCCTCGCCGGACGCCAACCGGGCCACCAGCCCGTCGAGCACCAACTCCAGGTAGCACTGCAGCACATCGCCGGGCACGTCGTCGCGCACCCGGTGCGCCTCGGTCTGCCGACGCAGCCGGTCGGTGGTCGCGGCCGCCAGTTCGGCGGAGCGTTCCGCCCAGCCGCGGCTGAACGCCGGATCGTTGCGCAGCTTGCGGGCGATCTCCAATCTGGTGGCCAGCCAGTCGAACTGGTCGGGCGCGGCCAGCATGTCGCGCATCACCTGGATCAGCCCGGCCCGCGACGCCACCTCGGCCATCCGCTCGGCGTCCTCGTGGGCGAGGGCGAAAAACAGCGCGTCCTTGTCCCGGAAGTGGTGGAAGATCGCGCCGCGCGACATCCCGATGGCCTGCTCCAGCCGGCGCACCGTGGCCTTGTCGTAGCCGAATTCGGCGAAGCAGCGGCGGGCGCCGTCGAGGATCTGGCGGCGCCGGGCCGCCAGATGGTCCTCGCTGACTTTTGGCATCTAGCTGGGCATCCGGCAGGGAGTCGTCGGCCGGGTCAGCCGGACTTGAGCATGTTGCGCAGCACGTACTGCAGGATGCCGCCGTTGCGGTAGTAGTCCGCCTCACCGGGGGTGTCGATGCGCACCACCGCATCGAATTCGACTGCGTCCGAACCGTTTTTGCTCGCCTTGACGTGCACCGTCTTCGGTGTCTTGCCCTTGTTGAGCTCTTCGATGCCGGTGATGTCGAACACCTCGGTGCCGTCCAGCCCCAGGTCCTTGGCCGATTTGCCGTCCGGGAACTGCAGCGGGATCACACCCATCCCGATCAGGTTGGAGCGGTGGATCCGTTCGAACGACTCGGCGATCACCGCGCGTACGCCCAGCAGCCGGGTGCCCTTGGCCGCCCAGTCTCGCGACGAGCCGGACCCGTATTCCTTGCCGCCCAGCACCACCAGCGGAATGTTCTGTGCCGCATAGTTTTGCGCCGCGTCGTAGATGAACGCCTGCGGACCGCCGTCCTGGGTGAAGTCGCGGGTGTAGCCGCCGGCCACGTCGTCGAGCAGCAGGTTGCGCAGCCGGATGTTGGCGAACGTGCCGCGGATCATCACCTCATGGTTGCCGCGCCGCGAGCCGAAGGAGTTGTAATCCTTGCGGTCCACGCCGTGCTCGTCGAGGTACTGCGCCGCCGGGGTGCCCGGCTTGATGCTGCCGGCGGGGGAGATGTGGTCGGTGGTCACCGAGTCGCCCAGCAGCGCCAGCACCCGCGCGCTGGAGATGTCGGCGACCGGCTCGGGCTCGGCTGGCATGCCCTCGAAGTACGGCGGCTTGCGCACGTACGTCGAATCCGGGCTCCACTCAAAGGTATTGCCGCTCGGGGTGGGCAGGTTGCGCCAGCGCTCGTCACCCTTGAAGACGTCGGCGTAGTTCTTGGTGAACATCTCGGAGTTGATCGCCGATGCGATGGTGTCCGAGACGTCCTTCTGCGACGGCCAGATGTCCTTCAGGTAGACGTCGTTGCCGTCCTTGTCCTTGCCCAGCGGCTGCTTTTCGAAGTCGAAGTCCATGGTGCCGGCCAGCGCGTAGGCCACCACCAGCGGCGGCGATGCCAGGTAGTTCATCTTCACGTCCGGGTTGATGCGGCCCTCGAAGTTGCGGTTACCCGAGAGCACCGCGGTCACCGACAGGTCGTTGTCGTTGATGGCCTTCGAGATCTCCTCGGGCAGCGGACCGGAGTTGCCGATGCAGGTGGTGCAGCCGTAGCCGACCAGATAGAAGCCGAGCTTCTCCAAATACGGCCACAGCCCGGCCTTGTCGTAGTAGTCGTGGACCACCTGCGAGCCCGGCGCCATCGTGGTCTTCACCCACGGCTTGGAGGCCAGCCCCTTCTCAACGGCGTTGCGCGCCAATAGCGCCGCGCCCAGCATCACCTCGGGGTTGGAGGTGTTGGTGCACGACGTGACCGCGGCGATCACCACCGCGCCGTGGTCGAGCACGAACTCGCCCAGCTCGTCGGAGCGGACCGTCACCGGGTTGCTCGGGCGGCCGTTGGCGTGCGCGGCGGCCGACTGCACCGCGGGCAGGTCGTCGGCGTGGCCGTTGGACGGCGCCCCCGGGTCGCTGGCCGGGAACGTCTCGTCGACCACCTCGTCCAGCTTCGAGTAGCCCTGCTGCCCGTCGCCGTCGCCGACGTAGCTGGGGATCTGCTCGCGGAAGACGGACTTGGCCTGCGACAACGCAATTCGGTCCTGGGGGCGCTTGGGCCCGGCGATCGAGGGCACCACCTGGGACAGGTCGAGCTCCAGGTACTCCGAGAAGGCCGGCTCGTGGGCGGGGTCGTGCCACAGGCCCTGCTCTTTGGCGTAGGTCTCGACCAGCGCCACCTGCTCGGCGTTGCGGCCGGTGAACTTCAGGTAGTCGATGGTTTCCTGGTCGATCGGGAAAATCGCTGCGGTGGAACCGAATTCGGGGCTCATGTTGCCCAGGGTGGCGCGGTTGGCCAGCGGCACCTCGGCCACCCCCTCGCCGTAGAACTCGACGAACTTGCCGACCACGCCGTGCTTGCGCAGCATCTCGGTGACCGTCAGCACCACGTCGGTGGCGGTCACGCCGGGCTGGATCTCACCGGTCAGCTTGAAGCCGACCACCCGCGGGATCAGCATCGACACCGGCTGGCCGAGCATCGCGGCCTCGGCCTCGATGCCGCCGACGCCCCAGCCCAGCACGCCCAGGCCGTTGACCATCGTGGTGTGCGAGTCGGTGCCCACGCAGGTGTCCGGATAGGCCACCCCGTCGCGCTCCATCACCACCCGGGCCAGGTACTCGATGTTCACCTGGTGCACGATCCCGGTGCCCGGCGGCACCACCTTGAAGTCGGAGAAGGCGCCCTGCCCCCAGCGCAGGAACTGGTAGCGCTCGCCGTTGCGCTGGTATTCGATCTCGACGTTGCGCTCGAACGCGTCGGCCGTGCCGAACAGGTCGGCGATCACCGAGTGGTCGATCACCAGGTCGGCCGGCGCGAGCGGGTTGACCTTCTCCGGGTTGCCGCCCAGGTCGGCGATCGCCTCCCGCATAGTGGCCAGGTCGACGATGCACGGCACCCCGGTGAAGTCCTGCATCACCACCCGGGCGGGCGTGTACTGGATCTCAATGCTGGGCTCCGCCTTGGGATCCCAGTTCGCGATGGCCTCGATGTGGTCTTTGGTGATGTTGCTGCCGTCCTCGTTGCGCAGCAGGTTCTCGGCCAGCACCTTGAGGCTGTAGGGAAGCTTCTCGGTATTGGGGACGGCGTCGAGGCGATAGATCTGGTAACTCTTGTCGCCGACCTTGAGGGTGTTGCGGGCTCCGAACGAGTTCACAGAATCAGTCACTTCAACTCCCAAGGATTTAGTTCTTCCGCCGACGGGCCGTGTCGGCGACGGTGCCAACTTTAACAGTACGCTTGTCCTGCATTACGTCGGCGGTCCTGATCTCAGTCTTATCGCCGTTCCCGCCGGTTTAAACCCCCGTTCGGCCCCGAATGCCCGCCGAGCGTCACACTAGAGTGACCGCCGGGGCCGAGCGTCACGCCAGCGTGACCGCCGCAGCAGGAGGGACGACGATGACCGGGCACGATTCTGCGCCACCGCTCTACATTCCGGTGGACGTCGACATGACGATGGTCAAGGCTGCGGTCGCGGCCACCGGGGTCAGCGCGCCGCCGGCCGCCATGCCCGGCCTGCTCGAGGTGGTCAACCAGGCGCGCGCCGAGGGCATCAACCTCAAAATCGTGCTGCTGGACCACAATCCGCCGAACGACACCCCGCTGCGCGACATCTCGACGGTGGTCGGCGCGGACTACCACGACGCCACGGTGCTGACCCTCAGCCCCAATTACGTCGGCAGCTACAGCACCCAGTTCCCGCGCGTCACGCTCGAGGCGGGCGAGGACATCGCCAAGACCGGCAACCCGGTGGTCTCCGCGCAGCACTTTCTGCACGAGCTCGACACGCCCGAGTTCCCCTGGACCGGGCTGACCATCTTCCTGTTGATCGCGGTCTTCGCGGCGGCCGTCGGCACCCGCGTGCTGCAGGTCCGCAGCAGGGGCGCAGCAACGCCGCCCGATGCGGCCGGCGCCGACACCGTGACGCCGACAAACACCGCGTAGCACGCCCGTCCGGCTTCGGGCCGCAACCGGCCCGCCGCGCCGCGGCAAACCCGGCAGATAACCGTTCGGTCACATTAAACGCACGTAGAGAGTGCGATTTCGGTGGAGCGTTTGCGCGCCCAATTGTGTGACGTACGGTGCAAATGATGCTGGTGTTGTCTTTGGTGCCTAACGATTATTCCGTGGTCGGCGCCACCCGTTGCGTTGAGCCGTAGGAGACCTGAGTCGAATGAGACGCACACGCTGGGGGTCTTCCGCGCGGCCGGCCGCGAGGCTGGTTCGGCCCGTCGTGCCGTCGGTGTTGAGCGTGGCCCTGCTGATCTGCACCCCGGGCCTGGCGCAGGCTGATCCCGCCGCCGACAACCTGGCCGCCCTGATCGCCAACGTCGCCAAGGCCAACCAGCGCCTGCAGAACCTCAGCGCCGAAATCCAGACCGAGCAGGAAAGCGTCAACAAGGCGCTGGTCGACGTGGAGACCGCCCGGGACAACGCGGCCGCCGCCCAGCACGACCTGGAAGCCAGCCAGCAAGCGGTCAAGGACGCCAACGCCGCCATCGCCGGCGCGCAGCGCCGCTTCGACACGTTTGCCGCGGCGGCCTACATGAACGGCCCGTCGAACAGCTACCTGACCGCCCGCAACCCCGACGACATCATCGCCACCGAGGCCGCCGCCAAGAGCCTGACCGCCAGCTCGCAGACGGTGATGGCCAAACTGCAGCAGGCCCGCACCGAGCAGGTCAACAGGGAGTCGGCGGCGCGGCTGGCCAAGCAGAACGCCGACAAGGCCGCCGCCGACGCCAAGGCCAGCCAGGACGCCGCGGTGGCCGCGCTGACCAACTCCCGGCAGAAGTTCGACGAGCAGCGCGAGCAGATGATCCGGCTGGCCACCGAGCGGGACCAGGCCCAGGCCAAGCTGGAGGCGGCCAAACGTCAGCTGTCCACCCCGGGCTCGGGCGACCGCTGGGAGACGGGATCGGCGGGCGCGCCGGCGCCGTCCGCGGGCCGGCAATGGGACGGCGCCTGGGACCCCACCCTGCCGATGATCCCGAGCGCCAACGTTCCCGGCGACCCGATCGCGGTGATCAACCAGGTGCTGGGCATCTCGGCCACCTCGACCCAGGTCACCGCCGGTCTCGGCCGCAACTTCCTGCAGCAGCTCGGCATCCTCAAGCCCGACGACACCGGCATCACCAACGCGGCGCCCGGCGGGGTCGGGGCGCGCATCCCGCGGGTGTACGGGCGGCAGGCGACGGAGTACGTGATCCGTCGCGGCATGTCGCAGATCGGGGTGCCCTACTCCTGGGGCGGCGGCAACGCGGCCGGCCCCAGCAAGGGCATCGACTCCGGCGCCAACATCGTCGGCTTCGACTGTTCGGGGCTGGTGCTGTATTCGTTCGCCGGGGTGGGCATCAAGCTGCCGCACTACTCGGGCTCGCAGTACAACCTGGGCCGCAAGATCCCGTCCTCGCAGATGCGCCGCGGCGACGTCATCTTCTACGGACCGGGCGGCTCCCAGCACGTCACCATCTACCTCGGCGACGGCCAGATGCTCGAGGCGCCCGATATCGGGTTGAAGGTCCGCGTCGCCCCCGTCCGCACCAGCGGCATGACGCCCTACGTGGTCCGTTACATCGAGTGGTGAGCAAGTGAGCAGTGAACGAGGAGCCATGCGCCGCAACCGGTTTCGTCTCATCGTCTTCGCCTGGATCACCGCGATGGTGACCGGGCTGATGTTTTCCGTGGCACCGACGCCGGCCGCGCTGGCCGACCCCGGCGAGTGGGATCCCACCCTGCCGGCCCAGATCAGTGCCGGCGCCCCGGGCGATCCGCTCGCCGTCGCCAACGCCTCGCTGCAGGCCACCGCGCAGGCCACCCAGACCACGCTGAACCTGGGCAAGCAATTCCTCGGCGGGCTCGGCATCAACCTGGGCGGCAACGACGCGCCCGCGGCCGCGGCCACGCCGTCCAACCCGGGCGGCAAGATCCCGCGGGTCTACGGCCGGCAGGCCATCGAGTACGTGATCAAGCGGATGGGGTCGCAGATGGGGGTGCCGTACTCGTGGGGCGGCGGCTCGCTGGACGGTCCCAGCAAGGGTGTCGGCGACGGCGCCAACATCACCGGGTTCGACTGTTCGGGGCTGATGCGCTACGGCTTCGCCGGGGTCGGCGTGCTGATCCCGCGGTTCTCCGGCGACCAGTACAACGCCGGGCGTCACATCCCGCAGGACCAGGCCCGCCGCGGCGACCTCATCTTCTACGGCCCGGGCGGGTCCCAGCACGTCACCATGTACCTGGGCAACGGGCAGATGCTCGAGGCGTCCGGCAGCGCCGGCAAGGTCACCGTCAGCCCGGTGCGCAAGCCCGGCATGACGCCGTTCCTGACTAGGATCATCGAGTACTGATCGCGGGCCGGCCCGGCCATCGGCTGGGCGAGCGTCGACGGAATTCGGCGGGCCTGGAATAGTTGGACGAGGGCACGTCGCTGCCCGGCAGTCGTGTCCGATTGAGCTCTGGAGGGTTATCGATGACAGCAGCAGGTGGGCCGCCGCCAGGCGCCGGCGGTTACTCGGGCCCGGGCGGGCAGTCCGGCCCGGGCGCGCACGAAGCGCCGACCGGCGGCGCCGGTGCCGGCAATGGCCTGGCCGCCGAGGTGCAGACCCTGGAACGGGCCATCTTCGAGGTCAAACGCATCATCGTGGGCCAGGACCAGCTCGTCGAGCGGATGCTGGTCGGCCTGCTGTCCAAGGGCCACGTGCTGCTCGAGGGTGTGCCCGGCGTCGCCAAGACGCTGGCTGTCGAGACCTTCGCGAAGGTGGTGGGCGGGACATTCGCGCGCATCCAGTTCACCCCCGACCTGGTGCCCACCGACATCATCGGTACCCGCATCTACCGGCAGGGCAAGGAGGAGTTCGACACCGAGCTGGGCCCCGTGGTGGTCAACTTCCTGCTCGCCGACGAGATCAACCGCGCGCCCGCCAAGGTGCAGTCGGCGCTGCTGGAGGTCATGCAGGAACGCCACGTGTCGATCGGCGGTAAGACGTTCCCGCTGCCCAACCCGTTCCTGGTGATGGCGACGCAGAACCCGATCGAGCACGAGGGCGTCTACCCGCTGCCCGAGGCCCAGCGCGACCGCTTCCTGTTCAAGATCAATGTCGGCTACCCGTCGCCGGAGGAGGAGCGCGAGATCATCTACCGGATGGGCGTGCGCCCGCCGGAGCCCAAGCAGATCCTCAACACCGGCGACCTGGTCCGGCTGCAGGACATCGCGGCCAACGTCTTCGTCCACCACGCGCTGGTCGACTACGTGGTGCGGGTGGTCACCGCCACCCGGCACCCCGAACAGCTGGGCATGAACGACGTCAAGACGTGGATCTCGTTCGGCGCCTCGCCGCGCGCCTCGCTGGGCATCATCGCCGGGGCGCGGTCGCTGGCGCTGGTGCGCGGCCGCGACTACGTGATTCCGCAGGACGTCGTGGACGTCATTCCCGACGTGCTGCGGCACCGGCTGGTGCTCACCTACGACGCGCTGGCCGACGAGATCTCGCCGGAGATCGTCATCAACCGGGTGCTGCAGACGGTCGCCCTGCCTCAAGTGAATGCCGTTCCGCAGCAAGGGCATTCGGTGCCCCCGGTGATGCAGCCTGCCGGTGCGGCCAGCGGTCGGTGACCGACCCCAAGAGGCCGGTGCTGCATCCGCCCTCGATGCAGCGCGGGCAGATCGATGACCCGAAGCTGTCGGCGGCGCTGCGCACGCTCGAGCTCACCGTCAAACGCAAGCTCGACGGGGTGCTGCACGGCGACCACCTGGGCCTGATCCCGGGGCCGGGATCCGAGCCGGGGGAGTCGCGCGAGTACCAGCCCGGCGATGACGTGCGGCGGATGGACTGGGCCGTCACCGCGCGCACCACGCATCCGCACGTGCGGCAGATGATCGCCGACCGCGAGCTGGAGACCTGGCTGGTGGTCGACATGTCGGCCAGCCTGGACTTCGGCACCACCGTCTGCGAGAAACGCGACCTGGCGGTGGCGGCCGCGGCCGCGATCACCTTCCTCAACAGCGGCGGCGGCAACCGGCTCGGCGCGCTGATTGCCAACGGCGCCACCATGACTCGGGTGCCGGCGCGGTCCGGGCGCCAGCACGAGCAGACGCTGCTGCGCACCATCGCGACCACACCGCGGGCGCCGGTCGGGGTGCGCGGCGATCTGGCGACGGCCATCGACGCGCTGCGCCGTCCGGAACGCCGGCGCGGCATGGCGGTGATCATCAGCGACTTCCTCGGTCCGATCAACTGGCAGCGGCCGCTGCGGGCGATCGCGGCCCGGCACGAGGTGCTGGCCATCGAGGTGCTCGACCCGCGGGACGTCGAACTGCCCGACATCGGCGACGTGGTGCTGCAGGACGCCGAGACGGGCGTGACCCGTGAGTTCACCATCGACGCCCAGCTGCGCGACGACTTCGCCAAGGCCGCCGCGGCGCACCGGGCCGACGTCGCGCGCACCATCCGCAGCTGCGGGGCGCCGATCCTGACGCTGCGCACCGACCGCGACTGGATCGCCGACATCGTGCGGTTCGTGGAATCCCGCCGGCGCGGGGCATTGGCGGGGCGGCAGTGACTCGAATATGAGCCTGCCGTTCCTCGGCCCAATGTCGTTGTCGGGCTTCGAACATTCGTGGTTCTTCCTGTTCCTGCTCGTCGTCGCCGGGCTGGCGGCGCTCTACATCTTGATGCAGTTGGCGCGGCAGCGGCGCATGCTGCGGTTCGCCAACATGGAGCTGCTGGAAAGCGTCGCGCCCAAGCGGCCGTCCACGTGGCGGCATCTGCCGGCGATCCTGCTGGTGGCCTCGCTGGTGCTGTTCACCATCGCGATGGCGGGCCCGACGAACGACGTCCGGATTCCCCGCAACCGCGCGGTGGTGATGCTGGTGATCGACGTGTCGCAGTCGATGCGGGCCACCGACGTCGCGCCCAACCGGATGGCGGCCGCCCAGGAGGCGGCCAAGCAGTTCGCCGACGAGCTGACCCCCGGTATCAACCTGGGGCTGATCGCCTATGCCGGGACCGCGACGGTGCTGGTGTCGCCGACGACCAACCGGGAGGCCACCAAGAACGCGTTGGACAAGCTGCAGTTTGCCGACCGCACCGCCACCGGCGAGGGCATCTTCACCGCCCTGCAGGCGATCGCGACGGTGGGCGCGGTGATCGGCGGCGGCGACAAGCCGCCGCCGGCGCGCATCGTGTTGTTCTCCGACGGCAAGGAGACGATGCCGACCAATCCGGACAACCCGAAGGGCGCCTTCACCGCCGCGCGCACCGCCAAGGATCAGGGCGTGCCGATCTCGACCATCTCGTTCGGCACCCCGTACGGGTTCGTGGAGATCAACGACCAGCGCCAGCCGGTGCCGGTCGATGACGAGACGTTGAAGAAGGTGGCCCAGCTCTCCGGCGGAAACGCTTACAACGCAGCGTCATTGCAGGAGCTGAAGTCGGTGTACGCGACGCTGCAGCAGCAGATCGGCTACGAGACCATCAAGGGCGACGCGAGCGTGGGCTGGGTGCGGCTGGGTGCGTTGGTGCTGGCGCTGGCCGCGCTGACCGCGCTGCTCATCAACCGCCGCCTGCCCACCTAGGTGGGGCGCGCCCGCCGGGCGCGCCCTCTTCGCCGCGCTGCGCCCTCTTCGCCGGGCGCGCCCTCTTCGCCGCGCTCGTAACGCCACGGCGGAATCTCGGCCGGATTTCCGCCGTGGCGTTACGAGCGGCGTCGCCGGACGTCGCGCACCCGGCGGATGATCTCGTCGGGACGGTCCTCGGCGATGACCCGTACGACGATCCACCCGTACCGCTCGAGCATCTCGAGCCGGCGGATGTCTTTGACGTACTGATAGCGGCTCGCCCGATGCTGGTCGCCGTCATACTCCGCGGCGACCTTGATCTCTTCCCATCCCATGTCCAAATACGCCTCGGCCCAACCCCATTCGTTGCGCACCGGGATCTGCGTCTGCGGCCGCGGGAACCCGGCGTCGATCAGCAGCACCCGCAGCCAGCTCTCTTTGGGCGACTGGGCGCCGCCGTCGACCAGTGCCAATGCCGCTCTGGCCGCCTTGATGTCATGCCGACCGCGGTAGCGGTCCACGAGCAGCTCGACGTCCGCCATCTTCAGCTCCGTCGCCTGCACCAGGGGCGTCGATGGCGGCGACCGCCACGCCCATGGGATGGCGGCGCGCCAGGTCAAGCGCGGTGCGCGCCGGCGTGGTGACCGCCATGCCGTCGACGACGGTGATCTCGTCGCACTCGATGCGCTCCTCCCAAACCCGCACCCCGCGGGCGTGACGGCGATTGGTGTCGATGATCTCGGCCGGCCGCGCCGCGTCGATCCACTTCGAACCGTGCAGCGCGGCGGCCGAGAAACCCGCCAGCACGCCGCGCCGGCGCGACCGCAGCCATGCCGCCTTCGCCCGCACCACCGCCGTCAACTCGGCGTCGCGAGCGACATACACGTCCCGGTGCAGCGCGACGTACCGGCTGCGCAACTCGTGGCGAGACAGCAACCGCGCGGCCAGGGCTTCGCTGCCCAGGAAGGGGTCCGTCATGGCGAAAGTGTGCTGCGCCACACCGACACCGTGGCGCGCTCGTAACGCCACGGCGCAAACTCGCCCGGATTTCCGCCCTGGCGTTACGAGCGGGGCCAGCCGGTTTCCGGGCCGATCAGCCGAGGCGATAGGTTGACGGGGTGACTGACACGGCCACCGAGAACACCACCGAAAGTGCCGCCGACTACGGCAGACCGGCATTCGTCTCCCGCTCCGTCCTGGTGACCGGAGGAAACCGGGGCATCGGTCTGGCGATCGCCCAGCGGCTGGCCGCCGACGGCCACAAGGTGGCCGTCACGCACCGCGGATCCGGGGCGCCCGACGGGCTGTTCGGTGTCGAGTGCGACGTCACCGACAACGACGCCGTCGACCGCGCCTTCACAGAGGTGGAGGAGCACCAGGGGCCGGTCGAGGTGCTGGTGTCCAACGCCGGTATCTCCAAGGACGCATTCCTGATCCGGATGACGGAGGAGCGGTTCACCGAGGTCATCAACGCCAACCTGACCGGGGCGTTCCGGGTGACCCAGCGCGCGGCGCGCAGCATGCAGAAGAAGCGGTTCGGCCGCATCATCTACATCGGCTCGGTGTCCGGCATGTGGGGCATCGGCAACCAGTCCAATTACGCGGCCGCCAAGGCCGGCCTGATCGGGATGGCCCGCTCGATCTCCCGCGAACTGTCCAAGGCGGGTGTGACCGCCAACGTCGTCGCGCCCGGTTACATTGACACGGAGATGACCCGCGCGCTGGACGAGCGGATCCAGGCGGGCGCACTGGAGTTCATCCCGGCCAAGCGGGTCGGTACCGCCGCGGAGGTCGCCGGGGCCGTCAGCTTCCTGGCCTCCGAGGATGCCAGTTACATCGCCGGCGCGGTGATCCCCGTCGACGGCGGTATGGGCATGGGCCACTGATTCCAACCAGCACACAAGGACATTAAGGACGGACATGGCAGGACTGCTCGACGGCAAACGGATCCTGGTCACCGGGATCATCACCGACTCGTCGATCGCGTTTCACATCGCCAAGGTGGCCCAGGAGGCGGGGGCGCAGTTGGTGCTGACCGGCTTCGACCGGCTGCGGCTGATCCAGCGCATCGTCGACCGGCTGCCGGAGAAGGCCCCGTTGATCGAGCTCGACGTGCAGAACGAGGAGCACCTGAACACCCTGGCCCAGCGGGTGACCGCCGAGATCGGCGAGGGCAACAGGCTCGACGGGGTGGTGCACTCGATCGGCTTCATGCCGCAGACCGGCATGGGCATCAACCCGTTCTTCGACGCGCCGTACGAGGATGTCTCCAAAGGCATTCATATCTCGGCGTATTCGTACGCCTCGCTGGCCAAGGCGCTGCTGCCGATCATGAACCCCGGCGGGTCGATCGTGGGTATGGACTTCGACCCCAGCCGGGCGATGCCGGCCTACAACTGGATGACGGTCGCGAAGAGCGCGCTGGAGTCGGTCAACCGGTTCGTGGCGCGGGAGGCCGGGCCGCACGGCGTGCGCTCGAATCTCGTTGCGGCGGGCCCGATCCGCACGCTGGCGATGGCCGGGATCGTCGGCGGCGTGCTCGGCGACCAGGCGGCCGAGCAGATCCGGCTGCTGGAGGAGGGCTGGGATCAGCGGGCCCCGATCGGCTGGAACATGAAGGACCCCACCCCGGTGGCCAAGACGGTGTGCGCGCTGCTGTCCGACTGGCTGCCGGCCACCACCGGCACCATCATCTACGCCGACGGCGGCGCCAGCACCCAATTGCTGTAGACGGCAATGGATTTCGACGCCGTCCTGCTGCTGTCCTTCGGCGGGCCGGAAGGGCCCGAGCAGGTTCGGCCGTTCTTGGAGAACGTCACCCGGGGCCGCGGCGTGCCGCCGGAACGTCTCGACCACGTCGCCGAGCACTACCTGCATTTCGGCGGGGTGTCACCGATCAACGGCATCAACCGCGCGCTGATCGAGCAGCTGCGGGCCGCCCAGGACCTGCCCGTCTACTTCGGCAACCGCAACTGGGAGCCCTACGTCGAAGACACGGTGAAGGTCATGCGCGACAACGGGATTCGGCGCGCCGCGGTGTTCACCACCTCCGCCTGGAGCGGCTACTCCAGCTGCACGCAGTACGTCGAGGACATCGCCCGGGCGCGCACCGCGGCCGGGCCGGGCGCGCCCGAACTGGTCAAGCTGCGGCCGTATTTCGACCATCCGCTGTTCGTGGAGATGTTCGCCGGCGCGATCGCCGACGCGGCGGCGAAGGTACCCGCGGGGGCGCGTCTGGTGTTCACCGCGCATTCGGTCCCGGTGGCCGCGGACGAGCGCGTGGGGCCGCGACTGTACAGCCGCCAAGTCGCTTATGCCGCAAGGCTTGTGGCGGCCGCCGCCGGGTACGCCGAGCACGACCTGGTGTGGCAGTCGCGCTCCGGGCCACCCCAGGTCCGCTGGCTCGAACCCGACGTCGCCGACCATCTGCGCGCCCTGGCCGAATCCGGCACCCGGGCCGTCATCGTCTGCCCAATCGGGTTCGTGGCCGACCACATCGAGGTGGTGTGGGACCTCGACGAGGAGCTGCGCGCGCAGGCCGAGTCGGCGGGGATGCTGATGGCGCGCGCGTCGACGCCCAACGCCCAGCCGCGTTTCGCGCGGTTGGCGGCCGACCTGATCGACGAATTGCGTTGCGGCCGAACGCCCGCCCGGGTGACCGGCCCCGACCAGGTGCCCGGTTGTCTGGCCAGCGTCAACGGTGCACCGTGCCGGCCGCCGCACTGCGCGGCCCAAGCTACCGGCTAGAACCTAATCGCCCCAGGCGGAATGCAGGATCGCGGTGACCGCGGCCATCCGCGCCGAACGCACCACCGCGGTGAGCGGCCGCAGCGCATCGCCGGCGATGCGCGCCTCCGACGACGATTGTGTGCCAAGCGGTTCCAGGCCAGCGGCGATCGGCGCGGCGAATCGGTCCGGCGAATCCGACCGGCTCAGCCCGGCGCTCACCGCAATGATGGCGTCGACGTGCGCGGCGTTCTCCAGCACCCGCAACGCGCGCGACGGCGCGTGATCCGGAATGCGGTGCTGCCGTGCCGATTCCAGCAACTGCTCGACCAGCCCCCGTGGGTCGTCGACGTCGGACGCGGCCGAGCCGAGGCCGATGGCGCCCAGCGTCTCGGCGGCCGAGCGCACCGCGGAGCGCAACGTGTACTCGGCGTCGCCGAGCTCGTGATGGTCCAGCACCGGCGCCCCGGGCAGCGAATAGACCGTCCAGCTCAGCGCGCACAATTCGGTCAGCGCGTAGTCCTGGGACCCATCGTCGTCGTCGGCGTAACAGAATTCGGGGACCAGCCCGACGGCGGCGCCGGGCTGGTGCGGATTGCTGACGATCACCGCCTCGCCGGCGGCCAGCGCGTCCTGCTCGAACTGGGTGCCGGGGGCCAGCCCGCGCACATCGCCCGGTACCGGCAAAACCACGTTGATCGTCCCGCGCATCAGTCCGGAGCCCACCGGCACGCCGATCGCGGCGCGCAGCGTCTGCAGCAGCGTGACCGTCCCGGCGTCGTGCACGTCGGGCCACGGCAGCCCGGTGTGGCCCGCGGCGACGGCATCATACGCGGTCACCGATTGCTTTGGCGCCCAAACGGATAACGCGTCGAGGACGTCGTCGGGCGCGGCCTTGCCGGCGAGCCAGGCATTGGCCCACAGGGACAGCGAAACACTGGGACACCACACGAGAAGGCAGTGTAGTTGTTTTGCCCCGGGAAGGCCGATCACGCGTATTCTTGCCGCATGCACGCCGCGGTGCTTTGGCTAATATTCGCGCTGGTGCTGGCCGGTGCGGAGGCCCTTACCGGCCATCTGTTCCTGGTGATGCTCGGCGGGGGCGCGCTGGCCGCGGCGCTGACCAGTTGGCTGACCGATTTCCCGGTGTGGCTGAACGGGACGGTGTTCCTGGTCGTCTCGGTGCTGCTGCTGGTGGTGGTGCGCCCGCCGCTGCGGCGCCGGCTGACCCCGGCCGCGGTGCCGCAGCTGGGCATCGAGGCGCTGGAGGGCAAAACCGCGCTGGTGCTCGAGCGGGTCGCCCGCGACCGCGGCCAGGTGAAGCTGGACGGCCAGGTGTGGACGGCGCGTCCGCTCGACGAGAACGACGTCTACGAACCCGGTGAGCCGGTCACCGTCATGCAGATCGACGGCGCCACCGCAGTGGTCTTCAAGAGCAGTCTTTAGCGAAAAGGGCTGCAAGAGAAAGGAATTCCAATGCAAGGTGCGGTTGCTGGTTTGGTGCTGCTGGCCGTTCTGGTGATCTTCGCCATCGTGGTGGTGGCCAAGTCGGTCGCGCTGATACCCCAGGCGGAGGCCGCGGTGATCGAACGCCTGGGTCGGTACAGCCGTACGGTCAGCGGGCAGCTGACGCTGCTGGTGCCGTTCATCGACCGGATCCGGGCCCGGGTGGATCTGCGGGAGCGGGTGGTGTCGTTCCCGCCCCAGCCGGTGATCACCGAGGACAACCTGACGCTGAACATCGACACCGTCGTCTACTTCCAGGTCACCGTTCCCCAGGCGGCCGTCTACGAGATCAGCAACTACATCGTCGGCGTCGAACAGCTCACCACCACCACGCTGCGCAACGTGGTCGGCGGCATGACGCTGGAGCAGACGCTGACCTCCCGCGACCAGATCAACGGGCAGCTGCGCGGCGTGCTGGACGAGGCCACCGGCCGGTGGGGCCTGCGGGTGGCGCGGGTGGAGCTGCGCAGCATCGACCCGCCGCCGTCGATCCAGGCGTCGATGGAAAAGCAGATGAAGGCCGACCGCGAGAAGCGGGCGATGATCCTGACCGCCGAGGGCATGCGCGAGTCGGCGATCAAGGAGGCCGAGGGCCAGAAGCAGGCGCAGATCCTGGCCGCCGAGGGCGCCAAGCAGGCCGCGATCCTGGCGGCCGAGGCCGACCGGCAGTCCCGGATGCTGCGCGCCCAGGGTGAGCGGGCCGCGGCCTACCTGCAGGCGCAGGGCCAGGCCAAGGCCATCGAGAAGACGTTCGCCGCGATCAAGGCCGGCCGGCCCACCCCGGAGATGCTGGCCTACCAGTACCTGCAGACGCTGCCGGAGATGGCGCGCGGCGACGCCAACAAGGTGTGGGTGGTGCCCAGCGACTTCAGCGCGGCGCTGCAGGGATTCACCAAGCTGCTGGGCACGCCGGGCCAGGACGGGGTGTTCCGGTTCCAGCCGTCGCCGGTCGAGGACGTGCCCAAGCACAGCGCCGACGACGACGCCGACGTCGCGGACTGGTTCTCCACCGAGACCGATCCGGCGATCGCGCAGGCGGTGGCCAAGGCCGAGGCGATCGCCCGCCAGCCGGCGGACGGCCCGACGGGGGAGCTGACCCAATAGCCTCCCTAGGATTGCCGCATGAGTGCGTTGACTTCACCGAAGACCTACGCGGCGCTGGGCGTGTTCCACGCCGTCGACGCGGTCGCGTGCGGCGTCCAGGTCGCCCCGATCCGCAAAACCCTTGACAACCTGGGTGTTCCGGACAACATCCGGCCGGTGCTGCCGGTCGTGAAGGCGGCCGCGGCGGTCGGTTTGCTGTCGGTCACCCGCTTTCCCGGGCTGGCCCGGCTGACGACGGCGATGCTGACGCTGTACTTCGTGCTCGCGGTCGGCGCGCACGTGCGGGTGCGCGACAAGGTCGTCAACGGTCTTCCGGCCGCGCTGTTTGTGGCGTTGTTCGCCGCGATGACGGTGCGGGGGCCCGACGAGAGCTAATCGAGGCGCAACTCGACCATCGGCAGCGGGGTGCCGGTGTCAGTGATCGGCACGCCGAGCGTCTCTTCCAGCACGGGCCGCATCCGCTGCCACGCCCGCGGGTGACGGGTGCGGTAGGCCGCCAGGGCGCGGTCGGCCTCGGCTTGGTCGAGGACGCGCGCGGTGGCGGCCCGGGGCGGATGGCTGCCGGCGTACACCCGGACCCGTGGATTGGCCCGAATGTTGCGGAACCACTGGGCTTTTCGGCCGAAGCCCGAGGCGACGACGTAGACGTCGGGCGACGGGTGGTCGACGACCTCCAACGCCGCGTAGCGCGGCGCCCCGGACTTTCGGCCGACGTGTTCGAGCAGCAGGATGCGTGATCCGAACACCGCGCCCCCGCGAGCGCGGTAGATCCAGATCGGTGCCCGCATCAGCCGGCGCGACCGCAGCAGCCGCGCGGCGATGCTGGCGGAAAGCGACGAGGCTCGGGCGGCCGACACGCCTCCCATCTTGCCCTCAGGGGCGCGGCGAGGGCGGCGGCGGCGTCGGGAACGCCTCGCCCGGTGGTGGCGGCGGGAAGCCGTGCGGGGTCCCGGCGGCCCGTGCAGCGGCGGGGGCGGCATCGGGGTGCGGCCCACATCGGCGGCGGCCCGGGCGGCGGCGGCGGCGGGCCGGGCGGTCCGACGCTGATGATCCAGGCGAAGGCGATGGCCGCCACGGTGCCGACCGCGCCGAGCAGCGCGCCCGCCACGCCGGCGCCGATCACCACGCCGGTGGAGTGGCGTCGCTCGGGCGGTTGGTGCGCGGCCGGCGGCGGCGCGGGTGTTGTGGTGCTGATGTCGTCGTTCGTGGTCATGGTCGCGACGGTAGGAGCCGCAGCTGAAGTGGATCTGAAGGAAGGGCTGTCCGCTGAGCCCCAGGCGCCACTTGCGTTTCCCGAGGAGAGAAGCGGTGTTGTGCCCGCCTCACAGCGACAACGCGTTTCCGCAGGTCAGACGTCCTAACGAGGTTGTCGCTGTGAGGCGGGCACTTGACACACCCCCACTTCTTGGTGCCAACGGGGCGTTTGGTGCCGACGGGGCAGGATTGGTGCCGACGGGGCAGGATTGGTGCCAACGGGGCGGGATGCGACGCCGGCGCACCGACGCCTTCAGGTTGGTTTCAGCACCGGCGCCGACAATGGTGGCCATGACGGATTGTCTCCGCGGGGCGGCCGGCCAATTCACCGTCGGCACCCCGCGGGTGCTGGTCGTCGAGGACTCCGAGACCATCCGCGAGATGGTCAGCGAGGCGCTCACCGAGGTCGGCTACCACACCGAGGCCCGCCGCGACGGCGAGCGACTCGAAGAGCTGCTCGACGGCATCCGGCCCGACCTGGTGGTGCTCGACGTGATGCTGCCCGGACGCGACGGGTTCGCGCTGATCGACGTGATCCGCGACTGGGGCGACATCGGCATCGTGCTGATCACCGCCCGCGACGGCCTGCCGGACCGGCTGCGCGGCCTGGACGGCGGCGCCGACGACTACGTCATCAAGCCCTTCGAGCTGGCCGAGCTGGTGTCGCGGGTCGGCGCGGTGCTGCGCCGGCGGGGACGGCTGCCACAGGTGATCCAGGTCGGCGACGTCACGCTGGACCCCGGCGCCGGAGTCGCCGCGCGCGGCGGTCACCGGCTGGACCTGACCGCCACCGAGCTGCGCGTGCTGACATTTCTGGTGGAGCAGCGCGGCCGGATCGTCAGCGCCGGCCAGATCCTCAACGGGGTGTGGGGTTACGACGCCTACGACCCTAACCTGGTGCAGGTTCACGTCAGCGGGCTGCGGCGCAAGCTCGAGGCGCACGGCCCGCGGATCCTGCACACCGTCCGCGGCATCGGCTACCGTCTGCAACCCGAGCGGTCATGACGCCGACGCCGTCGCTGCAACGCCGGGTGACGCTGGTGGTGCTGGCGCTGTTGACCGTGCTGCTGGTGGTGCTCGGCGTCACCATCGACGTCACGATGGGCGTGCTCGCCCGCCGCAACCTGCACGACCGGCTGCTCGCCGCGACGTCGCGGGCCGACGCGCTGAGCGCCGCGCACACCGCCCCCGACCTGCTCGCCGCCGAGCTCAACGGCGGCGGGATCCGCGCGCTCGTCGTCACCGCGGACGGCCAGGCCTACGGGGACCGCGTGATCAGCCCCCACCTGGCCGAGGGCCGGTCGAACCGCCCCCGCCGTACCCGCCGCCGTTACCGCCGCCTTATCCGCCGCCGGGCTACCCGCCGCCGTACCCACCGCCCTATCCGCCCCCGCCCGGCCCGCCGCCGGATACGACTGCGACGGCCGTCGTGCACCCGTTGCCCGACGGCGCGCGGCTGATCCTGGTCGCCGACACCACGCAAACCACTCAGGTCACCCGGCAACTGCGGGGTCTGATGATCGCCGCCGGCATCGTGACCCTGCTGATCGCGGCGCTGCTGTTGATCGCGGTCAGCCGGGCGGCCCTGCGCCCGCTGGACCGGCTCACCGCGCTGGCCAACGCCATCACCACCGGGGACCGCGGCCGCCGGTTGCGCCCACACCGCGCCGACACCGAACTAGGCCGCGCCGCAAGCGCTTTCGACACAATGCTGGACGCCCTGGAGATGTCGGAACGCCGGGCCCAACAGGCCGCCGAGGCCGCCCAGCGCGCCGAGACGGCGACCCGGCGCTTCCTCGTCGACGCCGCCCACGAGCTGCGCACCCCGATCGCCGGCATGCAGGTCGCCGCCGAGCAACTCGCGCACGGCGCCTCCGAACACCCCGACGACGGGCAATACCGTCGGGCCGGCCTGCTGCTCTCCGACGCGCGCCGCGCCGGGCGACTCGTCAACGACATGCTGGACCTGAGCCGCATCGACGCCGGGCTCCCGCTGGAACTGCACGACGTCGACGTCGCCGCCGTGCTGCGCGACGAAGCCGACCGGGCGGCCCTGCTGGCACCCCAAATCGGCGTGCGCCGCACGGGACTCACCGCGCTGAACGTCCGGGCCGACGCCACCCGGCTGTCGCAGATCGTGTCCAACCTGCTCGACAACGCCCGCCGCTACACCCCGGCCGGCGGCGCCATCGAGATCGACCTGCGCGCCGGCGACGGCGCCGCCGAGATCACCGTCACCGACACCGGCCCGGGCATCCCGGACGACGAGCGGGAGCACATTTTCGACCGGCTGGTGCGCCTGGATGCCGGCCGCGCCCGCGACCACGGCGGCGCCGGGCTGGGCCTGGCCATCGCCCGGGCGCTGGCCCGCGCGCACGGCGGCGACCTGGTGTGCCTGCCGCATCGGGGCGGCGCCCGGTTCCGGCTCACGTTGCCGCGGGCGACCACACAGTGAACGGTGGCCGCCTCGAATGCTCGAGGCGGCCACCCGTCTACGCATCACCAGCCCGGCGGTGGCGGAGGCCCGCCCGGCCCACCCGGCGGCGGGCCCAGCGGTCCACCCGGCGGCGGGGGCGGTCCACCCGGTCCACCCGGCCCGCCCGGGCCGCCCGGCCCCGGCCCCCACGGCTGTCCCGGGCCCGGCGGCGGTGGCGGGGGATCCGCGCTCGCCACCGCGGCGCCGAAGCCCGCCGCGGCCACCCCGAGCGCTCCCGCGATCAACGAACCAGCGATCGCTTGTCTCATCCTCACTATGTCCCTCCATCCTCGATCGGCGCAGCGCGAAAACGGCGGTCCCGCACCGTATTACCAGTCACCAGCAGACGGTAGGGCGCCAGCCTGAAGCCAAGCTGAAGACGAACGAATCAGCGCGGCGCCGACGGTGCCGTCACCATGGTCAGCCGCCATGTGTCCAGCCACGGCCGCACCAGCTCGGCGACCGAGAATTTGGCCCGGGCCGCGCACCCGGCCTTGCGGGTGTAGGGGTCACCGCCGCGGATGAGGATGCCGACGGCGCTGACGGTGCCGTCGTTCTCGTACCGGTACACCGGCCCGCCCGAATCGCCGCACTGGCCGCCGGCCAGGAATTTCACCTTGCTGCCGGTGATCTCGACGATCTGCCCGCAGGCGTCCGCGCCCGAGCCCATGCCGAACTTGCACAGCTGTTGTCCCACTTGCAGATTGGCGGCGACGCCGGACACCGGCACCGACGCCGCGATCGCCGGCGACTGTGGCACGTTGTCGCCGTCCAGGATGATCAAACCGATGTCGTGCTGTTCGTCGTGCACGCCCTCGCTGATCGTCTGGCTGAACGTGCCCAGGGTCGCGTAGGGCAGCACGCCGCCTAGGTTCATCGTCACCTTGCTCGGCTCGCCGGGACGGTTGCAGTGGCCAGCGGTGAGAATGCCGGCCTGGCCGCTGCTGGTGTGCACCAAAAACCCTGCGGTGCAACCCATTCCACCGGAGCCGTCAGTGTAGTCGACGTAGATCCCGGCGCCCGGGCCGATGGCGCTGGCCGCGGGCAGGTCGATCGGCGCCAGCACGGGCGGCGGGGTGGGCTGCTGCGCTGGCGTGGCCGCCCTCGGCAGCAGGCACACCGCGGCCACCAGCGCGGTGATGCTGCACACCGCCGCCAGGGTGAGCAAGGTGGTGTGGGTGCGCGGACGCGGCGGCAGCACATCGGTGGCGGGGAAAGCGCCCGGCTTGCGCCGCCGTTCGGCGCGGCCGGGCAGAAAACCCAACACGGCCAGCACCGCGAGCACCAGCGCGCCGAGCGGCAGCGCAACGGTACGAGCGGGTGAGTATGGCGTCCCCCAGCTGGCGAGCTCCAGCGCGTCCACGCTCACCATTAGATCGATCTTTGCCGCATCGCGCGGCGCTCTCAGCGAAGTCGCTCAGCGAAATTCGGTGTCAGCCGATGGTGGCCGGCTCGGGGGAGGGCTCGTCGTCGCGGTGCCGGTGTGCGCGGCGGTGGTGCCGGCGGAAGTGGCGGATCTCGATGATCAGCCCGGTCAGCCCGAGCGCGCTGGTGAGCGCCGACACCAGGTACAGCAGCGACGAGGGGTGACCGGCCAGCGCGTCGCCGAGGATCACCACCGCGGCGGTGCCGGGCAGCAACCCGGTCAGGGTGGCCAGCCCATAGGGCAGCACCCGCACACTCGACGCACCCGCGGCGTAGTTCAGCGCCGTGAACGGGACCGCCGGGATCAGCCGCAGCGACACGATCGCCAGCCAGCCCCGCTGCCGCAGCCGCTCTTCCACCGTGTCCATCGACCGGTGCCGCACCAGCCGGGTCAACCGCCAGCCGGCCGCGCGCACCAGCAGCATCGCGATCATCGCGCTCGCGGTGCTGGCGGCCACCGCGATGGCCACCCCCAGCAGCGGGCCGAACAGCAGCCCGGCCGCCAGGGTGAACGCGGTGCGCGGCACGGGCACCACCGTCACCACGATGTGCGCGAGCAGAAACGCCAGCGGGAACCACGGCCCGACGGACTGCGCCCAGTCGCGCATCTGCACCGGCGAGGGCAGCGGGATCAACGACGCCAGCACCACCAGCGCTGTGATGCCCGCCACTGTCCAGGCGATCCGCGACCGGGACACACCGCGCGCGGCCGCGCCGATCGCGCAGCCGAGATCGCGCAGTGTTTCGGCGATTTTGCTGGTGGCGGAACCCGTCACGCCTTCCAAGATTACGGGGCGCAGGTGAATCCAGCGTTTCCCGCGGCTGGCGTTTCCCTCCAAATCCGGACCGCGCGGGCCGGCCGGCGGTTTTCAGCGCGGAGCCCCGATCAATTAGCCTCGGTAGTCAAGTGGTATCCCCAAAGCTGTTGCCCAAATGCTGGGAAAAGGGAGCAATCGGTGTCCATTGATGTACCCGAACTCGCCGACCTGGAACAGGTTCGCGGGCGTTGGCGCAGTGCGGTTGCCGGAGTGCTGGCCAAAAGCACCCGGAAGGACCCCGAGCAGTTGGGGGACGCGCCGGAGCGGCTGCTGGAAACCCCGACCTACGACGGGATCGCGATCCGCGCGCTCTACACCGCGCTCGACGAGCTGCCCGAACCACCGCTGCCGGGCGAGTGGCCGTTCGTGCGCGGCGGCGACGCGCTGCGCGACGTCAGGTCCGGCTGGAAGGTCGCCGAGGCGTTCCCGGCCACCCCGGTGCCCGGCGTCGCGGCCAAGGACATCAACTCCGCGGTGCTCGACGCGCTGGGCAACGGCGCCGGCGCCGTGCTGCTGCGGATCGGCGAGTCGGGCGTGGCGCCCGACCAGGTGGCCGACAGCCTGCAGGGCGTCTACCTGAGCATGGCGCCGCTGATCCTGGAGGCCGGCGCCGACTACCCGGGGGCCAGCGACGCGGTGCTGGGCCTGGCCGACGAGATCGAACCCGACCAGCGCGCCACCGTGTCGATCGACCTGGCCGGCGACCCGCTGACCGCGGCGCTGAGCGGGCGCCCCGCCCCGGAGCTCAAGGACGTGGTCGCCGTCGCCAAGCGGGCCGCCGGTCACACCGGGGTCCGGGCGATCACCGTCGACGGGCCCGCCTTCCACAAC
The DNA here is from genome assembly GCF_000523975.1 of Mycobacterium sp. MAC_080597_8934. Classification (NCBI taxonomy): domain Bacteria; kingdom Bacillati; phylum Actinomycetota; class Actinomycetes; order Mycobacteriales; family Mycobacteriaceae; genus Mycobacterium; species Mycobacterium sp. MAC_080597_8934. Next base: position 58,661 of record NZ_JAOS01000019.1, on the reverse strand, counting down.
CTGGGCGCCAACGCGTCATGGGAGCTGGGCGCCTCGATCGCGGCCGGGGTCAATTACCTGCGGGTGCTCACCGAATCGGGGCTGACGATCGCTGCGGCGTTGCGCCAGATCAGCTTCCGGTTCGCCGCCGACGACGACCAGTTCATGACCATCGCCAAGTTCCGCGCGGCGCGCACGGTGTGGGCGCGGGTGGCCGAGGTGGTCGGCGAGCCGGACGCCGGTGCGGCCGTGGTGCACGCCGAGACGTCGCTGCCGATGATGACTCAGCGGGATCCCTGGGTGAACATGCTGCGCTGCACGCTGGCCGCGTTCGGGGCGGGCGTCGGCGGCGCCGACTCGCTGCTGGTGTTCCCGTTCGATGTGGCCATCGACGGTGGATTCCCGGGCACCGCAACGAGTTTCGCCCGCCGCATCGCCCGCAACACCCAGCTGCTGCTGCTCGAGGAGTCGCACGTGGGCCGGGTGCTGGACCCGGCCGCGGGATCCTGGTTCGTGGAGGACCTCACCCAGCGGCTGGCCGAGCAGGCCTGGCAGCACTTCCAGGCCATCGAGGCGCGCGGGGGATTCGCCGAGGCCCGCGATTTCATCGCCGGCCAGATCGCCGAGATCGCTGCCCGCCGCCGCGACGACATCGCGCATCGGCGGACCGCGATCACCGGCGTCAACGAATTCCCCAACCTCGCCGAACCGGCGCTGCCGCACAGCGATTCGTCCTATTCGCCGCTCGCGGCGGGCAAGCTGATCCGGTACGCCACCGACTTCGAGGCGTTGCGCGACCGCTCCGACGCCTACCTGGCCCGCACCGGCTCGCGCCCGCAGGTGTTGTTGCTGCCGCTGGGGCCGTTGGCCGAGAACAACATTCGCGCGACCTTCGCGTCGAACCTGCTGGCTTCCGGGGGCATCGAGGCGGTCAACCCAGGAACCGTCGACGCCGCCGGCGTCGCTAAGGCCGTCAAAGAAGCGGGATCGCCGGCGGTGGCGGTCATCTGCGGCACCGACAAGCGCTACCAGGACGAGGCGTCGGGCGTCGTGCAGGCAGCGCGCGGCGCCGGCGTCTCCCGGGTCTATCTAGCCGGGCCGGAGAAAGCCGTGGCGGACGCCGAGCACCGGCCGGACCAATTCCTGACCGCGAAAATCAATGCGGTCGAAGCACTGTCGGATCTGCTCACAAGGCTGGGGGCGTAGCTACCATGACGACCACTGCACCTGCTGTCGGCAGCTTCGCCGACGTGCCACTGCGCAGCGAGCGGCCCGTCGCGCCGGCCACCGAGGCCGCCGTCGAGGAACACGTCGCGGCGATCGCGGCCGCGCACCTGTACACGCCCGACCAACTGCACTGGCACACACCGGAAGACATCGTCGTCAAACCGGTCTACATCGGCGCCGACCGGGCCGCCGTCGAGGCCGACGGGTACCCGCTGCACACCTTCCCCGGCGAGCCGCCGTTCGTGCGCGGCCCCTACCCGACGATGTACGTCAACCAGCCGTGGACCATTCGGCAGTACGCCGGGTTCTCCACCGCCGCGGAGTCCAACGCCTTCTACCGGCGCAACCTGGCGGCCGGGCAGAAGGGCCTGTCGGTGGCCTTCGACCTGGCCACCCACCGCGGCTACGACTCGGATCATCCGCGCGTGCAGGGCGACGTCGGAATGGCCGGTGTGGCAATCGATTCCATTCTCGACATGCGGCAGCTGTTCGACGGCATCGACCTGTCGACGGTGAGCGTGTCGATGACCATGAACGGCGCGGTGCTGCCCATCCTGGCGTTGTACGTGGTGGCCGCCGAGGAGCAGGGGGTGCCGCCGGAGAAGCTGGCCGGCACCATCCAGAACGACATCCTCAAAGAGTTCATGGTGCGCAACACCTACATCTATCCGCCCAAGCCGTCGATGCGGATCATCTCCGACATCTTCGCCTACACCAGCGCGAAGATGCCCAAGTTCAACTCCATCTCGATTTCCGGCTACCACATCCAAGAAGCCGGGGCCACAGCCGATTTGGAGCTGGCTTACACGCTGGCCGACGGGGTGGACTACATCAAGGCCGGCCTGGACGCCGAGCTGGACATCGACAAGTTCGCGCCGCGGCTGTCGTTCTTCTGGGGCATCGGGATGAACTTCTTCATGGAGGTCGCCAAGCTGCGCGCGGGCCGGCTGCTGTGGAGCGAGCTGGTCTCCCAGTTCAACCCGAAGAACCCCAAATCGCTGTCGCTGCGCACACATTCGCAGACCTCGGGCTGGTCGCTGACCGCGCAGGACGCGTTCAACAACGTCGCCCGCACCTGCATCGAGGCGATGGCCGCCACCCAGGGACACACCCAGTCGCTGCACACCAACGCGCTCGACGAGGCGCTGGCGCTGCCCACCGACTTCTCGGCCCGCATCGCCCGCAACACCCAGCTGGTGTTGCAGCAGGAGTCCGGCACCACTCGGCCGATCGATCCCTGGGGCGGGTCCTACTACGTGGAATGGCTGACCCACCACCTGGCCCGCAAGGCCCGCGCGCACATCGCCGAGGTGGCCGAGCACGGCGGCATGGCCCAGGCCATCAGCGACGGCATCCCCAAGCTGCGCATCGAGGAGGCGGCCGCGCGCACCCAAGCCCGCATCGACTCGGGCATCCAGCCGGTGATCGGGGTGAACAAGTACCAGGTCGAGGAGGACCAGGAGGTCGAGGTCCTCAAGGTGGAGAACAGCCGGGTGCGCGCCGAGCAGCTGGCCAAGCTCAAGGAACTGCGGGACAGCCGCGACCAGTCGGCCGTCGACGCCGCGCTGGCCGAGCTGTCCCGCGCGGCGGCGGCACAGGGCCGCGCCGGTGAGGACGGGCTGGGTAATAATCTGCTGGCGCTGGCGATCAACGCCGCCCGGGCCAAGGCCACGGTCGGGGAGATCTCCGACGCGCTGGAAAAGGTATACGGGCGCCATCAGGCGGAGATCCGCACCATCGCCGGCGTCTACCGTGACGAAGCCGGAAAGGCCACCAACATCGCCACCGCTACGGAACTGGTCGAGAAGTTCGCCGAGGCCGACGGCCGCCGGCCCCGGATCCTGGTGGCCAAGATGGGCCAGGACGGCCACGACCGCGGCCAGAAGGTGATCGCGACGGCCTTCGCCGACATCGGCTTCGACGTCGACGTCGGCTCGCTGTTCTCCACCCCCGAGGAGGTGGCCCGCCAGGCCGCCGACAACGACGTGCACGTGGTCGGAGTGTCCTCGCTGGCCGCCGGCCACCTGACCCTGGTGCCGGCGCTGCGCGACGCGCTCAAAGAGGTGGGGCGGCCCGACATCATGATCGTGGTCGGCGGGGTCATCCCGCCCGGCGACTTCGACGAGCTGTACGCCGCCGGGGCCGCCGCCATCTTCCCGCCCGGGACGGTAATCGCCGACGCCGCAATCGGTTTGCTGCACAAGCTGGCCGAACGGCTCGGGTACGACCTCGGCTGATGGCCGCGATTCCTGCCGCTCTCGTAACGCTACGGCGAAGAATGGCACCGATTTTCGCCATGGCGTTACAGGCGGCGGTCCCATGAGCGGGCGGACGGTGACCGAGCTCGCCGAGGCGATCCGCAGCGGCGACCGCGCGGCGCTGCCGCGGGCCATCACGCTGTTGGAGTCCACCCGCGCCGACCATCAGGAGCAGGCCCAGCAGCTGTTGTTGGAGCTGACGCCGGATGGCGGCGACGCGCATCGAGTCGGCATCACCGGCATCCCCGGGGTGGGCAAGTCCACCAGCATCGAGGCGCTCGGCATGCACCTGATCGGGCTCGGCCACAAGGTGGCGGTGCTGGCCGTCGACCCGTCGTCGACCCGCACCGGTGGCTCCATCCTGGGCGACAAGACCCGGATGGCCCGGCTGGCCAATCATCCGGACGCCTACATCCGGCCATCGCCGACGTCGGGCACGCTGGGCGGCGTGGCCAAGGCCACCCGCGAAACGGTGGTCCTGCTCGAGGCCGCGGGTTTCGACGTCATCCTGATCGAGACCGTCGGGGTCGGCCAGTCCGAGGTGACGGTGGCCAACATGGTCGACACATTCGTGCTGCTGACCCTGGCCCGCGGCGGCGATCAGCTGCAGGGCATCAAGAAGGGCGTGCTGGAGCTGGCCGACATCGTCGTGGTGAACAAGGCCGACGGCGAGCACCTGGCCGAGGCGCGGTCCGCCGCGCGTGAACTGTCCGGCGCGATCCGGCTGATCCACCCTCGCGAAACCCTTTGGCGCCCACCGGTTCTCACGATGAGCGCGGCGCAGGGCACCGGCCTGCCGGAACTGTGGGAGACCATCGAACGGCACCGTCAGGTGCTCAGCAAGGCCGGCGAGTTCGAGGCGCGGCGCCGGTCGCAGCTGGTGGACTGGACCTGGCAGATGGTGCGCGACACGGTGCTGGACCGGCTGCTGTCCAACCCGGCGGTCCGCACGATGCGCGCCGATGTCGAGCGACGGGTCAAGGCGGGGGAGCTCACCCCGGCGCTGGCGGCCCAGGAAATCCTGGCGGCCGCGTCGCGCTAACGGATAGGTAAATAATCCGGATTTCGCTCCTGCCGGGTGTGTAATCCAAGTAGATTCGGAAGTGTGACGGTGGATGCCCGAGTCGATCGCCGCGCGGTCCGTGTCCACGATGACCTTGACGCAGGTCATCGTGTGTCCGGCGCGGCGGACTCACACTTCGGTTGCGTCGTTCGCAGTTTCGCCAGCATGTTCCCGGCCCGCCGGTTCGGCGGTGGGGCGCTGGCCGTCTATGTCGACGGCCAGCCCGTGGTGGACGTCTGGACAGGGTGGGCCGACCGGGCCGGTCAGCGGCCGTGGTCGGAGAACACCGCGCCGATGGTGTTCTCGGCCACCAAGGGAATGGCCGCCACGGTCATCCACCGGCTGGTCGATCGCGGGCTGATCGACTACGAGGCCCCGGTCGCCGAGTACTGGCCCGCGTTCGCGGCCAACGGCAAGGCCAACATGACGGTGCGCCAGGTGATGCGCCACCAGGCCGGCCTGTCCGGGCTGCGCGGCGCCACCAAGGAGGAGCTGCTCGATCACCTCGTGATGGAGGAGCGGCTGGCCGCGGCGGCGCCCGGACGGCTGCTGGGCAAATCGGCCTACCACGCGCTGACGTTCGGCTGGCTGATGTCGGGCCTGGGCCGGGCCGTCACCGGTAAGGGGATGCGCACGCTGATCCGGGAGGAGCTCGCCGAGCCGCTGGGCACCGACGGCCTGTACCTGGGCCGCCCGCCGGCGGGGGCACCGACGCGGGTCGCCGAGATCGTCGCGCCGCAGAACCTGGTGGGCAGCTCGATCGTCAACTACGTGTCCCGCAAGGTCGCCAACCAGCTTTCCGGCGGATTCCGGGCCATGTACTTCCCGGGCATGATCGCCGCCGTGCAGGGCGACACCCCGCTGCTGGACGCCGAGATCCCGGCGGCCAACGGGGTGGCGACGGCCCGTGGTCTGGCGCGGATGTACGGCGCCATCGCCAACGGCGGCGAGGTCGACGGCATCCGGTTCCTCTCCCGCGACCTGGTGGCGGGTCTGACGGGTGAGCGGAGTCTGCGGCCGGACCGAAACCTGTACGTGCCGTTGGCTTTTCATCTGGGCTATCACAGTGTGCCGATCGGCGGTGTGATGCCCGGGTTCGGCCACGTGGGCATGGGCGGTTCGCTCGGGTGGGCCGACCCGGCCTCCGGGGTGGCCTTCTCGCTGGTGCACAACCGGCTGCTGACGCCCCTGGTGATGACGGACCATGCGGCGTTCGTCGGGATCTACGCGTTGATCCGCCGGGCGGCCGAGCAGGTGCGCAAGCACGGGTTCCGGCCGGTCACCGAATTCGGCGCGCCGTTTCGCGAGCCGGGAGCCGTCGCCGGCTGAGGCGCCGTCACGGGAATGGCCGGTATTGAACACGGCGCTTAAATCGGCAATCCCTTTCGCAGGAACGCCGCTGCGCAGTAGTTCGCACGCAATGTACTCTGTGCGGGTGTTTGCTCCGACCATTCCCGCGCATTCCCGCGGTGTCGCCGGAGAATACCGGGCCGGTCAAACTCGGTGCGGCCAGCCGAGGGTGCGGGAATCGCGCCGGTGAGCGCCGACCCGAACGTTTCCGATCCCACTACCATCGCTGCGCGGGGGCCTGCCCGGCGACGGGTCCCGGGCCCGACACTCGCCCAGGTTTTCGACACCCGGATCAACGCGCTGAACGTGTGGCGATTGGTGCTGGCCTCCGGCGTCATCCTGCAACACTCCTGGCCGCTGACCGGCCGGAAGGTGCACCCACCGTATGACCAACTGTTCCCCCAGGTCTGGGTGGACGGGTTCTTCGCGATCTCGGGATTCCTCATCGCGGCGAGCTGGGTGCGCAATCCGCGGCTGCGCGAGTATGTCGCGGCGCGGGCGCTGCGCATTCTGCCCGGGTTGTGGGTCTGCCTGGTAGTGATCGCGTTCGTCATCGCCCCGATCGGGGTGGCGATCCAAGGAGGCTCGGCCGCGAAGCTGCTGATGTCGCGCGCGCCCATCGAGTACGTGCTCCACAACGCGGTCCTGCACGTCTTTTTCGCCGGCATCGACGGAACGCCGCGCCACGTGCCGTTCCCGGGCGTGTGGGACGGCGTGCTGTGGACCCTGATCTTCGAAATCTTCTGCTACATCGCCATTGCCGTCGCCGGGGTGGCCGGACTGCTCAAGCGCCGGTGGCCGGCGGTGGTGGTATTCATCCTTCTGGTGGTCTTCTCGGCACTGGTGGCCTACCCGGTCGAGGTGCAGACCGTCTTCCAGATGATCGGGCGGTTCGCCCTGGTGTTCGCGGCGGGAACACTGCTGCATCAGTTCCAGGACAAGATCCCCGCCCGCTGGTCACTGGTGGCGCTCAGCGCGGTGATCGTGCTGGCGGCCGGCCTGCTGATGCCCAATTACCGGGTGCTGGCCGCGATTCCGCTGGCCTACGCCGTCGTCGTCTCCGGAGCGCTGATCCACCACGAGCGGTTGAGGTTGCGCACCGACCTGTCCTACGGCGTCTACATCTACGCGTGGCCCATGCAGCAGCTGCTGGCCATCTGCGGGCTCAGCTTCTTGCCTCCCGTCGTGTTCGCCGTCGTCGCCGTCGTCGTCACCCTTCCGCTGGCCGCACTGAGCTGGTTTCTGGTGGAAAAGCGCGCCCTGTCGCTCAAATCTCGCATCAAGCGCCGAGCGCGCGGGTGGGGCGCCGTCGTCTCCAGTGGCTCACGCATTTCCACACCAGGCTCATAGGAAAGTCATAGCCGCGGCTTTTGCGCAATAGCAAAACCCTCACTGTCACCTTTAGCCAGAGAGCTTGGAAAAGCCCGGATTGACGCTTTCCGATCCGCCCATTGCGCGTTGCCGGATACCGGTAATTCAACACCGCGCGAGAACTCGCAATGTCATGGATAATGGCCGGGAACCCGGGGGCCGTCAGATGCGCAACTGAAAGGGTGTGGGTCCCCGATGAGAGCTGCCCGGACGAGTCAACCCGCCGACGGCCCCGACCTCCCGCGGCACCCCACCCGCCTCCCGGGCGACGTTCGTCCCGTCGCGTTGTTCGTGCTGGGCATGGCGCGGTCGGGGACCTCGGCACTGACCCGCGTGCTGTCGCTGTGCGGCAGCACGCTTCCGGCCGGGATGTGCGGCGCCGACGGCAACAATCCGCGCGGCTATTGGGAACCGCGCACGGCCATCATGCTCAACGAAACGATCCTGCGCCGCCACGACAGCAACTGGTACGACCCGACGCTGCGGCTGCAGCAGGAGGCCGCCTTCGGCGCCGCCGAGCGCGCCGCCTGCATCGCGGAGATCACGGCGTATCTGTCCACGCTGCCGGCGGCGCCGCTGGTGGTGATCAAGGAACCGCGGATCACGGCGCTGTCCGACCTGTGGTTCGAGGCGGCGCGCCGAGTCGGGTTCGACGTGGCGGCAGTGATCGCCGTGCGCCACCCGCAGGAGGTGATCGCGTCGGCGGCCAAATACGTGTCGACCTCGCCGGAGCTCTCGAGTGCACTGTGGCTCAAATACAACCTGCTGGCCGAGCGGCACACCCGCGGGGTGCCGCGGGTGTTCGTGGACTACGCGAACCTGCTCGACGACTGGCACCGGGAGATGAAGCGGATCGCCGGCGCGCTGGAGATCGAGCTGGACACCGCAGAAGAGGGCGCCATCGAGGAGTTCCTCACCGCGGATTTGCGACGCCAGCGACACTGCGGGCCGGTGACGGACCTGTTCGGCGCGGACTGGATGTCGGCGGTCTATGCGGCGCTGCGCGGCGCCGCGCACGACGACCCGCTGGACACGGCCACGCTGGATCGGGTTTTCGAGTCGTACCGGGCGAGTGAGCGCGACTTTCGCACCGCCTTCACGGATTTTCAGGCCCGGACCAACAGCGTCGTTCGCCGGGTGTTCCGGCCGTTCCTGGTGAAGTGGATTCTCGAGGTTGCCGCGGTGCTGCACCGGCGCAGGGGAGCCTGGGCCTAACGCGCCAAGGCCCGGCCGCCGAGATCGTTTGTTACGGTAACGACGCCGCGGTGAGCGCCTTTGCACCATTCCATGCAATGAGACCGACCAAAGGTTAAGTAAGCAAAACGGATTCGTGAAAATGCTGTCCCGCCTCATCCGCTGCGGCTATAGTCTTTAGCGGGCGCAATGATCCGATCATTCTCAGCCAGGGGGGCAGAGTTGCCGGTCACAAGTCAAGCCTGACTCGGTCCGAGAGGCACGAACGAAATCGTCGCCTCTTTTGCCAAAGCTGTTGATACGGCTGAGTTTTAGTTCCCTGACGTCGTAGTCTGCGCGACGGTGTCGATTCCGGCTGGATTGCCGAGTGCCGGCTGGCCCGCGGCCTGGCCGAATCGGAAAACCGTGGATGGCAACCGAACTCCGAAAGTCGCTCAGACGCAGGACAAGTGAAAGGTTTGGAGTTGCGATGAGATTGGCCCGGACGATCAAGCCCGCCGAAACCGCCGCCAATTCCTCCGGTCCGCTCGCTGATCTCGCCGGCCCTCCGAACCGCCCGGTTGCCCTGTTCGTGTTGGGGCCGCAACGGTCCGGAACGTCGGCGCTCACCCGGGTGCTGTCGCTGTGCGGCGGGACCCTGCCCACCGCGCTGCTGGGCGCCGACGCCAACAACCCGCTCGGCTATTGGGAGCCGCGAGCGGCCATCTCGCTCAACGAGGCGATCCTGCGTCGCCTCGGGACCAACTGGTACGACCCGTCGTTTCGTTTTCTGGATGAGCAGGCAGCCGACGAGTCGGCGAACACGGCCTGTATCAACAAAATCGCGGCCTATCTGTCCACGCTGCCGGCCGCGCCGCTGGTGGTGATCAAGGAACCGCGCATCACCACGCTGTCCGACCTGTGGTTCCAGGCGGCGCGGCGGGCCGGGTTCGATGTCGCGGCGGTGATCGCGGTTCGTCATCCGCAGGAAGTCATCTGCTCGATCGCGAAGTCCTGGCGAGTCTCGCCGGCACTCGCCAGCGCCCTGTGGCTGAAGTGCAACATCCTGGCCGAACGAAACACGCGGGGCATGCCGCGCGTGTTCGTCGACTACGCAAACCTTCTCGACGACTGGCGCCGGGAGACGAAGCGGATCTCCGCCGAGCTGCCGGTCGAGCTGCACACCCAGGACGAGGACGCCATCGAGAAGTTCCTCACCCCCGGCCTGCATCGGCAGCGGCACAGCGGGTCGGTGACAAATCGTTTCGGCGCCGACTGGATTTCCACGGTCTATGCGGCGCTGCGCGACGCCGCGCACGACGAGCCCGTCGACACCGCAACGCTGGACCGCGTTTTCGATTCCTACCGGGCCAGCGAGCGTGATTTCCGCAAGGCGCACGAGGACTTTCACGGCTTGTCCAACAGCATGCTCTTCCGGGTTTTCCGGCCGGCCGTCGCACGGCCGGTGATGGAAATCTTCGCGATGCTCCACCGGAACCGCGGCACCTGGGCCTAGGCGGCGGTTGGCGGAATCGTCTGATGCGGGGAAAGGTCCCCGATATGATCGACCGGACCGCGATACCAGACGCCGGTCGCTGAATTTTCTCGCTACGCCCGAAAGGCAGGCCTCGATTCGTGTCAGCGTCCGTGCTCATCACCGGCGGGGCAGGGTTCATCGGGTCGGCGCTGTCACGTCGTCTCGTCGAGGCCGGATACGACGTCGCCCTGATGGACGTGCTGCATCCGCAGGTGCACGGCGGCGACCGGCCCGTCGAGTTGGCGCCCTCGGTGCGGTTGTTCACCGGGGACGTCACCCACGCGCCCGACTTCGACGCGGTGCTGCGGTTGTTCCGGCCCACCCAGATCGTCCACCTGGCGGCCGAGACGGGCACCGCGCAGTCGCTGTCCGAGGCCACCCGGCACGGCTCGGTGAACGTCGTGGGAACCACTCAGCTGCTGGACGCGCTGAGCCGCTCAGGCCTGGTTCCCGAGCAGCTGGTGCTGGCGTCCTCCCGCGCGGTCTACGGCGAGGGCGCGTGGCAGTCGGGCGCGGAGGTCTTCTATCCGCAACCCCGCAGCCATGCCCAGCTGGTCGCTGGCCGCTGGGACCCGCAAGGACCCGCGGGTGAGCAGGCGGTGCCGCTGCCGAGCCGAGCCGACCGCACCGAGCCCCGGCCCACCAACGTCTACGCGGCGACCAAGCTCGCCCAGGAGCACCTGCTGGCCGCCTGGACCGCCGCGCACGACACCAACCTCAGCGTGCTGCGCCTGCAGAACGTCTACGGCCCCGGCCAGTCGCTGACCAATTCCTACACCGGCATCGTCGCGTTGTTCGCCCGGCTGGCCCGGCAGGGGCAGGCGCTGGAGGTCTACGAAGACGGCCGGATCGTCCGCGATTTCGTCTACATCGACGACGTCGTCGACGCGCTGTTCGCGGCGGTGCAGCGACCGGCCAGCCCGCAGCGCCGGCTGGACGTCGGGTCCGGCCGGGCCACCACCATCCAGGAGCTGGCCAACACGATCGCCGCCATGTGCGAGGCGCCCGAACCAGTGGTCGTCGGAAAATTCCGGGACGGCGACGTGCGAGCGGCGAGTTGCGACATCGAGCCGGCAACCAGCCAGCTCGGCTGGCACCCCAAGTGGACACTCGAGGACGGTCTGCGCGCCCTGCTCGAATGGATCGGCAACCGGCCGTAAGCCGCCGGCGGCTCGGCCGGAAATCCGGCGACTGAGCACAAATCGGGCGATTCCCCGAAATTTTCGCAACCTTCAAATACCGGCAAAAAGACGCATTCGCCCACCGGTAACGCCGCGCGTAAAGCCTCGTGAACAGCGCGGATCCGTCCGAGCCCGTTGTCTTTGAGAACTCGGGCCTATTGATATGGCCCGCAACCGAGTAATTTACTGAATCGTTCGGCGAGGTTTCATACACGGGCTACGACGCGGCAAGAGGTGAAGCGGTGGGCATTGTCGACCGACGGACAATGGTTCCAACGAAGCTTCACCGGGCGCCGGATCGCACCCGCATTCACTGGCTATGGAAAGCGGTGCTGCTCGGCGGCGCGCTCCTGCTGGCCGCCGCCTGTTACTTCTGGCCGGTCCTGGCCGTCGGGATCGGCGCAATCCTGTTGCTGCTGCTCTGCGCGCGCATTCCCGGCAGGGATCGGGACCGCTACATTCCCAATTTGTATGCCCGGGACACCAGAATCTATGACGACCAATATCGCGAATTCATCCGTCGGACCCTCGCGGAATTACGGCGCCGCAGAATTGGCGGCCACACCCTGTTATGGGAAGCATCGCAATTGCCGCAGCCCGGCGCGGAGAATTCCGAGGAGCTTCTGTTAGATCTGGGCGTCTGGATCGGCTGGTCGACCAGGCTGATATTCGATACGTGCCATCGCACGGTGTACGGGTTCGACACCTTTTCCGGACTGGTCGAAGATTGGCGACTCGAGGACCGGATCGTCAAGCGTGGGGCCTTTTCCCTCTCGGAACCGTTCGCGCAGCGCTTCATCCGGGATACCGGCGTGACGATCAACGACGACGGCGTCCCGGCCGCGCTCGGGCGCGACGTGAGATTCATCAAGGGCAGCACCTATGACACGTTGGCGCCGTTCCTGGCGGACCGGCCGGCGGCCCCCATCAGGCTCTTCCACATGGACCTGGACACCTACGAAAGCTGCCTGCACGCGCTGGAGACCTGCAAGGATCACTTCGTCGTCGGATCCATCCTCGTGTTCGACGAATATCTCGTCACCAACGGTGAAATGCGGGCCTTCTACGACTTCCAGAAGCGTTACGAATTGGAATGGCAATACCGGGCCTGGGGCCTCGAGATGATCGAAATGAACGTCGAGATGGTCACCTCACGATGGAAGCGCTGGCTGTATTCCATTGCCGCGATCCCCGGGTATTTGCTCCTTGGGGACGGCCGCTTCCTTTGGGCGTGCTTCCGTGAGCCGTTCTGGAGATTCTGGTTGAACGCCCCCGCCGAGGACATCTTCTTCATACTCGGCGCGGCCGGGTCACGAAAATCGGTGAGCATCGAGATCACCGGCTTGGGCAAACTCGCCGTGCCGCACTAATGGTGCATGCGCGCGTGGCAGGTGTCCGCCCGGCGCCCGGACGGCGAACGGTCGGGGACAGCGGCCCAGGTTACGCGGATTTCCAGCATATGATGGTTGCTACTGCCCGGTAGGGCACGGATGGGGGCAGCCCCGGTGGCTGCGGGGGCAGGTCAAGGAGGCCGGTCAGGCGAGCTTGTAGCGCGAATGCGGAAAACGCATCGACGGCTTCGGCGATCCCGAGGCCATCACCGACACTTCATCTGAACCAGGGGGCAGCCTTGACCGTGACTGATCGTGACATGCGATCTCCATTCCTCGATACCCGTTCCGCCTACCTCGACCTGCTGCGGCGCAACCTCACCCGGTATGGCAGCGACGAGTTGGTGCCGGTGGGCTGGAACTATCTGGGCCGTCCGCTTTTCAGCACCCGCAAACTGATGCTGGTGCGCAAGCGCCCGTTCAATGCGCACGCCCGCGACCTCGGCCTGGATTGGCCGGCCGACGCCTTGACGATGATCGGCATGCAGCGGCTGACCAGTTTGCAGCACTGCGTCGAAACCATCCTCAAAGACGACATTCCCGGCGATCTGGTCGAGTGCGGAGTGTGGCGCGGTGGGGCGTCGATTCTGATGCGTGCCGTGCTGTCGGCCTACGGCGACGAGAAGCGCTGCGTGTGGCTGTGCGATTCGTTCGAGGGCGTGCCGCCGCCGGACACCGCGCATTACCAGGCGGACAAGGGCATCAAGCTGCATCGCGCCGCCGGGATACTGGCCGTACCCGAGGCGCAGGTCCGGGCGAATTTCGAGCGCTACGGTCTGCTCGACGACCGGGTCCGCTTCGTTCCCGGGTGGTTCAAGGACACCCTGCAGGATGCGCCGATCGAACGGATCGCCGTGCTGCGCCTCGACGGCGACCTGTATGAATCGACGATCCAGGCCCTGGACGCGCTCTACCCGCGGCTCTCGGCGGGCGGCATCTGCATCATCGACGACTACCACGCCATCGACGCCTGCCGGCAGGCGGTGACCGACTACCGTTCCGAACACGGCGTGACCGCGCCGATCGAGGAGATCGACGGCACCGGCGTGCTGTGGCGCAAGTCCTGAGGGCAACCTTTATCGGGGCCGCGTCGGCGCAGAACCGTAAACCGGTGCTGTGCGGATTCGTCGATACCTAGAGTGGTCGGTGCATCACCGTCGAGGACGCAACCGAAGGGCTTGGATTCGCGATGAAATGTGTGCTGGCCAGCTACGGGACGCGCGGGGACATCGAGCCATCCGTGGTGGTCGCCCGCGAACTGCAGCGCCGGGGCCACGACATGATCATGGCCGTGCCGCCCGACTCGGTGAGCTTCACCGAGGCGGCCGGGTTGACGGCCGTCCCCTACGGGCTGGACTCGCAGGCCTGGCTCGACGTGTACCGCAACTTCTGGACGTCGTTCTTCCGGGGGTTCTGGAAGATGGGGGAGATGCGCGGCATGTGGCGCGAGATGTGGGATCTCAGCGACCAGTGCTGGGCGCAGATGAACACCACGCTGCTGTCGCTGGCCGACGGAGCCGACCTGCTGTTCGCCGGGCAGAGCTACCAGGAGCCCGCCGCCAACGTCGCCGAGTATTACGACCTTCCGCTGGCCACCCTGCACCACGTGCCGATGCGGCCCAACGGCCAGGTCGTTTCGGTGCTGCCGGCGCCGCTGGCCCGCTCGGCGATGACGGCGTTCGACTGGTTCTGCTGGCGGCTGAACAAGAAGGTCGAGGACGCCCAGCGCCGCGAGCTGGGCCTGCCCAAAGCGACCGGACCGTCGCCGCGGCGGATCGCCGAGCGCGGCTCGCTGGAAATCCAGGCCTACGACGAGGTCTGCTTCCCCGGCCTGGCCGAGGAATGGGCGAAATGGGATGGCCAACGGCCCTTCGTCGGCACGCTGACGATGGAGTTGACCACCGAGGCCGACGACGAGGTGATGTCCTGGATCCGCGGCGGAACGCCGCCGATCTGCTTCGGGTTCGGCAGCATGCCCGTCGAATCGCCGGCCGACACGGTCGACATGATCGGCACGGCCTGCGCCCAGCTGGGCGAGCGCGCGCTGCTGTGCGCCGGCCGCAGTGACTTCAGCGGCGTCCCGGCGCCCGATCACGTCAAGGTGGTGGGCCCGGTGAACTACGCCACCATTTTCCCGGCCTGCCGCGCGGTCGTGCACCACGGCGGCTCGGGCACCACGGCCGCGAGCCTGCGCGCCGGCGTGCCCACCTTGATCCTGTCCATGGACGCCAACCAGACCATCTGGGGCGCACAGCTCAAACGGCTGAAAGTCGGTGCCACACGGCGTTTTTCGGCAACCGACCGCGACTCGCTGGTGCAGGATCTGCGCAAGATCCTGGCCCCGGATTACGCTCGGCGCGCCCGCGAGATCGCCGCCCGGATGACCAAGCCCGCCGACAGCGTCATGAAGGCCGCCGATGTCGTGGAGGACTTCGTCCAATCCCGCAGCCGCACCGGTCGCAGCTAACCTGGCGCATGGCCGCTGCGCTGGGCAAACGGCCAGGATTGCTACCCCGCAGGTGCCCGCACACCCGCCGGTTGACTTCCCGTTTTCCAAGACACCCGATCGATCGTCTGGCACACTGACGTAGGATCAGGCGACGACGCTTGGGTACAGCCACACCGCCCAAGGGTCGTCTTGTTTCTACGGTCGGGGGGAAGGCCGATGAGGTTGGCTCTGTCGCACTCGGCTACTCCGATGCGCCGTGATCTTCCCGCTGGGTGGGGTGTTTCCAAATCCGTTGCGAAACAACTACAACCAATGACTTCGACCGGGCCCCGGGGCCGACGGCGGGCCGCAGATCACCGAGAGGAAACGCCGCCGCCAAAGTTGCCCATGCTGTCGGAGATTGATTAAGGTAATAATCGCGATGAAATTTGCTGTGGCAAGTTATGGGACGCGTGGCGATATCGAGCCTTGCCTCGCCATCGGTCGTGAACTGATGCGCAGAGGGCATTCGGTACGCATGGCCGTCCCGCCCAATCTGGTCGATTTAGCCGAAGCCGCCGGACTGTCCGCGATCGCGTATGGGCCGGATATGCACGACTTTTGGAGCGACGAGTTCATCCGGGACTTCTTCAAAAACTTCCTGCGCGGCCCGGTCACATTGATCCGCGAAGCCTGGGAACCGGTATTGAAGAACTGGCAGGAAATGAGCTCGGCGTTGATGTCGGTGGGCGCCGGAGCTGATTTGCTGTTCACCGGCCAGCTTTACCAGGACCTGGCCATCAATGTCGCCGACTATTACGGCATCCCGATGGCCACGCTGCACTACATTCCGATGCGCCCCAACGGCCAGCTGCTGCCGCGGGTGCCGGGACCGCTGGTCCGCACCGGGATGGCGGTCTACGACTGGATGTGCTGGCGGATGAACAAGAAGGCCGAGGACAGGCAGCGCCGCGAACTCGGCCTACCGACCGCCACGGTGGCCTCACCGCGCCGGATCGCCGAGCGCGGGTCGCTGGAAATCCAGGCCTACGACGAGGTTTGCTTTCCCGGGTTGGCCGAGGAGTGGGCGAAATGGGGCGGGCAGCGGCCGTTCGTGGGCTCGCTGACCATGGAGCTGCCCACCGACTTCGATGACGAGGTGTTGTCCTGGATCGGCCAGGGAACGCCGCCGATCTGCTTCGGCTTCGGCAGCATGCCGGTGGCCGAATCCCCGGCCGACACGGTCGAGATGATCGGCGCGGCATGTGCGGAACTGGGGGAGCGGGCGTTGATCTGCTCGGGCTGGAGTGACTTCAGCAATGTCCCGCACCCAGACCACGTCAAGGTGGTCGGCGTGGTCAACTACACCAAGATCTTCCCGGCCTGCCGCGCGGTCGTGCACCACGGCGGCTCGGGCACCACCGCCGCCGGCCTGCGGGCGGGAATTCCCAGCCTGATCCTGTGGACCGCCGGTGATCAGCCGCTGTGGGGGTCGCACATCAAGCGGCTGAAGGTGGGCACCTCGCGGCGGTTCTCGGCCACCACGCCCGAAACGTTGGTGGCCGACCTGCGGAAGATCCTGGCGCCCGAATACCTCACCCGCGCGCGCGAACTGTCCTCGCGGATGAGCAAGCCCGCCGAGAGCGCGGGCCGGGCGGTCGACCTGTTGGAGGAATTCGCTCGCTCGGGCCGCTGCATTCCGCGGGCCGAAGCGCAGCGAAGTCGCTGAGAACCGTTGACCGATACCGTGCGAAACGCATTGACGGCGTCGAAGGGCGTCTAGGCTCTCTACCGGTAATACAGGCTTGCGGAGTTAGGGGCAGTTTTGGCCGTGACCGATCACGACACGCGGTTTGCATACCTCGACCTGCTCCGGCGTGATCTGACCAGGTATGGCAGCGACGAGTTGGTGCCGGTCGGGTTGTACCGGCTCGGGCGCCCGCTGTTCAGCACCCGCAACTTGATGTTGGTGCGCAAGCGCCCGTTCAACAAGCAGGCCCGCGACCTGGGCCTGGACTGGCCGGCGGACGCGCTGACCATGATCGGCATGAAGCGGCTGACCAGCTTGCAGCACTGTGTGGAAACGGTTCTGGAAGAAGACGTTCCGGGCGATCTGGTCGAGTGCGGCGTGTGGCGTGGCGGGGCGTCGATCTTGATGCGTGCCGTGCTGGCGGCTTACGGCGACGAGAAGCGCTGCGTGTGGCTGTGCGATTCCTTCGCCGGAGTGCCGCCGCCGGACACCGTCAACTACAAGGCGGACAAGGGGATTAGGCTGCACCGCCACGCGCGCATCCTGGGTGTGCCACTGGAGAACGTCAAGGCGAATTTCGAGCGCTACGGGCTGCTCGACGACCAGGTGCGTTTCGTGCCCGGCTGGTTCAAGGACACGCTGAAAGACGCCCCGATCGATCGCATCTCGGTGTTGCGGCTCGACGGCGATCTGTACGAATCCACCATCCAGGCGCTCGACGCGCTGTACCCGCGACTGTCCCCCGGCGGCTTCTGCATCGTCGACGACTACCACGCCATCAAGGCGTGCGCGCAGGCCGTGACGGACTACCGCACCCAGCACGGTGTCACCGCGGAGATCGTAGAGATCGACGGCACCGGCGTGCTGTGGCGCAAGCCCTGAGAGATCGCTGAAACCCTCGGTGTACGAAACGATTTGCCCTCCGGTCGGGGACGGGCGCAAGAGCGTCACGTCGAACCCTTCGCGTATTTTGCGGACCGGATGCACGCCGATGTTATGGTTGCCGCCGTGGCTACAGGGCTGACCCCCGGCACGCGCCTGCGGATGTGGTGGGTGCGCACCGAATACTGGCTGGCGCGCACGCTGCTGCCGGACGTCTACGCCAACGATGCGCTGATCACGTTCAACAACTTTCATGCATTCCTGGACGATCCCGAATTCCAGCGCGCCTACCGGCGCGGCGCCCGCTCGCTGGGCAAGGAGGACTGGTACCAGTGGCCGTGGCGGGTGCACGTGGGGCTATGGGCGGCGGCCAGCGCCAGCCTGCTCGACGGCGACTTCGTCGAGTGCGGCGTCAGTTACGGCTTCTTGAGCAGCGCCATCATGGAGTACCTGGACTGGGACCGGCTGGGCAAGACGTTCTACCTGCTGGACACCTTCGCCGGCATCGACCCGCGGTTCGTCACCGACAACGAACGCGCGGCCGGGGCGCTGGAGATCAGCAAGGGGCATCTGCGCAACGGCATGTATGCCAACGGAGTCGACGGTGTCCGCGCCAATTTCGCGGAATGGAAAAACCACCGCATCATCGTGGGCGCGGTCCCCGAGACCCTCGATCAGGTCGATGCGCCCTCGGTGGCCTACCTGCACATCGACATGAACTGCGCTCCGCCCGAAGTCGCCGCGCTGCGCTTCTTCTGGCCGCGCCTCACTCCCGGCGCCTTCGTGCTGCTCGACGACTATGCGAACCGGGGACGCGACGAACAGCGCCGCGCCATGGACGAGGTCGCCGCCGAATTCGGTGTGAAGATCTGCACATTGCCCACCGGGCAGGGCCTGCTCATCAAGCCGGCCCGCTGAACGACGCGCCGGATACACCAAACAAGCCGTCTCTCAAGGGTTTCACGGTCATGCGCACGGGTAGGCGTGCGCTATGGCTTTGGCAATGATCACCGGCGCGTCGAGCGGAATCGGACTCGAACTCGCGGAACTGTTCGCCCAGCGCGGTTATGACCTGGTGGTGGCCGCCGAAAACGACGGCATCTACCCGGCGTCGGACAGCTTGTCCCGCTGGGGTGTCGACGTGCGGCCGGTACAGGTCGATCTGCGCACTCCCGATGGCGTCGAGAAGCTCTATCGTGAGGCCACCGAGGGTGGTCGCGGGTTGGACGCGGCCGCGCTGAACGCGGGCGTGGGCGGCGGGGGCAGTTTCGTCGAGGGCGAGCTGGCGCACGATCTGTCCATCATCGACCTGAACGTGCGCTCGACCGTACACCTGGCCAAGCTGGTGCTGCGCAACATGACCCGGCGCAACACCGGCAAGGTCCTGTTCACGTCGTCGCTGGCGTCGATGGCGCCCGGGCCGTTCGAGGCGGTGTATCACGCCTCCAAGTCGTTCGTTCAGTCGTTCGCCGCGGCGCTGCGGGACGAATTGCGCGATACCGGAATCACCGTCACCTCGCTGATGCCGGGCACCATCGAGACCAACTTCTTCAGCCGCGCGGGCATGGATCAGACCCGGGCGGGCCAGAAGCCGAAGGACGACCCGGCCGAGGTGGCCAGGCAGGGGTTCGAGGCGATGATGCGGGGCCACCGCAAGGTCGTCGGGGGCTCACTGACCACCAAGACGGTCGGGGTGGCGCTGCGGTTCCTCCCCGACTCGTGGAAAGCGGCTGCCAGCCGGGTGAATTCCACACCGGCGGGCCGGCGGTAATCGCGCTCAGCCCAAGGTTTTCCGGCGGGCGGCTTCTTCTAGGAGATCGGCGGTGGTCTCGATGCTTTCGGCGGGCTTGGTCATCCGGGCGGCCAAGTCGCGCGCCCTGGTCGCATAGTCGGGCGCCAGGATGGTGCGCAGGTCGGCCGCCAGGGTCTCGGACGTGGTGGCCGAAAAACGCCGGGCCGTACCCACTTTCAGGCGTTTGATCTGCGCTGCCCAATAGGGTTGATCGGCCGAGCTCCACAGGGCCAGGGTCGGGATGCCCGCTCGCAGGCTCGCCGCGGTGGTGCCCGAGCCGCCGTGGTGAACGACGGCCCGGCAGGCTGGGAAGACCGACGCGTAGTTCACCGGCCCGACCACCTTGACGTGGTCGAAACGCGGTACTCCGCGCACGTCGGTGCCCCCGAAGCAGATCAGCGCCCGCTCTCCCAGCCGCGCAGAGGCGGCGCCGATCATTTCGACTGTGGCAGTGGGAGATTCGAGCGGAATGCTTCCTGAGCCGAAGCAAATCGGCGGGGTTCCCGCGGCGATCCACGACGCGACGTCGTCGTCGGATTCCGTGGGCAGCTCCATCGTCAGCGCGCCGACGAACGGGCGCCGGTCGCCCCAGTGCGCCCATTCGGCGGCCAGGCCGGGGAAACACACCTCGTCATAGGCCTGGATTTCCAGCCAGCCGCGCTCGGCGATCCGTCGCTGCGAACGTCGCGTCGCCTTGGGCAGCCCGAGTTGGCGGCGCTGCGCGTTGTCGACCTTCTTCGTCGAACGCCAGAACAGCCACTCGATGGCCGTCATCGTCGAGCGCACCAACGGTGACGGCATGTTGGGGACCAGCTGCCCGTTGGCGCGCATCGGGAAGTGGTGCAGCGATGCCAACGGAATGTCGTAGTACTCAGCCACATTGGCGGCGGCCTGTTCGAAGTTCAGGCCGGTGCTCAGCAGGTCCGCCCCCTCGGCCACCGATTTGAGCGTGGCACTCGCCTCGGCCCAGTACTTGATGATCGGATCCCACACCTTGAGGACCAGCCTGATCGGGTTGCGGAAGAAGTCTCGCCACATGTTGCGCAGGAATTCCTCGTCGAGGAACTCCTGCACATTGGGGCCGTAGGGCACCGCCGCCAGCCCGGTCGACTCGACGAAGCCGACGAGCTCGGGGGGGACGGCCAGGCGAACGTCGTGGCCCCGGCGCAGCAGTTCACGGCCCACCGCGGCGGACGGCTCGATATCGCCGCGAGTTCCGTAACTGGCCAGGGCAAATCTCACGACACATCCTGCCTTCCGGGTGGTTCTGCCTGTCGGCGACGCCGGGGCCATTATCGCCGGTTCGCCGCGCCGGCCGTCAGCGGATCGCCATTGTGCTGGTCAGGCTCGCGCGCCGACGCGCGCCGGGCACAGCTAGGGCGCCAATTCGATGAGGCCGAGCCGTTTGGACACCTCGACGGCCCCCACCACGTGCGGCTCGGCGCAGATGTCCTGCCATGCCTTGCCCATCCCGGGGTTGAAGTCGATGTCATCGAACAGCACCCACCCACCCGGCGCCATTCGGGGCTTCAGCAGTTGCCACTGTCGCGCGACGAAGTCGTAGCTGTGGATTCCGTCGACCAACGCCATGTCGATCGGTGCGGGGATGTCGTCAACATGGTCCTCGAAGGCGCCCCGCGTCAGGGTGCAGCGATCGGTGACGGATTTGATGTTCCGTTCGGCGATGTCGGCCCAGGAGGGGTTGATCTCGAACGAATACAGCCAGCCCCGCCGCAGCTCCGACGACAGGTACATCCCGGACACCCCGAACGCCGACCCGAACTCGACGACGATCCCGGGGTCGCGCCAGCGCACCAGGTAGGCGTACAAGTCGCCCTGCCACGAGGCCGCCCGGACCTGTTTGGGTTTCCGGGCCGCGCCGGGCTGACCATACGCTTCGGCCAGGGGCAGGGCGCCGAGCTTGTCGGTTCCCCGTGCCGATGATTCGATCCCCGATTTGCGCGCCGCCGGCGGCAACCGGCGCGGAAGGCCCGCGATGCGCCCGCCGCGTTTGACCCACTTCAGCTCCAATGGCTTTCGCAGCGATATCACGAGGCGAGCCCCAACTCACGGGCCAAATCCGCGTACTCGACCCCCAGCCGCGTTTTCAGCCGCGCGACGGCGGTGCGCTTCCTGGCGCGGATGTTCGACGCGTTTGCGATCGTGTCCAACACCCGGTCGGCGACGGCGCCGCCGCGCACCTGATTGGTGCGAATCAGTGCCGGTTCGTCGTCGATGGCGAGCGCGAAGTCGCGGCATTTTGGTTGGTATTCAAGCGAAACGACGGGTGTATCGGACAGTGATGCCAGGACGCTGGCGTGCAGGCGGGTGACGATGGCGGACGAACAGCGGGCCAGTTCCTGCGCCGCGGCGCCGGGATCGGGCGGAAGCACGATCGGTGCGTGCGGAACGTCTCTCAGCGCGGTCTCGGTCCAGCGTCGGTCTGCCGGATTCATCAGAATGCCGACGAAGCGGTAGCCGTGCGATGCCAGTTGCTTGACGGCGCCGGCGACCTCGTCCGCCAGCCGCTTCGGGTCGTGTCCCCAAAGGTCGTCGCCGAAGCCGAGATTCACACCGATCAGGTCGTCTTCGGCGGTGACGTCGGGCCGGGGGAGTAGCAGCGCCGGATCGCCGGATACCTCGACGTCCAGCCCGATGTCGGCGAGCAGTTCGGCGCTGCGTGGCCCGCGCACCGACACGGTGCGAAATTTGGAAAGTATCGGTGCCCAACGTTTCAGCTCGCCGTTGCCCGACCCGCTGTTGCGGCCCCCGAATACCGGGTCTTCCACGCCGACGCCGATCGCGTAACTTCCGTTGTCTTTGGTGAGCGCCAACCCCCGATTGACCAAGAGCCGCCACTGGCTCCTGCCGACCAGCGTGCCGCCACCCACGAGCTGCCTGCTGCGCCGCAGCGACCGGTTCAAACCCATTGCCGCCGTGGCGGTTGCGTAGATCAGCTGGTGTGGGAGGCGCGGCAGATCGAGAAAGGTGGCGCCACGCAATTGGCTCCGGACCGCGTCATAGATCGCATCGTCGCCAAGGTTGCCCAGCCCATGCCAGCCCAGGTACGCCACGGTCGGCTCGCCGGTGACACCCATTCTCAGGCGCTCAGTGGCTCGTCGATTCGGCGCTCGGCATCGCTGTTCGGTGCAGTGGCATTGCGAGAAAGCTTGCGCCGCAACCGTTTCACCCGTCCGCCGAGCGTCTTGGTGCAGCGGTTGCGCAGCGCCAGCGCGGCGATCCGCGGGTACTTGGCGGTGGTCTGCGTCAGGACTTGCTGGCCCTCGGGGTCCGGGACCTGCTTGGCGATTGCCCCCAGCACCCAGTCGGCGTTTTTGGCCACGATGGATTCGTGCACGGGGTCGCCGGAGACGACGTCGAGCATGGCGTCCAATGTCGCCGCATGCCCGGGACCCTGCATCCGCCAGAAGGTGGCCGGATCGGTGATCGACTTGTACCACATGCCGCGCGGGTGGCGGCGATAGACCGCCATCGTCTCCGGCAGCATGGCGATGGCGCCTTCGGCGGCATGCCGGACGTGCAGGTACCAGTCCAGGGGCATGACATCGGCCGGGATGTCGTCGTAGCGGGGGAGGCGGCGGTACATCACCGAGTTGGTCTGGATGAAGTTGCGCGAGATCAGCGTCTCGAAGCTGAGGTCACCCGCCCGAAAGGGCGGCGGAAACTTGGGCAGGAAGATCTCTTCGAACTTGCGATACAGGGTGTGGACGAGTTTCTCGTCCTCCGCGCACTCGTGGGTCCAGACCACCTGCACCGGGTGGAAACACACCGTGGTGTCGGGATCTTCGTCCAGCAACGCCACTTGTTTGGTCAGTTTCAACGGGTCGACCCAGTAGTCGTCGCCCTCGCACAGCGCGATGTACTCGCCACGCGCGGCGGACAGGGCACCGGTGAGGTTGGCGTTGAGGCCGACGTTTCTCGACCGCAGGATGGGCCGGAAGAGGTTCGGATGGCGGTCGGCGTAGTCCTGGATGATTCGGGGTGTGGCATCGGTCGAGGCATCGTCGGCGACGATGACCTCCATCGGAAAGTCGACCCGCTGGGCGAGGAAGCCGTCCAACGTGTCGCGGACATAGGCCTGCTGGTTGTGGGTGGTTGACACCACGCTGACCTTGGGTGCGTCCGCTGCCCTGGTTGTGGCGGGGGCTTGTCAAGATAACTGTGTAAGTAGTTGTGGCCGTTGGTGTTTAGTGGGTTGTCATAGTGGGAGGCGGTCGGGGAATTGGATCGCGAAGGCATTGAGTGCTTCGGTCCAGCGGTAGGTTCCTTGTCCTTGGGCTGATCCTCGTTTCTGGTTGATGTTGCGGATGGCCAGATACAGCAGTTTCATCGCCGCGGCGTCCGACGGGAACGAGCCGCGGGCCTTGGTGACCTTGCGCAGCTGGTAGTTCAGCGATTCGATGGCGTTGGTGGTGTAAATGATCTTGCGGATCTCGACGGGGAAGGCCAAAAACGGCACGAACTCAGCCCAGGATCGGTCCCAGACCGCGACCGCCCCAGGCGATTTGGCCTTCCACTCGGTCCGAAACTGCTCAAGGGCGACCGCAGCGGCCTGTTCGGTGGCTGCGGTGTAGATCGGGCGCAACGCGGCGGCCATCTTTTTGCGGTCGGTGTAGGAGGCGTAGCGCATGCTGGCCCGCAACAAGTGCACGACACAGGTTTGGATGACCGCCTGGGGCCAAACGGCGGCGATCGATTCCGGCAGCCCAGCCAGGCCGTCACAGCAAACGAACAACGCATCCCGGCACCCCCGGTTGCGCAGCTCGGTGAGCACGCCATGCCAGAACTTCGCCCCTTCGGTCTGCTGAATCCATACCCCCAGGACCTGCTTGATCCCCTCGACATCGACCCCGATGACCACGTGGGCGGCCTTATTGGAGACCACGCCGCCGTCGCGGATCTTGAGCCGGATCGCGTCGATGTAGAGGATCGGATAGACCGGGTCGACCGGGCGGGACTGCCAGGCGGCGATCTCGTCGGCCACCACCTCGGTGACCCGCGAGACCGTGGCCGCCGACACGCTGGCGCCATAGACCTCGGCCAGGTGCTCGGTGATGTCACGGGTGCTCATGCCGCGGGCGTAGAGCGACAAGATCATGTCCTCGACCTGGCCGAGTCGGCGTTTGCGCTTGGGCACGATGACCGGATCGAAGGTGCCATTGCGGTCGCGAGGCACCTCAAGATCAACCGGGCCGGCGGTGGTCAGCACGGTCTTGCGTCCGTGGCCGTTGCGCGAATTGCCCGAGCCATTGCCGGCCGGATCGCCGTGCTCATAGCCAAGGTGATCGGCGATCTCGACATCGAGGGCACGTTCGAGCACGCTCTTGGTGATCTGGGCCAGCAGTCCATCAGGGCCGTCGATAGGGGTGCCGGAGGCCTCGGCGTCGGCAAGCAAGGCATCAAGTGCCGCCGGGGGCAGCACCTGCGCTAACTGCTTGGCAGCCTCATCACGCGATGAATCCGATCGAGACAAAGCGATTCACTCCTGTCCGGTGGCCAGCATGCCTGACCACCATTCAGGCCCAACCACTTACACAGTCAATGAGACACGCCCTGTGGCGGTCATTGCGAGCCTCTCCTCCGCGCGCCGGTTGCCTCCACGCGGTAGAGAAATATCCTGTCATCGACTTGCGAACACTGCAAGTTGAGTCCCGCATAGTGGTGTAGCGCGGTTGCTGGGTTCGTCATCGTGTCGGTGATGGACGTAAAGCGGCCACCGCGTGATCCTTCGAGTCAACCTTCCACAGAATCCTCGAGGAGTTCGGGGTCGAGCCCATCTGCACATGTTCGGCGTCGGGGCGACGGCCCCCGCCCGCAGGAGTGGCTCCTCTTCCTGGGCGCTGATGATGCTCTCGATCAACCGGACACGCTTGCTCGCGTCGCTGCATTCATTGACGATCATGAGACCTGCGACCTTGTCTACGGCGACGTCGTTATGCGCTCCACCGGAACTCGTCACGCCGGCCCATTCGACCTCGACCGTCTGCTGTTCGAAACCAATATGTGTCATCAGTCAATCTTCTATCGCCGCAAGCTGTTTGAGGGCATCGGACCCTACAACCTGCGCTACCCAATCTGGGCCGACTGGGATTTCAACATCCGGTGCTTTTCCAATCCGGCACTGGTCACCTGCTATATGGACATCGTGGTCGCCCGATACAACGACATGACCGGGCTTAGCATGAGGGAGAGCACCGATCGGGAATTCCGGAAGCGACTTCCAATGTACTTCTGGGTTGCTGCCTGGGAAACCGGCCGCCGAATGATGGGATTTTTCAAACAGCGGGAAAACCGTCGATTGGCGTTGCGTGCGTTCGTGATCAGGACAAGAGCGGCCTCGCACGCGCGTGCGCGGCGCTAGCCACAATACGACCTAGCGCTTCCCCTAACCGCTGGCCTCAGCGGCCAACCGGTAGCCCCGCACGGCCACCGGGATGAACACCGCGACCAGGACCACCGCCCATGCCACCGTGATCTCTAGCGGCCAGGCGATCGGCCCGCCGTGGGCCAGTGCGCGCATCGTCTCGATCGGAGGCGAGACCGGTTGCATGCGGATCAACGGCTGGGCCCAGTGCGGAAAGAGCTTGATCGGAGTGGCGCCTGGGTTGACGAACACCAGGGCGAAGGTGATGCCCAGCAGCCAGGTCATCGCGGCGCGGCCGTTGTTGCGGATCGCCATCGCCATCACCAGGGCGGTGAAACCGGTCACCACGATCGACGGGACCAGAAGGAACAGCAGGGCAGCCGGCCAGCCCTGGCTGAAACGCAAGCCCATCGCCAGGCCGATCACGGTGATCAGGGTGGTGCCGATGAGCGCGCGCACCACCTCCGCCATCACCCATCCGGTGATCGCACTCGCGCGGTGAATCGGCAGCACCCACATGCGGCTGAGCAGGCGCGACTGGCGGTCCATGGTGATGCCCACCGAGTTGCCGAGGGAGCCGAAGAGCGCCGATATCACCGCGCACATGGGGACCACGCCGTAGACACTCTGGGCGCCGGTCACCCGGTGCACCTGCTCGCCCAGCACGATCTGATAGCAGAACAACAGGAAGACGGGCAGCAACAGCGAGCCCATCAGGACGGCTTGATCGCGCCGCCACCGGAGCAGGAGTCGCCCCGCCTGCACCCAGCTTTCGGTCAGCAGCGATCCCTGCGTCTCGAGCCGATGCGCCATCACCCGCGCCTTTGCATCCGCAACGTGATCGCGCCGAAAACCAGCACCGCGCCCACACACCAGGCCAGGGTGGCCGCCACGTTGCCGACGATCACATGCCCGCGGGCCAGGCCGCGCAGGGTTTCGGCGAACTGCGACACCGGCTGGTTGCGGACATACGGGCGCAACCAGCCGGGGAAGGTCTGCTCGGGCGCGATGCCGGTGGAGAGCATGAACAGCAGCAACTGGGGGACGAACAGCAGGTGGCTGGCCCCCTGCACACTTTTCGCGCTCGAGCCCAATGCGTCGGCCCCCAACGTCACCGCCAAGCACAGCAGCAAGGAGATGAACACGAACGCCGCCGAATAGACCAGCCCACCGGCCAAGCGGAAACCGAGCACATAGCCGGCCACCAACGCCATCACCAGGCAGAACGAACCGCGCATCAGGGTCGCGGTGACGCGGGCGGTCACCGTCGCCGCCGCGGGGACCGGCAGGGTCCGTATCCGCTCCCCGAAGCCGAAGAGGTGGTCGCGTGCCGCCCGGTCCGCGGTCATCAGCCCGACGAAGATCATCGACTGGGCGACCACGGCCGGCAGCAGGTACTGCGAATAGCTGATCCGGCCGGTGTCGATCAACCCGTGCAGCGCCACACTGAAACCCGCCAAATACGCTGCGGGCGAGAGTATCTCGAAGATCATCTCGCCGTCGCGCGCCGCGGACTTCAGCGAACGCTCGGTCAGGGCGGCCAGGGCACTCATGACCGGGCGACGGTCCGTTCGGTCAGGTGCAGGAACGCTTCGTCCAGCGACGGCTTGCGCAGCGAGATGTCGGCGAGCTCGAGCCCCAGCGCGTCCACGCGGCGGAACACCTCGACCAGGGTGGCCACCCCGTCGGGGGCGAACACCGACACCGAGCCGGTGTCGCTGTCGATCTCGATCCCTTCGAGCCCTGTTAGCGCGGCCGCTACCTGGGGAAGTTCGGCGGGGTTGGCCGGGGTCACCTGGCAGTAGCTGGTCCCCACCGCCCGCTTGAGCTCCTCGGACGTGCCGCTGGCGATCACCCGCCCGTGATCGATGACGACGATCGAGTCGCTCAGCACGTCGGCCTCTTCCAGGTACTGCGTGGTCAGCAGCACGGAGATGCCCTGCACCCGCAGCGAACTCACCAGGGCCCACACGTCGCGGCGGCTGCGCGGATCCAGCCCGGTGGTCGGCTCGTCGAGGAAGAGCACCTTCGGCGGCACCACCAGTGCGCTGGCCAGATCGACGCGGCGGTACATGCCCCCGGAGTAGGTCGACAGCCGCCGGTCGGCGGCGTCGACCAGGTTGAACTGTTCGAGCAGTTCGTCGGCGCGGGCCTTCGCCCGCCGCCGATTGAGTCCCCGCAGCCTGCCGAACAACACCAGGTTCTCCCGGCCCGTCAGCATGGGGTCCATTCCGGTGAACTGCCCGGCCATCCCGATGCTGGCGCGTACCTCGGCCGGCTGGCGAACGACGTCATACCCGGCGACACGGGCCCGGCCCGACGTCGGGCGGATCAGCGTGGACAAGATGTTGATCGTAGTGGTTTTGCCCGCGCCGTTGTGGCCGAGCAGCCCGCACACCGTCCCGGCCGGAACCGAGAAGTCCACCCCGGCCAGTGCGAGCGTGCTCCCCCCGAATTTCTTTGTGAGGCCTTCGACCTCGATCGCCGGTGCGCTCACGGTAGGAGTATTTCACGGTGCGCACCGCCGTGTCGGCGGTATAGGTGGAAAGCGACCCGGGGCAGGGCACCGGCCCTTGCCGAACCGCTCGCCAAACCCGTTCGCGGCGGGGGAGTTCCGAATGTCCGGAGCAAAACCATTGACGTCCAATCCTTTTCGCTGCGCTTTTCGCCAAACGCGCCGACCGTTTCGCGGCCAACGCCGGGTGAGGCGACGAGAAGCACCTAGGCGGTCGGCCTGGGGACCGGGATTTCGGCCGTGTCGGCGTCCGCGTCGTCGTTCTGGTGCAGCAGCACGCGCACCGACCGCCGGGTTCCCTCGGACCGAAGCAGCTGACTGGCCGGCCGCCGTCGCACCAGCTGCGGCCACCAGAACCAGCGTCCGAGCAGCGCGGCGATGGTGGGGGTCATGAACGAGCGCACGATCAAGGTATCGAACATCAGACCCAGACCGATGGTGGTACCGACCTGACCGATGATGCGCAGGTCGCTGACCACCATCGAGGCCATGGTGAAGGCGAACACCAGACCGGCGTTGGTCACCACCTTGCCGGTGCCGCCCATCGCCCGAATGATCCCGGTATTGATCCCGGCGGAGATTTCCTCCTTCATCCGGGACACCAGCAGCAGGTTGTAGTCCGAGCCCACCGCCAGCAGGACGATGACCGACATCGGAAGCACCATCCAGTACAGCTGGATGCCGAAGATGTACTGCCAGATCAGCACCGACAACCCGAACGAGGCGCCCAGCGACAGCGTCACCGTGCCGACGATGACCAGCGCGGCGATGAAACTTCGGGTCAGGATCAGCATGATGATGAAGATCAGGCACAGCGCACCGACGCCGGCGATGAACAAGTCGTAGGTGGATCCGTCCCGGAAGTCCTTGAACGTCGACGCGGTGCCGGCGAGGTAGATCTTGGCGTTCTCCAGGGGAGTGTTCTTGAGCGCCTCCTCGGCCGCCGATCTGATCTTGTCGATCCGGTTCAGGGCTTCCGAGGTGGCCGGGTCGCCCCGGTGCGAAATGATGAAGCGGGCCGCCTTCCCGTCGGGCGACAGGAACTGGCTCATCGCCTTCTTGAAGTCCGCGTTGTCGAAGATGTCCGGGGGCAGATAGAACGAGTCGTCATTCTTGGACGCATCGAACGCCTCGCCCATGGCGGTGGCGTCCTTGTTGTTGCTGTCCATCTGGCCGATGATCCCGGACATGGTGCTGTGGTTGGTCAGCATCATCCTGAGCATGTCCTCCGACATCGCGATCATCGGCGGGTATTGCTCAAGCAACTGCGGCATCAGCCGGTCCATGTGATCGAGGTCTTGCAGCAGATACGTCATCTTGTCGCTGAGCGTGTCGACGCCGTCGAGCGTTTCAAAGATGTTCCGCAACGACCAGCAGATCGGGATGTCGTAGCAGTGCTTCTCCCAATAGAAGTAGCTGCGCAGCGGACGCCAGAAGTCCTCGAAGTCCGACATCTTGTCCCGCAATTCCCAAAGGACGGCGGCCATTTCCTTGGTCTTGACGATCGAGTCGTGCGTGATGTCGGTGAGCCGCTTCTGCAGCTCGTAGATGTGCCTCATGATCTCGATCTGCTTGCGCATCAAGTCGGCCTGCACGAGCATGTCGTCCATCCGAGCCTTCATGTACTGGATGTCTTGATGCATGGTGGCCTGCTGCATGCTGAGCAGGAACGGGATCGAGGTGTGCTGGATCGGCGTGCCTTCGGGACGCGTGATGCCCTGCACACGAGAAATCCCGTGAACGCCGAAGACTCCCTTGGCAAGTCGATGCAGCACCAGGAAATCGGCGGGGTTACGCATGTCGTGGTCGGACTCGATCATCAAGAGCTCGGGCATCATTCGCGACTGGGTGAAATGCCGGTCGGCGGCCGCGTATCCGACGTTGGCCGGAACGCTGTCGGGCATGTAGAGCCGGTTGTTGTAGCTGGTCTTGTAGCCCGGCAGGGTCACCAGGCCGACCAGGGCGACCGCGATGGTGGCAGTCAGGATGGGCGCGGGCCAGCGGACGATGGCCGTGCCGATCCGGCGCCACCGGCCGAAGCCGATGGCGCGCTTGGGATCGAAGAGGCCGAAGCCGCCGCCGACGGTCAGCACCGCCGGAACCAGCGTCAAGGCGATGAACACCGAGATGAGCATGCCCACCGAACACGGCAGGCCCATGGTCTGGAAGATGGGCATCCGGGTGAAGCTCAGGCACAGCATCGCGCCGGCGATGGTCAAACCCGAACCCAACACGACCGGGGCGACGCTGCGATAGGTGGTGAAGTACGCCGTCGCGCGGTCCTCGCCGGCCTCACGCGCCTCTTGATAACGGCCGAAAAAGAAGATGGCGTAGTCGGTTCCGGCCGCCATCGCCAGGGCCACCAGCAGGTTGACGGCAAACGTCGACAACGGCATCAGATTGTTGTTGGCGACGAAGGCGATCACGCCCCGCGCGGCGAAGACTTCGATGCCCACCGTGAGCAACAGCAACACGACGGTGGTCACCGAGCGGTAGACGAACAGCAGCACGATGAAAATGATCAGCGCGCCGATCAGGGTCATCTTCAGGATCGAGCGGTCACCGGCGAGCTGCATATCGGAGAACAGCGCCGCGGGCCCGGTGACGTAGGCCTTCAGTCCGGCGGGCGGTGGGATCCGCGCGATCACGTCGCGGACGGCCGCCACCGATTCCTGCCCCAGTGTGGTGCCCTGGTTGCCGGCCAGATTCAACTGGACGTAAACGGCCTTGCCGTCCGGGCTTTGCGCGCCCGCCTGGGTGAGGCGATCTCCCCACAGGTCCTGCACGTGCTCGACATGCTTTGTGTCGTTGCGTAATTCACGAACCAGCTTGTCGTAGTAGGCATGCGCGTCATCGCCCAGCTGCTGCTGCCCCTCGAGCACCAGCATGGCGAAGCTGTCCGAATCGGACTCTTTGAAGTCCCGGCCCATGCGCTGCATGGCCTGCACCGCCGGCGCGTCCTGCGGCGCCAGCGGCACCGAATGCTGCTGACCGACGATCTCCAGCCTTGGCACGCCGAACGTCACCAACAGCGTCAGCGCCACCCAGCCGAGGATGATGAACACCGCCAGTCGGCGGATGACCCGCGCAAAGGCCCCGGGAGGCCGGACGCGTTCGGTAGTCATGCTGCCCTCACGTTGTTCACCACGGTTGCCGTTTCCATCCTGAAGTGGAAGGCGCCGCCTACTGCGGCTGCTTCAGGAGCAGTGAACGCACCAACGGACGGGGACCGGTCGGGCGCAGCATGGTGCTGGCCGGGCGGGGACGGACCAGCTGCGGCCACCAGAACCAGCGGCCCAGCAACGCGGCGACCGACGGCGTCATGAACGCCCGCACGATCAACGTGTCGAACAGCAGGCCCAGGCCGATCGTCGTGCCCACCTGGCCGATGCTGCGCAGGTCGCTGACCACCATCGCGCCCATGGTGAACGCGAACACCAGACCGGCGTTGGTAACCACCTTCCCGGTGCCGCCCATCGCGCGGATGATGCCGGTGTGGATCCCGGCCGCCAGCTCCTCCTTCATCCGGGACACCAGTAGCAGGTTGTAGTCGGACCCCACCGCCAACAACACGATCACCGAAGTCGACAGCACGGTCCAGTGCAGCTGCATGTGCAGCAGGTACTGCCACACCAGCACCGACAACCCGAACGACGCCCCCAGCGACAGCAACACCGTGCCCACGATCACCATGGCCGCGATGAAGCTGCGCGTCATGATCAGCATGATGATGAAGATCAGGCAGAGCGCGGAGACGCCTGCGATCAACAGATCGAATTTCGATCCATCCACCAGGTCCTTGGTGATCGCCGCCGTGCCGGTCAGATAGATCTTGGAATTCTCCAGCGGTGTTCCCTTGAGCGATTCTTCGGCCGCGGTCTTGATCTGTTCCACCCGGGACAGACCCTCGGGTGTGGCGGGGTCACCCCGTTGAGTGATAAGCAGCCGGACGTCCTTGCCGTCCGGCGACATGAACACCTTCTCCACCCGCTTGAAGGAGTCGGAGCCGTTGATGATGCCCGGCGGCAGGTAGAACGAGTCGTCGTTGCGGGAGGCGTCGAAAGCCTGCCCCATCGCGCTGGGATCCTTTGCGCTGGAATCCATTTGGCCGATAACGCCGGACATGGTGCTGTGCATGGTCAGCATCATGGTGCGCATGCCCGACATGGTTTCGATCATCGGCGGGATCTGCATGACCAGCTGCGGCAGGATGGCGTCAAGCTGATCGAGGTTCTTCACCAGATCGCCCAGTTTGTCGTTGATCTCGTCGACGCCGTCGAGTGCGTCGAAGATGGACCGCAGCGAGAAACAGATCGGAATGTCGTAGCAGTGCTTCTCCCAGTAGAAGTAGCTGCGCAGCGGACGCCAGAAGTCCTCGAAATCGGAGATGTGATCGCGCAATTCTCCGGTGATCTCCTGCATTTCATGTGTCGTCTGGACCATGTGGTGCGTCGTTGCGACGAGCTCGCGCATCAGGTCCAGCATGTGCTGCATGATGCCGATCATCTTGCCCAGCTCGTTGGCCTGGACGAGCATGTCGTTCATCCGGTCCTTCTGGAAGGCCATGTTCTGCAGCTGACTGGCCTGGCCCATGCTGATGATCCAGGGAATCGTCGTGTGCTGCAACGGAACTCCCTCGGGGCGGGTGACCGTCTGCACGGTGGCGATGCCGGGGACCGCAAGAACACCCTTGGCGAGTTTGTTGATCACCAACATGTCCGTCGGGTTGCGCAGATCATGGTCGGTCTCGACCAGCAGGATCTCCGGCATCTGCATCCGCTGCCCGGGGAAATGCCGCGCCGCCGCCGCATAGCCCACGTTCGCCGGGATGCTGTCCGGAATGAATTTCTGGTCGTCATAGCTGGGCCGGTAATTCGGCAGCGCCAGCAGTCCGACCAGCGAGACCGCCAGGGTGGCGATGAGAATAGGCGCCGGCCAGCGCACGATCGCGGTGCCGATGCGCCGCCACCGCCGGGCCGAGACCGCCCGGCGCGGCTCGAACAGGCCGAACCGGGCCCCGGCGGCCAGCAGCGCCGGCCCGAGCGTCAGTGCGACCAGGACCGCGATCGAGATGCCCACCGCAACCGGGATACCGAGCGGCTGGAAGTAGGGGAGTCGGGTGAAGCTCAGGCACAGCACCGCACCGGCGATGGTCAAGCCGGAGGCCAGCACCACCTTGGCCACCCCGTTGAACGTGGTGTAGAAGGCCTCTTCCCGGCTCTCGCCCGCTTGCCGTGCCTCCTGATATCGGCCGACGAAGAAGATGCCGTAGTCGGTGCCGGTCGCGATGACGGCGGCCACCAAGAGGTTGACCGCGAACGTGGTGAGACCGACCACCCCGAGATGGCCCAGTAGCGCGACCATTCCGCGCGCGATCTGCAATTCCAGGCCGACGATCAGCAACAGCAGAATGACGGTTATGACCGATCGATACACCAGCAGCAGCGTCACGAAGATGACGATCAGGCTGGCCAGCGTCACCAGCATGACCGTCTTTTGCCCCGCGATGTTCATGTCCGCGACGATCGGTGCGGGACCGGTGACATAAACCTTGAGACCTGGCGGGGGAGAAGCCTCCTGGACCAGCTTCCGAATTGCCGCTACGGATTCGTCACCGGCGGCCGCGCCCGCATTTCCGTTCAGGTTCACCTGAACATAGGCGGCCTTGCCGTCTTGGCTTTGCGCGGCGCCGCGGGTGAGCGGATCGCCCCAGAAGTTCTGCACGTGCTGCACGTGCTTGTGGTCGTTTTCCAGCAGCCGAATCAGGCGGTCGTAGTAGGTGTGCGCGTCGTCGCCGAGTTGCTGCTGGCCCTCCAGCAGGATCATGGCCAGCGCGCCGGTGTTGGTTTCCTTGAAGTCCTCGCCGAGGCGCTCCATCGCCTTGAACGACGGCGCCCCAATGGGACTCAGCGACACCGCGTGCTCGGCCTCGACCTGCTCCAGCGAGGGAACGCCGATGGTGATCAGCACCGCAACCGCCAGCCAGCCCAAAATGATGGGAACGGACAAACGGTGAATGATCCGCGCCACCCGTGGTCGCGCGGCCTGCTGGGTCTCCAATTGCTGGGTACTCATGTGGCCGTCAACACGCAGTAGGTGAATGCGTTCAATTCGTGCGAGATCCTCTCGGTTTTGACAACGCCGTCCACCAGAATGCGGCAGCCGAGACTATCGCTATTGCCCTGTGCCACCACATTTCCCACGATCGACGGCAACGTCGTCGAGATATCGAACGTCCACGGCAGCTCGACGCCGTTGATGTGCTGCGGTTCGCCATTGGCGTCGAAATAGCTGATGTCGGCCATCGCGCCGGCCGGCCCGAAGACCTCGTACTTCACGTGCTTGGGGTTGAACGGTTTGGTGTCCTGCTGCCTGGTGTCGGCGTACGACGGGCGCTTCTCCGAACCGAAAATCCCGTGCAGTCGCGAGACGGTCAAACCGCCGGCAACCACCACCGCCACGATGACCAGCGGAATCCACAGCCGCTTCAAAAACCCGACAAACGTGGTGCCCAGGTTCCGGCCACCCCTGCGGGGGCGACTTTGCTGTATGGGGCGAGTCGATGATCGACGAGCAAAGCCCAGGAAGCCACGTCGACGGCGAGGCGATCGGCTAACGTCCTGTCCTTCCGTGAATGCGTTGTCGGGCCGGGCCCGTACGTCGGGTTCGACCACTGCACCCCCTTCACCCGTATCCACGCCCGCGCCGTTTCCGTCGCCCGAACATCCAACTGCACGTCGGTCGCGACACGCCAGACTGCGGTGCCGCGATGCGGTGCCCGTCGCAGACTAGCCGTGCATCCGTCACCTCATGCGAGCCCCGCCCCCCGGGAGCGCGACCAGATCTTGATGAGTAAACCATGCCATTGACGTCCATATCACTGCTTTGGCAACGCGATACGCGATCGTAATGCCTATCGCGTGCGCAAACGGCATTTTGCTGAAGCGACGAATCTGCTCCGTACACATGTCCTTCGCAAGGCCGCCCACTTACCTAAGCACAGCCGCCCGCGCCGTGTCACCGCCCGGTTCGTCTCGGGGCTTGTTGCCAGCAGCCTGCCAGGTACGCGTCGCGCGTTGGGCTCGCGGTGATTTTCCCGACCCCCGCGACTTCGGCTAGGCTGTGAGCCACAAGCACAATAACTTCATCGGCCGCAAGGACGTGCCTGCTCCAATAGCGAAATTTCGCAGTCAACGCCATTGATGCAGGTCGCTGCAGCGAATAAAGGGGCATCGGGGCCCCACCGCACACCGATCACCCGATGGCGACAACAGCCTTGCAGGTCACAGCAGGAACTTTGGCCAAACCACCGACGGGCACTGTTGCCCTGAACTATGGTTTGGACCTGTTCCACTCATGTCCACTATGCATTCTGGAGAATTGTGAGCATCAATCCATTCGACGACGACAACGGCAGCTTTTTCGTCCTGGTGAACGACGAGGAGCAACACAGCTTGTGGCCGGCCTTCGCCGATGTTCCAGCTGGCTGGAGGGTGGTACACGGGGAAGCGGACCGCGCTGCGTGTTTGGAGTACATCGAGCAGCACTGGCCCGACATTCGGCCGAAGAGCCTGCGGGACAAGCTCGCAACGGGTCGGGGTTTTGATCAGTAACCTGCCGGGGTACGGGGCGGGTGGGTGGAGACTTGGGGGAGTCGATGGCGAGGGATGATCGGGCGTTTCCGCTGACGCGAGGGCAGCTTGATATCTGGTTATCCCAGGAAGCCGGTTTCGCCGGCACCCAGTGGCAGCTCGGTCTGCTGGTCAAGATCGACGGCAAGGTCCATCGCGACGCGCTCGAGCAGGCCATCACCCAGGCCGTCGCCGAAGCCGAACCCGGCCGGGTCTCGTTCTTCGAGGTCGACGGCCAGGTGGTGCAGAAGCCGATCGACTACCCGCACGTCGAGCTGGCTTTTCACGACCTGACCGACCACGCCGACCCGGTGGCCGAGGCGCGGGAGATGTCGTCCGCCATTCAGCGCACGCCGATGCCGTTGAACGGCCAAATGTTCAAATTCGTGCTTTTCCAAACAGGGCACGACGAATTCTATTTGTTTGGTTGCTGCCACCACATAGCTATCGACGGTCTGGGCATGGCTCTTGTTTGCCGACGGGTGGCCACCATTTATTCGGCAATGGTGGCCGGTAAGCCGATTCCGGACGCTTACTTCGGCACGGTGCAGGACCTGATCGACCTGGAGTCGGGCTACGAGGCCTCCCCGGACTATGCCGAGGACAAGGCGTACTGGAGCGAGCACCTGCCGCCGGAGAGCGGGCCGGTCGACCGGCTGCCCGACGCCGAAGGGGAGCGCGACCACTACTCGCCGTCCGCGTCGGTACAGCTGGACCCGTCCGTCGCCAACCGGATCAAGGAGCTGTCCAAAAAGCTTGCCATCCGCCGCTTTTCGGTCACCACCGCCGCGTGCGCGCTGTTGGTGCGCGGCTGGTCGGGTAGCGGATCGGAGGTGGCGCTGGACTTCCCGGTCAGCCGGCGGGTGCGTCCGGAGTCCAAAACGCTGCCCGCGATGCTGGCCGGCGTGGTGCCGCTGGTGCTCAGCACCGCGCCGGAGTCGACGGTCGCCGACTTCTGCAAGCACGTCGACAAGCGCATCCGCGAGCTGCTGGCGCACCAGCGCTTCCCGGTGCACACCCTCGAAGGCGACGGGTTGCGGCAGGCGCCCAACCGGGTCGGGATCAACTTCATCCCGTCCCGGCTGACGCTGGACCTGGCCGGTTCCCCGGCGACGGCGTCGTACACCAACCACGGCCCGGTGGGGCATTTCGGGTTGTTCTTCCTGGGCGCCGGCGACCAGCTGTTCCTCAGCACCGCGGGCCCGGGCCAACCGTTCGCCAGCTTCGGCGTCGCGGACCTGGCCGGTCGGCTGCAGCAGATCCTGGCCGCGATGACCGAGGACCCGGACCGCCCGCTGTCCTCGATCGAACTGCTGACCGGCGACGAGCCCGCGCTGATCGACCGGTGGAGCAACCGTCCGGCGCTGACCGAGCCCGCACCCGCCCCGGTGTCGATCCCCCAGGCCTTCGCCGAACACGTGCAGCGCACCCCCGACGCGGTGGCGGTGACGTTCGGGGCGACCTCGCTGACCTACGCCCAGCTCGACGAGGCGTCCAACCGGCTGGGCCATCTGCTCGCCGACCACGGCGTGGGCCCGGGCGACTGCGTGGCGGTGATGTTCCCCCGCTGCGCCGACGCCATCGTCTCGATGCTGGCGGTGCTCAAGACCGGGGCGGCCTACGTGCCGATCGACCCGGCGCACGCGTCGTCGCGGATGGACTTCGTGCTCGCCGACGCCGCCCCCAGCGCGGTGATCACCACCTCCGACCTGCGCTCGCGGCTGGACGATCACGACCTCCTCGTCATCGACGTGCACGACCCGGCCGTCGAAGCCCAGCCCGGCACCGCACTGCCGTGGCCGGCGCCGGAGAACACCGCCTACATCATCTACACCTCGGGAACCACCGGGACCCCCAAAGGTGTTGCCATTCCTCATCTCAACGTCACCTGGCTGATCGAGTCGCTGGACGCCGGCCTGCCGCCCGGAAACGTGTGGACGCAATGCCACTCGTCGGCGTTCGACTTCTCGGTGTGGGAGATCTTCGGCGCCCTGCTGCGCGGCCGGCGGCTGCTGGTGGTGCCCGAGTCGGTGGCGTCGTCGCCGGAAGACTTCCACGCCCTGCTGGTCGCGGAGCAGGTCAGCGTGCTCACCCAGACGCCGTCGGCGGTGGCGATGCTCTCACCCGAGGGCCTGGAGTCCACCGCGCTGGTGGTGGCCGGCGAGGCCTGCCCGACCGACGTGGTCGACCGGTGGGCGGCGCCCGGTCGGGTGATGCTGGACGCCTACGGCCCGACCGAGACCACGGTGTGCGCGTCCATCAGCACACCGCTGACGGCCGGCGACCCCGTGGTGCCGATCGGCTCGCCGATCGCCGGGGCGGCGATGTTCGTGCTCGACAAGTGGCTGCAGCCGGTGCCCGCCGGCGTGGTGGGCGAGCTGTACCTGGCCGGCCGCGGCGTGGGGCACGGCTACGTGCGCCGGCCCGGCCTGACCGCCTCGCGGTTCGTGCCCAACCCGTTCGGGGCCCCCGGCTCGCGGATGTACCGCACCGGCGACCTGGTGTGCTGGGGCCCCGACGGGCAGCTGCAGTATCTGGGCCGCGCCGACGAGCAGGTCAAGATCCGCGGCTTCCGCATCGAGCTCGGCGAAATCCAGTCGGTGCTGGCCGGTTTGGACGGGGTGGAGCAGGCGGCGGTGGTCGCCCGCGAGGACCGGCCCGGCGACAAGCGGCTGGTCGGCTACATCACCGGCACCGCCGACCCGGCCGAGCTGCGCGCGCAGCTGGCCGACCGGCTGCCGCCCTACATGGTCCCGACCGCGGTGATGGTGCTCGACGCGCTGCCGTTGACAGGCAACGGCAAGCTGGACAAGCGCGCGCTGCCCTCGCCGGAATACGCCGCCGGCGAATACCGGGCGCCCGGCGACGCGATCGAGGAGATCCTGGCCGACATCTACGCCCAGGTGCTGGGCGTGGAGCGGGTGGGTGTGGACGACTCGTTCTTCGACCTGGGCGGCGACAGCATCCTGTCCATGCAGGTGGTGGCCCGCGCCCGCGCGGCGGGGGTGATCTGTCGGCCGCGCGACGTGTTCGTCGAGCAGACGGTGGCCCGGCTGGCGCGGGTGTCCCAAGTGGCTGTCGACGGCGAGTTGGGCGCGGCCGACGAGGGGATCGGGCCGGTGCGGCCCACCCCGATCATGCGCTGGCTGCAGGACATCGACGGCCCGATCGACGAGTTCAACCAGACCATGGTGCTGGCCGCGCCCGCCGGGGTCGGTGTCGACGACGTCGCGGTGGTGCTGCAGGCACTGCTGGACCGCCACCCGATGCTGCGGCTGCGGGTGCAGGACGACGGCGCCGGTGGCTGGTCGCTGGAGGCGCCCGAGGTCGGCTCGGTGCGCGCGGCCGACTGCCTGCGCGCGGTCGACAGTTTGTCCGACGCCGCGCTCGTCGAGGCGCGGTCCCGGCTCAACGTGTCCGACGGCGTCCTGCTGTCCGCGGTATGGGCAAGCGAGACAAGCCAATTGGCGTTGGTTGTTCATCACCTGGCGGTTGATGGGGTGTCGTGGCGGACGTTGATCGAGGACATCAACATCGCCTGGGCGCAGCATCAGGGTGGTCAGGAGATCGCGTTGCCGGTGCCGGGCACGTCGTTTGCGCGGTGGTCGTCGATTCTGGCCGAGTACGCCAAGAGTCCGGCGGTGGTGGCTGCGGCGGCGGCGTGGCAGCAGGTGGTGGCCACGCCGGCGGTGTTGCCGGCGGTGGGGCCCGATGACACGTATGCGTCGGCGGGGCAGTTGTCGGCGTCGCTGGATGTGGAGACCACCCGGTTGTTGTTGGGGGAGGTGCCGGCGGCGTTTCACGCTGGGGTGCAAGACATTTTGTTGATTGCGTTCGGGTTGGCCTGCACGGAGTTCGTGGGTGGTGGCGCGCCGATCGGTATCGACGTGGAGGGTCACGGGCGGCACGAGGAGATCGCCTCGGGGGTGGATCTGTCTCGTACGGTGGGCTGGTTCACCACGAAATATCCTGTGGCACTGAGGATGAGCCGGCGTCTGGATTGGGCGCGGGTGGTGGCGGGGGAGGCCGCGCTGGGCGCGGTGATCAAGGATGCCAAGGAGCAGTTGCGGGCGCTGCCCGACGGCCTGAGCTACGGGTTGCTGCGCTACTTGAACCCCGAGATCGAGGTGCAGGGGCCGGATCCGGTGATCGGATTCAACTACCTGGGCCGGCTCGGCGCGCGGCGCCGACCTGTCCGAGGAGATGTGGCGGGTCAGCGCCGACAGCCTGTCATCGGCCGCGGTGGCAACGGCCGTGCCAATGCCGTTGGCGCACACCGTCGAACTCAACGCCGGCACCATGGACACCGACGCCGGCCCGCAGTTGCACGCCAACTGGCGCTGGGCGCGCTCCGTGCTCACCGACGAGCAGCTAAACCGGTTGAGCCGGTTGTGGTTCGAGGCGCTGACCGGCATCTGCGCGCACGTGCAGGCCGGCGGCGGCGGGCTGACGCCGTCCGACATCGCGCCCGCCCGCCTCGACCAGCAGCAGATCGACGAACTCTGCCAGCAGCACCAGATCGCCGACGTGCTGCCGCTGAGCCCGGTCCAGCAGGGGCTGCTGTTCCACACCGGCTTCGCCCAGGAACTCGAAGACCTCTACGCCGTGCAGCTCGGCATCACCGTGAGCGGCACCCTCGACCCGCACAGGCTGCGCGACGCGGTGCAGAACGCGGTCAACCGCCACCCCAACCTGGTCGCCCGCTTCTTCGACGAATTCGGCGAGCCGGTGCAGATCATTCCCGCCGAACCCGAAATGGCTTGGCGCTACCTCGAACTCGACGGTGGCGACATCGACGGACAGCTCGAGCAGCTGTCCGCGGACGAACGCGCCGCCGTGTGCGATTTGGCCGGCCAGCCCGCCTTCCGGGCCGCGCTGATCCGCATCGCCGACGACCGGCACCGGCTGCTGCTCACCATCCACCACATCGTGATCGACGGCTGGTCGCTGCCCGTGCTTCTCCAAGAGGTGTTCGCCGGCTACTACGGCCAGCGGCTGCCCGCGCCGCCGTCGTACCGCAGCTACCTGATGTGGCTGTCCGCCCAGGACCGGGCCGCCGCCCAGGACGCGTGGCGCGAGGCCCTGGCCGGGTTCGAGACCCCGACCCTGGTGGCCCCGCCGGGCAAGATCGGGCGGCGCGCCGTTGCCACCTATACGGTTTCGGCCGACACCACCAAGGCGCTCGGCGAGCTGGCCCGCTCCAGCCGCACCACCGTCAGCACCGTCCTGCAGGGCGCCTGGGCGCAGCTGCTCACCTGGCTGACCGGCCAGCACGACGTCGCCTTCGGCACCGCCGTCTCCGGCCGGCCCACCGAGCTGCCCGGCGCCGACGCCATGGTCGGCTTGTTGATCAACACCGTGCCGGTGCGCGCCGACATCGCCGCCGCGACCACCGTCGTCGACCTGCTCGAGCAGCTGCAACGCGCGCACGCCGACACGCTCGAGCATGAACACTTGGCGCTCAACGAAATTCACCGCGTCACCGGGCACGACCAACTGTTCGACACCCTGTTCCTCTACGAGAACTACCCGATCGACGCCAGCGCGCTGCTCGACGTGCACGAGCTGGCCGTCACCGAGTTCAGCAGCCGCGAATTCAACCACTACCCGCTGTCGGTGGTGGCCACCCCGGGCCACGAACTGAGCCTGCGGG
This sequence comes from Mycobacterium sp. MAC_080597_8934, assembly GCF_000523975.1. Lineage (NCBI taxonomy): Bacteria > Bacillati > Actinomycetota > Actinomycetes > Mycobacteriales > Mycobacteriaceae > Mycobacterium > Mycobacterium sp. MAC_080597_8934. The sequence goes on along the minus strand of NZ_JAOS01000019.1, from coordinate 17,095 downwards.
TCGAGTACGACACCGAGGTGTTCGACGAGGCCGGCATCGAAACCCTGATCGAGCGGCTGCGCCAGGTGCTGGCGGCCATGACCACCGATCCCGGGCAGCGGCTGTCGGCGATCGACCTGCTCGACGCCGCCGAGCATGAGCGGCTCGACGCCTGGGGCAACCGGGCGGTGCTGACCCGGCGGCCCGCCGCGCAGGCCTCGATCCCGGCGCTGTTCGCCGCGCAGGTTGCCCGCGCCGCCGACGCGGTGGCGATCACCTGCGGCGAGCGGTCGTTCACCTACCGCGAGGTCGAGGAGTCGGCAAATCGGTTGGCGCACTTGCTTTCCGGGCAGGGCGCGGGCCCAGGTCAGCGGGTGGCGGTGGTCATTCCGCGCTCGGCCGAGGCAGTGGTGGCGATCTTCGCGGTGCTCAAGACCGGCGCCGCCTACGTGCCGATCGACCCCGGCGTGCCGGCGGCCCGGCTGCAGTTCGTGCTCGCTGACTCCGCACCCGTCGCCGCGGTCACCACGGCGGAGGTGCGCGACCGGCTGGACGGGTTCACCGGCCAGATCATCGATTTCGACGACCCCGCCGTCGCCGAGCAGCCCGCCACCGGCCTGCCCGTCCCGGCCGCCGACAACATCGCCTACATCATCTACACGTCGGGCACCACCGGAACCCCCAAGGGCGTGGCCATCCCACACCGCAACGTGACGTTGCTGCTGGAGACACTCGACGCTCAGCTGGGGTTGGGCCAGGTGTGGACGCAGTGTCACTCCCTGGCGTTTGACTTCTCGGTGTGGGAGGTCTTCGGCTCGCTGCTCTACGGCGGCCGCCTGGTCGTGGTGCCGGACGCGGTGGTGCGCTCGGCCGAAGACTTGCACGCGTTGTTGGTTCGTGAGCAGGTCAGTGTGTTGAGTCAGACGCCGTCGGCGTTTTATGCGTTGCAGAGTGCTGATGCGTTGGCCCCGGAGTTGGGTCAGCAGTTGAAGTTGCAGACGGTGGTGTTCGGCGGTGAGGCGCTGGAACCGCATCGGTTGGCGACGTGGCTGCATCATCATCCGGGGTTGCCGCGGATGATCAATATGTATGGCATTACCGAGACGACGGTGCATGCGTCGTTCCGGGAGATCGTCGATGCCGATGTGGATAGCAGCGACAGCCCGATCGGCGTGCCGCTGGCCAATCTGGCCTTCTTTGTGTTGGACGGGTGGTTGCGCCCGGTCCCGGTCGGTGTGGTCGGCGAGCTCTACGTGGCCGGTGGCGGCCTGGCCACCGGCTACGTCGGCAGGCCCGGCCTGTCCGCCACCCGCTTCGTGGCGTGCCCGTTCGGCGGGCCCGGCGCGCGGATGTACCGCACCGGCGACCTGGTGCGCTGGGGCGCCGACGGGCAGCTGCAGTACATGGGCCGCGCCGACGCGCAGGTCAAGATCCGCGGTTACCGCATCGAGCTCGGCGAGATCCAGGCCGCCCTGGCCGGTTTGGACGGCGTCGAGCACGCCGCCGTGATCGCCCGCGAGGACCGGCCCGGCGACAAGCGCCTGGTCGGCTACATCACCGGCACCGCCGACCCGGCCGAGGTCCGCGCGCAGCTGGGCGAGCGGCTGCCCGGCTACATGGTGCCCTCGGCGGTGGTGGTGCTCGACGCGCTGCCGCTGACCGTCAACGGCAAGCTGGACACCCGGGCCCTGCCCGCGCCCGAATACTCCGACGTCGACCGGTACCGCGCCCCGGTGACCGCGATCGAGGAGATCCTGGCCGACATCTATGCCCAGGTGCTGGGCGTGGAGCGGGTCGGGGTGGACGACTCGTTCTTCGACCTGGGCGGCGACAGCATCCTGTCCATGCAGGTGGTGGCCCGCGCCCGGGCCGCCGGCGTGATCTGCCGGCCCCGCGACGTCTTCACCGAGCAGACGGTGGCCCGGCTGGCCCGGGTCGCCACCGTCGCCACCGGCGACGACGACGTCGTCGACGAGGGCACCGGCCGGGTGGTGGCCACCCCGATCATGCGCTGGCTGCAGAACATGGACGGCCCGGTCGAGCAGTTCAACCAGACCATGGTGCTGGCCGCCCCCGCCGGCGTCACCCCCGACGACGTGGCCGCGGTGCTGCAGGCGCTGCTGGACCGGCACGCGATGCTGCGGCTGCGGGTCGAGGACGACGGCGCCGGCGGCTGGTCGCTGGAGGTGCCCGAGGCCGGCTCGGTGCAGGCCGCCGACTGCCTGGAGACCGTGGACGCGTTGTCGCCGGCGGCGCTGGTTGACGCCCGGTCGCGGCTGAACCTCGCCGACGGCATCCTGGTGCGCGCCGTATGGGCAAGCGAGACAAGCCAATTGGCGTTGATCATCCACCACCTGGCGGTCGACGGGGTGTCCTGGCGGACCCTGATCGAGGACCTCAACATCGCCTGGGCGCAACACCACAGCGGCCAGCCGGTGGCCCTGCCGACCGGCGGCATGTCGTTCGCCCGCTGGTCGGCGCTGCTCGAGGACCACGCCCGCCGGCCCGAGGTGGTCGAGCGCGCCGAGGACTGGCGGCAGGTGGCCGCCGTCCCGGCGGTGCTGCCCGGGGCGCAACCCGGGGACACCTACGCGACGGCCGGGCAGTTGTCGGCGTCGCTGGACGTGGAGACCACCCGGCTGCTGCTGGGCGAGGTGCCCGCGGCGTTTCACGCCGGGGTGCAAGACATTCTGCTGATCGCGTTCGGGCTGGCCTGGACACAGTTCATCGGCACCGGCGCGCCGATCGGCATCGACGTGGAGGGCCACGGCCGCAGCGAGGAGCTGGGCCCGCAGGTCGACCTGTCCCGTACGGTGGGCTGGTTCACGGCCAAGTACCCGGTGGCGCTGCGCCTCGGCGGGCTGTCCTGGGGTCAGGTGGTCGGCGGCGACGAGGCGTTGGGCGCGGTGGTCAAGGAGGCCAAGGAGCAACTGCGGGCCCTGCCCGACGGCCTGACCTACGGGTTGCTGCGCTACCTGAATCCCCAAGCGGGGCTGGATGTTTCGGATCCGGCGATCGCGTTCAACTACCTGGGCCGGCTCGGCGGCGGGGCCGCCGAGCTCTCACCCGAGCTGTGGCGGCTGAGCCCGGACAGCTTCGCGCTGGCCGGCGCGGCCGGGGCGGTGGAGCTGCCGCTGCCGCACACCGTGGAGCTCAACGCCGGCACCATGGACACCGAGGACGGCCCGCACCTGCAGGCCAACTGGACGTGGGCCCGCTCCGCGCTGGACGACAAGCAGATCGGCCGGCTTTCCGAGCTGTGGTTCGACGCCCTGGCCGGCATCTGCACGCACGTGCGGGCCGGCGGCGGCGGGCTGACGCCCTCGGACGTCGCCGCCGCCCGGCTGACCCAGCGGGACCTCGACGAGCTGGCTCAGCGGTACCGGGTCGCCGACGTGTTGCCGCTGACCCCGCTGCAACAGGGGCTGCTGTTCCACGCCGGCACCGCGCAGGGCAGCCAGGAACCCGAAGACCTCTACGCCGTCCAGCTGGACATCTCCGTGACCGGCGCCGTCGACCCCGACCGGCTGCGCGAGGCGGTGCGGACCGTCATCACCCGGCACCCCAACGTGGTGGCCCACTTCAGCGAGGACTTCGGCGAGCCGGTTCAGATTCTGTCCGCCGAGCCCGAGCTGGCCTGGCAGTACGTCGAGCTGGACGCCGGCGCCGACCTCGACGAGCAGGTGGAGCGGCTGTCGTCGGCCGAACGCGTCGCCGTCGGCGACCTGGCCCAGCCGCCGTTCCGGGGCGCGCTGATCCGCACCGCGGAGGACGCCTACCGGTTCGTGCTCACCAACCACCACATCGTGCTGGACGGCTGGTCCAAGCCGCTGCTGCTGCAAGAGATCTTCGCCGCCTATTTCGGGGTGCGGCTGCCCGCGCCGGTGCCTTACCGCAACTTCATCACCTGGCTGTCGGCGCAGGACCGGGCCGCGGCGCAGGCGGCCTGGCGCGAGGTGCTGGCCGGTTTCGACACCCCCACCCTGGTGGGCCCGTCGGGCCGGATGGCCCTCGGGCCGCGCGGCGTGGCCGAGTTCCACGTTCCCGCCGACACCAGCAGGCTGCTCGGCGAGCTGGCCCGCTCCTGCCGCACCACCGTGAGCACGGTGCTGCAGGCGGCCTGGGCGCAGCTGCTGATGTGGCTGACCGGGCAGCACGACGTGGTGTTCGGCACCGCGGTGTCGGGCCGTCCGACCGAATTGGCCGGATCCGAGTCGATGGTGGGCCTGCTGATCAACACCGTGCCGGTGCGCGCCACGATCGGCGCCGAAACCACCATCGCCGACCTGCTTGACCAGCTACAACGGGCTTACACCCACACGCTGGAGCATCAGCACCTGGCGCTGAACGATATCCATCGTGTAACGGGGCACGACCAGATTTTCGACACAATGTTCGTGTACGAGAACTATCCCATCGATACTGCCGCGCTATCGGCTGTGGACGAGTTAACTATTACTGGATTTACGAACCGGGAATACAACCACTATCCACTTTCGGTGCAAGCCGTGCCGGGCCATGAGATCGGTCTTCGCGTCGAGTTCGATACCGACGTGTTCGGCGAGGCAAGGATCGAAAAGCTGATCGAACGATTCCGGCGCGTGCTGGAAGCCATGACCGTGGACTTGGAGGAACAGTCATGACCGTCGGTGCGGGACGGCGATTGTTGTCGATCGATCTGCTGGATGGCGGCGAGCACGACCGGCTGGACGAGTGGGGTAACCGGGCGATCCTGACCAAGCCGGTCAAGGCTCCGGCGTCGATCCCGGGGATGTTCGCGGCCCAGGTGGCGCGCTCCGCGGAGGCCGTGGCGCTGTCCTTCGAGGGTCGCTCGATGACGTACCGCGAGCTCGACGAGGCGTCGAACCGGCTGGCGCACCTGCTGGCCGAGCAGGGCGCGGCCCCCGGCGAGTGCGTGGCTTTGCTGTTCTCCCGGTCCGACGAGGCGATCGTGTCGATCCTGGCGGTGCTCAAGACCGGCGCGGCCTACCTGCCGATCGACCCGGCGCTGCCCGCGGCGCGGATGGAATTCATGCTCGGCGACGCCACCCCGATCGCCGCCGTCACCACCGCCGGCCTGCGCGACCGGCTGGAGGGCTTCGACCTGCCGGTGATCGACGTCGACGAGGCCGCCGCGGAGATCGAGCGCACCCAGCCCAGCAGCGCGCTGCCCGGGCCGTCGCCCGACGACATCGCCTACATGATCTACACCTCGGGCACCACCGGCACCCCCAAGGGCGTGGCGGTCACCCACCGCAACGTGACCGAGTTCCTGAAGACCCTGCACCCCAAGCTGCCGTCGGGCCCGGGACAGGTGTGGTCGCAGTGGCACTCGCTGGTCTTCGACGTCTCGGTGTGGGAGACCTGGGGTGCGCTGCTGCACGGCGGGCGCCTGGTGGTGGTGCCCGAATCGGTGGCCGGTTCGCCCGATGACCTGCACGACCTGCTGGTGGCCGAGGGCGTCACCGTGCTCAGCCAGACCCCGTCGGCGGTGGGCATGCTCTCGCCGGAGGGCCTGGACTCGACGGCGCTGGTCGTCGCCGGTGAGGCCTGCCCGGCCGAGGTGGTCGACCGGTGGGCGCCGGGCCGGGTGATGATCAACGCCTACGGCCCGACCGAGGCCACCGTGTACGCCGCGATGAGCGCCCCGCTGACCGCGGAGTCCGGCGCCCCGCCGATCGGCTCGCCGGTTCCCGGCGCGGCGCTGTTCGTGCTCGACAAGTGGTTGCGGCCCGCGCCCGAGGGCGTGGTCGGCGAGCTGTACATCGCCGGCCGCGGCGTCGCCACCGGATACGCACGCCGGGCGGGCCTGACCGCCTCGCGGTTCGTGGCCTGCCCGTTCGGCGGGCCGGGCGCGCGGATGTACCGCACCGGTGACCTGGTCCGGTGGGGCGCCGACGGGCAACTGCAATACCTCGGCCGCGCCGACGAACAGGTCAAGATCCGCGGCTACCGCATCGAACTCGGCGAGATCCAGTCCGCCCTGGCCGCGCTCGACGGCGTGGACCAGGCCGCTGTCATCGCCCGCGAGGACCGCCCCGGCGACAAGCGCCTGGTCGGCTACATCACCGGCACCGCCGACCCGGCCGAGCTGCGCACCCAGCTGGGCAAGCGGCTGCCCGCCTACATGGTCCCGGCCGCGGTGGTGGTGCTCGAGTCGCTGCCGTTGACCGTCAACGGCAAGCTGGACAAGCGCGCCCTGCCCGCGCCGGAATACCACAAGCGCGCCGGCCAGTACCGCGCCCCGTCCAACCACACCGAGGAGATCCTGGCCGACATCTACGCCCAGGTCCTCGGCGTGGAGCGGGTCGGTGTCGACGACTCCTTCTTCGACCTGGGCGGCGACAGCATCCTGTCCATGCAGGTGGTCGCCCGCGCCCGGGCGGCGGGGGTGATCTGCCGGCCGCGCGACGTGTTCGTCGAGCAGACGGTGGCCCGGCTGGCCCGGGTGGCCAGCGACGGCGCCGACGAGGAGCAGGTGGTCGACGAGGGCATCGGGCCGGTGCAGGCCACCCCGATCATGCGCTGGCTGCAAACCGTGCAGGGCCCGATCGACGACTTCAACCAGACCATGGTGCTGGCCGCGCCGTCGGGCGTCACCGCCGACGACGTCGCGGTGGTGCTGCAGGCGCTGCTGGACCGCCACCCGATGCTGCGGCTGCGGGTCGAGGACGACGGCGCCGGCGGCTGGAACCTGCAGGCGCCCGAGCCGGGCTCGGTGCGCGCCGCCGACTGCCTGCAGTCGGTCGACACCCTGTCCGACGCGGTGCTCGTCGCGGCACGGTCCCGGCTGAACCCGGGCGCCGGCGTCATGGTGAGCGCGGTATGGGCAAGTGAGACAAGCCAATTGGCGTTGATCATCCACCACGTGGCCGTCGACGGGGTGTCCTGGCGGACCCTGATCGAGGACCTCAACATCGCCTGGGCGCAACACCACAGCGGCCAGCCGGTGGCACTGCCGGCCGGCGGCACCTCGTTCGCCCGGTGGTCGTCGCTGCTGGCCGAACACGCGCTGACCCCGGCGGTGGTCGAGCAGGCCGACGCCTGGCGCGAGGTGGTGGCCACCCCGGCCGTGCTGCCGGCGGTACAGCCCGAGGTGGACACCTACCAGAGCGCCGAGCAGCTGTCGGTCTCGCTGGACGTCGACACCACCCGGCTGCTGCTGGGCGAGGTGCCCGCCGCGTTCCACGCCGGCGTGCAGGACATCCTGCTGATCGCCTTCGCGATGGCCTGGACGCAGGTCGTCGGCGCCGGCACCCCGATCGGCATCGACGTCGAGGGCCACGGGCGCCACGAGGAGCTGGGCCCGCACGTGGACCTGTCGCGCACCGTGGGTTGGTTCACCACCAAATACCCGGTGGCGCTGGCGATCGACGGCCTGGACTGGGCCAGCGTGGTGGCCGGCGACGACGCGCTGGGCGCGGCGGTCAAGGCCGCCAAGGAGCAGCTGCGCGCCCTGCCCGACGGCCTGACCTACGGGCTGCTGCGCTACCTCAACCCGGACGTCGACCTCGGCGGGTCCGACCCGGTCATCGGGTTCAACTACCTGGGCCGGCTGGGCGCGGCCGCGGACCTGCCCGGCGAGCTGTGGCGGCTGAGCCCGGACAGCCTGTCGCTGAGCGGCGCGGCCGCCGCGGTGGCGATGCCGCTGATGCACACCGTGGACCTCAACGCCGGCACCATGGACACCGAGGACGGCCCGCACCTGCACGCCAACTGGACGTGGGCGCCCTCGGCGGTGGACCGCGACCAGATCAGCCGGTTGAGCCAGCTGTGGTTCGAGGCGCTGGCCGGGATCTGCGCGCACGTGCGGGCCGGCGGCGGCGGGCTGACCCCGTCCGACATCCTGCCCGCGCGGCTGAACCAGCGCCAGATCGACGAGCTGAGCAAGCAGCACCAGATCGCCGACATCCTGCCGCTGACCCCGCTGCAGCAGGGTCTGCTCTTCCACGCCAGCTTCGCCCAGGACCCGGGCGACGACGTCTACGCGGTGCAGCTGGGCATCACGGTGACCGGCGCCCTGGATTCGCACCGCCTGCACGACGCCGTGCACACCGTCGTCAACCGCCACCCCAACCTGGCCGCCCGGTTCTGCCCGCAGTACGGCGAACCCGTGCAGGTCGTCCCGGCCGACCCGGTGATGGCCTGGCGGTACATCCAGCTGGGCCCCGAAGACGTCGACCCGGAACAAAAGGTGGAGGAGCTGTGCGCCGCCGAACGCGCCGCCGTCAGCGACCTGGCCAACCGGCCGGCGTTCCGGGCCGCGCTGATCCGCACCGCGGACAACCGGCACCGGTTCGTGCTGACCAACCACCACATCGTGATGGACGGCTGGTCGCTGCCCATCCTGCTGCGCGAGATCCTGGCCATCTACTACGGCGACCAGCTGCCCGCGCCCGCCACCTACCGCAGCTACCTGACCTGGCTGGCCGGCCAGGACCGCAGCGCGGCGCAGGCGGCCTGGCGTCAGGTGCTGGACGGATTCGACACGCCCACCCTGGTGGGCCCGGCCGGCCGGATGCGGCTCGGCCGGCGCGCCGTGGAGTCCTACCGGCTGTCCGCCGAGACCACCCGCGCGCTGGGCGAGCTGGCCCGCGCCTGCCACACCACCGTCAACACGGTGCTGCAGGCCGGCTGGGCGCAGCTGCTGATGCGACTGACCGGTCAGCATGACGTGGCGTTCGGCACCGCGGTGTCGGGCCGGCCGGCCGACCTGGCCGGCGCCGAGTCCATGGTGGGCCTGCTGATCAACACCGTGCCGGTGCGGGCCAACACCCACGCCGAAACCACCGTCGCCGACCTGCTGGACCAGCTGCAGCAGCACCACAACGACACCCTGGAACACGAGCACCTGGCGCTCAGCGAGATCCACCGGGTGACCGGGCACGACGCGCTGTTCGACACCCTGTTTCTGTACGAGAACTATCCGATCGACACCAGCGTGCCGCTGGGATTCCACGAGTTGGCCATCACCGATGTCACCAACCGCGAGTACAACCACTACCCGCTGTCGGTGATGGCGCTGCCGGGTCGCGAGCTCGGCCTGCGCGTCGAATTCGACACCGACGTGTTCGACGCGGCCGGCATCGAGAAGCTGACCGAGCGGTTCCAGCGGGTGCTGTCGGAGATGACGGCCGACCCGACTCGACGGCTGACATCGCTGGAGGTGATGGACGAGGCCGAGCACGAGCTGCTCGACGCGTGGGGCAACCGGCCGGTGCTGAGCCAGCCGGCCACCGGCACCTCGATCCCGGCGCTGTTCGCCGCGCAGGTGGCCCGCACCCCGGACGCGGCGGCGCTGACCTTCCAGGGTCGCTCGATGAGCTATCGGGAACTCGACGAGGCGTCAAACCGGTTGGCGCACTTGCTGATCGAGGAGGGCGCCGGCCCGGGCGAGTGCGTGGCGCTGCTGTTCTCCCGCTCGGCCGAGGCGATCGTGTCCATCCTGGCGGTGCTCAAGACCGGGGCGGCGTACCTGCCGATCGACCCGGCGCTGCCCGCCGCGCGCATCGAGTTCCTGCTCGGCGACGCCGAGCCGGTCGCCGTGGTCACCACGGCCGCGCTGCGGTCGCGGCTGGACGGCTGCAAGCCGTCGGTCGTCGACGTCGACGACCCCGCGCTGGACGGCCAGCCCAGCGCCGCGCTGCCCGTCCCGTCGTCGGACAACATTGCCTACCTGATCTACACCTCGGGCACCACCGGCGTGCCCAAGGGGGTGGCGGTCAGCCACGACAACGTCGCCCAGCTGGTGGAGTCGCTGCACGCCGACCTGCCCGAGGGCGGGGTGTGGGCGCAGTGGCACTCGCTGGTGTTCGACGTGTCGGTGCACGAGATCTGGGGTGCGCTGCTGCACGGCGGGCGCCTGGTGGTGGTGCCCGAGTCGGTCGCCGCCTCCCCGGACGAGTTGCACGACCTGTTGGTCGCCGAGGGCGTCACCGTGCTCAGCCAGACCCCGTCGGCGGTGGGCATGCTCTCGCCGGAGGGCCTGGACTCGACGGCGCTGGTCGTCGCCGGTGAGGCCTGCCCGGTCGAGATCGTGGACCGGTGGGCGCCGGGCCGGGTGATGATCAACGCCTACGGCCCGACCGAGGCGACGGTGTACGCCGCGATGAGCACGCCGCTGCAGCCCGGCACCGGGTCGGCGCCGATCGGGTCGCCGGTGCCGCGCGCCGCGCTGTTCGTGCTGGACCGGTGGCTGCGCCCGGCACCCCCGGGTGTGGTCGGCGAGCTGTACATCGCCGGTCACGGCGTGGCCACCGGGTACGCGCGCCGATCGGGCTTGACGGCGTCGCGGTTCGTGGCCTGCCCCTTCGGCGGCCCCGGCGCGCGGATGTACCGCACCGGCGACCTGGTCCGGTGGAACCAGGACGGTCAGCTCGAATACCTGGGCCGCGCCGACGAACAGGTCAAGCTGCGCGGCTACCGCATCGAGCTCGGCGAGGTGCAGGCGGCGCTGGCCGGCCTGGACGGCGTGGAGCAGGCGGCGGTGATCGCCCGCGAGGACCGGCCCGGCGACAAGCGCCTCGTCGGCTACATCACCGGCACCGCCGACCCGGTCGGCATCCGCATCCAGTTGGCCGAGCGGCTGCCCGCCTACATGGTGCCGGCGGCGGTGGTGGTGCTGGACGCGCTGCCGCTGACCGTCAACGGCAAGCTGGACAAGCGCGCCCTGCCCGCCCCCGAGTACCGGAAGCGGGGCGGCGAATACATCGCCCCGACGAATCCGACCGAGGAGACCGTGGCCGGCATCTTCGCCCGGGTGCTCGGGATGGAGCGGGTCTCGATCGACGACTCCTTCTTCGAGCTGGGCGGCGACTCGCTGTCCGCGATGCGGGTGATCGCCGAGATCAACACCGCCGTCGACGGCGCGCTGTCGGTGCGCACCCTGTTCGACTCGCAGTCGGTGCGGGCGCTGAGCCAGCGGATCACCAGCGGCGCCGACGCCGAGAACGCCGCGGGCCCCGGCTTCGCGGCGGTGCACGGCGCCGACGCCAAGGAGGTGTACGCCCGGGACCTGACCCTGGACAAGTTCCTCGACGCGACGACGCTGTCGACCGCGCCGACGCTGCCCGGTCCCAGCCCCGAGGTGCGTACCGTCCTGCTGACCGGGGCGACCGGCTTTTTGGGCCGCTACCTGGTGCTGGAATGGCTCGAGCAGCTGGAGCAGGTCGACGGCAAGCTGATCTGCCTGGTGCGGGCCCGCTCCGACGAGGAGGCCTGGGGCCGGCTGGAGAAGACCTTCAACACCGGCGACCCGGAGCTGTTGCGGCACTTCCAGGAACTGGCCGAGGAACACCTGCAGGTGGTGGCCGGCGACAAGGGCCAGGCCAACCTCGGTCTGGACGAGCAGACCTGGCAGCAGCTGGCCGACACCGTCGACCTGATCGTCGACTCCGCGGCCGTGGTCAACGGCGTGCTGCCCTACAGCGAGCTGTTCACCCCCAACGTGGGCGGCACGGCCGAGCTGATCCGGCTGGCGCTGACCACGAGGAAGAAGCCGTTCGCGTACGTGTCGACGTCGGACGTGGGACGCCAGATCGAGCCGTCGGCGTTCACCGAGGACGCCGACATCCGGGTCATCAGCGCCACCCGCGTCATCGACGGCAGCTACGCCAACGGGTACGGCAACAGCAAGTGGGCCGGCGAGGTGTTGCTGCGCGAGGCCCACGACCTGTGCGGGCTGCCGGTCTCGGTGTTCCGCTCCGACATGATCCTGGCCGACACCAGCTACGCCGGCCAGCTCAACGTGACGGACATCTTCACCCGGATGATCCTGAGCATCGTGGCCACCGGCACCGCGCCCAAGTCGTTCTACCGGCTCGACGCCGACGGCAACCGGCAGCGCTCGCACTTCGACGCCCTGCCCGTCGAGTTCGTCGCCGAGGCGATCGCCAAGCTCGGCGCCCAGGTGATGGACGGGTTCGAGACCTACCACGTGATGAACCCGCACGACGACGGGATCGGGCTCGACGAGTACGTCGACTGGCTGATCGAGGCGGGCTACCCGATCGAGCGGGTCGACGACTTCGGCGAGTGGCTGCAACGCTTCGAAACCGGTCTGCGCGGGCTGCCGGAACGGCAGCGGCAGAACTCGGTGCTGCAGATGTTGCTGTTGCTGCTGCGCGACCCGAAGAACCTGCAGCTCGCCGAGCCGGCCCGCGGCGCCTTCGCGCCGACCGACCGGTTCCGGGCCGCGGTGCAGGAAGCCAAAGTCGGCTCCGACAATGACATCCCGCACATCAGCGCGCCGGTGATCGTCAAGTACGTCACCGACCTGCAACTGCTCGGTTTGCTCTAACCCTCCGAGAACTCCGGCGACGGCCTGGTCCCCGCGGACTGCGCCGTCGCCGGAGCATGCGCGTGTCCCGTCGCCTTGCACGGAGACCCCCCTGCCTATCACGGGGCAATAACGCCCGATGCCCGGTCCGCGGCCGCATACCCCCATCACCAATCCATACTGTATGGCATTGGAACGCGTTTCGGCAGTACCTGAAGTACGTATACGACCTAAATACTGGTGGCGAATCTACTGAGTTGGCCAATTCACAGGACATTAAGTTTGAATAACTCTGGACCAGCGGGGTTGTCGTCTACTAGCCTTCCCAACTGTTGCACTCGTGTTGACTACGAGGCCTTGGGAGTCGGTGAGCGCCAAGCATTCGGTGGCGACAGCCGCCGGCTTCGCCGCCTCGGTCCACCACGAGGGCAGCCACGGTTGCGGTCCGTCTTTGCCGGCGCTCCAGCCGGTCGCCGGGTGGAGCACGGCAGAGCGGATCGCGCCGCGCGCCGGGGCCGCACCGGGTAGAGAACACTTGCTCGAGCGGCTTCATCAACCGGGGGGTTGAAAGGCAGACCCTGTGGTTGGGGAGATGGATGGAGCTTGATGCTCAAGCACTTCCGCTTACGCGCGGACAGCTAGACATCTGGCTTGCGCAGGCAACGGGTCACTCCAGCACCGAGTGGCAGCTCGGCCTGTTCGTGCGCATCGACGGCCGCGTCGAGCGCGACGCGTTGCACTGGGCGATCCGGCAGGCGGTGCAGGAGGCTGAACCCGCCCGTGTCGCGTTCTTCGAGGTGGACGGCGCGGTCTACCAGCGGGCGATCGAGCATCCGGACGTCGAGCTGACCTTCGACGACCTGAGCGGCCTGGACGACCCGGTGGCCGAGGCCCGCCGCCGGGCGCTGGCGATCCAGCGCACGCCGATGCCGCTGTCCGGGCCGTTGTTCCGGTTCGCCCTCTTTGCGACCCGGCGGGACCAGTTCTACTTGTTCGCCTGCTGCCACCACATCGTCATCGACGGCACCGGCGTCGGGCTGGTCGGTCACCGCATCGCCTCCATCTACTCCGCGATCGTCGCCGCCGGACCCATCCCGACGGCCGTCTTCGGCTCGCTGCGGGAGCTGGTCGAGTGCGAGTCGCACTACGAATCCTCGGCCGACTACCGCGACGACGAGGCCTACTGGCTGGCGAACCTTCCGCCCGAAACCACCCGGCTGCCGGCCGCCCCGGCGCAGCGTGACCCGTGGCCGTCGGCGCCGGTGCCGCTGGACGCCGACGTCGTGCGCCGGGTGCGCCGGCTGTCGGAGGTCTGGGGCGTCTCGCAGACCTCGGTCATCACCGCGGCCTGCGCCCTGCTGGTGCGGGCCTGGGACGGCGACGGCTCCGGCGTCGTGCTCGACTTCCCGGTCAGCCGGCGGGTGCGCCCGGAGCTCAAGACGCTGCCCGGGATGGTCGCCGGGGTGGTGCCGCTGGTGTTGAGCCTGGCGCCGCAGTGCACGGTCGCCGCCTTCTGCCGGCACGTCGAGACCCGCATCGACGAGGCGATCCAGCACCAGCGATTCCCGGTGCACGCGCTGGAGCGCAAGGTCCGCGGCTTGGCCCGGCCGCCCGAACGGGTGAGCGTCAACTTCATCCCGTCGGCATTCACCCTGCCGTTCGGCGGCGTCACCGCGTCGGCGTCGTACACCAACTCCGGCCAGGCCGACGGGTTCGGGTTGATCTTCTCCAGCGACGGCGACGAGCTGTTCTTCAGCACGGCGGGTAGCTGGGCACCGTGGTCGGGGCTGGGCGCTGCCGAGTTGGCCGACCGGCTGCAAGGGGTGCTGACGGCGATGACCGCCGATCCCACCCGGCCGTTGCGGTCGCTGCAGCTGCTCGACCAGAGCGGGCGCGACCGACTCGATCTGTTCGGCCGCCGCGCCGCGCTGTCCGAGCCGCTGGCACCGGTGTCGGTGGTGGACCTGTTCGCGGCGCAGGTGGCCCGCACACCGGACGCGGTGGCGCTGACGTGCCGGGGCCGGTCGATGACGTACCGCGAGCTCGACCTGGCGGCCAACCGGCTGGCGCACGCGTTGATCGATCGTGGCGCCGGCCCGGGCGAGCTTGTGGCCCTGGTGTTTTCGCGCTCGGCTGAGGCGATCGTGGCGATTTTGGCGGTGCTGAAATCCGGTGCGGCGTACCTGCCGATCGACCCGGCACTGCCGGCGGCCCGCATCGAGTTCATGCTGGCCGACGCCGCCCCGATCGCCGCGGTCGGCACCGCGGCGCTGGCCGGCACGTTGGACGGGTTCGAGCTGCCGGTCATCGACGTCGACGATCCGGCGCTGGCCGGCCAACCCGGCACGGCACCGCCGACGCCGGCCCCGGACGACCTGGCCCACCTCATCTACACCTCGGGCACCACCGGCGTGCCGAAAGGTGTTGCGGTGACTCACCATAACGTTGCGCAGTTGTTCGACGACCTGCGCATCGGCATCGAGTTGTCGGCGCAGCAGGTGTGGACCCAATTCCATTCCTACGCTTTCGATTTCTCGGTGTGGGAGATCTGGGGTGCGCTGCTGCACGGCGGCCGCCTGGTGGTGGTGCCCGACGCGGTGACCCAAGCTCCCGACGAGTTGCACGCGCTGCTGGTCGACGAGGGCGTCACCGTGCTGACGCAGACCCCGTCGGCGGTCTCGACCCTGTCGCCGCACGGGCTGGACTCGGTGGCGCTGGTGGTCGGCGCCGAGCCGTGCCCGGCCGAGCTGGTGGATCGGTGGGCGCCGGACCGGGTGATGGTCAACGTCTACGGCCCCACCGAAACCACCATGTGGGCCTCCCACAGCGCGCCGCTGACCGCGGGATCCGGCGTGCCGCCCATCGGCTGGCCTGTGCGCGGGGCGGCCTTCTTTGTGTTGGACGGCTGGTTGTGTCCGGTGCCGGTGGGTGTGGTCGGGGAGTTGTACGTGGCGGGTGTGGGTGTGGGAGTGGGGTATTGGGGGCGTGGGGGTTGACGGCATCGAGCCGATGGGCGGCACGCCGGATCCCGCGGTCAGCGGCGCGCTGTGGGAGGCCCACATGGTGGTTTCGGTGGGGCCGTAGACGTTGACCATCACCCGGTCCGGCGCCCACCGATCCACCAGCTCGGCCGGGCACGGCTCGGCGCCGACCACCAGCGCCACCGAGTCCAGCCCGTGCGGCGACAGGGTCGAGACCGCCGACGGGGTCTGCGTCAGCACGGTGACGCCCTCGTCGACCAGCAGCGCGTGCAACTCGTCGGGAGCTTGGGTCACCGCGTCGGGCACCACCACCAGGCGGCCGCCGTGCAGCAGCGCACCCCAGATCTCCCACACCGAGAAATCGAAAGCGTAGGAATGGAATTGGGTCCACACCTGCTGCGCCGACAACTCGATGCCGATGCGCAGGTCGTCGAACAACTGCGCAACGTTATGGTGAGTCACCGCAACACCTTTCGGCACGCCGGTGGTGCCCGAGGTGTAGATGAGGTGGGCCAGGTCGTCCGGGGCCGGCGTCGGCGGTGCCGTGCCGGGTTGGCCGGCCAGCGCCGGATCGTCGACGTCGATGACCGGCAGCTCGAACCCGTCCAACGTGCCGGCCAGCGCCGCGGTGCCGACCGCGGCGATCGGGGCGGCGTCGGCCAGCATGAACTCGATGCGGGCCGCCGGCAGTGCCGGGTCGATCGGCAGGTACGCCGCACCGGATTTCAGCACCGCCAAAATCGCCACGATCGCCTCAGCCGAGCGCGAAAACACCAGGGCCACAAGCTCGCCCGGGCCGGCGCCACGATCGATCAACGCGTGCGCCAGCCGGTTGGCCGCCAGGTCGAGCTCGCGGTACGTCATCGACCGGCCCCGGCACGTCAGCGCCACCGCGTCCGGTGTGCGGGCCACCTGCGCCGCGAACAGGTCCACCACCGACACCGGTGCCAGCGGCTCGGACAGCGCGGCGCGGCGGCCGAACAGATCGAGTCGGTCGCGCCCGCTCTGGTCGAGCAGCTGCAGCGACCGCAACGGCCGGGTGGGATCGGCGGTCATCGCCGTCAGCACCCCTTGCAGCCGGTCGGCCAACTCGGCAGCGCCCAGCCCCGACCACGGTGCCCAGCTACCCGCCGTGCTGAAGAACAGCTCGTCGCCGTCGCTGGAGAAGATCAACCCGAACCCGTCGGCCTGGCCGGAGTTGGTGTACGACGCCGACGCGGTGACGCCGCCGAACGGCAGGGTGAATGCCGACGGGATGAAGTTGACGCTCACCCGTTCGGGCGGCCGGGCCAAGCCGCGGACCTTGCGCTCCAGCGCGTGCACCGGGAATCGCTGGTGCTGGATCGCCTCGTCGATGCGGGTCTCGACGTGCCGGCAGAAGGCGGCGACCGTGCACTGCGGCGCCAGGCTCAACACCAGCGGCACCACCCCGGCGACCATCCCGGGCAGCGTCTTGAGCTCCGGGCGCACCCGCCGGCTGACCGGGAAGTCGAGCACGACGCCGGAGCCGTCGCCGTCCCAGGCCCGCACCAGCAGGGCGCAGGCCGCGGTGATGACCGAGGTCTGCGAGACGCCCCAGACCTCCGACAGCCGGCGCACCCGGCGCACGACGTCGGCGTCCAGCGGCACCGGCGCCGACGGCCACGGGTCACGCTGCGCCGGGGCGGCCGGCAGCCGGGTGGTTTCGGGCGGAAGGTTCGCCAGCCAGTAGGCCTCGTCGTCGCGGTAGTCGGCCGAGGATTCGTAGTGCGACTCGCACTCGACCAGCTCCCGCAGCGAGCCGAAGACGGCCGTCGGGATGGGTCCGGCGGCGACGATCGCGGAGTAGATGGAGGCGATGCGGTGACCGACCAGCCCG